>JBKCJM010000056.1:0-217401 GCA_046301755.1 Cyclobacteriaceae bacterium
CAATGAACGGGACTTATTTGTTTTGGCCCCCAGTGGTCCAGAGCCCAAACCCCCGCCCGCGGGAGGCATTGGCGGCCCCCCCGCACCGCGCGGCGGGGGGGGTGCGCAGCACCGCAGCCCCGCAAAGCCCGGTGCTTTTACCCGTGTAGGTAACGCGCAGCATCAACCCAAGACAGAAATCTATTCAGACGTGTATCTGCTTCGTTTACACCCGCAGGGTAAAAGCACGCGCCAAAAAAACACTTCACCGCACCGTCCTCTCACGAGAGACGGTGCTGGACTTGATTGCATCGACTGGTTCAGGCCTACAGTTGGAATATCGTACGATCTGATTGCTTCTACGGCCGGGCCGGGGTGATGATCATGTTGCGGAACTCGATTGGTCCGTGGTCGCCCTGCAGCAGAATGGGGCCGGGCTCGCCTTCGCGGCTGTCGATAGCGCCACCGGTGATGCCGGGAATAATTTGTTCGGAGATAACAGTAACTCCGTTGGCCACTACGGTGACGGTGCGGCCCACAAGTGTGATGTCGTACGTTTGCCACTCGCCCGCAGGCCGGGCCATGTTGCGGTTGGGCGGAAGAAATCCGTAAATGCCACTGAAGTTGATGTCCCACGGCTCGAGGCCAAGGGCATCATTAATCTGCACTTCGTAGCGGCCGCGGAGGTACACTCCGCTGTTGCTGCCTTTGGGGTAACGAAATTCAACATGCAGTTTGAAGTCGGTGAACTGCTGCACGGTGCGGATGTTAACTCCGGCTTGCGGGCTGCGGAGAATTCCGTCTTCAAGTTGCCATTGATTTCTGTCGCCATCCGGCTTCCAGCCGCTCAGGTCTTTACCGATGAGTGCAATCGGGTCGCCCCACACGGGCGGTGCCGTACGCACGAGTGCAGGCGCGCGCACGCCCGTGAACGATGACGTTTTACCATCGGTGTAGACCATCGTACCGCTGAGCTTCTCGCCTTCGAGTGTACCGGTGAATTCCATGTGGCGGGTGCCGGGCTCCCACTGCGGGGGAATGCCGAAGCTGAATCTACCGTTGTCCCACTTTACCTCGGCCACGGGGCGCGCACTGCCGAAGGCAAAACAGAAGCGACCGACCAAGGCCTCGCGGCCGGAGTGGCGCACCTCGAGCCAGGAAGGAACCTGCTTGCCGTTCCAGTTGACGGTGAGGTCCCACCGGCCTTCGAGCGGGTGGGGCGCCTGGGCACATACAACTTGTGTAACTACTACGAGCAATAAGATTATCGTTTTCATATAGCATATTCTGTGCCTTGGTGTCCTCGTGGCAATTTTCGACAGCCACAAAGGCACGAAGACACGAAGATTCATTAAATTTAGTTCACTACAGGCGCTTTCTTCACACTCAGCAACTCAATCCCTTTTTCTTTCGCCATGGTGTTGATACGCTCTACGTTGCGGTCGATGGTAGCGTTTAACTTACCAAGTTCTTCATCCACCATTTTCGTGAGCTGCTGACGAACTTCTTCGCCCTGCGCAGTTGGCGGGAAATCACCTCCGCCTTGCTCATTCATCAGGTGGGCTAGTCGGTTATTCATCTTGATGCCATAGTTGAGCGGATCTTGCACACTGCGGTTTTTGGTTTGATGGATATTGTTCTCATGACTGCTCAATTCCTCTTCAAACTTCTTCACAGCATCGCTCAGGTCTTTCATCTGCGGTTCGCGGCCGATCTTGTTTTTGAGCGCGTTCAAATCATCCTTGATCTTCCGGATGTCAATTACGCCCTGGTTGGCTTCGCTAACTTTATCGCGCACCTTGGTGAGAAAACTGAACTGTGCCTGCAATTCTTCTTGTGTGGTGTTGATGCGCGGGTCTTTTAAAATCTCAAACTCCTGTTCCTGGCTTTGCCCGTTCACCGTGAGGCGAACTTTGTATTTTCCGGGCACGGCCTTCGGCCCGAGGTTAGGCGATCCATAAAACACCATGCCGGAGAATGTTTTGTAGCCGGCATAGCGCATATCCCACACGAACCGGTTGCCCCCTGATTTTACTGCAAGTTGTTCGCTGCGTTCCTTCGACTTGTTGTGATAGGTTTTGATCACATCGCCATCGGTTTCCAGAAACTCCAGCTTCACATCCGACTTGTCATCAATCGCTTTTAAAAAGAAGTGCGTGATCACACCACCGGGGTGGTTCTGGCCTTCCAGTTTTCGGTTGCCTTCGCGCCAGCCACCGCCACCGGGCATGCGGTAGCTGGGCATCGGCTTGAACAACACCGCCTCCTTACCCGACATTTCGGCTGAGAGTTGATGGAGTGGAGTCAGGTCATCAATGAGCCAAAAACTGCGGCCGTGGGAAGCAGCAATCAGGTTGTCGTTTTTCACGGCCAGGTCAGCAATCGGCACAGGTGGTAAGTTGAGTTGAAACTTCCGCCAGCTCGCACCATCATCAAAAGAAAGCCACATGCCTTTTTCTGTTCCTGCGTACAGCAAGCCTCTGCGCTTCGGATCGGCCCGAACTACGCGAACAAACTCTTCTTTAGGAATTCCATTGGTAATCACCGTCCAGGTTTTTCCATAATCTGAGGTTTTGTAGATGTACGGTGTGTAGTCGCCAAACTTGTAGGAGGTGGCTACCGCGTACGCCCCGCCTTTTTCAAACGGATTCACATCAACGCTATTCCACATGTTGAGTTTCGGGCAGATGCTGGCGGACGGAGTTACATTCTTCCAGTTCTTACCCCCATCGGTGGTTACGTGTAGCAGACCGTCATCCGAGCCGGTCCAGATTTCATCTTTCGTATAGGGCGATTCTGCAATCACAAAAATATTGGCATAGTACTCGGCCCCCGTGTTGTCTTGTGTGATTGGTCCACCCGAAGATTTGAGTGTCTCAGGCTCGCCACGCGTGAGATCAGGACTAATCGCCTGCCAACTTTGTCCGCCATTCGTAGTTACGTGCAGATAGTTGGAACCTGCGTAGAGTTTCTTGGGATCGTGGTGACTGAACACCAGCGGGTAGTTCCAATTGAAACGATATTTCATCACCTCCACGCCAGAGCCGGCCGGCAAGTCGGGCCACACGTTGGTGCTTCGCTCCTGCCCGTTGTCGAGATTCTGCATACTCATGTACCCTTTGTAATCGCTGCCGTAGATGATGTTCGGATTGGTGGGATCGGGCGCTAAGTGCGCACTTTCACCAATCGCCAAAGCGGTCCAATCGCTCTCCGTTATCGAACTGCCGCTGGTGCGATGCGGAATGCGCACACTGGTGTTGTCTTGCTGCGCCCCGAGAATGTTGTAAGGAAACGCGTTGTCGGTGGTGACGCGGTAAAACTGCGCTGTGGGTTGATTGTGATAGGTGGTCCAGTTCTCGCCACCATCGTTGGAGACCTGCGCCCCGCCATCATCGGCAATCGCCATGCGTTGGTTGTTGTTGGGATCGATCCACAAGTCGTGATGATCGCCATGCGGAGCATTTTTCAGTTCAAAAGTTTTGCCGCCATCTTTCGATACGCCATAGCTCACGTTCATCACCCACACCTTGTCTTCATTTTGGGTGTCGGCATAAATGCGACAGTAATACCAGGCGCGCTGCAGCAGGGCGCGATCCTGGTTGAGGCGCGTCCACGTCTTGCCGGCATCGTCCGAGCGGTACACTCCGGGCGCTTCCGTGTTTTCGATGATTGCCCACACGCGGTTCGAATTCACGGGCGAAACGGTAACGCCAATAATGCCGTTGGTTCCTTTGGGCATGCCCGGCTTGTCCGACAGGTTTTCCCAGGTTTCACCGCCATCCGTGCTTTTCCAAAGTTTGGAATCCGGTCCACCGCTGTCCATGCGGTAGCCATTGCGTTTCATGTTCCAGGTGGCGGCATACAAGATTCGCGGGTTGTTGGGGTCCATCACCAAGTCGCCCGCCATGGCGGTGTCATTAATATAGAGCACACGCTTCCACGTTGTGCCACCATCCACACTTTTGTAAACGCCCCGCATTTCATTCGGCTTCCACAGGTTGCCCATGGCCGCCACGTACACCACATCCGGATTTTTAGGATGAATGCGGATGCGCGAAATATGCCGCGAGTCGGCCAGGCCGATGTGTTTCCAGGATGCTCCGGCATCGGTGGACTTCCAAACACCCCAGCCGCTGGAAACGTTGTTGCGCAGCGTTTGCTCGCCTTCGCCCACATAAATCACGTTCGGGTCGCTTTCGGCCACCGCCACCGCTCCGATTGTTCCGCCAAAGTAATTGTCGGTGATGTTCTCCCAGGTTTGGCCGGCATCTTTCGTGCGCCACACGCCACCACCCACGGTGCCGAAGTAATAGAGGTTGGGCTGACCGGGCACACCCGTGACGGTACACGATCTACCACCCCGGAAAGGCCCCAGCTCGCGCCAGCGTATGCCCTCGTACAGCGATTGATCAAAGGCGAGCGTAGCGGTAGCGGCCGGTTGCTTCTTTTGGGCAGCCGACAGCAGTGTAACAAGGAAGAAAACACACAGAACGAAGTTGCGCATAGGTTAATAGTTAAGGCTGTTCGAATTACCAAAAAAGCCTGACCTGTAAAAGAGATTATCTCTGAGCGGAAATTAGTCTTCACATTCGGACAACCCTCGGCCAATTTTTGTATTTTGCCTGCCTTGTAGCCGTACCCCAGGGCTTTTGGGGAAACCTAAACACCTTCCAGGCAATGGACAGCCACGCTCTGTTTACCGAACTCTTTATTTACCGGGTGCTGATCAACTCGATCGTGATGGTCATGCTGATCCGCGTTATTTATGTGCGCACCTACCATAAGCGTGAATTGTTTTTCATGTTTTTCCTGCTCAACTTCATCGTTTTCTTATTGTCGTACCTGCTGGAAAACTCGAAAGCATTCGGATCGTTTGGGGCTGCCTTTGGTTTGCTGGCTGCGTTCTCGCTCTTGCGGTTGCGCACCGAGGCTATGTCGTCAAAGGACATGACCTACGTGTTTATCATCATTGCTGTGGGTTTGCTGAACGCCATTATGAAGGGCACGTATGTCGAGATTATGGGGGTGAATGCAATTATTGTCGTGGTTGTTTTTCTGGTAGATGGAAATATCATCATGAAAAATCAGAAAACGCAGGTAATTGAATATGACAAATTGGAGCATGTGGCACCCATGAACCACGCAGAGTTGCTGGCCGCCCTTCGGCTGCGCACCGGACTTGACGTTCGTGAGATCCTGGTCGAGTCGGTAGACTTTCCCAAAAACAAAGCAGTAATCAAAATCTACTATTATTGAAAACCTACGCGCGGTTCTTCTGGATGGTGTTGGCCGGCTGCCTGCCTCTGCAGGCGCAGGCTCAAACGCAAACTGTTTCTGCTCTTTTCCAGGAGGAAAAGCCGTTGTCCCTGGAATTCACGATCTCCATTCGTGAAGTAAAGAAGAATCTGGTCGATAGCGTCTACTTTCCGGCCCAACTGAAATACCAAAACCCGGACGGGCGTTGGGACTCCCTGGCCGTGGGCGTTCGGGCCCGCGGAAATTTCAGACGTGAAAATTGTTATTACCCACCCCTGCGGGTGAAGATAAAAAAGAGCGATGCGGCCAATACCGTTTTTGCCGGAAACAAAAATCTGAAACTGGTGCTGCCGTGTCAAACATCCAAAGACGCCAACTACCTGATCATAAAGGAATATCTGGGATACAAACTCTACGAACCGTTTACGCCTTATATTTTCAATACACGCCTGGTCAACGTAACCTTGCACGAGCGGCAGGGCAAACAGGTGAAGTCGCACCAGTTGGTCGGGTTCCTTATTGAGGATGATGATCTGGTGGCCGATCGTTTTGATGGCAAGATCCGCGAGACCACGCTGCACCCCCTTCAGCTGGAAGACACCACGGCAATCACACACGATTTTTTCCAGTACATGATTTCCAACACCGATTGGTCGTCCGTGACGAGCCACAACATTAAGGTCTTGCAAATGAAGCCGGCCCGCTACATTCCGCTGGCATATGACTTTGACATGTCGGGGCTTGTTAACGCTCCGTACGCCAAACCCAGTCCGCTTACCGGACAGAACACAGTTCGCGACCGGGTGTACCGTGGCTTTTGCCGCAACGATAAACTGGTGTATGCCGTACGGCAACAATATCTTGGTAAGGAAAATGAAGTCAAGTCAGTTATTGACGATCATGCCTCTCATTTCTCCGAGAAGCAACTGAGTGACATCCGGTCCTTTATTGGCGAGTTCTTCAACACGCTGAAGAGCGACAGGCTATTCAAAGACGCTTTCATTGATCGTTGTCGGAAAAACTAGTAAACCATGAAAGTATTATTGGCCCTTGTTGTATCGCTGGCGACCCCGGCCTTGTTTGCCCAGCAAGTATTAGTGCCGCCTTATCTTCAGCCCGGCAACTTTTCCGCGCTCACCAGCGAGGGAAAGGTTTTGATCTGGCAAACGGACAGCGTGCCCGCGACCTATTTAGTCGAGTATACTACCGGTAATCACTTCGAGCAGGCTAAGAAAGTGAGCCAGGCCAAAGTAAACGTTACACGCCTCACACTCAACCAAAAGACCACCTTGCTCTACCGCAGCACGCTGAGCAAGCTAAAGTTCGATCAGGATTATGTTTACCGCATCTTTCGCAACGGCACGTTGATCAGCAGCCAGTCGTTTCGCACGCGCACCCGAAAACCGGAAACGCGATTCGCAGTATTTGGTGACTGCGGAGCGAGGTCTGCCCAGCAAGCGAAAATTTCGTGGCTGGTGAATGAGCAAAAACCCGACTTTGTGCTGGTGACCGGTGATATTGTTTACAACAACGGGCGCGAGCAGGAATACCGGAGAAACTTCTTCCCCTATTACACAGCCGAAAAAGCCGATACCACCGTGGGCTCGCCTATCATGAAGAACACGCCATTTTATATGCTAGTCGGCAACCACGACATCTATAGCGCAGATCTGGCGAAATACCCCGATGGATTGGCTTACTTCTACTACAACGACTTGCCCCTGAACGGAGTGATTCCCAAAGAGACTCTCGAAGTAAAGGGCCCTCCCGCTCAGGTAGACGCGTTCAAGAAAAGTGTGCAACCGCGATTCCCGCGCATGACGCACTTTTCGTTTGATCACGGAAACGTACACATCGCCTGCCTTGATGCCAACACCTACATCAATCCGCTGGACCCCACTGTGATTGACTGGCTCGCCAATGACCTGCGCAACAGTAAAGCCGACTGGAAAATCGTGTCCTACCATCACCCCGGGTTCAACTCCAGCAAAGCCCATTACGACTACCAGTTGATGCGCCTGTTGTCTCCTGTACTAGAACAACTCGGAGTTGACCTGGTGCTAACCGGCCACGTGCATAACTATCAACGTACGTTTCCCCTTCTGTTTGAACCGAAAAAAGATTCGGCCGGAACCCGGTACCTGATCTCAAAAGAAGGTCGGGTGGACGGAAAATTTACACTGGATCAGGAGTTTGACGGAGTCACAAAAACGAAACCGAAAGGGATCATCTATGTCGTAACCGGTGCCGGTGGCGCTGCGCTGTACGACAAAGAAATGAGCGCCAAGCCCTTCATGTGGAAACATGAACCCCAGGAGAATTGGGTTCCCTTTACCGTGAAGATGGTTTCGGATGTGCATTCATTCACGATGATTGAGACCAAAGGAAAAACACTGCAGTTGCGGCAGGTAGATGCGCGCAATCAGGTCATTGATCAGATTGCCATTACGAAGTAGCGTTACTCCCGCCTCAACACAATCTGGTAAACAGTTTCTTCCTCCGGGCTGCTGCCCGTCATAGCCCCGGCAAACACCACTTCGAACCACCGCCTTTCCAGCGCCAGTAGAGCGGCAAACGGAAAAAGGGCACACACCTGTCCGGGAAGGGCAAATTCTTCAAGCCGATCCAACCGTTGTAGTGCTTCGCATGACGGAAAGGAATTTCGGCTGAGCGGCCCGGCATGGATGGCCGCACGCCACGAATGCGTTTCGGTGACGGGCGGCAACAAACTCAACATCTGCCGGATGAAATTGAAAGCAGGTGTTGGATATTCAAATGCAAGCGTAAAATGCATGTCGTTCTGATGTATCCGAACATTTCCGTCAGTTGCCGCTTCATTTCGAATCTCATCGAACTTACCCTGGTCAATCGGATTAAGGTGTGTTAAATCCACGCGTATCAGGTATTGCACCGGCCGCTCCAACACAGGTTCAGCCGATGCCGGGCGTGGCGCACTCATTCCGGTACCCGGAGGCAGGTAGTTCTCCGGATTGATGTTCATGATGTTAGTCGGGAACGGCCAATGGCCGATGGCATCGCGGGTGCCGCCCTCCTTACGCTGCAGATCGGTTTCCGACAACACCGTAAGCAGGTAAGGTTCCGTATGGTAGGTACCACTGCGAAGTACAGCCGAACCAAAAATAATTTTGCTCTGAAACGAAAACAGGTCATCGTGCCCCTGGTACGGTTCGTGCGTAATGTAGGTATAGGGCACATGCTTCAACAGGCTTCTGAACCGCTCTACCCAGTGCTCTCCGGCAAACCTCAGGCTAATGTTTTCAAAGTCGTCCTCTTTGAACGGCAGCAATGCGTTAATCTCCCCGCCCAACTCGAGCAAGGCTTCGGCAAACAAGATATCGCTGCCGCACGCCAGCGAGCAAAAACCCACCTGAAGTTGCATGGCACGAATGCTCGCTTTAATTGCCTCTTTGATGGTGGCTTCGAGTGAAGCCGGTAATCGCGGTGTGGCCCGGCCCGGCCGATCAATCATGTGACCTACAAACGCGGCCACCCGTGGTGGACTAAACAACTTTGAAATTTCGCGGGGGACGGCAATAAAGTGACTTAACAGCCAAATCTGATTGTGCACGGTCGCCACTTTGCCCCAATCCGTGCCGGCTGCCCTTCGCACAGAACTGTAGTAGTCGATGGCCTTGTCTTGTTTTTTCAACAACAGGTTGGCCTCGGCCAGGGTAGCCATTTCCCAGAAATCCTGCGTATCCGCCCGGATTCCGGCCGCAACCTGGGCCGCAATCTCTTTAGCACGCGAAGCCTGCATCAGCATAGCCGACATGGCCGCAGCATTGATACCCGTGTAATAGTTGCCGGTGGCCTGAAAATTCTTCAGATACGTGTCGCGCGCTAACTGGGCAAAGGGGGTATGGTGATTCTTTTTGAAAAGCTCTTTATAGATGCCCCCCAGGATGCCGGCTGCCTCGGAGTTATTCACGTTGGTTTTATAGTAGGGCTCCAGGTAGTCACGGGCTGCTTCAGGTGCCCCCGACTTTGAAAGGGCCAACGCATAAAGCTGTCGGAGCCTGCCCTCTGGCGCCATTCTCAGCGCCTGCTCGGCACTTACCCGCGCCTCCAGGTACCGACCGCGGTAGAGGAGTTCCTGAATGTCTTCAACAGTAGGCATATGTGCGGCAAATCGGGTTGGTAAGATACAAGTTTACTGACGGTTATCGAGAACTTCGAGGTCGACATTTCCGTGTCAACTTTAACTCGAACTTATTGTCGTCTTTTTTGTGCCAAACCGGAAAACTAAAACGGCCACAACCTCGTTGCCCAAGTGTAGCCTCGTTAACGAGCTACCGTGAATGTTCTGAAAACTTCAGAACCGTTGTTCAAAAAATGGATCCATATGAACACAACAGGAAAAGTATTAGTGGGTGTATTGGCCGGAGCGGCTGCTGGTCTTTTGACCGGGATTTTGATTGCACCTGACAGTGGGAAGAAAACGCGCGAAAAACTATTGGGCAAAACCAAAGACCTGAAAAACAAAACCCAGGAAACCCTTGATGATGT
Source organism: Cyclobacteriaceae bacterium (assembly GCA_046301755.1). Taxonomy (GTDB): domain Bacteria; phylum Bacteroidota; class Bacteroidia; order Cytophagales; family Cyclobacteriaceae; genus ELB16-189. The sequence goes on from JBKCJM010000056.1 coordinate 9,763, forward strand.
AAAGCGTACCTACAATAAGAAGGTGGAGACCTTTGCCGGAGAGGGAAAGTCGAGCATTGATTACCTGAAAGATACCCTGAAAGTATAGGACTTTCTTCCAGCGGTTTCAACCCAAAAACACCGTCTTGGCCCCAAGGCGGTGTTTTTCTTGTGATCAGGGCTTCATGCCCTTGATTATCACATTTCCGGTGCCCGCGGGGTCGCAGGGATAGGCCAATACCCGCCTCAGGCGATCGGCATTGTTGAGCAACTCAAAAAAATCCTCCAGGTAACCAATCATGAACTTTCGGGATGCCTCATCGAGGTAGGCGGCATTCTGGCATACCGCGAAAAACGACTCCCGCTTAGACTTAAATTCAGCAATAACGGCATCAAAAGCACCAGGATCAGGCTGGCAGTTGCCGCGGTACCTCCGTTCGCGCACGGAATTAAGTTTTAACTCCGCTGCCGGCTTCGCATAGGGGGCTGACACGAGGCCGCTATGATCAAAGTCGTAAGGAACCGGTGTGGGCCTGTTTACTGCTTTGTCCTGCACGAGTTTGACGTTTTGCTGGTATTGCACCGACCAATCGGTATTGCCGATCATCAACTGAAACATGGCCATACGCAGGAAATCATCAGGATTAGTATCTGTCGGCTTCACAATTTGATTCTCGAGGAGCTTCATTTCATTACGGGCCGCCATCTCGTGCTCATCTTCGAGTAAGATAGCCGCGATGGGCTTACTCAAACGCCCTTTCTCCTGAAACTGAAGCTCCACCCTCCGGGCACGAAAGCCTCTGGGCGTCAACTGTTGATACAATTGATACACGACATACTCGCGCATCATGTACTTTTCTCCCTGACACGGCAAGACCAACTTCAATTTATCCTGCCCGGTGAACAGCGTGTTGGCCGCTCCTTCCTTGGAAAAATTGAGTAAGATTGGCGGATAGGTACACACACTCGCCTGCCTCCTGAAATGCCCCCGTGTGCGTGCCCGGATTTGAACTGTATCCCATTGACTGCCCAGGTTCCAGATCAACGACATGGGGTAATAGGTTGGGTCCTGCTTCCTGTCATTCAGAAGTTGACGCACATCACCCGCCAGTACTAACTGAAGAGCGGAGTCGGCACCGAACAACCCGGTCGACTGCCCCACCGAGGGGGCTGGCGACAGCGAGAGCACCAAGACAATCCAAATGCACTTGTACATCGAATGCAATTTAGCATACCAAAAGCGCCCAAACCCTATAGTCAAAGAAAAGAGGGCTGTCTCAAAAAGCTGGAATAGTGTGAAATGGGCCCAAACTCCGGTCAGGCTAACGTTATCCATGCCTTTTGCGACAGCCTCCTTCTTTAGCCATCAATTGTTGATCACCTGCTCCTTTGGCTCGGTTACCAGAGCCGGCATATTTTTCTCGCGGAACATCTTGTTATAGTTCCCGATATCAATCTGGATCAGTTGATTCATCTGCTGCTTGTACCGTACCCAGTCTGCCTGCACATCGCGGCCACGATCCTGCACACCTTTGGTCAATCGCGGATCATGCGTATCGGCCACCTCGCGCAACTGCAAAAACTCTGAGTTCAGTTTGTTCGGGAAGTTGATCACGTCCTGGAAGTTCTTACTGCGCGGTTCGATGAGGTTACTCTCCCACTTTTCTATTTTCTTGATCAACTCTTTGCCCATGTTCACAAAATCGCGCGCATCAGCATTGTCCTTCATTGATTCATTGTATGTTTCAACCTGCCTTTTCACCTGCCGCATTTTATTCACCGATTTGTGCAGTTCCTCGAACTGTTCGCTGGCCTGGCGCAGAAACTCCTGCTGCGCGGCCCACTCGGCTGCCGTGGTGTTCACGTGCGGATCGGAAACAATTTCCAGCTCCGTTTCGGACAACTGGCCTTTATACGTGATGCGCGCTTTATACGTGCCGGGCGCTACGCGGTAGCCACTGTGGTCGCCATACACAAATACGCCCGGAACACCCGTTAGCGCCTCAGTGCGGAAGTCCCAGGCAAAGCGATTGATGCCGGCCTCAGCGGGAATGGTCTGTTTAGCAGGGGGACCACCCGGCCAGGGTTTGAAGCTTTCGTCCTTTTTATTTGAGTATGCCCGGATTATCTTACCCGACACGTCTAAAATCTCAAGCGTGACTTTTGCCGTATCGGCTTTCTCCTTGAGATAATAGTCGAGAATAACACCATTGAGTGGATTCCGGCCCAAGCCGGGGATATCACCAAAGTACTCAGGTATTGAATTTGAGGACAACCGATAGGTTGGCTTGGGGGAAAAGATCTTTACCGACACATCACCAAATACGCCTTTGCTTTGTTGAATGGCAGAAAGATCATCCAGTATCCAGAACGAACGGCCAGCCGTTGCGGCAACCAGGTCGTTATCGCGAATGGTAAGGTCGGTTACCGGAACTACGGGGAGGTTAAGCTGAAACTTGCTGAAGCTGGCTCCACCGTTGAAAGAAACATAAAACCCTCGCTCCGATCCGGCATACAGCAGGTCTCTCACCTTTTTGTCTTCCCGAATGACTTTGATGAAATCATCTGAGTCTACACCATTGCCAATCTTCGTCCAGGTTTTCCCATAGTCAACTGACTTGTAGGTCATGTTGCTATAGTCGTTAAACTTGTAGCGCGAAGCGGAGATGTACACGGTTCCTTTGTCGTGCGGGGAAACTTCGATGGAGTGAATCATCCCCTCAGGCAATCCAGCCGGTGTAACGTTACTCCAATTCTTGCCGGCATTGCGTGTAACATGCACCAGGCCGCAATCGCTTCCGGTGTAAATCACGCCAGGTTCGTGGGGAGACTCAATAACATAGTAGATAGTGTTGTAATTCTCGCCACCCGCGCCCTCGTTGGTAATGGGCCCGCCACTGACATCCTGTTTTGTGGAGTCGTTACGAGTGAGATCAGGACTGATCACTTCCCAGCTCATGCCACTGTTGCTTGTTCGGAACAAAACATTGCCGGCATGGTACATGATTTTCGGGTCGTGCGGAGAATTGAGAAAAGGAGCGTTCCAATTGAACCGGTACTTCATCTTCTTAGGCGCGAACGCGAGGTTGGTAGACGGGTACTCCTGGATATCCTTGGTCTCTGAGGTTCGCAGGTCGAGCACATTAATCTGCCCCTGGTAGCATCCGCCAAAAAGTAACTGTGGATTATTTGGATTATCAAAAGCGACCCAGGCACTTTCACACCCCGGTCCGTTAATCCAATCCTTATCGGTAATGCCAAAGCTTCCGTTGCGGGTAGGAGTTGCTACGGAGGAATTATCCTGCTGCCCGCCATAGACCCAGTATGGAAAACGATTGTCGGCAATTACGCGATAAAACTGCGCGGTAGCCTGGTTGTTGATGGGCGACCAGGTGCGTCCGGTGTTGTAGGTAATTTCACCCCCGCCATCATCGGCCAGCGCCAGGTTCTGATTGTTCTTCGGGTTGATCCACAGATCGTGCGTGTCGCCATGGCCCACCCGAATGTTGCTGAACGTGCGGCCGCCATCAATGGAGCGCATCATGGGTGCGTTCAGTACGTACACAACATCAGCATTGACGGGATCGGCAAAAATCTCCATGTAATACCACGAGCGGGCTGTGAGCGTCTGATCATTCGTCACCATGTTCCATTTCTTGCCGCCATCATCACTGCGGTAAACACCTGCTTTTGACTTCTCGGCCTCCACAATGGCAAATACGCGATTTGGATTCGCGCGCGAAACGCTGATTCCAATCTTGCCCATCTCCTTTGGCAGACCCTCATTGATCTTTACCCATGTCTCCCCGGCATCGGTTGACTTCCACACCGAGCAGCCAGTACCACCGCTTTCGACCTTCCATGGGTAACGTCTGTGTTGCCAGGTAGCGGCATACAATATGCGGGGATTGGTCATGTCCATGCTCAGGGAAGATGCGCCCGTGTTGTCATCAACGAACAAGGTCCGTTTCCAGGTGGTACCTCCATCGGTTGACTTGTAAACCCCCCGCTCCGCGTTGGGCCCGTGCACGGCACCCTGCGCGGCCACGTACACTACATCCGGATTACCGGGGTGAACGATGACATCCGAAATGTGACGCGTTTTTTCCAATCCGATATTCTTCCAGGTTTTACCACCATCGGTTGATTTGTAAACACCATCGCCAAAGGAAGTCATAACGCCTCGTACCGCGTGCTCGCCCGTGCCCACGTAAATCACGTTGGGGTCGCTTTCGCTCACCGCGATGTCGCCTATTGATCCGACTTTGAAAAATCCGTCGGAGATGTTACGCCAGGTCATACCGCCATCATCTGTTTTACCGATGCCCCCACCCGTATAGCCTACGTAATAGGTCATAGCATCGAGAGGGTGCCCCGCGATGGCATTGGCTCGTCCACCGCGGAAGGGGCCGATGTTACGCCACTTCAGGCCTTTGAACTGATCAACATTGATGGCGGGACCAGTGGACTGCGCAGCAGGTTTGGCCTTTCCTTTCTGGGCCCAACCGTTTGACGTCAGTAAGAGTCCCAGCAAACACAAGTAGAGAAATCGCTTCATACGGGTTTAGTTTTAACTCTCAGAGTTAAGGAAAAAGAGAAAAAGAACCTACTGGATTTTGGCAGGCGGTTCAGCGATTACCGATTTCGCGAAGCGCCCGGGCAAAGGCAACTTTTATCGCATGCCCATCGCGGTGATGTTGGCTCTTGACCACCCATCGGCCACCCACCAATGTGCCAATGTTGCGGCTCGAATCGGATGTGTAGAGCAAGGTTGCTAGTCGGTTGCGGGCACTTGTAGCCGCCACCAGGTGTGCGCTGGAACTTACCACCAGGACATCCAACGGCTGACCCAACTCAACGTGATTTTGAGTGTGAATGCCCATAGCATTTCGCCCGTTGGCAACGGATTCGTTAATCAGGTAGTGTGCGGCATCGCCTGCGAATGTATTCCGTTTGTGAGTAATCAGGCGCTGACGATAATCAATCATCCGCAACTCCTCAAACGGATTAAGACCGATGTGGCTATCTGTACCAATACTCCACCGGCCACCCGCCTGCACGTATTCCTTCATCCGGAAAATACCATCACCGAGATTGCCTTCTGTGGAAGGGCACAACACCACGTTGGCTCTCGTTAAAGCCAACCTGCTCAGCTCATCACTGTCCAGGTGAGTGGAATGCACGAGATGAAATCGCTCATTGACGGGCAGATGGTTTAAAAGCCATTGCATAGGTCGCTGGCCAGAAAAAGCAAGACAGTCTTCCACTTCCTTTTTCTGTTCGGATACATGCAAATGAAAGGGTAACCCTTTCGGTCCTTGTTGATAGGTGCTAATCACATCCGGCAGGTCAACCGCACGAAGTGAGTGCACACTGAAGCCCAGGTGTGCGTCAGGAAAATTTTTTAAAGCTGCTTTCGATGCCTCCAGAAGTTTGAAGTACTCATCTACCGTTTTTGAAATAAATCTGCGCTGTCGCGGTTGGGGGTCCGTTCCAAAATTTCCTTTCTGGTAAAAAACCGGAATCAGCGTGATACGAATACCTGCTTGTGCAGCCGCGGCCAGCAGGCGTTCGCCCATTTCGGCACGGTGGGCGTAGGGCTTACCATCGGAGTCGTGATGCACATAATGAAACTCCGCCACGTGCGTGTATCCGTGACGGACCATTTCGGCATACAACATGGCAGCAATGGCCTGCATTTGATCGGGATTGATTGCCAGGGCACATTGATACATGGCTTCGCGCCATGTCCAGAAATCGTCATCGACTCCTGCCGGATGATTCTCGGCCAGGCCCGCCATAGCATATTGAAAGGCGTGTGAGTGCGCATTCTGAAATCCGGGAAGAGCAAAGCCCGCGACAAACTCAATGGCGGTGGGCTCTGCTGGTGGTGTCTGTGAAAGATAGCGTATGATACCACTTTGATCTACACCCACATAAGCAGGAGAGATCCAACCTTCGCGTTGGAGCAGGCCAGTGAATTGGAAGTATTTTACTCCCTCACCCCGGCCTCGTTCCTCGGCCACCCCGCTTCCCTGGGAGAGGGGCAGGGGTGAGGGAGTAACTCGCCTTGTGGCCTCCTCTGCGATTGTACTTAATACTTTCCCTGTATTTCTCAAAACTTCCTGATTCTCAAATCGGATAACACGTATACCGAATTCAGCCAAGTACTCGGTACGCTGCAGGTCATATTCTGCCTGTTGTGGGTTTCGATGCGCGCCTCCATCTACTTCAATCGCCAAACGCGCTTTTTCACAATAGAAGTCTAAAATAAACCCTTCCAAAGGTTGTTGTCTGCGGAACTTGAATCCCGCAAGCTTACGATTGCGAAGGTTCTCCCATAAATGAGCTTCAGCCTCAGTAGGTTCCTTTCGCATCTCCCGCGCAAACGCTTTGATACCATCTGGAATACGATCTTGTGACCAGACCCTGACCTGTGGCTTTATTTCGTCTTTGATCTCTCTCATGTGTCAGCTGGGGTGTAGCAATCTACAGACTACCTCAACATCTCAATCAACCGCTCGAAGGTCTGCTTCAACAGCGTTCTCATCTTCTCTGCCCTCGCACGATCGTACGCTTGTTCTGAATCGTCCATGTAATTCACTTTCGTCATCTCCAGTTGAAGAGCATGAACGTGTTCGGCCGGGCGGCCATAGGCGCGCGTGATGTAACCGCCTTTAAAAGGATGATTATGGCTCACCGAGTATTCGCTGTGCTCCAGCGAACTCAGGGCCGCCTCAATCAGGCCCGGGCTGGCTGAAATTCCGTCTGCATTTCCCAGAATGAGATCGGGAAACTTATCCTGACGAATGGTTGGCACGTGCTGCCGGATGGAGTGACAATCCCACAACAAGACCTGGCCGAACTTTTCTTTAGTAGCAGCCAGCAACTGCTGTAGTTGCTGATGATAGGGAAGATAATAGTTCTGAACTCTGCGTTGAATTTCATCTGCTGTCACTTCACCACGCCTGTCGACAAAAAGTGGCTCGCCCAGAAAGGTAGTAGAAGGGCAAAGGTCAGTGATGATGCGCCCATCTGTGTAGAGTGGCTTGCTTTGCGGATCGCGGTTCAAATCAATCACCCACCGTGAGTAATGTGCGTGGATCATGTCGATGCCCAGATCCGAGACGAAATCATACAACTCATGTACAAACCAATCGGTGTCATCAGGAGCTGCAATCAGTTTTGGGTCGAAGTGCGAAACCAACTCCTCGGGGAACGCTGTGCCGCAATGGGGAACGCTGACAACAATAGGTACTTGCAGAGCGGTGGGTTGCCGAATGTGGAAAGCCGGCATTGTTGTTCTATTTCGTTCCACGACACTTTGCGAGCGCTTCTTCTGCTTGTATCAAATGCTGTTGAGCCATCATGCGTTGCACCTCGGCCTCCCTTTGTGCAGCCATAGCCATTTCGCGCTGAACTGAAGCTACTTTTTCGGCTACCTGTAAACGCTCCATAACTTCTTCGGCTAATTTTGATTGACGCTCTGCTTCAGCACGCTGAACGAAGCAAAAAACAATTGCTACCAACAAGCAAAAAAATAAAACGGCAATTACAATTGCACCCGCAGTATTTGTTTTCATGATTTAGGTGATTTTTTCTTTTTCTTTTTTGTGGTGGGCTCTGGTCTCCTGGCTTCCTCCAGCTGCTGCCGCAAAGCAATGTTGTCGTTCATTGCCTTGATCCAAAGTTGCCGGTATTGCTCACCCGCCAGATCGTTCATGGAGGACTTCAGCTTTCGTATCCGCTGGTAGGACTGATCAATCCGTTCGCGCGGAATTTCTCCTTTCAGCACGGCATCGCGAATAACACTGAATATCCAACCCGGCTTCTGTTTCAAGCTTCCGGGTACGTTGTTCGCAAAACATAAAACATCCACGCCCGCCAAAATGGCCAGCTTGATGCTTTCTTCAAAACCATACTGCTTCGTAATGGCTTCCATCTGCATATCATCCGAAAAAACAACTCCGTTGTAATTCAGCCGCTGGCGAAGCATACCACCTAATATCTGCCGCGAAAGCGTGCCGGGGAAGCCCGCTGTATCCAGCGCCTTATTCACAATGTGGCAACTCATGATGGCATCCACATGGCCCGATTGCAGCAGGGCCTGGTAAGGCTTCAGTTCGCGCTGTGTCCATGTGCGGGTAACATCGGCAACACCAAAATGGGAGTCGGTGGTAGAGGAGCCGTGGCCGGGAAAGTGCTTGAGCACCGTTACGACATCAAACTTGCGATGTTGCTCAATGAACTCGCGCGCCCAGAACGTTACACTGTCTTCGTTGGCCGAATACGATCGGCCGCTCTTCACAATCACCGGGTTGGTAGGCTCAACGGCCACATCTACACAAGGTGCAAAATTCACGTTGAAACCCAGGCCAGCGAGCGTGGCTGCCGTGGCCTCCCCATAAAAACGGGCCGAGTCCAGCGACTTTGCCTTGCCGGTGGCTTCAGCCGTGATTGAACGGGTGAACCCATATTTCTCTTTCAAGCGATTGACGCGGCCACCCTCCTGATCGATCGCCACAAACAAAGGCGCAGGCGCAACCTTTTGGTATGACCAGATTATTTTTTTTAGATCCGCGAAGGCGCTGGCTTTCTTCGGAATATTTTTTTCAAACAAAATAATTCCGCCAACCCGGCCAGACTTTACTGCCTCAAAAACAAGTGTATCAACATCTGCCCGGGGTATGCCCATTAACACCATTTGCCCGATTTTAAAGTCGAGGCTGTCGCGCAATTGTGCGGTTGCATGGCCTGTTATCCCGGCCAGCACAAATGGTAAAAAAATCTTCTTCATCAAGAGAATCAATAATGATCGCGAATGTAGGTCAGCAACGACTGCATCCACGTTCGCACGTCATTGCTGCTTTGCGTAAAGTTAGCATTCATCAGGGCAAACACGAGCGTTTTGTTTTTCCGCGTAATGAGGTAGCCACTCAGGGAGTGGTTGTTCGCCAGGCTACCCGTTTTTCCAAAAATAAAAGGCGGATTTGCGGCATACCAGTTGCGGAGCGTACCTGGCTGCCCGCCAATGGCCAGCAGCGGAAAGAGGCGTTGCCGCGGATAGGTCTCCAGCAGTTTCTCCCACACGCGCACCAGGTTTCGGGGCGTGTTCAGGTTGTAGCGCGATAACCCGGAACCATCAACCCACACGGTCTTGTCGGGCAGGTCGCGCAACTGATTCTTTACCAGGTAGTCGATCGCAATTCGGGTTTGCAGCGTATCGGAAATTTCACCGGCACATGCCAGCAGCAGTTGCTCGGCCAGGAAGTTATCGCTTTGCTTCATCATCACGGAGTAGACACTATCGGCCGGTGTGGTCCATAACGTTCCCGCATTGGGCATAAGTGACTTTCTCACGGGTATGATCGGCCTGTGGATTGTGTCCATCATTAATCGTGTGATTATGCTATCATCGGCCCGGAACGGAATGATCCAATTCGGGATGTTTCGGGCTCCGCGCTTTACCACCACTGCGTTAGCATCGCCATTGGGTCTAAATACTTCTGTGCGGCCGTTGCCAACCTCCTCACGCAAGAACTTCTCAAAATGGTCGGGCACTACCTGAACCCCTTGCGGCTCCACTTTAATCTCCATCACGTTGCCGAATGCCGGCAGCGCAGAGCGTTCGGGCGAGTAGGAGGCATTAAAATCATCCCAGGCCCAGCCAGGCCCAAAACGCTCCTCCTGAAAATTGGACGAGGAAAAGTAAATTGGCTGGGTAGCGGTGGTCAGAAAAGAATAAACCGGGTTGTGTGCGTTGACCTGATTGTAAAACAACGTGGGGTCACCCGTTCCCCAAATAATCAGTGAATCTCCTGTGTTTGCGTACTTCAATGCTGGAATGGAATCGCCCAGCAGCGTGAGGCTGGCAAACAGTGTAAGAATTTTCGTGTTGGAGGCTGGCGTGAAGTACCGCGATGCCTGGTGATCAGCCAGTACGTTCCGGGTGGCGGGGTCGTACAGGTAAAAACCAATATGATCCTGAAAGCGACTTTCGGCCGAGCGAATATCGCGGGTTATAAATCGCTGCGGGCTGCAGGCCGACAAACCCGCCAAGATGATCAGCGCGGTCAGCCTCATCCCATCCACGGCTTGCCCTGATAGCGCTCGGTAAGCACCCTGCGGTGATGTATTTCGTGGCCGGCAATGATGAAGCCTAATGCGAGCACCGATACCTCATTCTTGTTGGCCGTCCCCTTGCGGGTGAGCATTTCTTCGTTAAATCCGTCAAACAAATCGACCGTAGATGCGCGGAGGTGCACCATCTCGGCCGCGATTTTCTTCAGCGAGCGTCCGGTGGCGTTGGCTTCCGGAGCATAGCTGTTTTCGTCAAATGCCGACAGTGGAGTTCTATCATTGCGCGCAAACCGCAACGCGCGATAGGCGAAAATCCGTTCGGCATCCAGCGTGTGACACAAAACTTCGCGCACTGTCCATTTGCCTTCCTCATACCTGAAATCCGCTTTATCCTCGGGCCAGGCGTGAACCCACTCAACCATCCGGTTGCCGGACACACGCAATGCCTGAATTACATTGCTTTCCTCAACCAGCTTGACATAATTCTTGTAAAAGGGCGGGATTGACTCTAAGTTGATCAACATATCAATCAGAATTCGGTGAAGATGGTATCGGGCAACGACTCATTCACTTGCACCCGCTTGGGTCCACCACTATCGGACCGGTCGGCCGACAATAAAATGGTGCCGTACTTCTGGTAATTATCCCATGGGCGAACAAAATTAGCTGAGTCACTTGCAGCAACCTCATAATAGGCCCAGTGGCGAATGAGTTTGTCGTGGATGTCGACATACAGCTTGTACTTGTTTTCCGGGGTTCGTCCAACATTTTGAAACGTAAGCTGCAGTACGTTGTAATACTGCTTGTTGTCAAGTGTATCCTGCCCCAGGTACTTCAAGGTAACTCCGGTGTCTTTCAGTTTAAACGGCATCACCAGCCAGTATGAGTCGTTGATCCAAATGTTTTTTGCCCGTTCGAGCATTTTCTTTTTCAGCGAATCGGGTTCCGTGAGTTCCTGACCTTTTACCTGCACGCGGCCTTCGCCTGTATTGATGTTCACCAAATAGATCGTGCTGTCCGGTTTACTTTCAATGCGAACACGACCTGTGTGCTTGTCCCACACAAGGTCGCGTCTGTCAAAAAAATTCCAGGAAATGAATCGTGTGTTGTCCCACGCCTCGCGGCCGCCCATGGCGTGCATGATGCTATCGGCCAGATCAATCGCGGCAGCATCTGAGTTGGCAAAATCAAAACCTTCAGCAGCCGGGTTCAGTTCGCCCAGTGTTTTCTGCTTCGGCCCGCAACTCGCCAACAAAATGGCCGTGCAAGCGACAATAAACAAGTTGCGGAATTGCATAAAATAGCGTTTTGGGGTGTGGTGCAAGGTAACAAAAAATACCTCGTTTCAGGAGTTGGCTTTCAGGATTACCCTGCGCAAAACTGCCTCAATTGGAAACACGACCAACGCAATACTTACTTGTACAAAAAACTCAATTACGGGAGAACTCTTCAACGACAGCAGTGAATACAGCACGGCTTGCAAAAACTGGATGAGCAACACAACCGTAAGCAGAGAAAGAATTCGACTGATGATGCGGTACTTGCTGTTCGCTGAACTCATGCGTATGGAAAGCCACACCAGGGCCGAAAAGAGGAGGAACTCCAACGCATAAAACCAGGAGCGCTTCCAGTATGGAGCCTTTACCTCGAAGTCGACCGTGGCAGCCATTGACTCCTGACCCAAAACGTTCTTTGCCTGCATCACCAGTTGATAGTTTCCCACAGGCAAATAGGAAAAGTTGACCTGGCTGTTGGCAGCGGACCAGCCCGACCATTTGTTGAACAGGCCTTTAACCTGGTAGCGATACTCCATCGCCTGAAGGCTGACGTAGTCGGGCTGCACAAACTCAAACGTAACTCCGCCCTGATCCTGCGTTACCAGGATCCGTTTGGCAGGAGGCAGTGCAGCTTGCTCGGTGCGCACCTGCCGCAACATCAGCGGATGCTTTTCCACCGAAGGCGCTTTGTTCTCGTGGGGTATAAATTTATACAGCCGGTTATCGCCCGATACTACCCACAAGGCCTGCTCGCCCTGGGCCGGAGCGAGGTGCCGCAGCCGCGGAAAAAGCGAAAGCCACTCCAATCGGAGTTTCTGCAGGCGCTTGTCAATCGTTCGCCACCCATGGCCATCATTAAACCAGAAACTTCCGGAGGATGCAAAATACTTTCGCGGCCCGGGCAACGAATCATATCGAACTAACTGGTTGGACTGCCCCTCGTATCGGTAAAACGTACCTGAAGCCGCAATGTATACTTCCGATCCATACGCGAGGCCGACCGTCTCGTTTAACGTGGGATTGCTGATCGGCACAGTCTTTACATCCGAAACAACACCTTCCAGCGTTTCAAGCTTATATACATTTCGGCTGCCACACAGCCAGACATTATCGAGCCGATCCTCAAAAATATGGGCGATATGATCGCGTAAGGAATCTACAATCACTTCGCGATACCAGTTTTTCGAAAACGGCTGGAGAGCGAGCATTTCGTTCTCGTACGTGCTGGCCAAAAGCCGATCAAGCGATGTCGAATACATCATGGTACGTATAGGCGCTTTGTAGACCGGCACTGTGGAGAGGCCACTTACTTCGAACAAACCGGCCGAACCACCAGCCAGCAGCTTTCCGTTAACCTCAATTAATTGGGTGATTTTGCCATCAATCCCTGCTACGCGCTTGAAGCTAAATGACTCAACTGAAGGTAGTGGCGTTGGCTGCGCTGGCGGTACAGGCATCTTGCCCCTGGCGCGCGAGCGGCCACCGGGCATGGCTGCAGGCGCGGCACCAGGCGAACTTTCGGACCCGGGCACAAGCCGGAAGAGGCCAACCGTAGTACCGACATACAACACGCCAGGCTTTGAAAACACGGTGAGCAAATTGCCCGTCAGGCCTGGATAATGATCGAATGCACGAAACGGGATATCAGGCGCAATGCGGGTAAACCCATACTGATGGGCAACCCATACGCCTAAGTCGTGGTCAACAAACAAAGAATATACTTCGTTGTCCGGAAGGCCCGAATCATAATCAATAACCTCACGGATTTTGCCGGTGGATTTGTCAACGAAAATGACGCCACCACGAAGAGTGCCAATAGCAGCCAGCGCAGGCGTTACCGAAACAGCCGTTACAAGTGAAACGCGGCCGAGCAGCAAACGATCCTCCAGCACCAACTCCTCCCAACTGCCGTTCTGTTTCATCACGAGCAGACGATTGGCAGACGTGCCGACAACGGAAGCAGTGCTGTCCCAGTCATGCACAAACGAGATTTGTTCATCACGCCCAAGCGGAAGTACGATCGCGTTGGGTTCCGGTTGATCGACATAGTAAAGGGCTGAAGCCGTAAAGGCAACCGGCCGGCCAAACACACTGCCGCCACCCTTCCACGAATCCTGGCCAGGGGCTTTCACCTGCGCGCTGATCGTCTCGGTTGCGACATCAAAAACAGCAATGCTGTTTTCTCCAATCCGGTAGAGCATGCTGTCGTTAGCGATCAGCGTAAGCACAGGGCCGCTGTCGAATTTTTGGTATTGCGGAAAATCGTGCCGATCAGCACCCAGCTTGCCGGTGCCGTCAATGCCTCCGGCAAAAACTTTGCCGCCAGCCAACTGCAACGAAAACACCGCACCGGACGACTGAACGATTTTCCAGGTGCGGCCGTCAAACTCGAGTATACCCTGACGGTTGGCAAAAAAAAGAATGCCTTCGCGATTCTGCACGATACTGCGGGTGAAGTACTCAAGACGATCATCCGCGGGTGCGTGATGCGACAAGTAGAAATCACCTGCCTGTGACCAGGCCGAAAAATATGCCAACCATAGAACCCAGGACAGGGGAAAAACCTTCATGTCGGGTAAAGACAATTTCAAATATATTGAATTCTGCCTATCAACTGATACGGCTCCAGTTGACAACTGACTTTTTCATACGCTCAATTTGCTCGCGAACAACGGCATGCTGGGGCAGTGCCAGTGTCGGATCGCGCTGCAATAGTTCTGTGGCCGCTTCGCGTGCCTGCTTTAACAAGTCGCCATCTTTGGCGAGGTCGGCAATGAGCAAGTCAAGCACACCGCTTTGCTGCGTGCCCATCAAATCGCCTGGCCCGCGCAGGTTGAGGTCGGCCTCGGCAATTTCAAATCCATTGTTCGTTCGCACCAGAGTTTCAATGCGTACGCGCGCTTCGGAACTCAGTTTGTTGCCGGTCATGAGCAGGCAATACGACTGCTCGGCACCGCGACCCACGCGACCGCGCAATTGGTGAAGCTGGGAAAGACCAAATCGTTCAGCATTTTCAATAATCATCACGCTGGCATTGGGCACATCGACCCCCACTTCAATCACGGTAGTTGCGACCATGATTTTTGTCTCGTTTTTCACAAACCGGGCCATCTCATAGTCCTTTGCCTCTGGTTTCATCTGGCCATGCACAATACTTACGGGCACATCGGGAAACGCCCGCGAAATGCTTTCATAGCCGTCCATCAGGTGCTTCAAATCCAACTTTTCGGATTCATCGATCAGCGGGTAGACAATGTAAATCTGCCGCCCGAGTGCTATTTGCTCGCGCATAAACGCGTGTACCTGCAGGCGATGCGAATCAAACCGGTGGACCGTTTTAATCGGTTTGCGTCCCTTTGGCAACTCATCGATCACGGAGACATCCAGATCTCCGTATAAGGTCATAGCCAGTGTGCGCGGTATCGGTGTCGCTGTCATCACCAGCACATGCGGATACGTGTCATTGTTTTTCTGCCATAGCCGTGAACGCTGCGCGACACCGAACCGGTGCTGCTCATCAATAACGGCTAAACCCAGGCGTTGAAACTTAACTTCCTCTTCCAACAGCGCATGGGTACCAACCAAAATTTTTAGATGGCCGGCTTGCAAGGCTGCGTGTAACGGCTTTCGCTCGGATTTTTTCACTGAGCCGGTAAGTAAGGCAATGGGCAGCTTCATCGCATCGGCAAGCCGCCTGAGGTTATTAAAATGTTGCTGCGCAAGAATCTCGGTAGGCGCCATCAGCACGGCCTGAGCATCGCTGCCAATGGCCAGCAACATGCAGATGAAGGCTACGATGGTTTTACCGCTGCCCACATCACCCTGAAGCAGCCGGTTCATTTGCCGGCCTGATTTCATGTCGGCATAAATTTCCTTCACCACCCGTTTTTGGGCGTTGGTTAGCGGAAACGGCAGCTGCGTGTTGTAAAACTGCGTCAGCAAGGTGGTGTCAGAAAATGCGAAGCCGCGAAACTTATCCTGCCTCACCAGCTTGAGCTTCAACAGGCGCAATTGAATGAAAAACAGTTCCTCAAACTTGAGCCGCGCTTGCGCGCTCTGCAGGCTTTGCTGATCATTCGGAAAATGAATGTGTTGCACTGCCTCCCGTTTTGGCATGAGGTTATGTTGCCGGATGAGCTGCTCGGGGAGTGTTTCGTGAATGTGGGATGGCGCTAACGCCAGCAATTGCTGCTGCAGTTTGATCAACACTTTGTTGTCGAGATGGCGGGCACGCAGTTTTTCCGAGAGCGGATAAACGGGCTGCAAAAAACCGCTGGTGTTGCTTTGGGTGGCAGGTGCTTCCACTTCCGGATGAGCAATGGAAAACCGGCTGCCGTACCGAACCGGTTTGCCAAATACGATGTACTCAACAGCTGGTTTGATTTTATCGAGCACCCAGGAAATACCCTGAAACCAGACTAGTTCCAATTCGCCTGTTCCATCGGTGAACCGGGCCACAAGGCGCTTTTTCCGGTGTACCCCCACCACTTCCATTTTGGTGATGTGGCCGCGCACCTGCACATTCGGCATATCGTCCATGATTTCGCGTACAGCAAAAAACCGCGTGCGGTCGTCATACCGAAAAGGATAATGCTGAATCAAATCGGCAAACGTGAAGATGCCGAGTTCCTTATTTAACAAAGCCGCTCGTTGGGGGCCAACGCCCTTGAGAAATTCGATCGGGGTTTCGAAAAAACTAGTCAGGTGCAGCTATTTGGAGGAAAGCAAAGTAAGCCCAACCGCAGGCATCATCAAAATGCAGGCGGCTGACGGTGCGGCTATACTGTCAGCGTTTCCACTCCACCGTATTGATGAGGTGCATGGCCTCGCGCTTCATATACTCAATGGCCGGTGCCAGTGAATCGTTGGCCACGCGTGTGTTGAAATACACGGCTCCCCGCAAAAAGTTTCGGGTGGAGTCTGTCATGGTGAACTGAAACTGGCTGGGCACCTCGCCTGAAATTTCGGCAATCACAGCCGTTTTTCCACTTGGGGTACGCACGTTCACCTCATCGATACCATACGCCTTGATTTGATGTTTCGCGGTAAGGCGATAGGCATCATCCATTAGTTCGCGCAGCACGTCCTGGCGATTTTGTACTTGCTTATAAGTAATGTGGATGTTCGCTCGCAAATCCGGGTAATAAATTTCCACCCAGTGCCTCTCCCGAATCCACGATGTATCGCGCATCAACCGGGCATGGCGGGAGTATTCAAACCGATACGGCAATGAATCGGGAGTAACCTGATAGGCGGGCTCGGGCAACACAAGTCGGTTGTAGCCTCGGGGCTTCGGTTGATAGTTCGTTCCGCACGAACCCATCAAGAGCCCGGCTACTACTGACGCTACAAGAACCGAAAACTTCATCCGCGATCAGAACGGCAAATCGTCAGTAGCCGTATCTGCCGTTGGTTTAAATTCTTCTTGTGGTGCGCTGTAGCCGCCACCTGAACTGCGCTCGGTATTGCTGCTACCGCTACCGCGTGTGCTTAGCATGGTCATGTTATCACCTACTACCTCAGTCGTATAGCGGGTTACACCTTCCTTCTCCCACGAGCGGGTGCGCAACTTACCCTCGATGTACACCATGTCGCCTTTATGTAAATACTTGGCTGCAATGTCGGCCAGGCCCCGCCACAGCACGATGTTGTGCCACTCGGTTACCTCTTTGCGATCGCCTGTGGTTTTGTCGCGGTAAGTTTCGGACGTAGCGAGTGTAAAATTGCAGACTGTGGCCCCGCTTTCGAGACTGCGAACCTCCGGGTCTTTTCCCAGTCTGCCGACTAAAATCACTTTGTTTACTCCAGACATACTATTTAATAGTTTGGTTATTGCGTGATCGGGCGCTCATGCGCGCAACAAAACTACCATTTTTTGCCGGCCGATGTTTTCATATCGTGCAGGTACCGGTTGATGATTACAGGTTTTGGCAACCGCTCAACCTGGTGGAGAGAGTAGAAGCGGCCGTCTGTCTCCTTTTGAATCCGGGCCGCCTGCGCCTTCGTCTTTAGCTCCACGTAAACCATCTGAATATGCAGTCGTTGGTGCGACAGCAGGTGTTGGTAGCTGACCTGCTTCGAAATTGCCGAGGACGGGCCGAGTGGCAACCCGCATGTTTTAACCGCAGATGCAACTGACCGTTTTGCCTTTGTCTCAATCAGGTAAAACTCGTAAAGTCCGTTCCAGATATCCGCTCCGGTTCGCGGCTTGAGAAGCAGATTTTTGCCATGGGCAAATACCAGGTAAGTGAAGTAGCGGTGACGCACCGGTGCCTTCTTACTTTTTACCGGAAAATCCTGAACCCGCTGGTGCTGATAAGCCTCACAGTTTTTGCTAAACGGACACGCAGAGCAGTCGGGCGCTTTAGGTGTGCATTGCAGCGCACCAAATTCCATCAGGGCCTGGTTAAAAATATCCGGAGCTTCGGATACCAATAAGTCGTTGGCCAGACGGGAAAACTTTTCTTTGGTGGCCGGGCGGGCGATGTCGTCTTCCAAACCAAAGATCCTCGCCAACACCCGGAATACATTTCCATCCACGACTGCAACCGGTTCGCGGAAAGAAATAGATGCGATGGCAGCAGCCGTGTACGGGCCGATGCCCGGCAACTCAAGAAGCTGAGCATACGTGGAGGGGAATACTCCTCCAAAGTTGCGCACAACGCGTTGCGCGCAGGCGTGAAGGTTGCGTGCCCGGGTGTAGTAACCCAGGCCTTGCCATAACCGCAGCACGCTCTGCTGAGGTGCGGCAGCCAGAAGGTTAACCGTGGGATAGGCACTGACAAATCGCTGATAATAGGGCAAGCCTTGCGCAACCCGGGTTTGTTGTAAGATGATCTCCGACAGCCAGATTTTGTACGGGTCTCGCGTTTCGCGCCAGGGCAATGGGCGCTTATGCTCAGCGTACCAATCCAGCAAACGGTGGGCAAAAATTCGCTTATTCATTCGTTGCGGCTGCGAAACTTTAAAAAAGGCAGCGTTGAAAAAAGGCTTCGCGCATCAATTTGAACAGTTTAACGCATCTTTTTGATTATCAAAGATTTCATTTTGTGAATGACGCGTAGGGAGCTAAATTTGCCTTCCTCTTACCAAACCTACCGACCGTGACGAAGGCTGATATCATTAATCAAATCGCAGAAAAAACCGGCATCGATAAGGCTGATGTCACTGCGAGCGTGGAAGCATTCTTCAATATTGTAAAAACCAACATGTCGAATGGTCACAATATTTATGTGCGCGGGTTTGGAAGCTTCATCAATAAAAAGCGTAAGAAAAAAATTGCCAGAAATATTTCGCGCAACACGGCAATTGTAATTGACGAGCATTATATACCCAGCTTTAAGCCCGCCAAAATCTTCATCAACAAGATTAAAAACAGCGAAAAAGTAAAACTGCTGGCCGAGAAGCAAGCCTGACCGGTTCGCCTGAACACCGATGTGGAAGTCAAGGATTTTATTGCTGGTGGTAGCCGTGGGCGTGGGTACCGGTCTCTACCTGTTGCCCAAATCCGTTGTCGAAAACGAAAGTCAGCTTAAAGGCGAGACGGTTGCAACCTCCGCGGCCGACCCGCATAGCGATGTCCCACAAGCTCTTGAACAAGCAATTGCGGCTCTGCGGCAGGTAGCCCAACCTGTGCGGAATGAAAAAAGTGCTACTTTTGCCGACTCGTTGAGTCGATTATACGCCCAGGCAGGCCGATATGACAGCTCAGCCTGGTTTGCCGGTGAAGCGGCAACGTTCTTTAAGAGTTTGGAATCGTACCAATATGCTGCCGAGCGGTACTATGAAGCATATAGTTTTGCCGTTGATCAGCAGAAGCAAAAGGTTTTGGCGGGTGAAGCTCAGCGTTTCCTCAAGGAAGTGCTGGAAAAACAGCCGGATAATCTCGAGGTGCAGGGTAAACTGGCCATGACTTTGCTTGCGACCGCCCCGCCCATGCAAGGCATCCGCAAACTGCAGGAAATCATTCAGCAAGATCCGGATAACGAATTTGCGCTGTTCAACCTGGGCATGCTGTCGGTGCAAACCAGTCAATATGAGCGTGCTCAGAACTACCTCACCCGCCTGTTAGCAATCAAACCCGACCACAGCCAGGCCCGAATGCTGCTGGGGGTGGCGTATCTGAATGCAGGCGACAAAGAGAAGGCAAGAGTTGAGTTCGAAGAAGTGAAAAAACGCGATGCCGACCCTGCGGTGCAGGCAGCGGCCGATTCCTACCTGAAAGATTTAAGATAAACTCCGGACCGAACGGCCCGGAGTGGAAACCATAAACTAACACATTTTAAAGTATGCCAAGCGGTAAGAAAAGAAAGAAACACAAAATGGCGACCCACAAGCGCAAGAAGCGTTTGAGAAAGAATCGCCACAAGAAGAAGTAAATTGAATTAATAACCGCCCCGACTCAGTCGGGGCACAACCATCAAAAGTTTTGAGTACCGAACTAATCATTAGTTCAGCTCAAAGCGGAAGTCGGATCGCCCTTCTTAAGGACAAACAACTGGTTGAGTTTCATCACGAAAATGAAGCCAACCGGTTTGTAGTCGGTGACATTTACATGGGCCTGGTCAAGAAAGTAGTACCAGGCTTAAATGCGGCCTTCATCGATATCGGGTATGAGAAAGACGCCTTTCTCCATTACCTCGATTTAGGCCCGCAGTTTAGTTCACTGCAGAAGTATACCAAGTTGGTACGGTCCGGTAAAATCACCGGGGGGCGTCTGGATAAATTCCAGGCGGAGAAAGACATTGATAAGCATGGGAAAATCGCCCAACAGCTTTCCAAAAACCAACTCATCCCCGTTCAGATTGTAAAGGAACCCATCTCAACCAAGGGTCCCCGACTTTCGTCAGAGCTGTCACTGGCCGGGCGCTATTTAGTGCTCGTGCCCTTTTCAGATGCTGTAAGTGTCTCGAAAAAAATTTCCAGCAGTGAGGAGCGTAAACGCCTGCAGCGCCTCATTCAATCCATCAAGCCCCCCGGGTTTGGTGTTATCATCCGCACCGTGGCCGAGGGCAAGGAAGTGGCCGAATTGGACCGCGACCTGCGCAACCTGTTTAATACCTGGCAGGAAGGCATGACCCGGCTGGTGAAAGCCGAAGCCCGCGAAAAGGTTATCGGTGAGCTGAGCAAAACATCTTCGCTGCTGCGCGATCTGCTCAACGAATCGTTCGATAGTGTGGTGGTGGACGATAAAAAAGCCTTTGATGAAGTAAAGGCCTACGTTCAGCAGATTGCCCCTGAGAAGGAGAAAATCGTAAAACTCCACACCAGCAAGGTAAAGGTGTTTGAGCACTACGGGATTGAAAAACAGATCAAGTCTGCATTTGGCCAAACCGTTAGCCTGAAAGGCGGTGGGTATCTGATTGTGGAGCACACCGAAGCCCTGCATGTGATTGACGTAAACAGCGGCAACAAAAGCACCCGCGAAGACAATCAGGAAACCACGGCCATCAAAGTAAATCAGGAGGCCGCCCGCGAAATTGCACGGCAACTTCGCCTGCGCGATATGGGCGGCATCATTGTCATTGACTTCATTGACATGCGCAGCCAGGAAAGCCGCAAGTTGGTTCAGAAAACGATGAAGGAGGCAATGGAGCAGGATCGCGCCAAGCACACGATTCTGCCGCTCTCCAAATTCGGGCTGATGCAGATCACGCGCGAGCGCGTACGTCCTCAGATGAATATCGTGACCAAGGAGGTATGCCCTACCTGCAATGGCACGGGCAAAATTTCAGCTTCTATTCTGGTTACCGACCTGATTGAGCAAACTGTAGAACATTTGTTCGTCAAGCAAAACGAAAAACAGCTGGTGCTGGCGGTGCACCCGTTCCTCCACGCCTATTATACCAAGGGCTTGTTTTCCAAGCGCTTTAAGTGGTGGTGGAAATACAAGCGTTCCGTTGGGTTGGTGAAAGACTCGAGCATGGGCATCACCGAATACAAATTCCTGAATAAGGAAGGCGAAGAAATCGACCTGGGGCAGAAAGAAAAACCTGCCGAGGCAGCGTTGGAAGTCTAACTGTAAGACCCCGGTAAAAAGCCGGGGTTTTTTCTTGCATCCTCTTTCCATTTTGGAACCGGACACATTATCTTAGTCAGTCCATTTTTATGCGGTTAACATGCGCCTCGATTATTCTGGTCATGCTGCCAATCGTAGCGGCTATTGGCCAACCCAAGGATATCTGCGACCAGGCTCGTCAACTAGCGGACTTCATTCAAAGCCAGCATATCCGGCCTCTACCGGAAAAAGAACTTGAGACCCGTATTTATGACAACGGGCTTCGCGTGTTAGATCCGTATGCCGTTCTTATCAGCCGGGCGCAAATCACAAAGCTTAAAGGAAATACCGAGCTCACCCATATGCTCGGCAACTCATCAAAAGACTGCTTGTGGCTTACAATCTGGAGAAGCCTCTACCAGGCTGCGGCAAGCGAGTACCTCAATTGGTTGGATCGTTACTTAAGCAAGCCACTGACTTTTACACCTGCTGACAGTCTTAATTTACGATCGATCGGAGAAACCAAAGCGGATGATATCCAATTGAGGCAACAGCGGGAACGGCTGATCAAATACCTGGTGCTTGAGCAAATCTACTCGATAGAAAAGGTGGGGCCTCGTGATAAGCACCTGCCAGAAGATGAACAAAAAGCCCGAGTGGCAATAATCCAAAGGGAAAAGGAACGGCTGCAAAACCTTGATCAGGTTTTTGAGGAAAAGCTATTGGAAATTGTGGCTCAGTCTTTTGATCCGCACACAACCTATTTCACAAAAAGCCGTGCCGAAGAATTCAAGGCATCACTAAGTACGGAAGTTTTTGCCTTTGGCTTTTCCTTGTTCGAAAATGAGCGAGGTGAGCCAGTGATTATGACCGTTGAGCCCGGGAGCCCGGCATGGAAGTCAAACGATCTGCACGAAGGTGATGTTTTGCTAAGTTTTGTGGTGGCCGATCAATCATTTGCAGCAGCGGATTTTGCCCCGGCTAAACTTCAGGAAAAACTGTCTGAACCAACTCGTATACGGCTAACGGTTCAAAAAAAGGGAGGTACTATAAAAACGGTTGAACTTGAAAAAGAAATGATTGACAATGAGGATAACACCATCACCCCAATCAAGTTAACCGGAAGTAAAGCAGTGGGGTACATTTCGTTACCCGCCTTTTATTCTAATTGGACTGCTGTTCGCCCGCAGGGAATTGCGCAGGATGTTGCCCACGCCATTATGAAACTTAACCGGGAGAAAATTGACGGATTGATTATTGACCTGCGTGATAACGGTGGGGGGGCGGTGGCCGAAGCGATAGATTTGATCGGCATCTTCATTGACTTTGGCACGCTGGCAGTTTATCAGGAGCGAAATCAGGAACCTGTCCTTATCCGCGACACAAACAGAGGGGTAATTTACAACGGACCATTGGTTGTGATGATCAACGAGCATAGTGCCTCGGCCTCTGAGCTGGTGGCCGCCTCTCTACAGGACCATGGTCGGGCGTTGATTGTCGGTAGCCCTTCGTTTGGTAAAGGGACGGGGCAGCAAATGCTGCTGTTGCCCGGAAGCAATGAATCGGAGACCATAAAAATCACCAACAGCATGATATACCGAATCACAGGCAAATCGTATCAGCAGGTGGGCGTAGTACCCGATATTCCGATAGGATTGGCGGCTGATGTATCCTTATATCGTGAAAAAGATCTTCCACTCCACCTGCCGACTGACTCTATTTCAAAAAAAATATATACCAGCGCGCGGCCGGCTCTATCATCAATTGAGTTGAAAAATAAAAGCCTGGCGCGGCAGACCGCAGAGCCCGCGTTTCAGAATCTGGCCAAAAAGCAAAGGCAGATTAATCGAGGATTTGCTTTGACTCCCGAAGGATTCCATCAGTTTTTCTCTGAACTTGACGATGGTGTTCAGGAACCGATCGCTTCCAGATTCAAGGCACAAGCAACAGCTGGCGACCAGCTTGTTCTCGGGGTAGATAATGCGCGCAGGAAGGTCCTTGAATTTCAACTGGATCAACTCCAAAAAAACATCTTCTTACAGGAGGCTTTTCAAATCCTGGTTGATTACATTAACGAAAAAACAAAATGAAAAGGCTTATTCTTTTTCTGCTTTTCGTAAACGCACTCACATTCAAAACAAGTGCGCAGAACGCAGCTGAGGCCGTGGAATATATGGGAGTTATTGCGCAGCACTTTGAACAGATCTCGCGTAGCACCATGAGTTACACCAGTGCCGCCTCGCACGGAAAAAGTGCACGCAAGATCGACAAGCGAAGAACAGAGTTGCTGGCATCCGTCAAGACTGCCGGCTTGGAGGTGCGGAAGCTAAAACCATTTTATGGTGACCGTAGCTACCGCGACTCGGTCCTTTCTTACCTTCAAATTTGCAACCATGTTCTAAACGAGGACTACGGGAAAATACTAAACCTGGAGGAGATAGCTGAACAGTCCTACGATGCGATGGAAGCATATCTGCTGACAAAGGAGAAAGCGGATGAAAAACTTGAGCAGGCCTTTGATGTCGTAAAGTCACAGCAACAGGCCTTTGCAGCCCGAAACAATATCAAACTTGTAGAGGGGCAATCAAAACTGGGCTCGAAACTGGAGAAGACCAGTGAGGTGTACAACTATTACAACAAGGTCTACCTATTGTTTTTTAAAAGCTACAAAAACGAAGCATACTATCTTGAAGCAACAAGCCGGGAAGATGTCAACGCAATGGAACAGACTCGAAACTCATTACAATCCAGTTCAAAGGAAGATTTAGCAAAGCTGTCGGGTCTGACTCATTACAAAGGCGATAACACGTTGAAGCAAGCTTGTCTACAAATGCTGAACTTCTATCAATCTGAAGCCACAACTTCAGGGACGGAAATCAATAATTTTCTGTTGAGGAAATCCGAATTCGAGAAAATCAAGAAAGCCTTTGAGGGAAAACGGGCTTCAGATCGCACAAAGGCCGACATCGACACTTACAACAAGGCCGTAAATGAATTCAATGCTGGTATTGCCAGGTACAATGCTGTAACCAATGACCTGAACAAAAGGAGGTCAACTTTGCTGAACCAATGGAACAAAGCGTCTACCGAATTCCTCGATCGCCACGTGCCTCGATATTAAAAATTCTGCCATCCTGACACCATTTTCGGTCTGGAACAATACTTGACACGCCCTGCAACGAGAAAAAAACCGCAAAAACGCAAGAACTATGGCAGAAGTGGCAGAAAAAGGGTCCATCTCGATACATACCGAGAACATCTTCCCGATCATTAAAAAATTCCTCTATTCCGATCATGAGATTTTTTTGCGCGAGCTGGTGAGCAACGCGGTGGATGCCACTCAGAAGCTCAAAAAGCTGGCCTCGCTGGGCGAGTTCACGGGCGAGCTGGGCGACCTGACCATTGACGTGAGCTTCGACAAAAAGAAGAAAACAATTACGGTGAGTGACAAAGGCCTCGGCATGACGGCCGAAGAAATCAAGAAATACATCAACCAGATTGCCTTTTCGGGCGCAGCGGAGTTTGTTGAAAAATTCAAAGACAAGGCTGACGCTAAAGACATCATCGGTAAATTTGGACTCGGCTTTTACTCGGCCTTTATGGTAGCCGATGAGGTGGAGTTGATATCGCGTTCGTACAAGGTTAATGAAAACGAAGCCGCACGCTGGACCTGCGATGGCTCAACCGAATTTGAACTTAAAACAGCTGTGCGTGCGCAACGGGGCACCGATGTCATTCTGCACGTCAACAAGGACTCTGAAGAATTCCTGGACGAGTGGCGCCTCAAGGGTATTCTGGAAAAGTATTGCAAGTTCTTACCCGTTGAAATCAAATTTGGCACGCGCGAGGAAAGCGTGGAAGACGGCACCGACAAGGACGGCCAACCCAAATACAAAACGGTTACCAAAGACCGCATCATCAACAATCCGAACCCCCTTTGGACCAAGGCACCCGGTGAACTCAAAGACGAAGACTATCTCAAATTCTATAAGGAACTCTATCCGTTTGGTGAAGACCCGCTATTTTGGATACACCTAAACGTGGATTACCCGTTCAACCTTACCGGCATACTGTATTTCCCAAAAATCAAGAACGACTTCGAACTGCAACGCAACAAAATTCAACTGTACAGCCGCCAGGTGTTTATCACCGATGAGGTCAAGGATGTGGTACCGGATTTTCTCATGCTGCTTCATGGCATTCTGGATTCACCCGACATCCCGCTCAACGTGTCGCGCAGTTATTTGCAAAGCGATGCAAATGTGAAAAAGATCAGCCAGCACATTACCAAAAAGGTGGCGGATAAACTTCAGGAGATGTACAAGAAAAACCGGGCTGAGTTCGAAAAAAAGTGGGACGACATCTCCATCTTCGTGAAGTATGGCATGATCAGCGATGAGAAATTCTACGAAAAGGCCCGCGAATTTACCTTGCTCAAAAATACTGAGGGCAAATACTTTACCTTCGATGAGTACAAAGAGCATGTGAAGGCCAACCAAACGGACAAAGACAAAAATCTGGTTTACCTCTACACAACCGATGCCGGAAAACAAGATACGTTCATCCAGTCGGCCCGCAGCAAGGCCTACGATGTTCTGCTGTTCGATGGCATCCTCGATAGCCACTTCATCAGTAACCTCGAGCAGAAGCTGGAAAAAACGCAACTGAAGCGCGTAGACAGCGAGACACTCGATAAACTGGTGGCGCGCGATGAGGCGCTAGCCAGCGTGCTAACGAAAGAAGAAGAAGAACTTATCAAATCTGTATTTGAAAAGGCCATTAACAACAAGGCGATGACGGTGGCACTTGAACCCCTATCGCCTGAGGATTTGCCCGTAACCATTACGATGAGCGAGTGGATGCGCAGGATGAAAGACATGGCACGCACCGGTGGCGGAGGTATGCCGTTTATGGGGTCCATGCCCGACAGCTACAATGTTGCGATCAATGGCAACCACAAGATCATGCAACAGATCTTGAAAGCAGAAACCGAGGAGCAAAAAGCAAAACTAGCCAAGCAGGCGTACGACCTGGGGCTGCTCTCGCAAAACATGCTCACCGGGGCTGACTTAACCAGTTTCATCAAGCGAAGCGTTGACCTGGTCGCTTGAACTAATCCGGGTATCTCTGAATTTCTCAATCAGGATCGCAGACCGCGGTCCTGATTTTTTTGGTAGTTGTGCCAACCGAAAACCCCAGAGGGATTGCTGTTTAATGTATCCAACAAAAACAACCGTATTTAATTGGCCCGGGTGGCGTGCACTTAAACAAACTAATGCCTGAGGTTGGCGGTGATTAACGAAGCCCCATGGCAAGTCGTTTAATCAAATAACCCGATTACCATGAAAACCCATCTCACCCTTGCTCTTGCGTTGCTTTCTTTTACCGTATTCGCCCAAACATCCGGAAGGCCCGCCTGGCTGGATAGCAAGCCGGCCGAGGAAGGGTATTACGTAGGAATTGGTTCAGCCAGTAAACGACTTGCCGACTATCAGGGCGCAGCAAAGAAGAATGCATTGCAGGATTTAGTCAGCGACATTCGGATCGCCATCAGCAGCACGTCCATCTTAAGCCAGATCGACAAGAACTACGCATTCAAAGAAGAATATGAATCGAAGATCAAGACTACCGTAGCCGATGAGATAGAAGACTTCGAACGTGTTGCCACGCATGAAGACGATGCAACCTATTGGGTGTATTACCGGCTGAGCAAAAGCCGGTACCAGGCACAAAAACAACAAAACCTGGCGGACGTAAAGAGCATATCGCTTCAGTTTTTTGAAAAGGCGAATGCAGCCGAAAAAAATGGATCTATCGCCACAGCCATCGACTTCTTCTTCCGCTCCCTGCTTACATTAAAGGACTACTGGGGCGAAAACATTGAGGTAACGCATGAAGGCAAATCTCTATTTCTGGCGGTGGAAAGTTACGCACGCCTTCAGCAATTGCTGGATCGAATCAATATCCGGCCGGCTGCTTCGTTCGTTCGCATAGCCGGCACTAATGGGCGGATGGTTTTTAGTATTAGCCACCAGACCCAACCCGTGTCGAAAATTCCGGTTGTGCTCACCGCTTCCCCGCAACGTGGTGCAGCCACGCCCTACAGCAGCGATGAAAAGGGTGAAGTCATTGCTCTGTTTTCCCCTTCCGTGTGGACGGTGAACACCCGAGAGGCCGAACTCATGTTGGATTTGAAAAGCTTCGCCCGAGCCAGCTCAGAAGAACGATTTTATGACTACCTCATTCGCAGCTTGCGGGTACCCTCAGCTAAGATCGCAGTGGAGGTTGCTGCTGTCAATAGCCGAATGCAACCTGCCGGTGATTTCTTTCCTTTTTATTCAGGACTCGTCTACGCAGACTATGCACAAGCCGAACGGTACAGCTTTCAAAATCTTCGTCTGGTACCGCTGCGCATGAGGAGTGGGTTCAAAGAAGCGGTTGGCAACCTGGGGTTTTACGTCTCCCTACACCAGGCCATGTTGGCCAACCAGGTCGTGATTACCGAGGCAAGTACGGGCGGCACGGTAAACACGCTGATTGCACGAAACCTGTCCAGCGATACACTGTTCCTGATGTCAGGCGAGATCTTGCAGGGAGGCAAACAAGACCGCGTTATTGCGCGCGATATGTTGATACCCCCGGGTGAAGGCCGGGTGCGCATCCCTGTCTTTTGCGTGGAGCAAGGACGCTGGAAGTACAAGGGGCAGAGCAATGACCAGAAGTTCAGCGAGTACTATGGCATGGCCAACGAGCATCTTCGCGATATTATTGACCACCGTTTGGGCCAGGCTCAGGTTTGGGACGAAGTGGCTAAAAGTAACAAGCGGGACGGCATCAACAGCAGCACAGACGCGTATACCGATCATGCCAACAACCGGTCCTTTCGAAGGGTTGAGCAACAGTACGTAGACTATTTTGCCAATCTGTTCAATGACGATGACACGGTGATCGGGGTTATGGCCGTTACCGGCAATCGGGTGGAGGGTGTTGATTTGTTCATCAACAATAATTTATTCCGTCAGGAGTTTCAGAAGCTGATCTTCTCCTACATCGATGAAGCCGTCACCTACGGAGCTCCGGTCAATATTCGCGAAAACGTCATGGAAGAGTACATCAACTCATTGTTGGATATTGCCCGGCAAAGCGACTTCATCGACCAGCGGGGTCAGGCGTTCCGCAAGGGTCAACAGGTAATCCACATCAGCACATTTTGAAATATTATTGCGTTTCTTCCGTTATTTGTAGCAATGCGCGGAAGTTGGATCGCAATGATTATTGCGCTGGTGGCCACTCGTGCCCTCGCTCAGGTAACACCCGTTACGGTAGAGGGTCAGTTCACCTTTGATACCGACAAACCTTTCACTGTACTCGACCTTTACTCCCAAAACGAGGAGCCTGTTCCCACAAAAAAGAAAAAGCCTAAGAAAAAGGTCTTCTACGGTTTGAAGACCAAAAAGGGTTTCACCCGGAAGGGGTATGGGGATAAAATGACCATCGAGCTATTCTATTTTCTGAAAAAGGCGGAGAAGCCAAATGGGTTTGTGCGCGATGTCTATTGGTTTGATTTTTCAAGACGCGAAATCAGGCGTACAACCCCGGCCGGCTTCGACCCAAAAAAGGGAGTGCTGGTGCACGGCCCGTACAAGAAGATGATGGGTGGTACCGTGTTGGAGGAGGGCATTTTCTACAAAGGAACCAAACACGGCCGCTGGATGGTGCACAACCGATTCGATCAACTGGAGGACAAAGAGAAGTATTACAAAGGCTGGCCCAAGGAATCCCTTGTCACGTATTACGACCCCGACAAAAAAACCAAGGTTAAGGAAATCATTCCCGTAGAGTATGGTGAGAAAGAGGGATTCTACTACCTGCTGCATGAAAACGGGCAGGTGGCTGTGCGGGGTGAGTACAGGTGGGACCACAAGGTAAACGAATGGATTGAGAACTACCCGAATGGAAAACGCAAGCGGGTAATCGCGTATGCCAAGGACCCGTTTGACGAAGTCTTCAGGCCGTATGTGAGGCGCGAGTTTGACGAAAGCGGTAAAGAAATCTACTCCAACGACAAAGAATATTAAGCGCCTCAGTAGAATGCGTCTTCGATATGGACGATTTCTGGCGGTCGTATATGGTCGCGTATAGATACAATATCGTATCGCACATTTCCCTGCCAGTTGACTTGGTATTGATATTCGACAGCCGCTTCCAGAATGCGGTTAATCTTTTTCTGATCCACAAAATCCTCCGGATAACCAAACACATCGGACGAGCGCAGCTTAACTTCAACAAATACCAGCCAGTTGTCGCGCTGTACAATCAAATCAATTTCGGCCCGGCCGAACCGGTAGTTGCGCTCGCGCACTGAAAATCCCTTCGCGGTCAGAAACGCTGCCGCGCGATCTTCCCCTTCCCTGCCCTTCTTCGTTTTCTCACTCATGCGTCCTACCTTTGGCGGAATTTACGACACATGTCTACGACTAAAAAATACATTGAGTCATTCACCCTGCAACTGGCCGAAGGGCTAAAGCTGGGGCAGGCGCTGGATTTCGTACGTCCGGGCAGCGATATCCGCAACATTGTTATTGCGGGCATGGGTGGTTCGGGCATCGGGGCCAATTTGGTGGAATCGCTGACCTTTGGCCGCATTCCAATACCCATCACTGTTTGCAAAACCTATAACATTCCTCAGTTTGTCAGTCCGCATACGCTATTCATTGCCAGTTCGTACAGCGGCAACACGGAAGAGACGGTGGCTGCCCTTAACAAGGCCATGCTGAAGCGCGCAGAAGTCATTTGCATCGCCTCAGGCGGCAAAATTCTGGAGATCGCCAAAGAGTATAATCTGCTCTACATTCAGTTGCCGGCCGGATCGGACAGCCCGCGGGCCATGCTGGCTTACAACATGCTGGCGCTGCTCTCCCTGCTGTACCACAGTAATCTGATTGGAGCGGCATATATCAAGGAAACCGAAAATGCGATCGAGTTTCTGAATCGGGGCGAAAAGGGCATTCAATCGGAGGCTGAATTGATTGCCAAGAAATTGAAAGGCAAGTTGCCGGTGATTTATTGCGACAGCCGACTTCACGCCATGGCGCTGCGGTTTCAGCAGCAGTTGAACGAAAACAGCAAACAAATGGCCCACGTCAACACCTTCCCCGAAATGAACCACAACGAATTGGTGGGCTGGACTTTCCCAGAGGCACTGATGCCCATGCTGCAGGTGATCTATCTGTACTCCGATCACGACCACGAGCGGGTGGAGAAACGCATGGAAATCTGCCGCGACATGTTCGAAAAAAAATCGAACCCGATTATTGATGTCATTGGCGAAGGAGCTTCGCTGCTGGAGCAATACTACTACCTCATTCACCTCACCGACTGGATTTCGTACTACCTGGCAAAGGAAAACGGAGTTGAGCCCGAGCCTATTGAACCCATCCTTTACCTGAAAACAGAGCTCGAGAAAGTAAAGTAGGTACCTGCCATCTTGAACCCAATTTCAAACAAATCAACCCAACTGCTTAACCTCGGCCTGATTGACTATCAACGCGGATGGGACTACCAAACACGACTGTTTGACGAGATTCTGACCACCAAGAAAAACAACCGCGAAAAACCGGGGCATGAGCAGTTGCAAACCCCGAACTACCTGATCACCTGCGAGCACCCGCATGTGTACACACTGGGTAAAAGCGGCAATGAAAAAAACCTGCTGATCCCGACCGAGAGGCTAACCACCATCGGTGCCACCTATGTTCACACCAACCGGGGTGGCGACATTACTTACCATGGGCCCGGTCAACTGGTGGTATATCCGGTAATTGACCTGGAAAACTTCTTCACCGATATCCACCGGTACATGCGATCGCTGGAAGAGGCGGTCATTCAAACGCTGGCGATTTTCGGCATTACGGCAGGCCGCTCACCCGGCCTCACCGGTGTGTGGCTCGATGCCAACACGCATCATCGTGCCCGGAAAATCTGCGCCATGGGCGTAAAAACATCGCGATGGGTTACGCTGCACGGCCTCGCCCTGAATGTTAACCCAGACCTTTCTTACTTCAACTACATTGTACCGTGTGGCATTGAAAATAAAGCCGTGACTTCAATGAAACACGAACTTGACAGGGAATTGCCGCTGGCGGATGTCCAAAAAGAACTGGTTCGGCAACTTGCCCGGATATTTGAGTTCGATCTTTGCTGAATCCCTTATCTTTAGAACCGGCCGCATGAAAAAAGATATTGAAATTCCCGAAGTTCAGCGTGTAACGCTGGCCGTTGTGCGCGAAAAAAACCTGGTCAATCAGGATGAGTGGAAAGTATACCTGATCAACAACAACGATTTTGCCATCGAAAACACTCTGGTGGCCAGCAAGGGATATGGTGAAAAAGACGGAGAGCCTCAACGAACATCCACGCTGCGGCATTTTTTGCAAACGGTGGCCGCAAAAGGCTCTGTGCTTATTGAACCAATAGATGCAGCGGTATTTCACCTCACCAACGAATACTGGGTGAGCTACTACATCGGCCGGCAGATTTACGACAAGCGTTTTGTTTTTGTGCCGGAAAGCATCAAGGAAGAAAACCTTACGTTCATCAAAGAATTGGACATGCAAGGCGTGCTTCACTCCTGAGTGTAAAAGATTGTCTATCTTTCCTTCATGACGTCCGAACTGAAAAGCATCCTCTTTCTGGATATCGAAACGATTCGGGGTGTAGAGCGCTTCGACCAGTTGAATGAGCGATTGAAACCGCAGTGGGCCCGAAAGGCCGCCTTCCTGAAGCGCGATGAACACCAGACCGATGGCGATTTGTACCACGACCGTGCCGGCATTTATGCCGAATTCGGAAAAGTTATCGTCATCGCAATGGGAAAGTATACCGAGGATGACAAGGGTCAGTTAGGACTTAAGACGCGGGTCCTCGCGGGCGATGACGAAAAAAAGCTGTTGCTGGAATTCAAGAGCCTGCTGGAAAAGATGGACAACGCAACCCGCCTGTGTGCACACAACGGCAAAGAATTTGACTTTCCCTACCTCAGCCGCAGAATGCTCATTAATGACATTCTCCCCCCGGATCTGCTTAACCAGTCCGGGCGGAAACCCTGGGAAGTAAGTCACCTCGATACCATGGAACTGTGGAAGTTTGGTGATTACAAGCATTACACCTCGCTCGACTTGCTGGCAGCCCTTTTCAATATTCCCACAAGCAAAGGTGTGATGGACGGTTCGATGGTAAATACCGTCTATTATGAGGAAAAAAATCTGGGCAAGATTGCAGAGTACTGCGTAGGCGATGTCGTTGCCATTGCTCAACTCTATTTAAAATTCAAAGGGATGCCCTTGCTGGCGCCTCACCTCATCCACTAATCATGTCAAAAAGGAAATTCAAGGAGAAGAAAGAAAAAAAACAGAAAGACAAACACACCTCGCTGTTTCGGCAGGTATTAAATCTCTTTGAGGAGAACCCCGGCCGCGTGTACGATTTTAAGCAAGTGGCGCGAAAGGCCGGGGCTAAGAACAAGGCGCTGAATGAGGATTTGTTTTCCATCCTGGAGAGTTTGGTAGAAAGTGGAAAAATCCGACAGTTGCCGCATGGCGGCTACGCGTCTACGAAAAAAACAGATACGGTAACGGGTGTGCTCGACCACGTCAATCCGCGGTTTGGATATGTGGTAACGGGCCAGGAAGGCAGTAAGGATATCTACGTGCGTACACAGGACCTGGGCAACGCCCTCCATGGCGACACCGTGGAGGTAGAACTGCTGAACAGGCGCACCGGCCAGAATCCGGAAGGCAAGGTGACGGAAGTAGTGAAGCGCGCCCGCACCCGATTTGTCGGGAGGGTTGAGATTTCGAAAAATTACGCCTTTGTTGTTCCCGACTTCAAAAAGATCTACCAGGACTTCTTCATCTACCCTGAGAACATTAAAGGGGCCGTCTCGAATGATAAGGTGGTGATTGAAGTAACCCGTTGGGGTGAAGGCGACAAAAGCCATGAGGGCAAAATTGTTGAGATACTCGGAAAGACGGGCGAAAATGAGGCGGAGATTCACTCCATCATGGCTGAGTTTGACCTGCCGTTCCGCTTTCCGGAAAACGTTACTGCCGAAGCGGAGTCGATCGCAGGTGAGATTTCAGACGAAGAAGTCAAAAATCGAAAAGACTTCCGTGGGGTAATTACCTTCACCATTGATCCTGAAGATGCCAAAGATTTTGATGATGCCTTGTCCTTCCGCACACTGGCGAACGGCCACTACGAGATTGGCGTGCACATAGCCGATGTTACACATTATGTAAAACCAGGCACTGTTCTCGAGGCCGATGCCTTTGACCGGGCCACTTCGGTGTACCTGGTCGACCGCACGGTGCCAATGTTGCCTGAGCGCCTGTCAAACGGACTGTGCTCGCTTCGGCCCAGGGAAGATAAGCTCACATTCGCTGCTGTGTTCGAGATGGATGCAAAAGGAAAAATTCACCAGGAATGGTACGGGCGCACCATCATTCACAGTGACCACCGATTCACCTACGAGCAGGCACAGGAAGTCATTGAAACCGGCTCCGGCATGTTTACGGCCGAGCTAAAAATTCTGAATGAGCTGCACCACACCTTGCGGAAGGAGAGATTCAAAAAAGGTGCGGTGAACTTTGAGACCAGCGAAGTCAAGTTCAAACTGGATGAAAAAGGGAAGCCTCTCGCGGTGGTTCCCAAGGTGCGTAAAGATGCTCACAAACTTATTGAAGAGTTTATGCTTTTGGCCAACCGCGGGGTAGCCACCTTCATCTTCAAAATGAAAAAGGGAGACGAGAAGAATACATTTGTCTATCGTACCCACGATTTGCCTGATCCGGAAAAAGTGCAGGACTTCGCCACCTTCGCCCGGCAGTTTGGCCATAAGCTGGAGGTGGAAGAAAAATCCATATCGCGATCACTCAACCGGCTGATGGATGAAATCGAGGGCAAACCCGAACAGAACGTGCTGCAATCGCTAGCCGTGCGCGCCATGGCTAAGGCGAAATACACGACCGAAGCCAAGGGTCACTTCGGCCTGGCGTTCGACCACTACACGCATTTTACTTCACCTATTCGCAGGTACCCGGATATGATGGTGCACCGGCTGCTTCAACATTACCTGGATAAAGGAAAATCGGTCAACAAAAAGGAGTTTGAAGAAAAGTGCATCCACAGCAGTGAACGCGAGAAACGGGCGGCTGATGCCGAACGTGCCTCCATCAAATACAAGCAGGTGGAGTTCATGAGCATGGCGAGTAAGCGGCCTTATGAAGGTATTATTTCAGGTGTTACCGACTTCGGCATCTTTGTGGAAATCATTGAAACCAAGTGTGAGGGCATGGCGCGGTTGGCTGATATGAAAGACGACTTCTATGAATGGGACGAGCGCAACTACCGGGTCATCGGCAGACGAAGAAAAAAGGTGTACCGGTTGGGTGATGAAGTGATGGTGACAATCAAGAAATGTGATGTCGACCGCAGGCTCATTGACCTGAACATTGAGGAATTCTGAAAGTCGCAGCGATCCCTTATTTCCTACTTTAGTTTTCGCACAAATTCGACAACACCCCGGACTAACTCGGCCTTCAGCGGCTGAGTCGGCTGAAAATAGGTCTTGATGTTTTCTGCCCGGTCGGACGGTGCCTCGCGAAAAACATGATTTATTCCTTCAATCATCAGGTAAACGGCCGTTGGTTTTGCATTCGCCAAGGCCTCTGCATCAGCCATGGAGACCTGGATATCCGTAGTTCCCTGCACGATCATGGCCGGCATGTGTAACCGCTGAAATTCCTGTGCCGGATCATACTTCATCCACGAAATCAAAAAGGGTTGGATGCTCGGGCGAAATAAACCAGACAACAGCATAGGCACCTGTCGCACGCGCAGCCCCATTTTCAGTGAATCAATTATTTGATCAGCCGATTGAATCAACTGGGCTGGGTTATTGGTGTTGGCGTGAAGTTGTTCCTTCAGGATCGTGTCGATTGGCCGGCCGGCCCCGGCAAGTGAGATAAACCCATCCACGCGTACGCGCTGGGCTGCCAACATTCCTAATAGAGATCCTTCGCTATGGCCAGCCACGACTACTTTCGAAAATCTCTTATCTTTTCTTAACCAATCAACCCAACGAGCAGCATCGTTAGCAAAATCTTCCAGTACAAGTTCCTCCTCTCGTCCAAAAAATTTACTCTTACTTATACCGCGTTTGTCATATCGCAAGGATGCAATACCATTGTCAGCAAGGCTTTCTGCCAATAACTTAAGATAACCCGACTTAAAAGCCGGGCTGTTTCCATCCCGATCCGTTGGCCCTGACCCTGCAATAATGAGTACCACATTGACGCTGCCAGGGCCATCGGGGATGAGAAGAGTGCCCTTGAGTACACGAACCGCACTGGAATCGGTTACTAGCTCTTCTTTGCCACTCTGGGCGACTAGGCGGGGCGAGTGTAGCAGAGTTAGCCCCAACCAAAAGATGCAGATCAGCTTCATGGGGTGCCGGGCTTGTACGCTACTACGAACTTCTGCACAACATCGCATCCGACCACCTCGGTGGTCAGGGGCCCATACAATGCTTCGTAGGGTTTGTTTCCACATCCCAGATCAAGCAGGCGACCGCGCGCAAACTGCTTCAGGGCCTCCTGAATATCTCGTACGAGAAAGTAATAATGAATGTAAGAGGGATCTTTTGACTTGATTCGCCAGTCAGCTAAACGAGGTAAGTCGTGGCTCATGCGCCCTAAGGTAGAACTTTTCAAATACTAGCTGCGTAGTAGACCCGCTTCACGCGCTCGCTCGTAGCTGTCAGAATTTCGTAAGGAATCGTGTCGATACGCGAAGCCACCTCCGCAATGGAAAACTGCGGGCCAAAAACAATCACTTCATCTCCTTCGCGTACATCAATGCCCGTTACATCCACCATCGTCATATCCATGCATACATTGCCAATTACGGGCGCCAACTTCCCTTTGATCCATACAGCACCCTTACCACGGCTAAGGGCGCGACTGAATCCATCGGCATATCCGATGGCTATCGTAGCCGTGGTTGTAGGCCGTGCCGCGGTTCCTCTCCTGCCGTAACCAATGGTATCGCCCGCGTCAATCACTTTTACTTGCGACACAACTGACTTCAGTGTAGCTACGGGCTTTAATTCGGGAACAACCTGGGCTGTTGGGCTAACGCCATACAAGCCAATGCCCAACCGAACCATATCGAGTTGGCCCTCTGGGAAGCGGAGAATACCCGGAGAATTCAATGCATGCCGAAGCGGGCGATAACCAATCTTTTGCTCCAACAGGGCGCAGGCCCGTGAAAATGTCGCG
The DNA here is from genome assembly GCA_046301755.1 of Cyclobacteriaceae bacterium. Classification (GTDB taxonomy): domain Bacteria; phylum Bacteroidota; class Bacteroidia; order Cytophagales; family Cyclobacteriaceae; genus ELB16-189. The sequence goes on from JBKCJM010000056.1 coordinate 46,434, forward strand.
AGTTGCCGATGCGAAAATTCATCGTGTTGTGGTTCATCGGCAGCCGCCAGGTGCGTAAACACGCTGGCCACCCGCACATTTGGAATTTGTGTAAGCCGATCGAAGATCGTTGGCCACTCATTCTCCACAAAACCTAGGCGATGCATGCCCGTATCGATTTTTAGATGAATATGGAGCGCGCGGCCATCAAGACGTTGAACGATTTCTTCAAACTGAGACGTGCTGAAAACCTCCGGCTCCAACTGATGCTTCAGGCACAGCTCGAGCGACTCGGCTGAAGCATTCATGACCATGATGGGCAATCGGATATGGTTCTTTCGCAACTCGACTCCTTCGTCCGGGTAAGCAACACCCAGGTAATCGACCTTATGGAACTGCAGCAGGTTGCCGATTTCTTCACTGCCACTGCCGTAGGCAAAGGCTTTCACCATCGCCATTAACTTCACCCCGGGCTGCAAGCGCGAACGGAAAAAGTTCAGGTTGTGCACCATGGCATCAAGGTCAATTTCCATTACCGTGCCGTGAACTTTACGTTGGAGAAGCGAAACGATTTTTTCAAACTGGAAGGATCGCGCCCCCTTCACCAGGATTACTTCGCGATCGAAATGTTGGAGATCTGCTTTTTGAACAAATTCGGCTACGGATGAATAGAATTCACACCGGCTCACCGCTGCCGCAATGAGCGCCCGGTGTGCACCAAGCACCTCGCCAACACCAACAAACCGATTGACTCCGGCCTTTTGAAGCAAATGCGCTAACTCCCCTACCCAATCCGTTGCCGGGCGACCGCTCTGCAACACATCGGACAGGATGACGGTCTTGTTTTTTTTCTGAATGTTGGACAAAAAATCAAGACTGATATGCAAGCCGCCCAGGTCATTGTTGTACGTATCGTCAACAATCTGGCATTGGTTGATACCCTGCTTCAACTCGAGCCGCATAGGTACCGCCCGCAGCTGACGCAAACGGGCCTGAATGGTGGTTGGATTTACCTTAAGCCACATCATGACCGCAACAGCATGAAGTGCGTTCTCCTGAAGAGCCCGGTCGGTAAACGGAAAAGCCAGGCTCACTTCAACGCCCTCGAAAAAGATTTCTGCGCCATCAGCGCCCCAATGCTGCAGGTGCAAATCCGAATCAGCATGAACGCCCCACGTGAAAGTCTTGCCACGAAAACTCCGCGCAACCTCCTGGTGAATCTCCTGGTGGTCGCGACAATACATCAGCGTTTGCGCTGACGTGAAAAGCTTCATTTTCTCACGGATTTTGTCCTGTCGCGTGCGAAATCCTTCATCATGAGCCGGGCCTATGTTGGTGAACAGCCCAATTGTGGGTTGAATCATGCGCGCGAGCGCTTCCATCTCGCCCGGCTGCGAGATGCCTGCTTCAAAAAGCGCCAACTCGTGGTAGGGCTGCAGGTGCCAGATCGAGAGCGGCACTCCGATTTGAGAATTGTAACTGCCGGGGTTTTTGCAAATGCTGAAATCGGGCGATAGAAGCTGATACAGCCACTCTTTGATAATGGTTTTGCCGTTGCTGCCGGTAATACCCATTACCGGAATCCGAAAGGAGGCGCGATGAGCGGCAGCCAGATCTTGCAAGGCACCTACCGATGATTCAACCAAGAGCAGGTTGGCCTCCGGAAAGTCTAACGGGTTAACTTCATGCTCAACAACAAACTGACGCACTCCGGCTTTGTATAACTCCTGGATAAACCGATGGGCATCGTGGCGCTGGCCGCGAATGGCAAAGAACAATGTGACAGGTGAAGCTATCGCTTTACGGCTGTCGGTGGCCAGATAGACCACTTCGCGATCCCCGGCCATCGCCAAAACGCGGCCACGGCAAACATCAGCTAGTTGAGAAAATCGCATGTCAGAATAGTCGCGAACCGTTGGGCACTTTCCTTTCAACAGATGTCAGCACAACATCACCATGCTCATCCGCAAAGCCGGTTACCAATACTTCCGAAGTGAACGAGGCTATCTTTTTCCGACCAAAATTGACTACACAAACAACCTGACGGCCGGGCAGGTCGGCCACGGTGTAATGACGGGTAATCTGGGCGCTGGAGGCCTTGATGCCCAGGTCGGGGCCAAGATCAATCCAGAGCTTAAAAGCGGGCTTTTTTGCCTCCGGAAAGGGTTCTGCCCGTACCACAGTACCGGCCCGAAGGTCGATTCTCGAAAAATCCTCCCACTGAATCATATATTTCCCTACTTTTGATATCGTTACGCAAAGTAAACTGTTAAAGCCATTAGAGGCCACAGAGCTTGAAGGTACACAGCAACCATATTCTTTTTCTTTTTACCCTGCTGATGTTTAGCTCAGCAGCGTTCGCTCAGGAGGGTATTCCGGGCCAGCCCGAACGTGAGGCGCCACCCATAGAGTCTACCGAAAATCAGGAGGTGGAAAAGGTGAATTTTTCAGATGAATCTGCAAGGCCACTGCCCGCGCGCGAAGCCCAGGTTATTGCACCGTCATCGAATAGCAACATGGGCAAAGTACCCAAACCGGCTGCAAAAAACGACAGCCAAAACACCAAGGAAAACGCAGACCCGCTTAATTTCAACTTCCTCTACTACGTAATCCAGAAATTCAAGTCATCCGATATCCTTGATTAGGATAAGAGCTTGATTCTTTACCTTTGCAACCTTGTTGCAAAATCAGTGCGCAGTCCTTTGTTACTTATCATCGGGTTATTGAGTTTTGGCTCATTTGCCCAAACCCAGCACTGTACCATTCAGCTGTCGGGGGTGATCAGCGATGAAGAAAATCAGCCGCTGGCAGGCGCCACCGTGGTGCTCTTCCCGGGTGGCACCGGCACAACAACCAACAGCAAGGGCCGCTTCGAATTGGGAAATCTTTGTGAAGGCACCTATCAACTCGAAGTTCGATTTGTAGGTTTCGTTACGTTTCGGGACAACATAAAGCTTAACAACAGCAAAGCTTTGCAGATCTCGCTGCAGCCCGAGCAAACCGCCTTGCAGGAAGTGGTTATCGAAGACCATGCCCCGCGTGTTGAGGCAACGTCCACTTTTAGTACGCTCAGCGGGCATTCTCTTCAGGAAGCCATGGGAAAAACACTTGCGGAGGCTTTGCGTCAGCTCTCCGGAGTAAACACCATTCAAACCGGGCCTGCCATTTTCAAGCCCGTGATTCACGGCCTGCACAGCAACCGGGTTCTCATTCTGAACAATGGCATACGCCAGGAAGGACAAAACTGGGGTGCAGAGCACGCACCTGAAGTTGATCCCTTTATCGCCAACAACCTGGTGGTGATCAAAGATGCAGCCGCGATCAAATACGGCTCAGATGCATTGGGAGGTGTTGTGCTGGTAAATCCTGCTGAACTGCCGCGCGAACCCGGGCTGGGCGGCCAGGCGCATATCGTAGGTGCAACCAACAATGGATCTGCACTCGTGTCCGGATTTTTGGAAGGAGGATCAGCCCGTTTGCATGGTCTGGGTTGGCGTGCTCAGGGAACGATAAAAGCCGCTGGTGACTCGCGAACACCCGGTTATGTTTTATCCAACAGCGGATTTCGCGAACATAATTTTTCACTGGCAACAGCGTATCACAAAGAGAACAGTGGCATCGATGTTTTTTTCAGCCACTTCAACACGACTATTGGCATACTGCCGGGGGCCGTCAGCATTGGATCACTTGAAGATCTGGCAAATGCCATGGAGCGCGAACCCCCTCAACCCACCAATCCCTTTACCTACTCCATTCGCGCTCCCCGCCAGGAGGTACAGCACAGCCTTGCCAAGGTGAACGCTCACCGGACATCCGGCAAAAATGATTTTCGTCTTCAATACGGATTTCAACTGAATGCCCGAAGAGAATTTGACCAGCGCAGAGGAAGCCTGGTAGATGTACCGGCTCTCGGGTTCCGTCTTTTCACTCACACACTTGATCTGGAATGGCAGCGGCAACACAGTCAAAAATTCAAAAGCAACTGGGGGGTCAACCTCATGCACCAGGTGAATGAAAAAATTGACGGCACGCAGACCATTCCATTCATCCCTAATTTCACACACAATGCGCTCGGTATTTTTGTTTTGGAAATGTGGAACCTGAACCGCTGGACGTTGGAAGCCGGGGCGCGCGCGGATGCCCGCCACTACGATGTGGCCGGATTTGATTTTCAAAACCAGTTGTACCGCTCGGAGTTACGTTTTCGAAACGTCAGTGGCACACTATCCGCCCGATACACTGCGTCCGAAAGAAGTCAATTCACCACCTCGCTCAGTTCGGCCTGGCGCCCCGCTAATCTGGCCGAACTCTACAGCATCGGTACCCATCAAAGCGCTGCCTCAATTGAGTATGGCTTGCTGCTTGATGAAGCAAACAGCAAGGTGATGGATTATGATCAGGCTGGCGTGCAACCGGAGCGCGCATTGAAATGGGTGGCAGGATACAATTTTACCGGTAGTCGGTTATCGCTGGATGTAACCGGCTATTTCAACCTGGTTAGAAATTTTATTTACCTGCAGCCTCGTGGTGTTACCACGGGGTTGAGGGGCTCGCTGCCTTACTTCCGGTACACGCAAACCGATGCCTCGTTTGCCGGGGTTGACGGAGATATCAAATACCAATTTTCGCGGGGCTGGCAGGCGAATGTACGTGTGGCTTACCTCCGGGCAACAGATACACGAAACGATGATTACCTTATCTTCATTCCCGCCAATCGCGCCTCGGCCAGTGTTCGGTACGAATCAAAAAGCTGGAACAACGTAACCTGGTTTTCCGAAGTACGCATCAGTGCAATTGCCCGACAAACACGCGCACCCGAACGAGTCATCACCCCACGCGATTTCCTCACTGCACTTGAGCAGGGCACTGACCTGCTGGCCGGCAACAACCGCAATTTCGATTTCATGGCTGCGCCCGATGGCGTTGTGCTGGTGGGGGCTGGTGTGGGCGTAGCCCTGCGGATGAAAAAAACAAAACTGGAACTGGATTTCAGGGCGGAAAATCTCACCAATCAAACCTACCGGGAATTCACCAACCGCCTTCGCTATTACGCCAACGAGGTAGGCCAGAACTTCATTCTGGGCCTGCACGCCAGCTTTTAGGCACTTGCGCGGTAACTTTCAGTTCCTATATTTGCAACAAAGTTGCATAAAACTAAAATATGAAAGACCTACGAAGTTTATTGACCGCACTCCTCCTGGCAGGAGCTGTTGCATTTCTCTCGGGCTGTGACAACGATGACCCGGAACCCGAAAACATCCCGGAAGCGATCACAAAGGTGGAGTTGACGTTCTCATCGGTAGGTGTTGCTAATGTGGTGGTTACCGCTACTGACCCGGATGGTGAAGGGCCGCAGTCGTTTACCCTTAGCGGACCCATTGCACTTGCACGTAACACCACCTACACAATGTCCATTGGACTGCTGAATGAATTGGCTGCTCCCACTGACCCGGAGTACAACATCGGGCTTGAGGTATCAGAAGAGGCGGATGAGCACATGTTCTTCTTTGCCTGGAATAACGCTCCCTTCTCGAACCCCACCGGTAATGGAAACATTCCAAACCGTGCAGGTGCTGTTAACTATCTGGATGAAGACGATAATAATCTACCCCTGGGATTATTGACCAGTTGGACTACAGTAAACGCAGCCGCAAGCGGAACATTCCGCGTGGTTTTAAAGCATCAGCCCGACATCAAGTCGGCTACTTCTACCAGCAATGATGGGGAGAGCGATCTGGATGTTACTTTCAATCTGACTGTGAACTAATTCATCACATCAAACACAAGTTTCCCGGTCGTCCTGGCGGTATCCGTCAGGACGATTTTTTTTGCTTTACCTTTGAATGATCTGAAAAGCACGTATGAAAAAAATTGCCTCTATCACGTTTTGCTGGCTGGCTTTCATTGCAGTAGCCTTCGCGCAAAAGAACATCACTATTGACGACTTCACGCTGCGACCCACGTTTGCTCAGCGCAGCGTAACGGGTATTAACTGGATGAAGGATGGCAAGTTTTACACCTCCCTACAGGATAACAAGATTGTGAAGTTTGATGTGACCACCGGCAAAGCCGTGGAAACCCTGGTGGATGGCAATGCCCTCTCGCTGGATATCGATGACTACGAGTGGAGTGCAGATGAAAAGAAACTGATGTTGCTTTCGGAGCAGGAAGGTATCTACCGGAGATCGTATAGGGGTGTGTATCATGTATACGATCTGGCATCGAAAACCCTCCGCAAGCTTACGTCCGAAAAATCGGGATACGCCACATTCTCGCCCGATGGGGGCCACGCAGCCTTCGTGCGTGGCAACAACCTGTATGTGGTCAGTCTTAGTGACTTCAAAGAGACACCGGTTACCTCGGATGGAAAACAAAATGAAATAATTAACGGCTCAACCGATTGGGTCTATGAAGAGGAACTGGGTTTTGCCCAGGCCTTTTATTGGTCGCCCGATGGCCGTTACCTGGCCTATTATCGCTTTGATGAGAGCCGCGTGCGGGAATACAACATGCAAAAATGGAACCGGGGGCAACTTTATCCGGAAGACTACCGGTTCAAATATCCAAAAGCAGGTGAAGCCAATGCCCTGGTCGATCTCTTTATCCGCGATGTTTCTTCGGGCACAGTGGTGAAAGCCGATCTCGGCAGCGAAACTGATCGCTACATTCCGCGTGTAAAATGGACGACAACGGCCGGTTTGCTATCCGTGCGCACGCTTAACCGTCTGCAAAATGAATTGACGCTTTACCACGTAAATGCCGCCACGGGTGCGGCTACGCAGGTGCAGCAGGAAAAAAGCGACACGTACGTTGATGTTGAATACACGGATGACCTGATTTACACACAGGAAGGCAAGTTCTTCATCTCCGCAAGCGAACGAAGCGGCTTCAAGCACGTGTACCTCAATGCGATGAATGGCCAACTGGTGAATGCCATTACCAGTGGCGATTGGGAAGTTACACAACTGGTATCTGTAGATGAAAAAGCTAAACTGGTGTATTACATCTCCACCGAGGGCAATTATCTCAACCGTACCTTTTACTCGGTATCATTCGATGGCAAGCGCAAGACAAAACTCTCGGGAGCCGAGGGCACGCACAACATCAACATGAGCTCCGATCATCAATACTACATCGATTACCACTCCAGCGCAGACCAACCCCTCATCGTCACCTTGTTTAAAACAAAAGGAAATGCAGTAGTCAAGGTGCTTGAGAGTAACGAGGCGTTGAAAAAGACACTGGATGAATATGGCATCGTAAAAAAAGAATTCTTTCAGTACAAAAGCGCAGATGGCACCACGTTACTGGACGGCTTCATGATCAAACCCAAAAATTTTGACGCCTCGCGGCAATACCCGGTGTTGGTGTACCAATACAGTGGCCCGCGGGCACCCAGCGTGCTGAACGCCTTTAGCGGAGGAAACTTTTACTGGTTTCAGATGCTGGCGCAGAAAGGCATCATCGTTGCGGTGATTGACACCCGGGGCACCGGATTCCGCGGTGAGAAATTTGCCAAGATGACGTATAAGCAAATGGGAAAATATGAGTTGGAGGATCTCCTCGCAGGAGCCCGCCATCTGGGTGCTCTCGATTACGTGGATGAAAGCCGACTGGCCTTGCACGGCTGGAGCTATGGTGGCTACATGACCGCCCTGGCCATGACCAAAGGCGCAGGCGTGTACAAAGTCGGAATTGCCGGAGCGCCCGTAACCAACTGGCGCTATTATGATACTATCTACACCGAGCGCTTTTTGCAAACTCCGCAGCAGAATGCATCTGGGTATGATGACAACTCACCGACCACGCACGCGGCCAACCTGAAAGGTGACTTTTTGCTGATCCATGGCACGGGTGATGACAATGTGCACTTCCAAAACTCAGTAGCCCTCGAAGACGCGCTGATCCGCGCAGGCAAACAATTCCGTTCTTTCTACTACCCGGATTTGCCTCATGGCTGGGGCGGCAAGCCGCGCCATCACCTCATGACCCTGATGACCGACTTCCTGTTGGAAAAATTGTAAATGGAAAAAGACGCGCTCGGCCGCAAACTCAGGCGATACAGTCGCATCGGGTGGACACTGGCACTGCTGGGTGCCTTGCTTTCTTCGCTGGGAGCCTTCATAGCAGTTCCCCTGTGGGGTGGTGCAATTGCCTGTTTCGTAGTCAGCACTTTCGCGAAGCAACAACTTCAAAATCCTTCACCCAATCACAGCTATCAGCAGGCAAAATCCTCTACTGACTCCGCACCGGTATTACCTGAGGTTACTTTTTTCAATGCATTTATCTGGGTGTTCGGTGGAATACTGATCATTTTTCTGGTTGTATACATGGCCAGTGGCGATGAAGAATCCACTGCTGTTGAAGCCACGCCAACCGAACAGGTACCCTCAGGTGAGGCTGAGCCACCGACCGAGGAACTAACCCCTTTCGATCGAGCCTCGCAAGCGTACAACCAGGGTGATTACGCTCAGGCCAAAACCATCTTTGAAGAAATCACAAAAAATGAGCCGGGCAATGCCGATGCCTGGCTCGGCCTGGGCAATGTGTATTATTCCGAGAAAAACTACTCGGCTGCCGATGGATACTACGACAGGGCTCTTTCGGTCCGGCAGGATTTTATCGAAGCCTTGTACAACAAAGCCCTGATTCGGTTCGACCGCAAGGAATATTCCTCCAGCAGCGGAATCTTAACCCAGGCGCTTCTGATCAATCCCAATTACGTTGATGGCTTGATACTGCAGGGCGACTGTTCGTACGCATCCTCAAATTACTCACAGGCACGAAGCCCTTACCGAAAGGCATACGACCTGGGTTCGCGAATCCCCGATTTAGTTCATCGCCTGGCCTGGCTGGAAGACCGGGAGCAGAATCTCAAGGAAGCCGTTAAGCTCTACCGGGAGACTCTCGAACTTGATCCCGAACGCAAAGAAATTTACGCGCGCCTTAAGGAGTTAGACCCCGGACGGGCCAAAGCCTATGAACAAAATCAACTCGACTAATCCCGGTCGCATATCTGTTGAAAACATTACCTTGGTGAGATGAAAAAACTTGTTTGGCTGCTTCTTCTGTTTCCTGCCTTGCTAAAAGCCCAAACCGGCTCTGAAATTCTGGTGTTTGATCTGAAAGTGAAAAGGGGAAGTGTCAGCGTTTCCAAACCGGAAAACGTTACGCGCCACCCGGGCTACGACAATCAGCCTCATTTTCATCCGCAACTTCCTCTGCTCTACTACGCTTCATTTAATGACGATGGCCGCTCGGACATCCGCAGTTTCAATCTCAAGACAAAAACAACGGCTAACATTACCGCTACAAATGAGCGGGAGTATTCCCCCACGGTTACACCTGACCGCCAGTTTCTTTCCTGTATTATCCAGCGCGACAACGGTGCTCAGGACCTCGGCAAGTATCCGATTGGAGGTGGGGAGGCACAAGTGTTGATTGATCACCTCACGGTTGGCTACCACGTGTGGCTCGACAATAGCCATGTGGCCTTGTTCGTACTGGGCGAACCTCAAACCCTACACTATCTTCAACTGCCCACGCGGCAGGATACCATTATCGCTTCCGGCATTGGCCGATCTCTTCACCGGATACCGGGTGAGCGCGCGCTCAGCTTTGTATGGAAAAAAGCGGAAGGCGACTGGCATGTGATGAGGTTCGATCCGGAAAAAAATTCAATCACGGAGATTACGGCCACTCTCCCGGGCCGTGAAGACCTGGCGTGGACTGCGGACGGAAAAATTCTGATGAGTGACGGTACAAAGCTTTTCTTCTGCGATACCCGCGCATCTGAAAAGAAGTGGGCGGAAGTTACACTGCCCCCGGCTGCCGAATTGAAACGAGTAACTCGCCTGGCAATCAACGCCAAAGGCGATAAGCTTGCTGTGGTTGTGGCGGAGTAACTACTTCTCGCAAAACGAGCCCTTTGCGATAAAAAGTTTTTTGGCCTCCACAGCCAAAAGTCCCTGCTCCACAGCGGGGTCATTCGCGAAAGTGGTAGCGTTGATAGCCTCAACGGCAATTATCAAATCTTCGAATTCACCAATTTTGACGTGCGTGATGATATTATTTTGCCTGGATAACTCCGTCACTTTTGACTGATGGTTGGCGTACAGACGGGCAGCATTCATCTGGTTGTCCTTGGTGAGCAGAGGCGAAAACCGGAGAAAGGAATAGTTCACCATTTGGTAAGGTTCCTTCACGGGGCAAATAGAACCAATAATGGGCTGGTAGGGCACTACCTCCAGCCGCCAACGCTGTGCCTGCACACCCGGGTCATCGGCCAACCAGCGGTCAATATCCGCGCGGTTCGAGGAGCTGAAAATAAAAATGCCGCCACCGCCTTCGAATGGACCGGCTGCCACCAGGTGTCCTTCTTTGTGCAGCTTCTCCATGTTGGAAAAATGGCCCTGCATCAATTTGTCCACCTCCTCTTTTGGTAAGGCGGGTAAGTCATTTCGCTTATGAAGGATTACGAGCGTAAAATCTTTCTGCGCCAACGCCCAGTTGGAAACGAAAAGCAGGAAAAGAATACGAATCATATCGTGTTACGGGTCATGAATTTCTCCAGCATCGCACGCAGCCGTTGGTGAAATTTTCGCCTCACGAGCGGCAGCTTAAACAGGATCGACTTCCAGCCGAACGCCATCGTCAACCAGCGGTCGAAATCAAACTCATCGCGGTGATCGATGATTTTGCCATCAGCAAAAACAAAATGTGCCTGGATGCGATTTTCAATCGGCCGACCGGTAAGCGAAAACGTATACCGGGCAATCCAGGTTGCCTGCCCCCGCTTCTCATCAGCCTCAATGCCTGAAAACGTCAATGCCATATCGCCACCGCGTTCCACCAGCATCTGCCACATGGCACCCACCTGGGGTCCCCTTAAATCCTGGAAGGCCGGATCGAAAAAATGCACATCGGGATGATAGAAAACCTTCATTGTGGCTGCATCTCGCCTTTGAAAGGCCTCGTAAAAGGTATGAATCAGTTGCTCGTTGGTTGTCATCGGGCGGTGAGGATTGTGCGGGCCAGTAACTTCATGTCATCGGATGTATTGTAGAGGTGCGGAGATACGCGGATTGAGTCACCCCGAACCGACACAGAGATTTTGTTCTTCTTTAATGCCGCCTTTACCTTCTCCAGCGAAATATCATCCGGCAGCCGCACGCCAAGCAAGTGATTGCCCCGATACTCTTCTTCAATCCAGCATCCCGCCTCGCGCAGCATCGCGAGCGCTTCCCGCGATATCTTTTCGGTGTACTGCTGAATCCGGACCGGGGTCCACTCGTTTACCTGCCTCAACGCCTCCAGCATCATGGGCACCAGAATGAAATTGCTGTGCTCACCGACTTCGTAGCGCAATGCGCCCGGCTGATATGCGTGTTGATAGTTAACGAGGCCCGTGAAATCCTCGCTGTGCAGTCGGTTGATCCAGTTCTCCTCCACGGGTTTTCCCTGATCGAAGTAGGGACCGTAGTATGCCAGTCCGATGGAATACGGGCCCATCAGCCATTTGTATCCCGCACAGATGAGCGCATCGGGATCAAAAGATTTCATATCGAACGGCATGGCGCCAACGGACTGCGTGCCGTCAATGACAAGCAAGGCCCCTACCTCGCGGGTGCGCTTGCGAATGGCAGCCAAATCAAATCGGGTGCCGTCTGCCCAATGGATATGAGCGAGCGCCACCAATCGGGTTTGGCTGTTGATGCTGTCGAGTATTCGCTCGTTCCATCGCTTTCCCCGGTCCTTCAGTTCTGCTGGCGGCTGAATTACGTTTAGTTTGGCCCCGGCTTCGTCCGTCACCCTCATCCACGGATACACATTACTCGGAAACTGCGCAGCCGTCACCACAATTTGATCGCCCGGCCTGAGCACGAGATTGCGCGCAACGTTGGCCAACCCGTATGATACAGAGGGAATGATCACTACGCGTTGAGGTTGAGACACCTTCAGCAACCGCGCGTACTCAGCTCTCAGTTTTTCGGTGTCTTCAAAAAACATAGCCGGTGTAACTGCCATGGGGTTTCGCTTTTGCAAAAGGCCCTTTATACCGGCCCGCTCAACCCGCTTTAACAGTGGGGCCATGTAGGCACAGTTCAGATAAGTGCCGGAACGAGGTAATGTAAACCTGGATCGTTGGTTCGTTAACATGTATCAGAAGTTGCGGGGTGAAAGCTCCAGCGAATCGCGCAGCGGCAGAAACTCGTTTTTGTTTTTTGTCCAATAATCGGTGATTATCGTTTTGCTGCGAACAGCCCGGGTGATCTGCTGCTTTCCGTTTTCGGTCGTTATCTCCTGCCAGCCCAGAATGGCGTGAGGAAATGTTGATGCTATTTCGATTTTCAACTCGCGGGTAGCTTCCGGATAAGCCAGCGTGTAGACAAGCGTATCGCCACGAACATCTTTTCTTCCATTTGCTTTCATCGGATTAATCCCCTCGTGACGCAAACGGGCGTGCAACAACCCCGGAAGTATTTCAAACTGGCCTTCCGGTAATAAACGCGGGTCGAGCCGGGCAATCGTCCAAAGTTCGTCCTCGAGATGATCGTCACTAACCAGGCGATCTTCCTCTCCTTCTCTTTCAAAATAGGAATGGGCCACCAACTGGTATTGATGATGCCCCCGCAACATCAACTGCGCATACACTTGTCCGCACCACTCCTGGCTGCTCATCGTTACCTTCAGTGTGTTTTCATATTCAGCGCGTTCCACAGGGGTAAACACGGACATCATCATGGAATACGGATAAATGCCGGTGACAAAGTTCTTGGTGAAGTTCATCTTGAGCACACTCACCTTATCATCACCGGCCTGCCCGGGGTTATCCAGTTTCACCAGCTTGTTGCGCGAAAAATCCTCTGTAACAAAAATCAGGGTTGCGTTTCCTTCGCGGTTTTCGCCATAACGCGATTGATTGAGGTGGTAGGTGGTGATTTCGGCTTTGCCACCATACCAGTACGACTTGAACTGCACCTGGTGGTAGCCCGGGTTCGGCAACTCAGTTGCCGGGCGATCAGTGGTGCAACCGAAGATACCCAGCCAAAATGCGCCAAAGAGAGCCTTTTTCATCACGCCTTCCCTATTTAATGATCTAAACATAACGATTTCCATTGCCTCGATTAAACGGAAGGTTACCAATTTTATCCAAGTGCAATAAACACTCATCCGAGAACCTATGAGAACCCCGGTGGAAAATTACAAAGGCATCCAGTTTGTGCGGATTTCGTCTTTGCCGAAAGAGCAAAAAGAGATTTTCTGGTCAACCTTCGAGCAAGAGAAAATTATCAAGGTCCTGCGCAATCAGGAACTACTGGTTGATTGCATTCCCTATTCGGATTACACCGCGTGGATGGAAAAAATCAAATCGCGACCGGCCAGCCGCCCGGTTAGTGCAGCTGCTTAAGTTCGCTGCCCGGAAGCCGTGATTTGCTGCCTGGCCTCTTCATACTCCTTCCACAGGTCTTGCAGTATTTCAGCGGCCGGACGTATATCCCGAATAGCGGCCGCTACCTGGCCGATCTCAAGTTCTCCTTCGTTCAGGTCGCCTTCAAAAATTCCCAGCTTCGCACGACCGCGACCCAACAATTGAGAAAGTTCTTCTTTTGATGCGCAGCGTTCCTCCGCTTCCTTGACGCGCTGAAAAAATTCATTTCGAAGGAGCCGAACCGGGGTTAGCTGCTTGAGCGTGAGTTGTGTGTCGCCCTCATTGGATTCAATCACCCGGGCTTTGAAATCTTCGTGCGCGGACGATTCTTGGCTAACGGCAAACCGCGAACCTACCTGCACCCCCGCAGCCCCAAGGGCCTCCATCGCCAGAATCGCGCGGCCGGAGGCAATACCGCCCGCAGCGATCACCGGCACCCGCACAGCCTCCACTACCAGCGGCACGAGACACAGCGTAGTGGTCTCCTCCCGACCGTTGTGACCGCCCGCTTCAAATCCTTCAGCTACCACGTCATCTACTCCAGCCTGTTCTGCTTTTTGGGCAAACCGCGAACTGCTAACCACATGCACAACTGTAATGCCCTGGGATTTTAAATGGGGAGTCCATGTGGCGGGGTTTCCGGCTGAGGTGAAAACAATTTTTACATTTTCCGTAACCAGGATATCCATCACGGCTGCCATCTCGGGGTACAGCAAGGGCACATTCACCCCGAAAGGCTGCGAGGTGGCCGCTTTGCACTTCCGGATATGCTCGACCAGCGTCTGGGGGTGCATGGAGCCAGCCCCAATGAGCCCCAGGCCACCCGCATTGGAGACAGCCGAGGCCAGTCGCCAGCCGCTACACCAAACCATACCGGCCTGCACAACCGGAATCTGCACCCCGAAGAGATTTCTTACACGGTCGAACGCCATATCATCCATTGTTTTGGCCTGAATATCTGAACTTTAGCGCAGTATGAATCCGATGACCAAAAGAAAACCGGCTGAAAGTTTTCCACAAATCGGCAATTCAGTAGAAAGAACATAAAAAGCTGTATATCAGCGCATTAATGCATAACCATCCGGTAATGTGGATAAAAGGCAAAAATTGTGGATTGAATTTTGTGCCTTTTTTTGGCTGTTTCTAACTGGTTGATTATCGGGTTTTTAAATCGGGCTTATGTGCCGGATATTACATCATCACCATTCATGTATTTTTGCATCCCCCCGGAAGCGATCCAGCGTTTAACACTCACATGAAACACTTGGCTGTCCTTACTTTGTTGTTGGCATTCCACTCGCCTCGGGTGTTTGGCCAGCCAGCCTCGCGCATCGGAGCCGATGAGCTCGTCAAGGAGATGTCCGCTGCCACTGCGAGGGTAAAAGTGTACAACTTCTGGGCCACGTGGTGCGGGCCGTGCATTAAGGAGATCCCGTTCTTCGAAAAGTTGGGGACCAGCCACCCGGATGTATCCGTGACATTAGTAAGCCTTGACCTCGATCTTGACCCCGATCCGGCCAAGGTCTACAAGTTTATGGAGCGCAAGAAGATTAAGTCGCGTGTAATTATGCTGGACGAGCGTGACCCGAATTCCTACATCGAAAAAATTGACAAACGCTGGTCTGGTGCTTTGCCGGCTACACTGATTGTCAATACAGCAACGGGTAAGAGATTGTTTGTGCAACAAGAACTCAAAGAAGGCGATCTGGAAAAAATGATTGCCGGGATAATGTAAAACCAAAAAATAAAATAGTATGAAACAGGTGATGTTGATTTTTGCCGTGGTAGTGGCCTCCGCATTTGTTACCCGGCCAACCGGCTACCAGGTGGGCGATACCGTAACGGATTTCAAGCTGAAGAATGTCGATGGCAAAATGATCGGTATGGCCGACTTCCCGGGCGCCAAGGGTTTTATCGTGATTTTCGACTGCAACACGTGCCCGTATTCCAAAGCCTACAATACCCGTATTCAAGAGTTGGATAAGAAGTTTGCAAGTCAGGGGTTTCCAGTCATTGCTATCAACCCCAATGACCCCAACGTTTCGAAAGGAGACTCGTTTGCTGAAATGGTGAGAATAGCCAAGGCGAAGGGCTACAACTTCCCGTATCTTATCGATCAGAGCCAGGAGGTTGCGAAAGCATTTGGCGCAACAAATACGCCACATGTCTTTATAATGAATAAAAAAGGTGCTGAATTCAAAGTGGCCTATATCGGTGCCATCGATGACAGTCCCAAGGATGCCAAGCAAGTGACCAAGCGTTACGTAGAAGATGCCGTGAACGCATTGTTAAACGGCCAGGCGGTGCCCCTCACCAAAACGAAGGCCATCGGCTGTGGTATCAAGTGGAAGAGTGCGTAATTGAAAAATTCATTTCAGAAGAAAAGCCCGGATTATTCCGGGCTTTTGCATTTTATGCTACGTTCACCTCGAAGCTACAACAACGCGCTTCCGGTAAACCGTGACTTTGCCAGAACCATCGAAGACCTCAAACCAAACCACGTAGTAGCCCGGCCTTGCGTGGCTGCCATTGTCAAGATCACCGTCCCAGCGGAGAAATCCTTCGGTGCCAAGAACCTCGTTATTGGCCAATGTTCGAATGAGCCGGCCCTGCAGATCTAAGATCTTCGCGTTAGCCACAATGCCTGGCTGATCAAAGCGGTACCGGACAAGCGCAAACTCATCGCGGCCACTGTTAGGTGCTATCACTTCAGGCTCGACCGTGACAGCATCGGGGGAGATTGCTTCATCCGGCCTTGATTGTGAATTGATCAACCCCGGAGTACCAAAGCCAACTACGGAGCTGGCCGAAATCCAGTTGCCTGCCTCGCGGGTGGGGGCCTCAGCCGAGATTCGCTCAAGCGCCACTCCTTCTTCGTCTTTTATCAGTTCACTGTGCAAATCCCGGGAATACGGAAACTCATCCACCACCACGTTATCTGGCCGAACCAGCGTTACAATTCCTTCGTCATCCGGAAGAGAAGGTAAACGTGATTCGAGAAACGCGCGATCTTCATGACGAGGGTACTGAATCATCACTTCATCCGGACGCTCGGTCAGCACCACGAATCCTCGAGGAGGGAGCAACCGGTCAGCTGCAATTGTAACGGCATTCTGAAGAACCCCATCTTCGCGCGATCCGATTCTCCAATTCACCAAGTTGACGAACTTATCTGACCGGTTGAAAATCTCCACGTAATCATAGCCACCGACTCGCGGATTAAACAACACCTCGTTGATCACCAGGTCAAGGCTGTCTGCAATTTCCGGCAATGCAAAAACTGCGGAAGTAAAATTTGGTTGAATGAGATTTCCGGCACAATCTCGTATACCGGCAACCGACACCTCGTACAACTCACGAGGCTGAAGCGCACTGGCAAGACCAACCACCATACGCTGCAAAGCCGGCCGCTGTAATGCAACTCCGGTGACGTTGATCGATGGTGAAAACACGACCGATGCACCGCTTATATCGGTATTGAGTTTCTCGCAGAAGTGCAGTTCCACCTGCTGAACGCTGATGGGCACAGCCGCCTCCAGCTTAGGCCCGGTGATGTCCGGCTTATTTGCTTGGATTGAGTTCTGCGTACCCGGAGTGCCTCCAGCGGTTGCCTCGGCTGCCGCCCAATTGTCTTGCTCCCCGCACGGGTTTTGTAAATCGATCTGCTCCAATGCCCAGCCTCCTGCCGCCTTGTCTTCGCTGCGATACCACTCCAGCGAAAAGTTTACAGAATCAATCAGCACGTTGTCGGCACGTCTTAACATGATAATGTCTCCATCGTTGTTAAGCGTTGGGAAATTGGTAAGTCCTGCCGGTGAACCACCAAACTTGCCGGCATTTGAACTGCTGGTAACGAGCAGATAGCCGGCAGGCTGTATCGAAACAGCCGGGAATACTGCGCTGGACGACCCGTCCGTGAGCCGTAACCCCGATAAGTTGATCACCCGGTCCGTTCGGTTATACAATTCAATGTATTCCGCATCGGGCAATCCGATCGTGGGAGTTGGATCGGCCATGATTTCCGTTATGATAACATCCTTATTCACCAGAGGCACTGGTGGCGGAGGTGGTGGCGGAATCGGGCCAGCATAGATATCATCAAAAAAATGCCCACGAAAAAAAGCGGACGTAGACTGCTGAACTCGAATTCCGAAGAAGGAACTCGTAAGGAAGCTGGCATCGGTAACTGTTCCTTCTGAAACATAACTGGTGCCGGTGCCAGATATGTCGCGCTCGAGCACCCATTGATTGGCAGCATCGCGGGTCACGCGCATGCGAAGCGTGTTGGTCGATGAGTTTGTCGTTCCGTCAGTCCCGTTGATCAAAATGGAAAGCGCACCATTGGTTACCTTATAAAGACTAACCTCATCAGGCGTGCCCCCGATGCGCACGAAGTAGCCGTTGTTGTTAGTAGCACTCAGATTGGCCTGATCCGACATTAGAAACACATCCACATAATTAGCGCTGGATGTGTTGAAGGTGAGTTGTACCGAAAACTCCCAACGCGCGGCCGTGGCAGTACTGGAAGGTGTAACAATCTGAAAGGAAGAGTTCGGTGTTACGGAGTTGGAATTAAGCTGATTACCTGCAACCGCCCAGTTATCGGGGTGATCGGGCGTCCAGGTTGGGCTATTGGTAAAATCACCATCCAAGAAATCATCCACCACCTGGGCATGAACGGTGGTGGTGCAAACGAGTACGATCAATCCGGAGAGAAATCGCTTCATGACGCTATCCAAATATACTATTTTTGCCTCCCTTAACTATACGTACAAGATGAAGTTAGCTATCGTGGGGGCCACCGGTTTGGTAGGCCAGGAATTACTAAAAGTACTTGACGAGCGCCAGTTCGCCTGTGATGAATTGCTGCTGGTTGCCTCGGCCAAAAACGTTGGCAAAACAATCCGTTTTCAGGGCAACGATTATACCATCATCGGCATGGAAGAGGCTGTGAAACGGGCACCGGATGTCGCCATTTTCTCGGCCGGAGGCAGCACCTCACTGGAGTGGGCGCCCCGTTTTGCCGAGATGGGCACCGTGGTGATTGATAACTCATCGGCCTGGCGCATGGACCCAACGAAAAAGCTGGTGGTGCCGGAGGTAAACGGGCATGTCATTAAGATCGATGACCGCATCATTGCCAATCCCAATTGCTCTACCATTCAAATGGTGATGGCGCTGGCACCCCTGCACGTAAGATACAAAGTGAAGCGCGTGGTGGTGAGCACCTACCAGAGCGTAACCGGCACGGGTAAGGATGCCGTGCAGCAGTTGATGAATGAACGAAGCGGAACCGAAGGACCTAAAGTGTACCCACACCCGATCGATTTCAATGCGTTGCCGCACATTGATGTCTTTCAGGACAACGGGTATACCAAGGAGGAAATGAAGATGGTGAATGAAACTCGTAAGATTATCGGTGACAATAGCATTGGCGTAACGGCCACTACTGTCCGGGTGCCCACCATTGGCGGCCACTCTGAAGCCGTGAACGTTGAGTTTGAAAAAGAGTTTGACTTGAACGAGGTGCGCCAGATTTTGGAGGAAACACCCGGTGTAGTAGTTCAGGACGATGTAAAGAACAATGTGTACCCCATGCCCATCCACAGCCATGGCCGCGATGAAGTTTTTGTGGGGCGCCTGCGCAGGGATGAATCGCAACCCCGCACGCTGAATATGTGGATTGTGGCGGATAATTTGCGAAAAGGCGCTGCTACCAATGCGGTACAGATTGCCGAGTTCATGCGCGAGCGGAGTTTGGTGTTTTAGAATACTCTCGTCAACCGAAAGAAGTCCGCCATCGTTACCCGGAAGGTTTCGCGCTCCTGATCAGTTTGCAAGATGGGCCTTGTGTTGTTCGGCTGTAACAATTGGAAGCTCTGGTTTTGTCGTATCCCCTCGTAAATCCGGGCGGCCAATTCGAGAGAAGGGCGCGGGAGCGGTTCTGCCAGCCGAAGCGTATCCATGCGCATTGTTGCAGAATCGGTGACAATCAGTGTTAATCCATCGGTTGTTTTGCCCGTTTCAAGTTCAAGAACCACAAACGCCATATCATTCATCGGACTCAAGACCAATGCCGGAGTAAGTGTTGGATTTTGGGTTGAATCTGGCCGGTCGGCCCAGCGGAATACCTCCTGATTGCCCAGCACTTCCCGGTCGTAATAGATGGAGCGAACGTTGCGGAAGAACAACTCCGTATCGTCCGGCATAATGAACGTTAGGCGACCAAAGTCGACCGGCCGATCGCGATCGACTTTACAACCCGTTAGGAACAGCAATAATGCAACTCCAGCCAGCCACCTCATGCGGTTACAACAGCAGGGCGCCCATAAAGTTGTCGAAACGGTCCAAACGACTCATTAAAAATTTGCCGGCAATACCTTCGGTCTTGGCTTATTGGCGATTTTCGTACGTTAGCGACCATACGGCTAATGTTCGAGGAATATCTAACTTTGGAAAAAATTTCAAACTATGAGTAAAGGACTGATAACAATAT
Source organism: Cyclobacteriaceae bacterium (assembly GCA_046301755.1). Lineage (GTDB taxonomy): Bacteria > Bacteroidota > Bacteroidia > Cytophagales > Cyclobacteriaceae > ELB16-189. The sequence goes on from JBKCJM010000056.1 coordinate 66,341, forward strand.
TGATTATCGTGGGCATCCTGGTGGTGTCTGTAATTGGATTTTTCATGTGGGGGACTGGCGTTTATGACAATGCGATCCGGGCACAGGAAAACGTTAACGAAGCCTTTGCCAATGTGCAGGCTACCTACCAGCGAAGAGCTGACCTGATTCCCAACCTCGTAGCCACGGTAAAGGAGGCAGCTGAAAACGAAAGAGGAATTCTTACTTCGGTTACTCAGGCACGTGCCGGAATCGTTAACGCGAAAACACCGGAGGATCTTGAGTTGGCCGGCAGAAAGATCAACACGGCTATCAACCTGGCTTTTGAGGCTTACCCTCAGATTCGGTCAACCGAAAACTTCCAGGAGTTGCAAGCGCAGTTGGAGGGAACGGAAAACCGAATCAATGTTGCCCGCCAGCGTTACAACGAAACGGTAAAGGAATACAACTCATACGTTCGTGGATTCTTCAAAAGAATGGCCCTCAATCTTTTTGGAGGTGGCGAAGATTTCAGCGTACGGAAAGGATTTGAAGCTGCAGCTGGGTCGGAGAATGCACCAAATGTGCAAGACGCATTCGATAAAAAGTAGTTTCGGTGTAGCGGAAGCTGAATTTCCGACCGCATGATAAGAAGCAAAAACGCCCCGGATTCGGGGCGTTTTTATTTAGATAATGACGGCCTGCGCTCAGCCGATCTTCTTCACCTCGCGCATCTCGTAACTTTCAATCACATCGCCCTGCTTAATGTCATTGAATCCTTCGATGCCCATACCGCAGTCAAAGCCTGACTTCACTTCGCTGGCATCGTCTTTAAAGCGCTTCAACGAATTCAACTTACCGGCATACACCACAATACCTTCGCGAATGAGACGAATCGGGTTGTTTCGTTTGATGTATCCATCAGTAACCATACAACCGGCCACCGTACCTACTTTCGAAATCTTGAACACATCGCGCACTTCAGCATTACCCACGATCACCTCTTCCATTTCCTTCTCCAGCATGCCTTCCATGGCTGCCTTCACATCGTTGATGGCATCGTAGATAATCGAGTAATGACGGATCTCAATTTCTTCGTTCTCCGCCAGTTTGCGGGCGGAGCTGGACGGGCGAACCTGAAAGCCTACAATGATGGCGTCCGATGCAGATGCAAGGAGTACATCGGATTCGGAGATCTGACCTACGGCCTTGTGAATGATGTTCACCGCCACTTTTTGGGTAGTCAGTTTGAGCAACGAATCCGAAAGCGCTTCCACAGAGCCGTCCACATCGCCCTTCACAATGATATTCAATTGCTTAAACGAACCGATGGCCAGACGTCTTCCAATCTCATCGAGTGTAATATGCTTCTTGGTGCGGATGTTCTGCTCCCGTTGAATCTGGCTGCGCTTGTTCGCCACTTCGCGGGCCTCACGATCCGTTTCAACCACGTGGAATTTTTCACCGGCCTGGGGAGCACCATCGAGGCCCAGCACCTGAACCGGGGTAGAGGGACCGGCCTCTTTAATTTTCTTCCCGGTATCGTCAAACATGGCTTTAACACGGCCGTAGTTTGAACCTGCCAGCATGATATCGCCAATCTTGAGCGTACCGGCCTGCACCATTACAGTGGCCACATAACCACGGCCTTTGTCCAGCGAGGCTTCAATGATTGAGCCCACTGCAGACTTTTCGGAGTTGGCCTTCAGGTTGAGTATTTCCGCTTCCAGTAAAACCTTCTCCAGCAGTTCATTAATTCCCTTACCGGTCTTGGCCGAAATTTCCTGCACCTGATACTTGCCGCCCCAGTCCTCAACCAAAATATTGATCTTCGAAAGGGACTCGCGAACCTTCTGCGGGTTGGCGGTGGGCTTGTCAACTTTATTAATTGCAATGACCAGTGGAACGCCTGCTACCTGTGCGTGATTAATTGCCTCTTTGGTCTGAGGCATCACATCGTCATCAGCCGCGACCACAATAATGGCCACATCCGTGAGCTTGGCACCGCGTGCACGCATGGCTGTAAAGGCTTCGTGGCCGGGCGTATCCAGAAAGGCAATCTTGTTTCCGCTTTTAGTAGTTACGTCATACGCACCAATGTGCTGAGTAATACCTCCGGCTTCCTGGGCGGTCACCTTTGTATTTCGGATATAGTCGAGCAGCGAAGTCTTACCGTGATCAACGTGGCCCATGATCGTGACAATCGGAGCCCGCGGCTGGAGATTTTGCTCGCTCTCCTCTTCTACAACTTCTTCAACTCCTTCTTCGCTTGTCGTGAACTGAACATCGTAGCCGAACTCATCGGCAATTACGGTGATGGCTTCAGCATCCAAACGCTGGTTGATGGACACAAACATGCCGAGGCCCATGCAGGTGGAAATCACCTCATTCACCGATACGTTCATCAAACTAGCCAGGTCATTGGCAGAAATGAATTCGGTTACCTTCAGTGTCTTTGACTGCTCCTGCTCCTGCTGGATACGCTCTTCCTGCGCCTCAAAATTGGCCTGACGTTTTTCCTTACGGTACTTAGCCCCTGACTGGAATTTCTTCTGGCCGCCACTCAGGCGGGCAAGAGTAGCCCGAATTTTGTCCTGGATTTCCTTTTCTGAAGGCTCCTCTTTCTGCACGCGGGGGGGCAAATTGCGCTGGCCCGGGCGGTTGCGTTGATTGCTCTCTCCGGCCGGAATGCGCTTACGGGGGCGCGTCTTCTTCTCATCCGAACTTTCGTCCTCCTTCTTGCGCTCAGTAGGCAGTTCAATACGATCGAGGACTTTTAATCCCTGCAGCTTATCTGCTTTTGCTTTAATCAACTCCTGCTCAACCGGCTGGGGCTTCTCCACAACCGGTTTAACCTCCTTCTCTTTCTCCTTTTCCTTCTCTTTTTCCTTTTTGACTTCGGCTACCGGGGCTTCCTCTGCCTTCTTCTTCTCAAGTTCAATTTTTCCGACCACGCGAATGCCTTCCAGTTTCGGTTTTTCCCGCTCTACCTTTTCGGGCTTCGGCTCTTCACGAGGTTTTACAATTTCTTTCGACCCCAGGTTCTTAATTAAGATGCGCTCGTCCTCTTCTGACTTTTTACGGTGAACATCGGCTGTCTCCGCAGCTACCATAACCTGGTCGCTGTGTTTTACGCCAATGGAAAGATGAGCGGCTTCCAGTTTCTCCGAGGCCGAAGAAGCATACTCCCGGGAAAGCAGTGCAAACTGCTCCGCGGTAAGCTTCGCATTGGGGTTATTCTCCACCTTGAAGCCCTTCTTTTCAAGGAACTCCAGAATGGTGGTATGGCCCACGTTAAGCTTTCGGGATGCCTGCCCCAGTCGTATCGATTTCTCTTCAGCCATGCGTCAAATATGTCGTGTTATTTCGGGATTTTATTTGCTTCTCCGGTTAAATCTTATTCAAATTCCTTACGTAAGATCGCTAACACGTTCTCCACGGTTTCCTCTTCCAGATCTGTTCTGCGTACGAGTTCCTCTTTGCTGAGGGCCAGTACACTTTTAGCTGAATCCAGACCGATTCGTTTGAGCTCATCGATCACCCAGCTTTCAACTTCATCGCTGAACTCATCCAGATCTACGTCCTCCTCCTGCTGCTGGCCATCCAGTTCGCGGAATACATCAATCTCATAACCCACCAACCGGCTGGCCAGTTTAATGTTGAGACCGCCTTTGCCAATCGCCAGCGAAACCTGGTCGGGCTTCAGGTGCACCTGTACACGGTTGTTCTCTTTATCAATCTTGATGCTGGTGATCTTAGCGGGGCTAAGGGCGCGTTGAATGAACAACTCCAGATTTTCAGTGAAGTTGATTACGTCAATGTTTTCGTTCTGAAGTTCGCGTACAATGGCATGAATACGTGAACCCTTCATGCCCACGCAGGCGCCTACCGGATCGATGCGATCATCGTAGGACTCCACCGCCACTTTAGCCCGTTCACCGGGCTCGCGCACAGCCTTCTTGATGGTAATGAGACCATCGTACACCTCGGGAACTTCCTGTTCGAACAAACGCTCAAGGAACACGGGAGAAGTTCGGGAGAGAATGATTTTAGGGTTGCCGTTCACCATCTCCACTTTGTGCACGATGGCACGCACGTTCTCACCTTTGCGGTAGCGGTCTTTGGGAATTTGCTCATTTCGGGGGATGGAAATTTCATTTCCCTCTCCGTCAATCAGCAACACTTCTTTGCTCAGCACCTGATATACTTCACCGGTAATGATTTCCCCTACGATGTCTTTGTACTTCTGATAGAGAACGTCCTTTTCAAGGTCTTTCACCTTTTGAATCAGCGTTTGGCGGGCAGTTGTTACTGCCCTGCGGCCGAAATGCTCAATACCGATCTGCTCGGTCACTTCCTCGCCTACTTCAAAGTCGGGTTCAATTTTGCGCGCTTCGCTCAGGCTGATTTTATCATGATCCCAGATGTCTTCGGACTCATCGTCTACAATTTCACGAATCCGGTAAATCTCAAGGTCACCCTTATCCGCATTAACGATAATATCAAAATTGTCATCGGTGACGTATTTCTTTTTAATCATGGTACGAAACACGTCTTCCAGGATGCGAATCATCGTAGGTCGATCAATGTTTTTTTGCTTCGCGAAGTCGGCAAACGACTCGATGAGCGTTGCGGTATCCATTGTTGGCGTCATTTGAACGAAACGGTTACGGTTGTTTTATCAATTTCTGAAAATGGTATTTCTATTTTCTTTTCAACGGCCTTCTTGCCGGTGCCTTCCGTAAAGGTGAGGGCAATGCCCAGCTCCGACACGGCTAGCAACACACCGCGGGCAATGCTCTTATCGGTGCGGGTCACTTTCACACTGCGGCCAACATTCTTCTGATACTGGCGTGCCAGGCGAAGAGGTTGATCGATTCCGGGAGACGAAACCTCAAGCGTAAATCCGGAAGTGTAAATGCCCTCCTGATCAAGTTTCTCGGCCAGTCTTCGGCTGATTTCAGCACAATCATCAATGGTCAGCCCCTGGTCGCCATCGGCCCAAACGATGATTTTGGGCGGATTTTGCCGCTCGGCCACGTGTACGCCCACCAAAAAATGGGAGCCACTGGTGAGGCTGGCCTGAGCCAATTGCTGAATTTTTTCGTTGATCTCCATCATCGTTATACAAGCAAAGAGGGGACTTTTAGTCCCCTCTTATCAGTTTTCGATATGAAAGTGACACAAAGGTAATGCATTTTTGCGTTCAATTCAAAGTCCGGTTGCGCATGAAGCCTTGGGTTTGCATCAACATGAAAAAGTTAGTTCTATACGCGTTTCCTTTGGCGGTTCTGATCTCGCTGGGCATGCTCAGCGGCTGCGGACCGAAAGAATCGGGCCAGAATACTTCGGTCGAAAAGCCCATCGTACAACCTCCGGTTTTTAATGCCGACTCAGCCTATAGTTTTGTCAGGCAACAGGTCGACTTTGGCCCTCGAATTCCCAACTCACCGGCTCACCGCAAAGCAGGGGATTACCTGATCGAACAACTCAAAAAATATGGCGCAACGGTTACGGTACAGGCTTTTGAGACTTCGACTTATGACGGGCACCGCCTGGCTCTGCGCAACATTATCGGCAGCTTTTTCCCGGAAAGACAAAAGCGAATCTTACTGGCAGCGCATTGGGATACACGGCCATTTGCCGATAAGGACGAAAACCCCGCGGCTAAATTTGACGGAGCAAATGACGGAGCCAGTGGAGTGGCCGTTTTGCTGGAGATCGCACGCGTGCTGCAAAATGGCCAGCCACCTGCGGTAGGCATTGATATTATTTTCTTCGATGGTGAGGATTGGGGCCACGACACCGAAACTTGGGATAAAATCGGCAAGGGTAAGCCCGCCAATTTTCCGCTTCCGGCCGGCCTCGACTCATGGTGGTGCCTGGGTTCGCAACACTGGAGCAAGAACAAGCATAAACCAAATTATTCGGCTTACTACGGCATTCTGCTCGATATGGTGGGCGCCCGGAATTCGCATTTCTTCAAAGAAGGCGTATCGATGCAATATGCGCCCGCAGTTACCAATAAGATTTGGAAAACGGCATCGCAGTTAGGGTATGGCAGTCTGTTTGTTAACCGCGAAGTGGGCGGCATTACGGATGACCATGCGTTTGTCAACGAAATTGCAAAAATCCCCATGGTGGATATTGTGCATTACCACCCGGAACTCGGCTTCTTTGGCGACTATCACCACCGGACAAAAGACAATCTTGACCTGATTGGCAAGGAAACACTGGAGGCCGTGGGCCGCGTTTTACTGGCCGTAATTTATAGCGAAGAGTGATCACCTCCCGGCATACATACTTTCATAGTATTGGCGGTAATCGCCCGAGGTAACATGCTTTAACCATTCAGCGTTCGCCAGGTACCAGTCAACCGTTTGCCCGAGCCCGGTGGGAAAATCGACTGAGGGCTGCCAGCCTAACTCAGTCTGCAACTTCGTGGAGTCAATGGCATAGCGCAGGTCATGTCCCGGCCGATCGGTTACGTAGGTGATCAATCGGGCAGATGTGCCGGAGGCCCGGTTGAGTTTGCGGTCCATCACCTCGCAAAGCAGGTGAACCAGGTCAATGTTTTTCCACTCGTTATTCCCGCCAATGTTATAAACCTCGCCAGCGCGGCCGCGATGATAAATGGCATCGATAGCGCGTGCATGGTCTTTCACAAATAGCCAGTCGCGTACGTTTTCACCTTTGCCGTAAACCGGCAGCGGTTTGTTGTTGATGATGTTATTGATCATCAGGGGTATCAGCTTCTCCGGAAAATGGTTGGGGCCGTAATTGTTTGAACAACGACTGATGATAACCGGCACTCCATAGGTATTGGCAAACGCCTGAACAAATTGATCGCTCGCTGCCTTAGATGCTGAATAGGGCGACCGTGGATCCAACGGGGTGCTTTCAGTAAAGAAGCCGCCATGCTCGAGCGAACCATATGCCTCATCGGTGGAGATGTGGTAGAAGCGGTGGCCGTTGTAGTCAGATCTCCATTGATCGCGGGCGACCGTCAGCAGGTTAACCGTACCCACCACGTTGGTCAGTATGAACTCGGTCGGGTGCTCCAGCGAACGGTCTACGTGCGATTCGGCTGCCAGATGAATCACGCCCTCAAACTGATATTGAGCAAAAACCTTTTTCAGGAATTCAAGATCGCGGATATCGCCCCGTACAAACGTGTAGTTCGGCTTGCTTTCAATATCCCGGAGGTTTTCCAGGTTTCCGGCATACGTGAGCGCATCCAGGTTTACGATCCGGTAGTGCGGATATCGGTTGACGAACAGCCGGACCACGTGCGACCCGATAAAGCCGGCTCCACCGGTAATTAAGATCGTGCGCTCGTTCATTTAGCGGATATAACTTTCAAAGTTTTTGTGATCGCGCTCGTATAACAAATCTTTCGGCAACGACCGGAAGTAATCATACGTGATTTTCAGGCCTTCGGCACGCGACACCTTGGGTTCCCATCCGAGAATTTGACGGGCCTTTCGGATATCAGGCTGGCGCTGCTTGGGATCATCTTTGGGCAGCGGCTGGTAAATTACTTTCTGAGTGGTGCCGGTGAGTTTCACGATCTCTTCTGCAAACTCGCGGATTGTGATCTCATCTGGATTCCCGATGTTCATCGGCTGCACGTAATCACTCATAAGGAGGCGGTAGATTCCCTCCACCAGATCATCCACATAGCAGAATGAACGGGTCTGGGATCCATCTCCAAAAACCGTGAGGTCTTCGCCACGCAAGGCCTGCCCGATAAATGCAGGCAGCACACGTCCGTCATTCAGACGCATGCGGGGGCCATAGGTGTTGAATATCCGCACAATGCGCGTGTCCAGGCCATGAAAGGTGTGGTAGGCCATGGTAATCGCCTCCTGAAAACGCTTGGCTTCATCGTAAACCCCGCGCGGACCAACCGGATTGACATTTCCGTAATACTCCTCAGGCTGCGGATGCACGGTAGGGTCTCCGTACACCTCCGATGTTGATGCCACAATGATCCGCGCCTTTTTTGCGCGGGCCAACCCCAGCAAGTTGTGCGTACCGAGCGAACCCACCTTAAGTGTTTGAATCGGAATCTTAAGGTAATCGATGGGGCTGGCAGGGGAAGCAAAATGCAGGATGTACTTAAGCTCACCGGGCACATGGACGAACCGGGAGACATCGTGGTGGTAAAACTCAAAATCTTCGAGCTTGAAGAGGTGCTCAATATTGCGCAGGTCTCCGGTGATCAGATTGTCCATGCCCACGACCTTGAATCCCTCCGCAAGGAATCGATCGCACAAGTGGGAGCCGAGAAAACCGGCTGCCCCGGTGATTAACACACGCTCTTTTGCCATGTTATACAGTTTGTCGGCCAATGCTGATATACCGATATCCCAACTCGCGAATGTCGCGTGGCTCATACAGGTTGCGGCCGTCAAAAATCACTTTGTTCTTCAGCAATTTTCCCAACTTTTCGAAATCCGGTGTCCGGAATTCCGGCCATTCCGTAGCGATAAACAGCGCATCTGCGCCATCGGCTGCCGAATATGGGTCTTCATGAAAGCTGATGCGGTCGCCCAACACTTTTTTCACGTTGTCCATAGCCTCCGGGTCATGTGCACGAACGCGGGCACCTTCCTTTAGAAACTCTTCAATGTTGTACAAAGCCGGTGCCTCCCGGATGTCATCGGTATGCGGCTTGAAGGACAGCCCCCACATAGCAATTACTTTTCCGGAAAGGCTGTTGTTAAAATACTTTTTTACTTCGGGCACCAGTTTCGTCTTCATGCCCTGGTTAACATCAATGACGGACTTGAGGATGCGAAAATCGTAGCTCACTTCCTGCGAGGATTTTGCAAGCGCCTGAACATCCTTGGGGAAGCAACTGCCCCCGTAGCCGATACCCGGAAACAGGAATCGCTTACCAATGCGACTATCCGTGCCGATACCTCTGCGCACATCATCCACATTGGCGCCCAGCCGCTCGCATAGGTTGGCAATCTCATTCATGAACGTGATTTTGGTGGCCAGAAATGCGTTGGCCGCGTACTTGGTTAACTCGGCCGAGCGTTCCTCCATGAATATGATCGGATTTCCCTGCCTCACAAAAGGATTGTAAAGTGCTTCCATCACCTTTCGCGCCCGGGCCGAAGAAGTTCCCACAACGACACGCTCTGGTTTCATGAAATCCTCAACGGCCACACCCTCGCGCAGAAACTCGGGGTTGGAGACCACATCGAATTCCACCTTGGCCTTTGCCGCGATGCGCGCATGAACTTTTTCAGCTGTGCCAACGGGCACGGTACTTTTGTCAACCACCACGGTATACTCACTCAACAGAGGGCCGAGATCATCGGCAACTTTCAACACATATTTCAGGTCGGCAGAACCATCCTCACCCTGAGGTGTTGGCAACGCCAGAAAAATCACCTTGGCCCCCGCGATACCTTCAGCCAGATTAGTCGTGAAAAAAAGACGGCTTTGCTTCACGTTTCGTTCGAACAACAACTCAAGGCCCGGCTCATAAATTGTCACTTGCCCACCCTGCAACTTCTTCACTTTCTCGGCATCAATGTCAATGCAGGTCACCGTGTTTCCTGTTTCGGCAAAACAGGTGCCGGTGACCAAGCCCACATAACCCGTTCCTACGACAGCGATTTTCATTTTTGGAATTTAAAAACAGCCCGCAAAAATAAGGCATTCTACCCTTGAAAGCCCATTTTTGCCGTTTTTAATTCGCAACCTAACATTCGTTTGCTACATTTGCTTCCCCTACCCCAATTTGGTATGAATGTGATTACGGAAACGTTGAGCGGGCCTTCATTCTCAATGAGCGAAAGCCAGGAGATGATAGCCAAAATGGTGCGCGACTTTGCTGCTCGCGAAATAAAACCCCACAGCATGGTATGGGACGAGAGCCAGGAGTTTCCTGTCGCCCTGTTCCACAAAATGGGTGAGTTGGGGTTGATGGGCGTTTTGGTTCCGGAAACCTACGGAGGTGCCGGCTTCGGGTACCATGAATATGTTACCGCAATTGTTGAGCTCTCAAAAGTGGACGGCTCAATTGGCTTGTCGATGGCCGCGCACAACTCTCTTTGCACCGGCCACATTCTGCAGTTTGGCAATGAGCAGCAAAAACAAAAATACCTGCCCAAACTGGCTACCGGCCAATGGATTGGCGCGTGGGGCCTAACCGAACCGAACACCGGCTCAGACGCTGGCAACATGCGTACCGTAGCTGTACCCGATGGTGATCACTACGTCATCAACGGGGCGAAGAACTTTATTACTCATGGAAAGAGTGGCCATGTTGCTGTAGTGATTGCGCGAACCGGTGAAGTCGGGGACTCGCATGGAATGACAGCATTCGTGGTTGAACGTGGAACACCCGGATTTACGGCCGGTAAAAAAGAAAACAAACTCGGCATGCGGGCATCCGAAACGGCTGAAATGATTTTCACCGATTGCCGGGTTCACAAAAATCAGATACTGGGCGAAGTGGGTGAGGGCTTTGTGCAGTCACTGAAGGTATTGGACGGTGGGCGCATCTCGATAGCAGCCCTGAGCCTGGGCATAGCGGAGGGGGCCTACGAAGCGGCTCTTCAATACTCCAAAGAACGCAATCAGTTCAATAAGCCAATCTCCGCGTTTCAGGGTATTGCTTTTAAACTGGCCGATATGGCCACCAAAATCGAAGCCGCACGGTGGCTGATTCACAATGCGGCCGATCTTAAAAACCGGCACCAGCCCATGTCGAAGGAGTCGGCCATGGCCAAGCTTTATGCCTCAGAGATTGCTGTGGAGATTGCCAATGAAGGGGTGCAGATCTTCGGGGGTTATGGGTATACCAAAGATTTCCCGGCCGAGAAATACTACCGAGATGCCAAGCTTTGCACCATTGGCGAAGGCACCTCAGAAATCCAGAAATTGGTGATTTCCAGGGCTCTTTTGAAGTGATTTGGAAAAAATGAGCCTTTTCGTCTATATTTGCAGCCCTTAAGAAACAAACCGGTATGCTGATTATCAACATCAAGGAAAACGAATCAATCGACAAAGCCTTGAAGCGCTTTAAGAAGAAATTTGAAAAGACAGGCGTTCTAAAGGAATTGCGCGCCCGCACGTCATTCGAGAAGCCATCGGTTAAGCGCAGGGGTGAGATTATCCGGGCGGCATACCGCCAGAAGCAGTTCGCTCAGGAAAACTACTAACAAGTTATCGACAAAGCATTCACACGGCCCCCGGGAGGTTTTCTCCCGGGGGTTTGTTTTTTTATATTGCTCTTGGTCAACAATGGCGGATGCGCAGCACGGTTACTTCTTTCCTTCAATTCATTCAGTACGAAAAGCGGTATAGCGATAAAACGGTTCTTGCCTACCGTACAGACCTTCTCCAGTTTGCGGAGTTTTTGAAAACCAAGTATGACGGCCTTGAGCCGTCTGAAGCTAACCATGGTATTATCCGTTCATGGGTAGTTCAATTGGTGGAGCAAAAGCTGAACGCTCCATCCGTCAACCGCAAGATTGCCTGCCTCCGCTCCTACTACAAATTCCTTCAGAAGCAGGGCGTAATTCAGAAGAACCCCATGCTCAAAATCAAGATTCTGAAGGCCCAAAAACGCTTACCTCAGTTCGTAAATGAGCCTGAGATGGTCAATCTGCTCGATCATACCCAATTTGACGACAGCTTTGAGGGCAAGCGCGATAAGCTGGTTTTAGAGCTCTTTTACGGCACGGGGATTCGCCTTTCGGAGCTGCTCAGCCTAAAAGAAGTTAATGTGGACAAAGGCAAACGCACCATTAAGGTTTTGGGTAAGCGCAATAAAGAACGGGTAATCCCATTTGCAGAAAGTCTGCTGCCGGTAATGGCCGATTATGTTACCCTGCGCAACCGTGAAGTAGGCAAAGACGATCTTGGCTTGCTGTTCGTTACCTCCAAAGGAAAACGGTGCTACCCGATGATGATCTACCGTAGCGTGAAGAAGTACCTTCGGCTAACCTCCACAGGCAAACGAAGCCCTCATGTGCTACGCCACTCCTATGCCACGCACCTGCTTAACAAAGGCGCTGAAATCAATGCTGTGAAGGACCTGCTGGGGCACAGCAGCCTGGCGGCCACGCAGGTGTATACACACAACAGTATTGAAAAGCTGAAGAAGGCCTATGACCAGGCCCACCCAAAAGCATGACATGTTTCAACTAAATCAAAAATGCGTATGAAACTGAACTTTCAATCCATTCATTTCGATGCCGACCGAAAACTCCTGAACTTCATTCAACGCAAGGTGGACAAACTGGAAACCTTTTACGACCGCCTGTTGGATGGTGAGGTGTTTTTACGCCTCAACAATGAGGGTATTGCAAACAAAACCGTGGAAATACGATTGAATGTGCCGGGGCAGCAGCTATTTGCCAAGGAGCAGGCACGTTCTTTCGAAGCTGCGGCCGATCAGGCAACCCACGCACTGCGCAACCAACTGAAAAAATTCAAAACCAGGCTGAAAGCCGGGCGAGTATAACAACCGGGAGGGGGCAAAAAAAGAGGCTGCTCAAATCGGGCAGCCTCTTTTTTCTGAGTTTCGCAAATCAAATCTTAAACGCCTTTTTGATCGCGTCTACATGATCTAACTTCTCCCAGGGGAAAAGTTCAACCTTAACCTTTGTCTCGTTCTTCTTGCCCTTGTTAAAGACTTTCTCAACCGTCTTCGGCTCGCGGCCCATGTGGCCGTAGGCAGCTGTCTCCGAATAGATGGGTGACCGGAGGTTGAACCGCTCTTCAATGAAGTATGGACGCATGTCGAAGATCTTCTCCAGTTTCTTCGCGATTTCACCGTCATTCATCGACACTTTGGCTGTTCCATAGGTGTTCACGTACAATCCTACCGGCTTTGCCACCCCAATAGCATATGCCACCTGCACCAGCGCTTCCTCACATACGCCTGCCGCAACCAGATTTTTTGCAATATGACGTGTGGCGTACGCAGCCGAGCGGTCAACCTTGGAGGGATCTTTGCCCGAAAAGGCTCCACCTCCGTGTGCACCCTTTCCGCCATAGGTATCTACAATGATTTTCCGGCCCGTTAAACCGGTATCACCATGCGGTCCGCCAATCACAAACTTGCCGGTGGGGTTGATGTGGTACTTAATCTGGTCGTTGAACAGTTTTTGAATCCGCTTCGGCTCTTTCTTCATCACGCGCGGAATCAGAATGCTAATCACATCCTCGCGGATCTTCTTCAGCATGGCCGCGTCCTTGTCAAAGTCATCGTGCTGGGTGGAGATTACAATGGTATCGATGCGCTGCGGCTTGTTATCATCGGAATACTCAATCGTTACCTGCGACTTCGCATCAGGGCGAAGGTATGTCATTACTTTTCCTTCTCTCCGAATAGCCGATAATTCACGCAATAGGGCGTGGGCCAGCTCCAGCGGCAACGGCATATAATTGTCCGTTTCGTTGGTGGCGTAGCCGAACATCATACCCTGATCGCCCGCACCCTGGTCTTCTTTCTTTCTGCGCTCTACCCCCTGGTTGATATCAGGCGATTGCTCGTGGATGGCCGAAAGAATACCGCAGCTATTTGCTTCGAACATGTATTCGCTTTTCGTATAGCCGATTTTGCGAATCACTTCACGGGCAATATCCTGTACATCGAGGTAGGCTTCTGACTTTACCTCGCCCGCCAGTACCACCTGGCCGGTCGTTACCAACGTTTCGCAGGCACACTTGGAATTCTTGTCGTAAGCAAGAAAATAATCAATCAGAGCGTCAGAAATCTGGTCCGCCACTTTGTCGGGGTGGCCTTCGGAAACGGATTCGGAAGTGAATAAATACGGCATGGGTTGATTTGATTCAATTTTAAGGGCGCAAAGATAAAAAGGTTGACTGTTTTTTCGCGCTGTTGGATAAAGTATCACGCATCGGCCAAAAACAAAAAAACGGCCGGCAGTTTTGGCCATCCGGCCTCGTGCTTGCGCCACCGCTCAATCGTTTGTGTCTTGATATCCTCGCTGGCGCCTGTCAGATCAAGCGCCACACAAAGGCGCGTGCCAGCAGACAGGTTTTTGACCAAATGCTGAAAGACTGCCTGGTTACGGTAAGGCGTTTCGATAAAGATTTGCGTTTGATTCTTTAAAGCCGATTCGCGCTCTAACTCCCGGATCTTGCGGGCTGCCTCCTGAGTCTCAATCGGCAGGTAGCCGTGAAAAGCAAATTGCTGCCCGTTTAGGCCGGAGGCCATCAGTGCCAGCAGCAAAGACGAAGGGCCCACCAGCGGCACTACCCGAATCTGATGCTCGTGAGCCCACCGGACGGCCATCGCGCCCGGATCGGCCACACCGGGGCAGCCTGATTCGGATAGAATCCCGATTGACTCGCCCTTTAGCAAGGGCCGCATAAGTTCGTCTAACGCAGTATAATCGGTGTCTTTGTTCAGCTTTTGAAAATTGAGTGCTTCGATGGATGAGAATAGTCGAAGTGAACTTAAAAACCTGCGGGCGGTGCGCAAATCTTCGGCCAGGAAAAAACGGAGATCCTTTAAAACGGAAAGCGCCTGTGGAGAAATCGTCTGCAAGGCATCTTCGGCAATTACATTCGGCACCAGAAAAAGCGAAGGTGGCTTCATAAACGCTTCAAAAAATCCAGCACGACTTCCGCGAACTCACGCGGCCTTTCTGCCTGCACCCAATGACCAGTATCTAAGGTGGCGAATTCTGCGTGAGTAAAGCGGCTGCGGATCACATCATCATCACCCTCAGCAAAGTAGTTCGAGCGTGATCCTTTAACAAACAAGCAGGGCCCGGTGTACTGCCCGGGGTATTGAAGGTCGGCCACAATTTCATTCATGTGCCGGTCGATGGCTTTCAGGTTTACGCGCCAGCTGAAACCATCAGCGGTGCGGTTGAGGTTCTTCAGGAGGAACTGCCGTACATCAGCCTCTGAAACATTCTGAGCCAAAATGCGATCCGCCTCCTGCCGTGAACCGAGCGAGCCGAGCGGTATTGCTTCCAATCCTTCAAGTATGTGATCGTGCTGAACGGAGTAGGCCTTCGGGGCAATGTCAACCACAACAGCGGCCGATAGCTGGTCCGGGTTTTTAATGGCGAAGTTCATCACCGTTTTTCCGCCCATGGAGTGGCCCAGCAAAATGGGGCGTTGCAGTTGGTGCCTGGCCACAAAAGCCGCAAGGTCGTCCGTTAGCAAGCGATAATTAAAGTCATCGGTGTGGGGCGATTGACCGTGGTTGCGCTGATCAACCGTAAATACGCGATAGTGCCCGGCAAAGGTCTTCGACAACGTAAACCAGTTGTCGGACGAGCCGAATAACCCGTGCAGGATAATCATCGGTTGACCTTCTCCGGCTTCGCGGTAGAACAGATTCATGCGGGGTAATTTCATCCGCAAGGTACAAATCGCATTGCCATTCGGTTTATATTTGGGGCTTTTATAGCATGGAGCTGACAGCAGAGGGTTATCGTGTTCAGGGCATTTCGTTCGAAGATCTCGCGCGGGATTTTGGAACACCTCTGTATGTCTACGATGGCGCGCGTATTGTGCAGCAATTAAGCAACCTCAAAAATGCGTTCTCGGAAAACGATGTTCGCATTAAATATGCCGCAAAAGCACTCACCAATCTTTCGATTCTCCGGCTACTTAAAAATAACGGGGCCGGGGTTGATGTTGTGTCAATTCAGGAAGCTCACCTCGCACTCAAGGCAGGGTTTACCCCCGAGGACATTATGTTCACGCCCAATTGTGTGGACTTCACCGAAATTGAAGAAGGCGTAAACCTTGGGTTGACCATCAACCTCGATAATCTTTCGGCCCTGGAAAAATTTGGCCGCAGGTACGGGGCGGGCCAGGCGTGCTGCATCCGGTTGAACCCACACATTCTGGCAGGGGGCAACTACAAGATTTCAACCGGCCATGGCAACTCCAAGTTTGGCATCTCCATTTACCAACTGCCAAACATCATGGAGACTGTTCAGCGCTATCAGATGCGGGTGGAGGGCTTGCACATTCACAC
This sequence comes from Cyclobacteriaceae bacterium, assembly GCA_046301755.1. GTDB lineage: Bacteria > Bacteroidota > Bacteroidia > Cytophagales > Cyclobacteriaceae > ELB16-189. Next base: position 82,299 of record JBKCJM010000056.1, read on the forward strand.
CGGTTCGGAAATTACAGAGACCGAAGTATTCCTCAAGATGGCCGAGATTCTGTTTGGCATCGCGCGCGATTTTCCACAACTCAGGTTCATTGATTTTGGCAGCGGGTATAAAGTGGCTTACAAAGAGGGAGACCTCACCACCAACGTTTTCGATCTGGGGCTTAAGCTGGGAAAAGCTTTTAAAGAGTTTTATCACCAGTACGGACGCAAGCTTCAACTCTGGATTGAGCCCGGCAAGTACCTGGTGAGCGAAGCGGGCTATTTGCTGACGTCCGCCACGGTAGTTAAGTCGACACCTTCCGTAACGTTCGTGGGCGTCAACTCGGGGCTGAATCATCTCATCCGCCCCATGATGTACGATGCCTACCACGAAATTGTAAACGTTTCCAATCCTGGTGGCTCGCAAAAGATTTACACGGTAGTAGGCAACATATGTGAAACAGATACTTTTGGTTCAGACCGAAAGCTAAACGAAGTACGCGAGGGTGATCTCATCGTTTTGAAGAATGCAGGAGCGTATGGTTTCTCAATGGCGTCCAATTATAACTCTCGCTTCCGGCCAGCCGAGGTGCTGCTGTGGAAGGGTCATGCTCATCTGATTCGCCAGCGCGACACGTTGGACGACCTGCTTCGCGGCCAGATTGAAGCTCCGATATAAGGTTTTGTTACGCTTCGTTTCGAAGAGGTAGTGTAATGGTAAAAATGCTGCCGCTGCCGAACTCCGATTTCACCGTAATCTGCCCGTCCAGCCGAGCCAGTGACTCGCGCACAATAAACAAACCAAGGCCCGTGCCTTCGGAAAGGCTGGAAGCGCGATAGAACATATCAAATATTTTCGCCTGACTTTCCGGGCGAATCCCCTGCCCGTTGTCTTCGACCATTATTTTGACCTCCGATTTGTTTCTGTAAGCGCTAACCCGGATAAACGGATCGGCCTGATGGACCCGATGGTATTTTACGCTGTTGGAAAAAAGGTTGCCCAAGACGGTCTTCATCAGGGCAAAGTCGCCAACGAAGAAGAACTCAGGCTCACGCTCAAAAATCAACCGTATAGCCGGTGCATCCTGGGCGAATTTCACATCCGTCACAACTTCGTCAATCAGGCGGTTGAGGGAAATGCGCTCCAGTTTTAATTCGGCTTTTTTACCGCGCGCGAGACTGAGGATATCCCCGATAACCGCATCCAGTTTCTTTACGCGCCCCTCAATCATGCCGATGATTTCCAGTGCGCGTGTATCTGTAACATCCATGCGGGCGATGTTTGTCAGCCCAAGGACGGAGGCTATCGGAGCGCGCAGATCGTGGGAGGTGCTATACAGAAAACTGTCCAACTCCTGATTTGCCTTCTTCAACTTTTCGCGTTCGTCTTCAAGCAGTCCGATGAGCATTCCGATACCAATGCCAGTCATGAGCAGCAGGTCAAGGATTCCAAAGAAGGCGGGAAAATCCATTGGTCGTTCCACCAAAAACGAAACCACAATAGTGAGGTAATAGACGTGCAGCAGACCTACCAGGAACATGCTTATCGACATGATGCGATACCCAATGCCGAGGCCGGCCTTACGGTGGTAAAGCAGGTAGCTGATGGAGATGAAGCAAATCGCGGCCACCAGGTAGCGCAGCCCGATCCGAAGTGCGTATCGCCAGGCGGTTGCTTCCGGGTCGCCTACAAAGGCCAACACCAAAACACCCGTTACCACCAACAGGGCCAGGCTGGCATAGCCGATCACCCGCCTGCTAAACGTAGACTCCCGAAACAGCTCCCACGTGCCAGCGGCCAACAGGAAATACTGAAAAAGAAAACAGAACAAGGAAATGAAGCTGATGATGATCGAAGGTGGCAGCGTTACATTGTGAAGTTCAATGCGGGCGGTAAGCCAGAGTGTAGCCACCATTGCTAACGTAAAGCTGAACCAGGCCCACGACCAGGTTCGCAAAAACCTCCGTTTATAGAGCCCGCTGAAATACCTGAAGATGACAAACAGCGCTACCCCGACTAACGCCTGGGCTGCGTACGTAACGATGAGCATCAAAAGCTGGTTATCCATAGACTGCATGCATCTTAATGCCGCAACATCGCCATTTGTTTAGCTGCCAGACCCGCGCGCAACCAACCCTGCAGGTAATGTTTACCAACAAAAAACCCCCGAAATGCCGGGGGTAGTGGTGGTGACGGAGGGAATTGAACCCCCGACACAAGGATTTTCAGTCCTTTGCTCTACCAACTGAGCTACGTCACCAGATGGCTGTTTTTATTACAGGGGCACAAAACTAGATAAAAATGCGTGTTGCGCAAACCAGCCATGCTCTTTTCCGGTTTTACCGCTAACGGTTGCGCAAGCGCCCCGTCTCTTGTAATTTCCAAAAATTTTTATGGCATACGTTCAACAAATACTGTTTGCCGTTTCGCTGGGGATAGCCGGCTGGTTCATCGCCAAGCGGGTGCGGTCCATACGAAACAATATCGCATCAGGTAAGGCCGAACCGGTAAGCGGACCAGCCGGTGAACGCTGGAAAAATCTAATCCTGGTAGCGTTCGGTCAGAAAAAGATGTTCAAGCGATTCCTACCAGCCTTCTTTCACCTGTTGATCTACGTAGGTTTTTTGGTCATCAACCTCGAGGTTCTGGAATTTGTGATTGACGGCCTGGCCGGCACGCACCGCTTTTTTGCGCCTTTTCTGGGCGGTGTGTATCCGGTGCTGATGAATGTATTTGAATCACTGGCCGTGGCTGTTTTGCTGGCGTGTGTCGTTTTTCTGTTGCGCAGAAATGTGTTGAAGGTGGCACGGTTTCAATCGGCCGAAATGACACGCTGGCCCCGACTGGATGCCAATCTGATTCTTACAATTGAGATTGTGCTCATGATCGCGATACTGACCATGAACGCAGCCGACCAGGTACTGCAGACGCGAGATGTGCATTACACCCCGACCGGTAAACTACTGTTTAGTTCGTGGCTGACCCCGTCACTCGAACACTTCACCACACCAACCCTGGTGGCAATTGAGCGCGTTGCCTGGTGGTTTCACATTCTGGGCATCCTCGGTTTTACGGTGTACATCACCTACTCCAAGCACTTGCACATCTTTATGGCATTTCCGAATACCTACCTGGCCAAACTTCAGCCGAAAGGCCACATCACCAACATGCCGGTGGTGACACGCGAGGTGAAGTCGATGCTCGGCTTGCCGGTAGATCAATCAACCTCTAATGACACGCCAGGAAGATTTGGGGCGAAAGACATCAACGACCTAAGCCAGGTCAGTCTGATATCGGCTTATGCCTGCACCGAGTGCGGCCGCTGCACGAGCGAGTGCCCCGCTAATCAAACCGGTAAAAAGCTGTCTCCGCGCAAGATCATGATGGATGTGCGCGACCGCATGGAAGACGTGGGTGCCAGCCTCGCCAAAGGTGGCCCCGGCCTGAGCGATGGAAAGTTTCTGCTGGGCGACTATATCACCAAAGAAGAAATCAACGCCTGCACAAGCTGCAATGCCTGTGTGGAGGCCTGCCCCGTTATGATTAATCCGCTGGAGATTATTCTGGAGCTCAGGCGCTATCAAAGTATGGAGGAAAGCAGCGCTCCCCAACAGTGGAACAGCATGTTCCAGAACATCGAGACCAATTTTGCGCCATGGAAATTTCCGGCCAGCGACCGGTTCAACTGGGCGAAGACAAACGCGTAGACTATTGATATGATGAACATTCCCACCATGGCCGACCTGGCCGCTAAAGGCGAGAGTCCTGAGATTTTATTTTGGGTTGGCTGTGCCGGCTCATTTGACGATCGCGCCAAGCGCGTAACGGTTGCCTTCGTTAAAATCCTCAACTCGGTGGGCATCCGGTTTGCCGTGCTGGGGACCGAAGAAGCCTGCACGGGCGACCCCGCGCGCAGAGCCGGCAATGAATTTCTCTTTCAGATGCAGGCCATGAACAACATACAGGTGATGAATGGGTATGGCGTAAAAAAAATCGTTACGGCCTGCCCGCACTGCTTCAACACGTTGAAAAACGAATACCCCGAGTTGGGCGGCAACTACGAAGTGATCCATCATTCCACGCTGCTGCAAGAATTGATCGACCAGGGCAAAGTCAAACTCTCTGATTCCAATTCGTTCAAAGGAAAGAAGATTACCTACCACGATTCGTGCTACCTCGGCCGCGCCAATAACATCTACGAAGCGCCCCGCGTTGTACTCGAAGCGTTGGATGCGGACCTGGTGGAGATGAAACGTTGCCGCACCACCGGCTTGTGTTGTGGGGCAGGAGGCGCGCAGATGTTCAAAGAGCCGGAACCGGGAGCAAAAGACATTAACATCGAACGCACCGAAGAGGCATTGAACACGGGCGCCACAACCATTGCCGTGGCGTGCCCGTTTTGCATGACCATGATCAGCGATGGCGTGAAGAACAAGGAAAAAGAAGGCCAGGTAAACGTGAAAGACCTGGCGGAACTCATTGCTGAAGCAAAAGGTTTGTGAGTTATGCACGTTCCGATCAATAAACTTAGCCCTTCAACGCGCGTCTGGATTTACCAGGCTAATCGTTCCTTCACACAACAGGAAGAAAATCAGATTCAACAGGTGCTGAGCGCTTTCTGCCAGCAGTGGATGGCCCATGGGCAACCGCTGGCCGCGGGCTTTGAAGTGCGCAATAACCGGTTTGTAATCTTGCTGGTGGACGAATCCGGCCATGCCGCCAGTGGCTGCTCCATCGATGGATCGGTGCATGTGATGAAGAGCCTGCAAACCCAACTGGGCATTGATTTCTTCGATCGCACGCAGGTCGCGTTTTGGATCGGTGACCGAATTCAAACCATCCCGTTTACACGCCTCAAGCAGGCGTTTGAAAGCGGGGAGGTAAGCAGCCAGACGCTGGTATTCAACCTTCAGGCGGCCACAAAAGATGAACTTGACAATCGCTGGCTGGTTCCGGTTGAAAACACCTGGCTGGCAAAATATTCGGCAAAATCTTCGTTAGTTTCCTGACGGGTAGATTTTGTAATTTTAACGTCCTTATGAAGCAAAGCGCAGCGTTTGTAGTAGTGGTGGTGATGTTGGCCGCTTGCAGTGCCGAGAAGAAAGCAGAAAAGGCATTCCGGTACGGCAAATATCAATCGGCCATTGAGGCCTATAAGTCTATTCTGGCGCGCGACCCAAACAACGGACGGGCTAATTACTACCTGGCCGAATCGTACCGGAAATCAAACCGCATTCGCGAATCAATACCCTACTATGCGAAAGCAGGAGGCCGTGGAATCAACGAGGACACATTAAAGCTGAGCTACGCAAAGGCGTTGCAGGCAGCGGGCCAGTATGCAGAAGCACGTCAACAGTTGGAAGAAGCGCTTGAAACCACCGATAACGAAAAACTGAAAGCCCGGCTTCGCAGGGAGATTTCAGGGCTCGGCCGCCTGCAGGAATTGAACGAAAAGAAAAGTTACTACCGCATCAAAAATCTTGAGGCGATCAACACTCCGGTTGCCGAGTACTCTCCGGTTTATCTGAATAACGAACTCTACTTCACTTCCGCGCGCAACAACAGCCGCATCTTCGATGGTTCGGGCACACCTTACACCGATCTATACAAAGTGGAAACCAAGGGTGCAAACGTGGATGTGAACACGGTAAGTGCGCTTGCGCCCACCATCAACGAACCGCTCGTTAATGAGGGCACCATCGCCTTCACGCCCGATGGAAAGACCATGGTGTTTGCAAAAGGTAACACGGGCAAGCGCAAGGGCCGCGATGACGTGGATCTCTACCTGTCCCGATTTCGAAATGGCTCGTGGACGGCCCCGCAGTTGATCAACATCAATCAACCGAACTCGTGGGAATCAACCCCTGCCCTCAGCCCGGATGGCCGCACACTGTACTTCTCTTCGAACCGAAAAGGCGGATACGGTGGACTGGATTTGTACAGCGCCACCATGGACAGCCGTGGTCGCTTCGGGCGGGTGCGTAACCTGGGGGCCGACATCAACACGCCCGGAGATGAGATGTTTCCCTTCGCCTCCGAAACCGGGCAGTTGTACTTCTCGTCCGATGGACATTCCGGCTACGGGATGCTTGACATTTTTGTGGTCGCCCGCTCGGGCGGGAAGACAACAGCTGAAAACCTCGGGCAACCCGTAAATTCCACCGGTGACGACTTCGGGATTTTTCTGTTTCGGCCGGACCGCGGATTTTTTACCTCCAACCGCGAGGGCGGCAAAGGAGACGATGACATCTACACGTTTGTCAATGAAGACCCCAACCTGAAAGTCGTGAACTATTACCTGCAGGGGGTTACCTATGCGTGGGGAAAGGACAGTACGAAGGTTGTTTTGCCCGAGACAAAAGTGACCCTATTAGGTGAGGACGGTGAGGAGATGCAGGACTTTATCACCGGAAATGACGGCAAGTTTTTGTTCCGGGTATATGAAAATGAAAACTACACACTGATTGGCGAAACAGACGGCTACCTGGTGGAGCGCGGACGCTATACCACGCGTGGAAAAAGTGTAGCGAAAGAAACCCTCAAAGAGTTGCTAACCAACGTTACGCTCGACACGTTGCTGGTGCTCGACAAACTGGAGCGCAATAAGATTTTCGTCCTGCAGAATATCTATTTCGGGTTTGACAGTGCCATTATCCGAAAGGAGTCAGCCCGCGAGTTGGACAAGCTGGTTCAGTTGCTGAACGACAATCCGGAGATCAAAATCGAAATGGGATCCCACACCGACAGTGTCGGTTCGAATACGTATAACATTGACCTGTCGCAAAGACGAGCGCAAGCCACCGTAGATTACCTGATCCGGAAAGGGATTGACACCAAACGCCTGGTGGCAAAAGGGTATGGCGAAACCCGCCCTATTGCGCGCAACACCAACCCCGATGGCAGCGATAACCCGGACGGGCGCCAGCGCAACAGGCGCACCGAGTTTAAGATTCTGGAAATCGGTCCGATGCCGGAAAAGAAAAAGACCGATGACGATGACGACAAGTACTTCAATGACAACAACAACGAGCCGTAACGTCCGGCAGTTTTGACTTAATTCCCCTACGGTAGAAAAGTGTCAGTGCAAGGTCAGTTGCCGTTCATTCTCTCTTACGTCTTAACTTCCGGCCGGTCCACCAGTTTTTTCAGAATCCAATACAGCGGTAGCCCGGAGATAAAAAGCAAAAATCCGATAAGGGCGGCTTCCCGGTTCGACACCAATAAGCTGGTGTTAACGAAACAATAGGTAATGATGTACACAAGCGGCAACCAGGGGTAGAGCGGGATCTTATAGATGCCGGCCGGATCACCACTTTTTTTGGCGCGGTGGCGCAAGATGAAGATCGAAGCAGCAGCACTGGCCAGCGCGATACTGTCAAAAAACATCACGTAGTCCAACACCTTGCTAAAGGATGACGACAAGAATAGCGTGATGATCATGAATGCCACAAAAACCGTAACGGCAAACTCCTGCACCTGCGTGCGCTCGTTGATGCGCTTGAAAATAGCTGGCAGCACTTTGTCTTCCGCCATGGCATAGTACACCCGCGGGTTGCTCATAATGCTGGCATTGACGTATGCCATAACAGCAAAAAACATAATGATGGCCACGGTGCGCGAGGCGTATTCGCCCAGCAATACCCCGGCCACATCCGAAGCGAGTGCGTTGGAATGCTGCAGGCCATTGAATCCCAGCACCAGGTAGTAGGACAGGTTGGCGAGCAAATACAGTGTGAGTATGATGGCAATTCCGTAGAAGATTCCGCGCGGCAATGTGCGGTTGGCATTTGGCACATCGCCCCCAAAGTTCATGGTCTGTTGATAGCCTCCGTACGTGAAAAACACCGGCACAAAACAAAGCCAGAATGCTTTCAGAGAGTCCGAGGTTGAGAGCACGGGCACCGTGGTGGTGCGCGCAGCCGGATCAGGTGCAGCAAACACAGCGAAGATCAACAACACAATGAGGCCCATCTTGACGACCATGAGCACATTGAGCGTGCGCGCGCTCATCTTGATACCCAGCAAATTGATGAAAAAAAGAAGTGAGATCGCGGAGATGGTGGTGATGCGTATGGCCACATCGTGATGAAGATTGGGGAAAAGAAACGGGTTGATGTACTCCGCTCCAACAATTGCTACAATGGCGGTTGATGCTGCATTGGAGATCACCGTCATCCAGTTGACCATAAACGCAAACGCGGGGTGGTAGCAGTGGGAAAAAATCTTATAGAACCCTCCGGCCACGGGATACCGCGACCCGATTTCGGCAAAGGTGAGCGCTCCGAATAGACTTACGATAGCGCCTACAATCCACGCGGCAAAAAAGACCAGTGGTGTCTGTGCTTTCTGTGCCACCTCAACAGGCGTGCGAAAAATGCCCATGCCAATGACCAGCCCCACCACCACCATGGTGAGGTCGAACAGGCTAAGCTTGGGCTTAATAGACACGTGTGCGCAAACTTCCGGTATGAAGTTGGATGCCAAACGCGAACTGCAGCGGCTCGTAATCGAAGTACACATCGCCCAGGCCTACGTTTAGACCGAGCTGGAAAAAGCCCCGCAGATTACCCTTTATGGGTGCGATGGCCGTGAGGGCGGGTTCGAGAATGATCTGGCGGCCTGGCTCGGGTTTATAGGTTACTCCGTTTGAAACAAATTCGCTGAACTGCACCGATGAAATTCGCGGTGTAAACGCCAGGTTAAATCCCCGGTTGTTCGTGGCAAGGGTAGGTTGAATGAAAATCCGGCTATAGGTTCCTTCGGCCTCCACTTGCTCCTGTACGCCTGTTGCCTTGGCAATGAAACTATATTGATCAAAGCTGTTGCTTTTGCCCGCACCGTACCCGGCAAACAACTCGTAGCGAAACTTTCGCTGCACTCCGTATAGTCCAAGCCCGCCCTCGAAGAAATTATGCTTCTTTTGAAAATCAGGGTCGGTAAACTGCCGTGTGAGAAAGGAATAGTTACCCATTATGGCAATGTTGTCAGTAACAGCATAAGCCGCTTGGGCATCAATAGCTGTGGAAAGAGTTACCGCTGCCGAAAACTCCTGAGCTTCGCGGAAGAGGGGCACATTACGGGTGTTCGGGAGGTAGGCAGGCGCGCATGAAGCTGCCACAAAAGCCAACCAGAGGCAGGTAGAGGATCGCATAGAAAAGGTAATTTAGCAAAAAAGTCAGATGGCATTCAACGTTGCAGAAACTAATCGACTGATCGGCTCGCGGAGATCCGTTTTTCCTAAGGATTACTCGGGTGAGCGGGTACCCGATAGCGTAATTCATCAAATGCTGGAGAACGCCAATCGGGCGCCCACTCATAAACTCACCGAGCCCTGGCGATTTGTGGTGTTCACCGGTGCCGGACTTCAGAAGTTGGCGGATTTCCAGGCGGCCTGCTACCGCGAGGTAACCCAACGCAATGGAAGTTACCGCGAGGATCGCTATCTCTCAGTTCAAACCAAGCCCCTGGAGTCTTCGCACATTATTGCCATAGGCATGAAGCGGGATGAAAAAAAGAGTGTGCCGGAGTGGGAAGAACTCGGAGCCGTATTTTGCGCCATCGAAAACATGTACCTTACCGCGACCGCGTATGGCGTTGGCTGCTACCTCAGCACAGGCGGCATCACCAACTTTGTTGAGGCCAAGCCCTTTTTCGGACTGGGCGATGACGACAAGCTCTGCGGATTTCTGCACGTGGGTATACCCAAACCTGAATTGCCCCCCGCCAGCAAACGCAAGCCGGTGGAAGAAAAGACGAGGTGGGTGGGGGAGTAAAGAAGTTGCGAATCCACAAGAGCAGAAGATGAGAATTGACTAGTAAACATCCAGAATCCAATATCAAGTATCGAGTATCAAGTATCGAGCATCGAGAATACAGCATCCAGTCTATGATCCCTGATAAAAGTTCAATTACCAACGCACACGAACGCATTCAGCCCTTCATTCACCGCACACCCATTCTGGTCAGTGAGGGGCTCAATGAAATGACAGGTGCACGTCTCTTCTTCAAGTGCGAGAACTTTCAAAAAGTTGGAGCGTTCAAAGCTCGGGGTGCCATGAATGCCGCGTTGAAACTTTCGCGGGAGCAGCAACAAAAGGGGTTGGCGACCCACTCCTCGGGCAACCACGCGCAGGCACTTGCGCGCGCAGCCCGAATATTGGGCGTACCGGCTTACATTGTGATGCCGCGCACCGCCCCCGAAATCAAAAAGCGCGGAGTACGGGGGTATGGCGGCCAGATTTTCGAATGTGAGCCCACCCTGGCCGCACGCGAGGCTACACTGGCTGAAGTTATTGCGCGCACCGGGGCTACGGAAATTCATCCGTTCAACAACTACGATGTAATCGAAGGGCAGGCCACCTGTGCGAAGGAGCTGATGGAAGACGCTCCGCACCTGGACATGATCGTTGCCCCGGTTGGAGGTGGTGGGTTGCTGAGCGGCACCGCGCTGGCAGCCCATTACTTTTCTCCCGGTACTGCCGTAATCGCTGGCGAGCCCGCTGGCTCAGATGATGCCTGCCGCTCCATGCAGAGCGGAAAGATTGAACCGGCCCAATCGCAAACCATTGCCGATGGCCTGCTCACCACGTTGGGCGACAAAACTTTTCCGCTCATTCGACAACATGTGCGCGAGATCATCACTGTGACCGATGACGAAATCATTGCCGCCATGCGGCTGGTGTATGAACGATTGAAAATCGTGATCGAGCCTTCGTGCCCCGTGCCGTTTGCAGCCGTACTGAAACAGCGCGAAAAATTTCAGGGCAGAAATGTCGGTATCATTCTTTCCGGGGGCAACGTGGACTTAGAAAAGCTGGGCGTCTTCTTCTCGTCTAAATAAAAAGGGCAGCCCGGTTGAGCTGCCCTATTAATGGGAGAATTCCGCTTAGTTCTTCTTCATCTGATCAAACTTGCTCTCGGCCGCCCGCTTCGGGAAAACGTTATCGGCTGTGTTTACGTCCGCAGTTTCCTGTTTGGGGTCAATAGCTACGTTCACCACTTCCTTCTCCTTCACAAAAACCTTCTTTACCTCTTTCTCATTCAGGCGCCAGATTTCGGCAGGTATTTTCTCCATTTCTTTGCTGCCATCTTTGTACGTCCACTCAATGATAACCGGTGATACCAGGCCGCCTGTATTTTTCAGTGTCACCTCATAAAAGTTCTTCTCCTCCAGTTTGGTGCGCATAGCATTATCGTCAATGCGGGCGCGGAATTGGCCATAATCTTCCTCACGTGTGTTCAGCACTGTAAAATCCTGAGGTCCTTTGCTGAAGTCGGTCAATTTTTCACCCGGCTTTCCCTTGCCGGCAGCCACATCGCCACCGGCTACCTTGACATTTCGCTTTTCCAAATCGGGTTGTGACTTCTTCACCTTGTACCACTTCACTTCATCCAGTGTTACATCCACATGGTCGGTTGAATAGAACCAGCCGCGCCAGAACCAATCCAGATCAACCGCGCTGGCATCTTCCATGGTGCGGAAGAAATCGGCCGGCTTGGGATGTTTGAATGCCCAGCGTACCGAGAATTCCTGAAAAGCTTTGTCGAAAAGCTCGGGGCCCATTACGGTTTCGCGCAGCAGAGTAAGGGCGGCCGCAGTTTTCGTATAGCCGTTGCTTCCGCCATACTGCCCCTGGTTGTCGGCTGTGGCCATGATGGGGCGCATCATGGCCTTGTCGCCTTTCATGAAATTGACGATATCTTTGGGTGTGTTACTGCTGTAGTTCAGGTTTGGATACCGGATGCGCATGGTTTCTTTCTCAAGAAACGAATTAAGGCCTTCGTCCATCCACGTCCACTGGCGTTCGTCACTGTTGATGATCATCGGGAAGTAATTGTGACCTACTTCGTGCACAATGATGTACACGCAGCGCACCAGCACACGGTCGCTGGTGTTCCCATTCTTGTCGGGCCGCCCACCGTTGAACGACACCATGGGGTATTCCATTCCGCCACCAACCCAGTTGATGGAGTAGGCAGTCGGATACGGATACGGAATGGTTCGTTCTGTATAGATGTCCAGCGTATTCTTGATCGCCAATGTAGATTCTTTTCCCCACAGCGGGTTGCCTTCCTTCGGATACAAAGACTGGGCGAGCGGACTCTTGTCGCCATTCTTCACGGCCATGGCATCCCAAATAAACTTTCGCGATGAAGCAAACGCAAAGTCGCGCACGTTTTCAGCATGGAATACCCAGGTGCTCTTCTTCTTGCTGCGCTCCTTCTCACGCTTTTTTGCTTCTTCCTCAGTTACCACCCACACTTGCTTATCGTAGGTTTTGCGAGCTAGCTCAAATCGCTCGATCTGTTGCTTGCTCAACACATCCTTGGGATTCTGCAACCAACCCGTGGCGCCCACAACGTGATCGGCCGGTACCGTGATGCGCACTTTGTAATCACCAAACGTGAGCGCAAACTCACCGGCACCGAGGTATTGCTTGTTTTGCCATCCCTCAATGTCGTCAAACACACACATGCGGGGGAACCACTGCGCAATGAAATAGATGTAGTTGCCATCCTCCGGAAAATACTCGCATCCCGAGCGGCCACCGATTTTCATCATGTCGTTGATGTTGTAACTCCAGTCCACCTTAAACGTGAATTTTTCACCCGTCTTCAGCGGCTGCGGCAAATCCACGCGCATCATGGTGAAGTTCACCACGTGATTCAGCGGCTTATCGCTGGCATCCCGCACGGACGATATTGTGTAGCCGCCCTTGAAGTCGTAAGCACCGGCAGTTGAGGCCAGGAATTTTGCCGGTATTGAATCCCGAATGCTGCTTCCCGAGGTCTTGCGCGTCATGCTGCCATCGGCCTGAATGTTCTGATCCAGTTGCAGCCACAGGTAGTTGAGCGGTTCGGGCGCGTTATTGTAATACGTGATAGTTTCGGAGCCGCGCAGCGACTGGTTTTCATCGTTGAGCTCCACGCTGATGTCATAATCAGCACGTTGTTGCCAATACGCTGGCCCGGGCGCTCCAGATGCACTGCGGTAGCTGTTGGGCGTTGGCAGCAATTGATCCAATTGCTCAAACTTGCCTTGCCATGTCTTTTCCTGAGCGAGCGTGGTAAATGCTATGGCCAGAAATAAAGTTGCTATAGATAGTTTCATGTCGTATGTGATTGGTTTGGTCCCTCATCCCCTGCCCTTCTCTCTGGGGGAGAAGGGTGAGGAGAGAATTTCGCTAGTTTTTCTTCTTCAGTTCGTCAAACTTGTTTGGTTTGGCTACACGCGGGAACACGTTGTCATCTTCACTGATGTCGGCTGTTTCCTTTTTTGGATCCACCACCACGCTTACCACTTCCTTGTCTTTCACAAACACCTTCGTCACTTTTGTTTCGTTGGTGCGCCAGATTTCGGCCGGAATTCTTTCAATCTCCTTGGTGCCATCCTTATAGGTCCACTCAATAATGACCGGCATAATCAGGCCGCCCTTATTGCTGACGGTGACTTCGTAGAAGTTCTTGTTTTCAAGTTTGCTGATCATGGCCTTGTCATCGATGCGCCCGCGGAAGTCGCCATAGAAGCGGTCGTCAGTGGGCAGTACCGTGAACATCTCAGGGCCTTTGCTGAAATCGGCCGGCTTGTCGCCACCTGCATTTCCACTCATCGCTTCAGCACCCTTCACGTTCTTGTTGCGATTTTCTACATCCGTAGCCGGCTTGCGGATGCGATACCACTTCACGTTATCCAGCGATTGGTCGGTATAGTCGGTGGTGTAGAACCAGCCGCGCCAGAACCAATCCAGATCCACTGCACTGGCATCTTCCATGGTGCGGAAGAAATCAGCCGGCTTGGGGTGCTTGAACGCCCAGCGCTGCGCATACTCTTTAAAGGCTTTGTCGAATAGCTCGGGGCCCATCACGGTTTCGCGCAGGATGTTAAGAGCCGTAGCACACTTGGCATATTGTTCGGCTCCAAAGTTTCTCCGTACCACACTTTCGGAGTTCACCATTAACGGACGTTGAAACTCCTGCGGGCTCTTCATGTAGGGAACAATCTGGGCTGCGGGCCCTCTGCGCTGCGGCATATCGGGATAGTGCTCCAGCTGTGTCAGGTACTGCACAAAAGTGTTTACACCCTCATCCATCCACGTCCACTGGCGCTCATCATTGCTGATGATCATGGGGTAGAAGTTGTGGCCAACTTCGTGGATCACCACGCCCACGAGCCCCCACTTGGTGCGGTCGCTGAAGGTGCCATCTTTGTTGGGCCGCGCGCCATTGAAGCAAATCATGGGGTATTCCATACCCAGCGAGGCAGAATGCACAGACGTGGCCTGCGGATACGGATACTCCAATGAAAACTTCGAGTATGTAATCAAACAGGCACGGATAGCTTTAGTGGATTCCTTTTCCCACAGCGGGTTGCCCTCTTTGGGATAATAGCTCATCGCCAGCGGAGTTTTTCCTTCACCTACCTTTACGGCCTGAGCATCCCAAATAAACTTGCGCGATGAGGCGAACGCAAAGTCACGCACATTCTCAGCATAAAACTTCCATGTCTTTTTCGAGGTGGCCTTGGTTTTCTCTTTCGCTACGGCTTCCGCCTGCGTTACAATCATCACCGGCTTATCAAAAGATGTCTTGGCCTGCTCAAAACGTTGCTGTTGTTCTGTTGTCAGTACTTCCTTCGGGTTTTGTACCATGCCGGTAGCCGCTACAATGTGGTCGGCCGGTACGGTCAGGTTAACGGTGTAGTTACCAAACTCCAGCGTAAACTCGCCCTGCCCCAGGAATTGCTTGTTCTGCCAGCCTACTACATCGTCATACACACACATGCGGGGGAACCACTGGGCAATGATGTAGAGGTAATTGCCGTCCTCCGGAAAAAACTCCATACCGCTCCGCCCATCATTGGGTGTCATGTCGTGCATGCGGTTGTTGATGTTGAACGACCAGCTGATGTTAAACACCAGTTGCTGACCCGGCTTTAGTGGCTGGGGCAGGTCGATGCGCATCATCGTCTCGTTGATTTTATAGGGAAGGGATTTCCCGGAAGCATCGGCCACCGTTTTGATTTTAAATCCTCCGTCAAACTCGTGCAGGCGCAAGCCTGAACCAAGGTCCAGCGTAGTCACGGAGTCGGAGATGCCGGTTTGATCGGTAAGCTGGCTAAGGCTGTTTTTGTTGTTGATGTTTTGATCCAGTTGTACCCAGAGGTATTTGAGCACATCGGGCGAGTTGTTGAAATAGGTAATGGTTTCACTGCCCGTTATACTCTGGTTATCATCATTCAATTCAGCATTGATTACATAATCGGCCCGCTGCTGCCAGTACTTAGGGCCGGGCGCACCGCTGCCCGTGCGGTACTCATTGGGTGTAGGCAGCATTTGATCGAGCTGCTCAAATTTGCCCTTCCAGGTGGGTTGCTGCGCGGCAGCCACGGAAGCGATCAACATGAAAAAAGAAACGAGGTACTTCATATCATCAGATTAAAATTGTTTTAAAAAGGAATTCGCTGTTGCATCAATACGAGCGCAATGCCGGCAATGCCGGAAGAGATCACCAGCTTCCAGTCCCTGCGATTGGCACCCAGCACATCCACCGCCACAAAGCTAACCAACAGAAAAACGACAACGATTAACAACTGCCCGAGTTCGAGGCCCAGGTTGAATGCCAGCAAGGGTGTAAAAAGGCTTTGCTCCTGACCCAACAGGCTTTTCAAAAAATTAGAAAAGCCAAGACCATGGATTAATCCAAAGAACAACGCAAAAACATAATTGAGCTGAAGTCCGCGCGTACTGCTGCCGCCCGACTTTTCAACACGAAAAATGTTAAACACGGCCGTTGTGAAAATGGTCAACGGAATAAGAAACTCAACCCACGCGGAATTTACCGTCACCAGATTCAGCGTAGCCAGGGCCAGCGTAACGGAATGCCCCACCGTAAAGGCCGTGACGAGAATGAGAATCTGTTTCCATTCGCGGAGAAGATAAACGGCACATAAGGCTACCACAAACAGGATGTGATCGTACCCTTGCAGATCAAGAATGTGCTCGCGACCAAGGCCGAAGTAAAGTCCAAACATGCGCCTGTTGTACCGGGTGGCAAGTATAACGGATAAATTGCAACCAAGGGTGTCATTTTATGCCAGCGGAGCACCAAAAACGGCATGGTTATAGCTATTTTGCGGCATGCTGTCACTTGTATATGCGTTTGTGCTGGGGCTGCACCCGATCCACATCTCGGTCTCGGAAATCAACTACAGCGAAAAAGACCGTGCCCTGCAGATTACCTCCCGCATTTTTATCGATGACCTGGAGTTGGCCATACGCGCCCAGCGCAACAGCCCTGAGCTCGACATCACCCGGCCGCCTGAAGGCATCACCACCGCGCAACTGGTGGAGCAATACCTGGCGCAGCATTTCCGGATTAAGGTAGACGGCAAACCCGCCCGGCTGAACATGCTGGGGATTGAAACGGAGGACCTGGCTTTTGTTTGCTACATTGAAATTGAGAATGTGAAGAAGATGAAAACGCTGGAGGTGATGAATGACGTGATCACGGAAATCCATGACGATCAATCAAATTTAGTCCACGTTACCTACAAGGCCCCCGTGAAAAGTGCGCGGTTGATGCGGGGAAAGGTGAGCGAAGTATTTACTTTTGAAACGAAATAACTCCTGATATGCGTAAGAAGATTGTAGCCGGCAACTGGAAGATGAACAAAACACTGGCCGAAGCGCAGGCACTGACCAGTGAAGTGATGGGCATGACTGAAGCCGAAGTGAAAAACGGTGCCGTAATCATTTTGTGCACACCGTTTCCGTACCTGCACGCTGTAAAAAGCCAGTTGGGCAACAGCCGCATTGCCGTGGGCGCACAAAACTGCAGCGAGCACGACAGCGGGGCATACACGGGCGAGGTATCGGCTCCGATGCTGAAATCCATGAACATCCCCTACGTGATTTTAGGCCACAGCGAGCGCAGACAGTATTTTGGCGAAGACGGAAAATTGCTGGCGAAAAAGGTGGATGCCGCGTTGCGCCATGGCCTTACGCCCATCTTCTGTTGCGGTGAGCCGCTGGAGGTTCGGGAAAAAAATCAGCACATCGACCTGGTAAAACAACAAGTTGCTGATGTCCTCTTCCATCTGGATGCAGCAGCTATTCAAAAAATTGTAATTGCATACGAGCCCGTATGGGCCATTGGCACCGGCAAGACAGCTACTACCGCCCAGGCCCAGGAAATGCACGCTGTGATTCGCCAGCAACTGGCCGCCAAATATGGAAACGCGGTGGCTCAGGAGATTTCCATTTTGTATGGCGGCAGCGTTAAGCCCGACAATGCGAAAGAACTTTTCGCCTGTCCCGATGTCGATGGGGGGCTGGTGGGTGGTGCCTCGTTAAAGAGCCGCGACTTCGTGGATATCGTGAAGGGTGTTGGTGGTTAGTCTTCCAGAGAAATACCGGCTTGTTTTAAAATAGCGCGAAACGTGCCTTTAGGCAGATCTCCTTTGTGCACGGGCACTACGGTGATTTTCCCGGAGATGGGGTTCTGAAAAATGTGATGACTGCCTTTAACGCGTTTGAGGACAAAACCTCTTCCTTCAAGTATCTTAATCAGTTCCTTTGGCGTCATGCCGGGATAGATATCGAGTATTCAAGGGTTGTACTGTCGTCCGGAATTTTTTTTCCGCTTTCTCTCAAAACTTCAATGTACCCTTCAATCGCTTCTTTGGCCATTGACATCGACTCCTCCAGCGTTTCCCCGTACGTTACACATCCGGGTAAGGCTGGCACCGTAACCGTAAAACCACCCTCCGGCTCTTCCGACAGCAGTATCCGATAAGTAAGAATTTTTTGGTCCATCGCAGTCAAATTTACAAAAGGCAAGGCTACTTTTTTATCTCATTCAACAAAAACAACCGCATGCGCACCGGCTCAAAGGGTCGGTCGGACTTGTCGGTTTTCACAGCGGCAATTTTGTCGAGCACATCCCAACCAATCTCCAGTTCGCCAAAAACCGTGTAGCCGCCATCCAGATGTGGCGTGCCGCCCTGCGTGGTGTACAGTTGGCGTTGGGCTTCGGTAAGTGTTAGCTTTCGTTGCACAACAAAACTGTCGAGCTGAGCCGGGCGATAGGCCTTTCGCTGAACGATGTAAAACTGCGAATTGCTGCTTGCCTTCTCCGGATTGTTGTCGCGCGCCATACCCAGCGCCCCGCGCTTATGGAAAATTGCCTGGTCGGTGCGGAACTCAGCCGGAATCTTCGGGCCGGGTGCTTCGCCCTCGCCCAATTTAGTTTCAGCAGTAGCCCGCTTACTGTCGGGGTCACCTCCCTGGATAACAAAGTTGTTGATCACCCGGTGGAAGACGAGGCTATCGTAAAAACCAGCCTTCACTTTGCTGACCAGATTATCGCGGTGGAGTGGCGTTTCGTTGTAGAGTTTCAAAATCAGGTTGCCGGCATCCGTCACCATCAGCACGTGGTACCGGCCGTCCTTCAGGTTAACTTGCTTTCGCGCTGCAGCAAGCGCCTTGGTTTCCTCGCGGGTCAACGGCCTGAAGTATGTCGTTGACGTGCAGGCCACACAGGTCAACAGTAGGCCGATAAGAATTTGCGTACTTCTGTTTTTCATTATCTTCGGGAGTTAAATTCTGACGTGTATGAAAGTTTTGCTGATCCCGGCCTTTCTGTTTGCCACCCTTACTTTATCGGCCCAGAAAACCGAACTCCAGTTCGACATCTATTTCAAGGGGGACAAAATTGGCAGCTTAAAGGCAACCGAAGACAAGGTAAGCAATCAGGTTGTCAAAGACATTAAAACCCAATCCGACACACGTGTATTTTCATTTGCGGTTCACGTGGAGTCGGAATTGCATACAATTCACGAAAACGGCAATCTGATTAAAGGAACTGCCTACCGGCATGCCAACCGCGGCTCGGAGGATGTGCATGCGCACACGGAAAAAGGGACGAACGGCCAATACCAACGCGAGCGCAACGGGAAAAAAAGTACCCTTGCCCAGGCCATCACCCTATGCGTGGCGGATCTCTTTTTCCGGGAACCCAAAGGTTTGACCAGGGTGTACTCGAACATGCACGCGGATTTTGTCACCGTCAAGCCGTTGGGCAGCGGTAAATACCAACTCACGTCCCCCGACAAGAAAGTTGCGTACTATACCTACCAAAATGGCAAACTCGCTATGATGGAGGTTGACACTCCCGTGGGCAAGGCCACGACCAAGCGCGTTTAATCTACACCAACTGACAAGCACCACCGGCACAAGCTGCTTCGGCTTTGTGGTCGGTTTCGTCATCGGCCTCATAAACGCGCGTAAGGTCGAGTTCGCGGAGACTTTCTTCCAGCTCATAAAACCGCTTCTCTGAGATATCCTCAAACGGAGCTTGTTGATAACTGCCCGTATCGAACGGCAGCACACTCAAACCGTTGTACGATGCCTTGTTCTCCCACATCCAATCGCCCACGGCCGGCCAGTCGCCCTCGGGAATCGATACGGTAGCCGACACGTTGTTGGCGTTATCGCCCCTGCGAAACCCGTTTCGCACCCACTCCGTGTTGAATTTCTTGATTCGCTCCAGCAGGCGCAGGGTAGGCTCGGTACGCACGATGCTGCCTGAAGGCGCTTTCTGTGGCACACAAATAATCGCCTGGCGGCTATTCAGTCGGTCGTCCTCCAGCAACTCCGGATGAGCTTGCTGCAAGTAGGTGTACAACGCCTCATTTTTGCCGATGCGCACCCGCCTGATGTAAAAAGGTGCATGCCAGGCGTGGATACCCGATGACGTGCCCAACACCAATGAAGAAGTGCCAGAGGGTTTGATGGTGGTGCAACGCGCGGCAAACTGAATGCCGATGGCAGACGATGTTTCGAGGTTAACGTGTTTCACTTCCTGAGCCGCTTCGTTGAGGTCAAGCTTCAATACGTTGCCGCTGGCGATGCCCGTCATGCCGACACCGATCAGCGCATCTTGCTCGGTAGTCGTCTTCCAAACTTCGCGCAGGTAATGAAAATCGGTGAAGCCGGCTTGCAGCGTGCCCAGGTAGGCAGCCACCCGCACACGCGCGTTTAGTTCATCCTGCGTTTCCACATCCGATACGTTGACTTCGCACAGGTTGCAGAACTGGAATGGGCGCAGGGCAATTTCGCAGCAGGGATTGGTACCCCAGTCCGGATGATTGGTGAAGTAAAAGCCCGGCTCACCCGAGCCCGACCACTCAATCTTCTTCCACAATTCGAGAAACTGCGCATGGGTAATGCCCTCGCGATGGAGCACCACAGAGTTGTTGGCCCGCCCCCGCTGCTCGTTCAATTCCCACCAGTTGCCAAATTTGCAGGTGAGCATTTCTTCATCACCATACGAAAACAACGCAATCATGGCCGACCTGCGGATGCCGCCCGCGAGCACCGCATTGGCCAGGTGGCACATCAGGTCGTGGCATTCGAGCGGGGACAACTTATCGCCATCACTCTTGCGGTCCAGCAGCGCCTGCACGTGCGCCACACAGATTTTCAACGGCTCGGGGCCGGGAGCCTTTCCACCGGCCGTTACCAGGCGCGCTCCTTTCGGGCGGATGTCTGAGTAGTCAAAATCCGGCAGGTAGTCGCTCATACCGAAATAGGCTTTGAGCAAAACCTTGATGGCATCTGCCCAACCTTCGAGGCTGTCGCCAATGAGAAATCTCCGGTGCTTTTGCACCTTGCGGACGGGTGGCAGTTGATCGACATGATGTTGTTGCACGGAGTAACCGACCCCGGTGCCGCCTAATAGCAGGAACATGGTTTCGGGAAACGCGCGAATGTCATCGACCGGTAAGTAGGCACAGTTGTAGATGCGCGAGTTGTTGCGCGCAATAGCCGGACCGGCAAACTGCATGGCCCGCATGGAGGGCAGAACCTTTCGCTGACGCACCCAATGCAGCGCCTCTTCAATTTCGAGACTTTGATGAGGATAGCGCTCCGTCATCATATGCTGATAGCGGGTGCAGATTTCGTCCCACGTTTCCCTGCGCTGGAGTTCGGGCAGGTAGCGGGCGTATTTCATGTAGATGATGAGGTCGCTGAGAATTTGCTGGTTGAGTTCCATGTAATTGTTGGTAAGCGTTGAAAAAATAGAAAGCCGGGATCGAAGGTGGTATAGCGCACAGGAATGATCCTATGATTTCGATCAGGTTAAGTTGAATTTGCCTGTTTTGCCGGCTTACCATTGCGGAAGCAGTATTTTAGAACGGACTTGAAAAACAGCCCTGCCGGGCCCTATCTTTATACCACTATGGGCAAAAAACTCATGAAAGTCTTGAGCGTAAGCCTTCTCCTACTCGCTGGATTTATCCGTTGCAGCGAAAATGACGCTCCCACTGTCGGGTATCACGAGGTCTGGAGGGCAAGTATTGCATCTTGGGCTAGTCAACAGGTGCTGGCATCGATGGTGCTATTCGAAGACGAGCGCGGTTTTCTAGTCACTCGTTTTACAGTTGAAAATCAGGATTGGCTGGCACAGGTATCAACAGCAACTGGCCAGCCAAATAAATTGACTGAATGGCAACCCCCTCTGGCAGGTGCCATTAAACAAGGAAGCGGATTTTGGCCGGGAATCGGATATATCTATTTCAACGAACTTACAGACCAGGGAAATGAATTCCTCAAGACCATCGTCAAAGCAGATTTGAGTATACAAACCCAAAACTTGCAACTTGACCGGCCTCTCTCGTTTGACAACATCCAATGCAGCCCCGATTTCTACTTTATGACTGAAGCGGTCGAGGGTCAGCAAGCAATCACCATCAAGAAAAGAGACTACGGCAACAGCAACATCTGGACGCAGGAGGTTCGTGAGCGTTGGATTAGACCAAGTCCGTACATGAGTCGTGATGCACTCATTTTTGAACGCACCAATAGTTTGGACTCACTAAGCTACACGTGCGTAAATCTCGGGGCAGGTACTACCCGATGGAGTAAGACGCTGATCCCCGGACTGCTTGCAAATGAGCTCCCTAATTCCGGAGGATGGATTGTTAGTGGTGAATACCTTATGGAATCGCTCGTTCTTTACTACGAGAATCCAACACTAGCCGAACTAAGCATAGCTGCTGTTCGGTTGTCCGATGGAGCGGTTATCGAAATATCAAGAATTAAACTACCGGAAGATCTGCCTCTTTCTCAAGTCATTCAAGCCACAAACGGTGGTTTTTTGGTAGCTCTGGGTAATCAGCAAAAGACGGTATTACAAAAAGTTGGGGCCGATGGAAATATGGAATGGAGTACTGAGTTTGACGAGCCGGTGAACGTGTTTCAGAATAACCAGGGCAGTGTTTACGCGGCAGGCAGAACATTATTGATTCGATTTGACCCTCTTTAAAAAGTGCCTCGGGTTTTAGCCGCGGGCCGCGCGATAGCGCGAAGGATACGATCAAACAAATTCCGGAAATCCCATAGGAACGATATAAATCCCGGTAAGAAACGTTTTTCAAAACAAGGGGCCGTGTCATTTTGAAAAACCACCCCCGGCCAGGGATGGTAAGGGCCCCCGCACTGCGGGGGGTGCGAAGCACCGAAGCGAAGCGGAGCCCTGCACAGCCCGGCCCCTGACGCGAAGCGGTCAGGGGGGCCGCCAAATCTCCCCAAAAAGCCTGTAGCGTGCAGCTTTAAGCGTGTCGCGTTACACCCCTGACCAAAGTCATTTTATTTCCCTGCGCCTGCGCCTACCTTTTTGCTTCCATCCAACCCTTACTCCTATGGGCAAAATCATTGAACACCTGGAAGAAGCCACCATCCGCTTTGCGGGCGACTCGGGCGATGGCATGCAACTGGTGGGTACGCAGTTTAGCGACACCAGCGGTTTTGCCGGCAACGAAGTCAATACCTTCCCCGACTACCCCTCCGAAATCCGCGCGCCCGAGGGAACGCTCTACGGAGTGAGCGCCTTCCAGATTCACTTCGGCACGCACAACATCCACACTACAGGCGACTTCATTGATGTGCTGGTGGCCATGAACGCGTCTTCGCTGAAGGTGAACAAAGCCAACCTGAAAAAGGGCGGCATCATTTTGGCCAACACCGAAGGCTTTGATGCGCGCAACCTGGCGCTGGCCGGCTATGCCAGCAACCCGCTGGAGGACGGCAGCCTGGCCGACTACACCGTGTATGCCATTAACATGGCGCACGAAATCAAGTCGCAGTTAACGGATGTAGACGTGCCTGCTAAAACGCTGGCGAAAACGAAAAACATTTTTGCGCTTGGCATCACGTACTGGCTCTTCAACCGGCCGCTGGAACCCACGGTAGAGTGGATCAACCACAAGTTCAAAGGCAAGGACGATGTGGTGCTGGCCAACGTGCACGTGTTGCGTGCCGGCTGGAACTTTGCCGAGCGGCACGACTTGTTTGAAAAACAATATGTGATCGACAAATCACCGCTGCCGGCCGGGCGCTACCGCAGCCTCACCGGCAACCAGGGCGTAGCCCTCGGATTAGTAGTAGCCGCACGACAAGCGCGACTGCCGTTGTTCCTGGGTTCGTACCCCATTACACCTGCCACGGAAATTCTGCAGGCGATATCCGGTTATAAAAAATACGGTGTCCGACACCTGCAGGCCGAGGACGAAATTGCCGGCATCTGCAGCGCTATTGGTGCAGCCTTTGGCGGCAGCCTGGCAGCCACCACGACCAGCGGTCCGGGTTTATCGCTGAAAACAGAAGCGATGGGACTGGCCGTGATGACGGAGTTACCACTCGTTATCATCGATGTGCAGCGCGCGGGGCCCTCCACCGGCCTGCCCACCAAACCCGAGCAGAGTGATTTGCTCATGGCTATGTTTGGGCGCCATGGCGAAGCGCCTATGCCGGTGCTGGCAGCCGCAAGCCCGAGCGATTGCTTTGCCATGACACTCGAAGCGGCACGCCTCGCCTTGAGATACATGACGCCCGTGTTGCTGCTGTCGGACGGCTACATTGGCCAGGCCAGTGAGCCGTGGCGCGTGCCCGAAGCGGAGACATTGCCGAACCTCGAAGCGCACTTCGCCACCAACCGGGCCGACTTCGCACCGTACAGGCGCGACCCGGAAACCCTCCGAAGATTATGGGCGCTGCCCGGCTTCCAGGGTATGGAGCACCGCATCGGTGGTTTGGAGAAAGAAGATGGAAGCGGAAACGTAAGCCACGACCCTGCCAACCACGAGCACATGGTGAAGCTGCGCGCGGAAAAAGTGGAGCGAATCGCGAACGACATTCCGGAAGCGCAGATCCTGGGCGAACAAACGGGCGACCTGCTCATGATCAGTTGGGGCAGCACATTTGGTGCCGCCAAGACGGCTTACGATCGCCTGCGCTCCAGCGGCCACACATTGTCGTACGTGCACTTGCGCCACCTCAACCCGTTCCCGAAAAACCTGGGCGACATTCTCGCGCGCTTCGACCGCGTGGTGGTGCCCGAGCTCAACACGGGTCACCTCAAATGGTTGTTGCAGGCGCGCTACCTCAAGCCCGTTACCAGCATCAGCAAAGTGCAGGGCAAACCCTTCAAAAGCGTGGAGCTGGAAGAGAAACTGAAAGCGTTATTGATGAACACCGAAGTGACGGTATGATGAATGGGGAAACGATGTTTGGGGCCTGTCCACGTCCCGATAGTTCGGGACGTGGCCACCGGGCTTTTCGCTTCAAGCCCGCCACGCGCTTCGAGTGGTCCTCGGGGCGCGAAGCGCACCCCTGCGGGCTTTCCGCTTCAATCCCTGGCCCGCGCGTTGGCGTCATTGCGAGGAATCCCGAGACACTCGGGATGACGAAGCAATCTCTACAGACAATCGTAAACAGAAATAATTGGAAGAACTCCGAGGCAAGGAGATTGCTTCGTCCTCGTCTGTCGTTCCTCCAGACTCGTCCTCGCAATAACGAAAACACAATAGTGTCAAGCATCGTCTCCCATGGCACGGGTATGCGCGCAAGCAGGGGACGATGCGAACTTTGCGAGTTACTTGCACCGTCCCCTGGCGGGAGACGGTGCCTGACATGTACAACTGGGCTAAAAATAAAATCAGCACCCGCTACCAAACTGAATAGATTATATACCGAGAATTCGGGATTGCTTCGTCACTCATTCCGCTCCGCTTCATTCGCTCCTCGCAATGACGTACACACAAAAAAATTCAACCCATGAAAACTCAAATTGACGAACTCCTCGAGCGGCCCCACGAAGGCAGCCTCGTCTACTCCGCCAAAGATTTCAAACCCAGCGTGGACGTGCGCTGGTGTGCCGGCTGCGGAGCCATCTCCGTGCTGTCGCCCTCGCAGCGCCTCATGCCCGAGCTGGGCGTGCCGAAAGAAAAAATCGTGTACGTGTCCGGTATTGGTTGCTCCGGGCGGTTTCCATATTATATGGATACGTACGGCTTCCAC
This sequence comes from Cyclobacteriaceae bacterium, assembly GCA_046301755.1. Lineage (GTDB taxonomy): Bacteria > Bacteroidota > Bacteroidia > Cytophagales > Cyclobacteriaceae > ELB16-189. The sequence goes on from JBKCJM010000056.1 coordinate 107,637, forward strand.
TCCATCCACGGCCGCGCGCTGGCCATCGCCAGCGGTTTAAAGATCGCCCGCCCCGACCTCAGTGTGTGGGTGGTTACCGGTGATGGCGATAACATGAGCATTGGCGGCAACCACTTCATCCACACCTGCCGCAGAAATGTGGACCTCAACATCATGATGTTCAACAACGAGGTCTACAGCCTTACCAAAGGACAGTACTCGCCTACCTCGCACCGCGGGCAGATTACCAAGTCGTCTCCGCTGGGTGTGCTGGACGATCCGTTCAACCCCGTGGCCCTCGCGCTGGGAGCCGGTGCTACCTTTGTCGCCCGCGGCCATGATAAAGACCGTGCCCAGTTGCAGCAACTGCTCAAGCGTGCATACGAACACAAGGGCACTTCGTTTATCGAGATTTACACCAACTGCCGCATCTTCAACGATGGCGCCTTTGATCTCTACACGAATGCCGACACGCGCGACAATCACACGATCTTCCTGGAGCACGGCAAGCCACTGCTGTTTGGCAAGGAAAAGAATCGCGGCATCATTCTGGATGGCTACACCCCGCGCGCGGTGAACCTGGAAGATGGCGACTACTCGGTGAACGACTTGCTGATCCACAACGAGAAAGACAGCACGCTGGCGTTCATCCTGGCCAACATGACGTACAACGAAGACCTGCCCCGCCCAATGGGCGTACTCCAGGCACTTGAGCGCACACCATACGAGCAGCGGGTGGTGGACCAGATCGAACACGAAATTCAAACCAAGGGCGAAGGCGACCTCGAAAAGCTGTTGATGGGCGACAGCAGCTGGGTGGTAAGCTAGCCGTGGAACTCACGTAAAACCGCGATGTATGAAAACACCATTCAATCCCGCGCAGAACGTACAAAATCTCCAATTCTTCGGTGAGTTTGGAGGTGTAAATCCCTCCATCGAAGATTCATCTACGTTCACCTTCCTGAAGGCACAGCGCATGGAGGACCTTTTCGAAAAAGAAATCGATGGTTGCTACCTGTACTCGCGCCATTGGAACCCGACCAACCACTATCTGAGCGAAGCGCTGGCGCGAATGGAGAACACCGAAGCTGCTATCGTTACGGCATCCGGCATGGCCGCCATCACCACCACGCTCCTGCAATTATGCAGTGCGGGTGATGAGATTGTCTGCAGCCGCATGGTGTACGGAGGCACCTACGCGTTCCTGAAAAATGTAGCGCCCCGCTTCGGCATCGTTACCCGCTTTGTTGATATCACCCGGCCGGATCTCGTGGAAGCAGCCATTACATCTCAAACAAAAGTGCTCTATTGCGAGTCGGTCAGTAACCCGTTGCTAGAGGTTACCGACCTGCCCGCCATGGCTGCTATTGCCAGGCGGCACAACCTGCAACTGGTGGTTGACAATACGTTTACACCCATGGTTATTTCACCGGCCAACTTTGGTGCGGATGTGGTAATTCATAGTCTCACCAAGTTTATCAACGGCACCAGCGATACGGTGGCCGGAGTGATCTGCGCCCGGCAGGAGTTCATTCACCAGCTCAGCGATGTGCACACTGGCATGGCCATGTTGCTGGGCCCGGTGATGGACTCGGTACGGGCGGCCTCCGTATTAAAAAATCTGCATAGCCTGCATGTGCGCATGAAGCAACATAGCGCCAATGCGGCCTACCTGGCCGAACAATTCCGGCAATACGGCATTAAAGTGCGCTATCCCGGGCTGGCCAAACATCCGCAACACGAACTGATGAAGCGCATGATGAACGCGGAGTTCGGCTTCGGAGGTATGATTGTCCTCAACCTGGACACCAAAGCAAACGCCTACGCCCTGATGGAGAAAATGCAGCAGGCCAATCTTGGCTACCTGGCGGTGAGTCTGGGTTTCTATAAAACCTTGTTCAGTTCACCGGGGTCAAGCACCTCGTCCGAAATTCCAGCCGAAGAACGTGAAGCCATGGGCCTCACGGATGGACTCGTGCGCATGAGCATCGGCCTGGACGAAGTGATTGCAGACACCTGGGGCCGACTGAAAAGTTGCCTGGATGAGGTGATACAAACCGACACACTTGTACCCGCATAACATAAACCGAATGACTGGTATGAAAACAAAAAGCTATCGGTACCTCTACATCACGGGCATCGTGTTGTTGATTGGCGGACTGTTCGACCCCATGGAAGGCTCAGTGGTGATTGCCGTGGGCAGCGGGTTACTGACACTTGCCACCTTCCTGCGCCACGACCCCAAACGGAACGTGTTCGCATTGGCTTTTGGGATGATCGCGGTGGGTGTAGCCTATCTCTTCTGGATTTCCTCGCTGGGTGGTTTTGGTGGCGACTCGCCCCGCTCGTGGTGGTGGGGGCTGCCCATTTTGGCATACCCGATCGGCTGGCTGATTGACGTGATTATTCTGGTCGGGCGCGCATTCAAGAAATCAACCCCGGCCGGCACAGCATCGCCTTCGTAGCTGCAATTGCCATTTAATGCCGAAGCTTTCGGACGTACGCCATCAAAACACAGAAAAGTTCCAGCAAACAGAAGCGAGAATATTCCGCCTTATCTCAATCTTAACCCCAGCCGGATGGGAATCAGCAACGCTTGCTGAGTGAATTGTACTCCTGACGAAAAGTAGAGGGCAGATCGGTCCTTGAGTCTATAACTTACACCAAAGCCTACTTCAAACAGCCCGGTGCGTGTACCGCCCTCATACTGATTCCAGATGCGAGAGGTGCCCGCCCGTATGTTTAGCAAAGGACTGATTTTTGACTTCAGCGGCACGTAGCGCAAATCACCAAAAACCGAGTAGCCGTTCGTTCCTTCAAAATTGAGATACCCAAGTCCCACACCCAGCGCAAGTTTATTCTTGATCGATATGCCATTGATGATCTCAAGGGTGACTCCGTTCTGATTCTCGTTTAGGTTGTGGCCCTTCCAGTTGGGCCCGGGGTCAACATCAACTATATGACCCTGAAAGCTCAACACTCCGGTCTCGACTCGTAACAAGTAAACCGACTGCGAGAAGCAGTTCGAATAAAGGAGCATGCAAGCGATAATCATTACAACCCGCATCAACAATGACTCAGCTGCCTGTCTACGATTTTTATCCACGCTACCCACCTTTAACACGATGTTAACCAATTTTAACGACTTACCACCATCGTGTCATGCACGGCATCACCTTAAAGGACACCTTAAGTTCAACTATTTGATAATATTTTAATCGCATAGTAAAACTTTATGTATACATTTGCAACATATGGTTATCCGAACGATCTTCGAAGAGCTCCGTGGGCACCTGCTTCAAAAGCAGGTGACTGTCATTACCGGCATGCGAAGAGTTGGAAAAAGCACCGCAGTCAAGTATTTGCTGAATCAGGTTAAACACAGCAATAAACTTTACCTCGACTGCGAGCGCGTGGAGGTGCGGGCCCTTTTGAACCGCCCCGACTATGAAGGGATTGCAGAGGAACTTCAACTCCGCGGGCTTGATTTTTTACGGCCCTGCGTGGTGGCCCTGGATGAAATTCAGCTTGTAGAAAACCTGCCTAGTCTGATCAAATACCTCTACGATACCTACTCCATCAAGTTCATCGTCACAGGGTCAAGTTCATACTATCTGAAAAACAGATTCTCGGAGAGCCTTGCTGGGCGAAAACGCCTTTTTGAGATGTTCCCGCTGACTTTTGCTGAATTCCTGCTATTCAAAGAAGCCAACATCCGCGGCATTTCAAGTTATGCGTGGAAGTCTTTTAACCAGGCGTGGTACAATCGATGCAAAAGCCTGTACGAAGAATACCTCACGTATGGCGGCTTTCCTGAGGTTGTATTGTCCCCCAAGAGAACCGACAAAACGGAACTGCTAAAAGACATTATCAATTCATACATCGAATTAGACGTAAAACTACTATCTGATTTTTCCGCCAGCGAAAATCTCTACAAGCTTGTGCGCTTACTGGCAGCGCGCGCAGGAAGCAAAGTTGATTTCAGTAAAATCAGCACGTTGTCGGGCTTGAACCGTCAAAAAGTTACTGCGTATATCCACCTATTGGAATACACGTACCTGATTTACCTGATTCATCCGTTCACCCGCAACATTGATCAGGAGATATCGCAACAACCTAAACTTTTCTTTTCCGATACCGGCCTTATTCATGTACTCGCTGGCGGTCAGGTCGCCAGCGGACATCTTTTCGAAAACGCCATTGCCGCTCAACTCAAACCTCAAGGTGAGGTGATGTACTATCAAAAAAAGTCCGGCCAGGAAATTGACTTTATCTTCAATCGAAAGACAGCCATCGAAGTAAAGGAGACCGCTACCCGCGAAGACTTTGCCACGTTGGAACACCGGGCAAAAGCGATAGGCCTTTCAGATCATACATTGATCAGCCGATATCCCGGCTCCCGCGATTTTGCCAAATTTGTGTGGGGTGGAAATATATTCTGATGTAACCATCAAAACGTGCAGCACTGGGCATTTAAAATAGACTAGTCGTTGGCTTTCCGCACGTACGCCATCAAAATTCGAAAAAACTCCTGGGGCTGTTCTTCCACAATTTCATGCCCGCATTTTTCGATCACGTGCATCTCGCTCAACCGCAGACATTCGCGCTGAAGCTGAAAAGTGGATTCGCCCTGGTCGTCCTGCCGGCCGTACACAATCAAGGCCGGTATTTTCAATCTCTTCAGCTTTTCAGTGATGTCCCACCTGGTTTCCAATACCTCGCGATCAATGATGGGGATTACCTCAAAGGTAAAGTTCAAAAACAGTTCGTCCAGATGTGGGGCTGAAATCTTGCTGCGATCGTAATACATGGCCCGAACATGCAACCCGATAAATTGCCGGTACGCCACCACCTCCGGACAGGCCGGGCAGACGCGCTTGAGTGAATCAAGTTCACGCTCAGTTCGGTTCGAAAAAATTTGCTGAAATCGGTTCATGGAATCCAACTCGGCCCGCGATCGCCTTGCAAACTGATTATCATATAAAAAATACCATAGCTTATACGATGGCGGAGCCGAACAAACCAGAATCAATCTTTCGGTAGACCTGGGAAAGGTTGCGGCATAGTTCATGGCAAGTAAGCCACCCCACGACATGCCCAGCAACGTGATCCTTTTGTCGCCCCGTTTTTGCCGCAGCGCTTCCAGGTCGTGGGTGTAATTGGCTATCGTAATAGTCTGGTCGTTGATCGGGATGTTGCGGGAGGCACCCGATCCCCGCTGGTGCACAATCACACAGGTATAAAATGCCTTCAGGCTGTCGGCAATCTCGTGATAAGGCCTGTCGGGAGCTTCACCGGGTCCACCGGATAAAATATAAAGCGCTGGGCCACTTCCAACTTCTTCGTAAAACAGGGTAAGTCCGTCCCGCTGGTAGCTCATGAGCTTCTGTGAAGCTGCTACCTGGCAGCCAAACAATAACACCAACCCAAACAATATACCGGTTTTCAACAACGATGTAAGCATTTAATTAATCTCAGCCCGCACCCTCCTGCCTCATTTCACTTTAACACGATGTTAAGCAATTTTTCCGACTCACTAACAATTCCAAGAGATGCAGGCCGCGCATTTTGCAGCAACGACTATGGCAAAGAAAATTGTCCGAGTGATTGTCGTGGCAGTCACACCTGCAACCACCTAGTTCTTGTAGGCGAATTACCGCAAAAAATCAGCTGCCTGACCGCAATGGGTGCTGCGAGTACGAGGTTTGTTGATTACATTCGTCCTGTTTGTTATCCTCACAACAGCTATGTTTACCTCGCTAATTACGGGCACCGGCAGCTACACACCAGACGTTATCGTCCGCAACTCTGACTTCATCGAAAACAAATTTTATGAACGCCCTGGGGTCCCCGCTGAAAAAAGTAATGCCAGCATCATCGAAAAATTTTCGGAGATCACCGGTATTGTCGAGAGGCGGTATGCACGCCCCGATCAAAACACCTCTGACTTGGGTGTTGTTGCTGCTGAGTTAGCTCTGGCAGACGCAGGTGTTGATCGGGAAACGCTCGATTATCTCATCGTGGCTCACAACTTCGGTGACGTTAGCCCGAAAAGCAATCGCTCTAATTTTTTACCCACGGTTGCATCGCGCATCAAAGCGAAACTGCGAATTGAGAATACGGATTGCGTAGCCTACGACTTACCCTTTGGATGCCCCGGCTGGGTGGAGGCCCTCATCCACGCCAATTACTTTATTCGGTCGGGTGACGCCAGGCGGTGCCTGGTGATTGGCGCAGAGACGCTATCCCGCGTTCTCGATCCGCATGACCGGGACTCTATGATTTACAGCGATGGCGCAGGAGCCGCGGTGGTGGAGCGAACCGAGGCCAGCAGCAAGGGCATCCTCGCTCACAAAAGCCAAACACATGCCTACCACCATGCCCTGCTGCTCACGCTTGGCCCCTCGTTTGTTCAAGATGAGTCCACACAAGAATACTTATATCTCAAAATGAATGGGCGAAAAGTGTACGAGTTCGCGCTAAGCCACGTCCCGAATGCCATCAAAGCCGCCATCGACAAGGCTGGTGTTTCGCTAGCCGAAGTCAAGAAAATACTTATTCATCAGGCCAACGAAAAAATGGACGAAGCGATTTTGCAGCGATTGTATAAACAGTGCGAATTAGCTTCGGTGCCAGCCAATGTTATGCCAATGACCATCGGATGGCTCGGCAATAGTTCAGTGGCTACAATTCCCACGATGTTGGATTTGATTCGCCACGATAAGCTACCCGGTCACCACATCAATGAAGGCGATACCGTTGTTTTTGCTTCCGTGGGTGCCGGAATGAATATCAATGCGGTGGTTTATCGATTCTAACCCCGGGAGAGGTTACTTTGGATTGTCAAGACTGAGTTGCCTCTCTGTGCATTTTGCCGATCCGCTTTTTTAACACTCTGTTCACCAGAATTAACGAATTGCTAACAATTCAACTGCTGCTTTCAACCCATTTTGCAGCAAAAAACTATGACCAAGAAAGTTATCCTTGTAATTGCCGTAGCCATCGCAGCCGCTACCGCCTGGATCCTCTATAACAAATATCGCGTGGTGCTGCCTCCTGTAGATGTTAGCCAGAGTGAGATCGGATGGTCGGCCAAAAGCGTGAGCGGCTCGCACAACGGAAAAATTCAATTGGCTAAGGCCGATGTGCAATTACAAAACGGACAAGTAATTGCCGTGAACGTGGTGGCGGATATGAAAACCATCTCGGTGGATGACATTACGGATCCGCAACACAAACAGGATTTCATTCAGCACATCACTACCGAAGACTTTTTTGAAGTCGAAAAGTTTCCGACCGCCACGTTTCAATCCACGGAAGTAAAACCGGGTGCTGCGGGCACGTGGGCCATTGCCGGCAAACTCACCATCAAAGGCGTTACACGCGATGTTTCTTTCACGGCTTCATCTACTGCCGATGGTACAGCGCTCCAGGCTACGCTTCCAATTGACCGCACGACTTTTGGCATTGTCTATGGTGCGCAGGGCCAGCGCGGCTCCGAGAAAGACTGGTTTATCCACGATGAGTTTTTGATTACCGTGAATTTGAGGTATGGCAAGTAAAGATCTGCTGATCCAGTTAACTCTTCGACTATTAACCTTCAGTAATCGATCGCAAAGACACAACATGCCGTTATGTCGCTCGTCAAAAAACCCATCTTAATGAGATAGAAATTGAGTTCTTGCTATCTTAGCAGGATATGACGCGAAAAAGTACTCTCTCCGTTGCGTTAATTGTCTCCACTACCTACTCGTTCTTCCTTTTTCTTGTTCTAGTTGGCTGCAAGGAGGCGTTACGCCTTTTTTCAGCTTCTGGCCAATTTGATACGGTTGTACACCTGAATTTCTGGGAAAATCTATTTTTTAATTTTTTTATCGCGTGGATAAGTCTGCTGTACGGGCGCAGTCGCTTTTTTGAGACTGCGTTTTTTTCCGAAGCCAGCGTACCCCTGTATAAACGGATCGCGGTTTATGCGGACCACAATAATCCATTGTCAAACTTTTTCCGGGCGTTTTCAAAACTTGTTTTGATCTGGTCTTTGTTTTTACCAATTACTCAGTTGGCACCATCCCTACATTACTTCCAAAGTTATTGGTGGCTATTCATTCTGCTCATTCTTGCCCTTTTTTATTCTCAGATTAATAAGCAGCGACTTTTTTACCGAGGCGTGAAGTGGTTATCCGCAGAATACCAGCTTACTTACTTCTTCACCTTGGGGCTTGTTTTTTCAATGCTGGCCAATGTGATTTTCCTGAAACATAACAACTTCGTTAACTCAAAGTCGTTGACAAGCCACTTGGCTCTTACTCGCCCACCGTCCAGGATTGCAAAACGGCTGGATAATGAAAGACCAATAATCAGCCTGTATTGGGGGTGGAGCCTTAGAAAAAATCAAGATCTTCTGTTGACAAACCACCGAGGTGTTCCTATAGTGCCGACTCAAATTCGTTCATTTCTTGCCCAATCCGTTATTCAACCGTATGATGAGCCGACAGACATAACTGTAGTTCTTAATATTGATCGCAACGTGCCGTTCGATTCTGTCAACAGACTGCTCGGAATACTGAGGCAAAATCAGATAAGGCGTGTAATGTTTTCAACAAGCGGACAAGCCGAGGGCATAGCTACTTTGCTTTCTCCTCCATGTGAAGAAAGTAGTCCGGAGGCCTCAATAGTCGTACAATGCGAAGAGATCAGAGCCAACTTAGTAAGTGGCAGTTACCAGTTAATTGCGATAAGGTCAGGGGAATTTTTACTTCAATCTAAAGGTGGATTCAAAAAACTTCATTTTGAAGATCTAATTGAGCACCAAATGAAATCGCCAGAAAATGGATTTGTGTTAATTAACGAGGAAAGCACCTATGCCGACTTTATAAAGCTATTTGAATTGATGATCAAGTCTAATTTGGAATTACGAAAGGCTTCATCATTGCGGGTTTTCAAAGAACAGTATCAGTATGACGACCCATGGCGCCCGGCTGAAATCAATCAATACATGTCGCGGCATCATCCTTTGAACATCTTTATCCCAAATGACGAGGAAATAAAAATTCTTCTAGCAGAGACAGCCCCAATCACACCAACCCCGCAAACCCCATAAACGCCATGGCCAGGATGCCAGCAATTAATAATGCAGCGGGGGTGCCTTTCATGTAGGGCGGCAGGTTTTCGGTCATGTCGAGCTGCTCGCGCAGGCTGCTGAAAATGACGATGGCCAGCGTAAAGCCCACCGAGTTGCCCACGGCAAACACCACGCTCTTCAGCAAACTGAATTCATTCTGGATCACCAGCAGCGCCACGCCCAGGATGGTGCAGTTCGTGGTGATCAGCGGCAGGTACACGCCCAGTGCCTGGTACAAATCCGGGCTCACCTTCTTCATCACAATCTCTACCACCTGCACGAGAAAGGCGATCACCAAAATGTACGTCACGGTCTGCAGGTAGCCGAGATCAAGCGGCAGCAACAAAAAAGTGTACACCAGCCATGTAAAAATCGTGCTGATGGTCATCACAAACACCACGGCCACGCCCATGCCCAGCGCGGTGGAAGACGATTTGGACACTCCGAGAAACGGACAAATGCCCAGGAACTTGGCGAGCACAATGTTGTTGATGAAAACTGTGGAGATGAGAATGATGACGTAGTCCATACGGTTACGCGTTGCGGGTTTGCTTGATGTAGTTCATGATGGCGATGATGAAACCGAGCGTGATGAACGCGCCCGGAGCGAGGATGAACACCAACATGCCATCGCTGGCGCTGAACTTGAGGCCGAACCAGCTCAGGTTGCCGAGTACTTCGCGCACGGAACCCAGCAACAACAATGCGAACGTGAAGCCCAGGCCCATACCCAATCCATCAATGGCGCTGGCGCCCACCGAGTAGCGCGAGGCAAAGGCTTCGGCCCGGCCCAGCACAATGCAATTCACCACGATGAGCGGAATAAAGATGCCCAGTTGCGCGAAGAGCGCGGGCGTGTACGCTTCCATCAGCAACTGCACCACGGTAACAAAAGCAGCAATGATCACGATGAAAGCGGGGATGCGCACCTTGTCGGGGATCTGGTTCTTCACCAGTGCAATCACCATGTTCGACATCACCAGCACAAACAAGGTGGCCAGCCCCATGCCGATGGCGTTGGTAGCCGAGGACGTAACGCCCAGCGTGGGACAACAGCCGAGCAGCAACGCGAGCACGGGGTTCTCGCGCACGATGCCCTTGAGGAGATTTTCCTTAGCGGTGAATGTCTTTTCCATTTCGATACGTTTCAAATGCCTGCTGCACAGCCTCACTGAAGGCCCGCGAACTGATGGTAGCGCCCGAGATAGCATCGACCGTGCCGCCATCTTTTTTCACCCGCAGGTCGGTAGTGGCCGGGTTGGCGCGCAAAAATTGGTTGAGCAATTTCGGCTCCGTCATTTTCGAGCCGAGGCCGGGTGTTTCCTTGTGCTCGATCACCACGATGTTCTGAATCACACCTGCGGTGTCCAGGCCCACCATCAGCCAGATGTCGCCACTATAGCCTTTGGGAGATTTGCTTTTGATGGCAACTCCGATGGCCTGCCCGCCTTTGCTGCCGGGAAAACATTCGAGGCTGTCGCCCTGGGCAGTGGGCAGAAAAAATTTCTCTGCCACCGGATTATTGTCGTACCCCGGCATAACCGCTTCAATGGCTTTCAGCTGGGTAGCCAGCCGCGCCTCCGCGATGGGTGTCTTTGTAAACTGATACACAAAACCCAACGCCACAGCCGACACCCCCGTAACTACGAGCAGCGTAACGACCATGTTGGGGAAAGTAGAAGGACGGGGCATGATTCTGGATACTGGTTACTGGATTCTGGATACTGGATTCTGGATTCTGGTTACTGGATCCTGGTTGCTGGTTGCTCGTCTCTAGTTGCTATTTGATTCTCTCATATCTCAATTCTCACATCTTATATCTAATTCCTGCCTACTTTCTCCTCCCATACCTAACCGGTTTCAAATACGTATTGATCAACGGCACGAAGGCATTCATAATCAAAATCGCAAACGACACACCTTCCGGGTACGCTCCGAACAGGCGAATGATGACGGTGAGTGCTCCGCAACCGAAGCCAAACAGCAACATGCCGCGGTGCGAGACGGGAGACGTAACGTAATCGGTGGCCATAAACACCGCCCCGAGCATCACCCCGCCTGTGAGTACATGGAACAGCGGAGACGCATATTGGGTGGGATCAATCAGCCAGAAAATACCCGACATCACAAACACGGTTACCACCATCGACACGGGCACGTGCCAGGTGATGATTTTGCGATAGAGCATATAGCCAAGTCCAAGCAAGAGCGCGAGGGCCGACATCTCACCTAACGAGCCGCCCTGCAGACCGAGGAAGAAGTCGGTGTAGGAAGGCATCTGCTGCATCAATGCGGGAACGGACTCACCTGCGCGCAATCCATCTTTCAGGATGCCAAGCGGAGTAGCACTCGTGGTGGCATCCAGCGAAAGCGTGGGCGAAGCCACCGGCCAGCTCGTCATGGCTACGGGAAACGACAACAACAGAAACACACGGCCAACCAATGCGGGGTTAAACGGGTTGTTGCCCAGTCCACCGAAACTCATCTTGGCAATGCCAATGGACACGGCACTGCCGATCACCACCATGTACCACGGCAGATTGGCCGGCACGTTGAAGGCAAGCAGCACACCGGTGATGATGGCCGATCCATCGCCAAGGGTGGGCGCGCGCTTCAATAAATACTTGGCGATGACGTACTCAAATGCTGCACACGAAGCCACGGCCAGAGCTGTGACCCACACGGCTCCCAATCCAAAATTGTACACGCTCACCAAAAAGGCCGGCACCATGGCAATGATCACCGTGCGCATCACCTGCGGAATGGTGAGTTCGGTGTGAATGTGGGGCGAGGGCGCGACCGTCAGCAACTGACTCATAACTTCAACTTCTTCACTTTGGTTTTGCTCAGGCGGATGTAATCCAGAATCGGGCGGTTGGACGGGCACACGAACGAACACGAGCCGCACTCAATGCAGTCGAGTACATTTTCGCGTTTCGATTTTTCGCTTTGCCCCGCTTTGCTCAGCAGCAGCAGCCGGTACGGCTCAAGGCCCATCGGGCACGCTTCGATGCACTTGCCGCAGTGCACGCAGTTGTACTCCTCTGCCCGCTTGGTTTCGGATTGTGGAATCATCAGGATGCCGGACGTGCCTTTCGCCACGGGCACTTCCAGATCGGCAATGGCTTTGCCCATCATCGGGCCACCCGAAATAACTTTGCCGGTGGTTTCCGGAAGGCCACCTGCGGCCGTGATCAAATCGATCACCGGTGTGCCGATGCGCACCCACAAGTTGGAGGGCTGCTTTACTTCCTTGCCGGTAACGGTCACCACCCGCTCAATCAGAGGCTTGTTCTTTTGCACGGCTTCATAGATGGCAAAGGTGGTGCCCACGTTGTGAACGATCACGCCCACATCGGCCGGCAGGCCACCCGAAGGCACTTCGCGATTCAGCACCGCCTGAATCAACTGCTTCTCCCCGCCCTGCGGATACTGCACTTCGAGCGGTTGTACTTCAATATCTTTTTCTTCGGTCAGCAGGTTAGCGAACAATTCAATTGCATCATGCTTGTTGTCTTCAATGCCGATGATGGCGCGGGACACGCCCAGCGCCTTCATTAAAATGCGAACGCCTACAATAATCTCGCGCGGCTTCTCCAGCATCAGCCGGTGATCGGCCGTGAGGTACGGCTCGCACTCCACCCCGTTGATGATCAGCGTGTCGATGTGCTTGCCCTCCGGCACTTTGATCTTCGCATGCGAAGGGAAACCCGCACCTCCCATCCCCACTACGCCTGCTTCCATCACACGTGCTACAATCTCCTCGCGCGACAGCGCAATTGCTTCTACCAATCCATCTGTGCGATCAATTGTTTCCAGCCAGTCATCACCCTTCACGCGGATGTTTACCGCCAGGTGCTTGAAGCCGGAGCTGTCCATCACCTCTTCAATAATGCCAATGCGGCCTGAGCACGAAGCGTGGATGTTGGACGAAATAAATCCTTCGTGCTGCGCAATCACCTGCCCCACTTTCACCGTGTCGCCCCGCTGCACAATTACTTTCGCAGGGGCCCCGATGTGCTGAATGATCGGAATGGTAACCTGCTTGGGAATGGGCAGCGTAGCCAGAGGTACTGAGGCCGACAGCTTGTTATCGGCCGGATGAATGCCGCCCAGCCGAAATGTTTTCAGGTCTTTATGGTAGGCGCGGTTTTTCATGCCGGGGTTTCGGGATTATTGGTGGCTGTTGCAGCCTTTGCTTTTTCTTCCTCGCGCTTTTTGCGTTCGCGCTCTTCGCGCTTCTGCCGATGTTCACTGGCTTGCTGCAGTTTCTCCGGTGAGAAATTGGTGGAAATAATGTTGCGCACATCGCAGGTGTCGATACACTCGGCACAGAGTTTACATTTCTCGGGGTCGATCGTGGCGAGATTGTGATCGATGGTGATGGCTTCGTAGCGGCAAGCCTCGGCACACTTGGCGCAGCCACTGCACGCCACTGCGCACTCTTTGCGGGCGGTACTGCCTTTCTCTTCGTTCAGGCAGGCTACATAAATGCGTTGGCTTTTCTTGCCTTTCGGCCAAAGTTCCAGAATATCTTTCGGGCACGACTTCACGCAGGCATTGCAGGCGGTACACTTGTCCTCAATCACTACCGGCAGCCCGGTTTTATCGTCCATGTACATGGCCTCGAAATCGCACGCCACCACACAGTCGCCCATGCCAAGGCAGCCGTAGGCGCAGCCCGTATCACCACTGTACAACTGCGCAGCGATGGCGCAACTGGGTGCCCCATCGTACACGTTCGTCTTCTTCCGATATTCAAATGAACCCGAGCAGCGCACCACTGCGATGTAGGGATCTTTCTCAACCGCCTTCACGCCCAGCACTTCGGCCACCTGCTTCATCACGGGGTTGCCGCCCACGGGGCAGTGCAGCGCGGAGAGATCACCCGCACTCACCACGGCCATTGCAAACGCGTGGCAGCCCGGCTGGCCGCAGCCGCCACAGTTGGTGTTGGGCAATACGGCTTCCACGCGCGCAATGCGCTCGTCTTCCGTTACCTGAAATTTCTTCGACACGTAGTAGAGCACCACTGCGGCCACCAGCCCGATGCCGGTAAGACTTAAGACTGTATAGAGCACTACTTCGTTCATACCGGAGTGACAAAAAGTTTCACATTACCCTGAACCTGTTTGCGCAAGAGCCAGAGCGTACTGAAATACGGCACAAGCACTACCAGCGACAACACGCCCGAAAGGCCTTCGCTCAAGCCAAGGCTGATCGCCAGCATGAGCATGCAAACCATCAGCAGGAATGGTACCGCATAGAAAATGAAAATAGCACGCCAACCCGTTTCCTCGGCAACACGCACCCACACCGATTGGCCGAGTTGCAGTACATGATTGCGTTCTGGCACTTCCACCATTTTCTCGTTGGTGGCATCGAAGCATAAGCCGCGGTGGCAAACGGCACATCCGTCCGGGTTGGCCAACACAATTTGCCACTTGCGGTTCTCGTGGCCGCGTACAACACCCAGATGGCGGTTAGCGTGCAGGTTCATATTCTTCGGTTAACACGTTAATGGAATGCCGTTGCCGCACGGGGTACTTCTCTAACATCGCGAGGCTCGTGCGCACCACCGCGCCCATGTTGGTGCAGCCGAGAAATGCATCATCGCCATACAACGCTGATAACTCTTTGCGCAATTGGTTCAAATGCTCAGGCGTGGTGAGTTCGTCTCGCTCCATCGCGGCAAGCAATTCATTGATCTGCGATTGTGAGGCCTTCACGCGGGTGAGCATGCGGGCGCGCTCCTCGCGTTGGTACTGATGCTCCAGCACAGGCGACATGCTCTTGAAGCCGAGGTTGATGATGGGATTGTTTTCTTTAAAATATTGCGGCAAATAAATCTTCACGCTGCCTTCGTAGCAGTGCTGATCGAAGTCGATCGCGCGCAAGCGGAAATACAGCTCATCAAAATCCGGAATGATCTCCACCACAAAGTTGTCGCCCCGCATATCGCCCAGCAATTGAACCAGGCTGCGTTCGTTGAACTTTACAAACTCTTTGGCGATGCGCAGCGGGTTGTAATCGCTCTTGGGCAGGTAATTCTTTACAAAACTGTCGCCCGGAATGCCGGCAATGTGCTCTTCGATGAGCGTGTTGCCCTTTACCAGGTAGTTGATCTTGTTGGGCGAGAGCAAATGCTCCAGCTCCATGCCGTAGATGCGCGAAGCATCCGCCTTCTTGATGTAGAAATAATCGAACAAGTCGTTGATGCGGTTAACGATACGCACGCGCAGCGGATGCGTGTTCGCATACAGGCAATAATCCACCCGATCAATGTACAGGTGTTCGATCATCGACACCTCACCGGCCACTTTTAGCTGTGCATAGATTTTACGCAGGCATTCGTGGATGTATTGTAACTCGGCCGGATTATAGATGAGCGTCTCCCACAGCGTGTCCTT
Organism: Cyclobacteriaceae bacterium; assembly: GCA_046301755.1. GTDB lineage: Bacteria > Bacteroidota > Bacteroidia > Cytophagales > Cyclobacteriaceae > ELB16-189. Next base: position 123,147 of record JBKCJM010000056.1, read on the forward strand.
GCCGTTTTTGTCGTGCAGCGTGATGGAACTGTTGTAGTGAATGAGATCGGCATACGTAATGGGCACATCCGTTTCACGCCCCGTGCGCACCAGGTAGGCACGCAACGGGTCGTTGATTTTAAAGCTGGGTTTTTTGAAACGGATGGCCGCCATGGCTTACCACTCTCCTTTCAACTGCGCCACCCACTTGTCGATGCGGGCTGCGGTTTGATCTTTCTGGTTGTCTTCGTCAATGGCCAGGCCCAGGAACTTGCCGTTCGCTACGCCCTTCGATGCTTCGAAGTTATAGCCATCGGTGGGCCATGCACCCACAAAAGCTGCGCCTTTGTCTTTGATGCGGTCGTGGATGATGCCGAGTGCATCCAGGAACGTATCGGGATAGCCATCAGCATCGCCCAGGCCCACGTACGTAACCTTTTTGCCGCTCCAGTCCACATCTCCGAGTTCATCCACAAAGCTCTCCCAGTCTTCCTGCAACTGGCCGATCTCCCACGTGGGACAAGCGAGAATGATATTGGCGTAAGGCGCCAGGTCATCGGCAGTAGCCGAGTTTACATTGTGCAAAGCCGCCACGGCATCACCACCCAGTTTCTGTTGAATGGTGGTAACCACGCGTTCGGTGTTGCCTTCGGTAGAGCCGTAGAAAATTCCAATTTGTGCCATAGTTTATCGAATTGAGTTAGGGTTATAGTTCATCGTGTCCGAGATCGAGTTCACCGCGCTTGGGGTGATACTGCATGAAAACTTCCGACTTCATCAGGATGTCCACGTACTGGGCGCGCCTGTAGGCAAAAGGATCCGGAAGATTCTCCTTCGAAAGTTTGCCCTGGAAATCAGCCAGGCTTTGGTAGCCTTTTTTCTTCATCCAGCCCTCGATTTCCTCCAGCATGGTTTCAATGTATCCGATGCCTTTTTTATAGACCGCGCTTACTACCTGTACAGCATCAGCTCCGGCCAACAACATCTTAATCACATCGCGGCCATTGTGTATACCGGTGTTGGCGATTACACTGCCGCTCACCTTCTTATGCAGCAATCCCGCGTAGCGCAACGCCAACCGGTTGTCGGCTTCCGTGCTGAAGTTGTAGGGGAAGTGATGCTCCTCCTTGTCGATGTCAATATCCGGCTGGAAAAGGCGATTGAAGAGCACGAAACCATCGGCCATAGCCTGGTCCATCAATTCAATCATGCGCAAGGGGTTGGAATAAAACGGACTGAGTTTCACAAACACCGGAATGTTGATGGCCGCCCGAACGCGCTGTAGCGTTTGAAGCTGTCTGCGCTCGATTTCGTTTGCCTCCAGGTCGAAGTAAGTGTTGTTGTTATAAAAGTTCAGCTCCAGGCCGTCAATGCCGCTGCCGGCCATCTCCACGGCAAACTGCTCCCACGTTTCATCGTGCGTGCAGTTGAGGCTGCCTATGAGGGGTATGCTGAGCTTTCGCTTGGCTTCCCTCAGCCGCAGAATGTGCTCCGCGGGCCCTGCGTGTTTTACGCGCGGAAAGAATGTTTCATGCTCCGCGTCCCAATTGCTGTACGCTTCCTGTTGTTGTTCTAAATTATACTGCTCCAGTTGCAGTTGCTCTTCGAACAACGACTTGTACACAATGGCGGCCGCACCGGCTTTTTCCAGCTTTACAAGATTATCCGGGTCGGTGACAATGTTACTCGCCCCGATGACGATTGGATTTTTTAGGGCGATACCGCCATAGTGGGTGCTCAGGTTTATAGCCATAGCTTTCTCGTTTAAACTTCCGACAGGTGTTGAACATCTTTAAACCGCTGGGCATTATCCTTAACGGCCAGCTCAGTCAAACGCTCCGCTTCGCGCGGGTTAGAAAAAGTTAACGTCTTGTAGCGCAGTTCCTCCTCCAAATAAGCATTGAAGTCGAGATCTACTGGCACGCCATCCCACGTAAACGGATTTTGTCCTTGTGCGCGCAAATCGGGATTGAACCGGTACATCGGCCAGTAGCCGCTCTTGGTGGCTTTCTCCGATTGCTTCTTCGTGAGCCGCATATCGTAGCCGTGCGCGATGCAAGGCGAGTACGCGATGATAATCGAAGGACCTTTGTGCTTTTCGGCTTCTACAAAAGCGAGCGCGGTTTTTTCCCGATCGACACCCATGTTCACGGAAGCTACGTAGGCATTGCCGTAGCTGGCCATCATCACGCCCAGATTCTTCTTGCTCAGTTTCTTGCCATCGCTGGCAAACTTTGCCACGGCACCGCGCGGAGTTGCCTTCGAAGCCTGACCACCGGTGTTCGAATATACTTCGGTATCCATCACCAGCAGATTCACGTTGCGGTTGCCGGCCATTACGTGATCTACCCCACCAAAACCGATGTCGTATGCCCAGCCATCGCCACCGAAAATCCAGATGCTCTTGTCGATGAAGTAATCTTGTAACTCAATCACTTTGGCAAGGACTGCTTCTGCGTCTTTGCTCACCGCGCCTTTAGCTCCTGCCAGCAATTGCTTCACGCTTTCGGCATTTGCTTTAGCTTCGTTCGTGGTTTCATCAAACAACTGAAGCGCCTTCTCGAGCCCTGCTTTCAAATCCCCGGAAGGGAGTTGAGCTGCGAGTTGCTGTGCGTTGGTTTTTAATTGTCTGCGATTGGCATCCACGGCCAGGCGCATACCCAGTCCGTATTCGGCATTGTCTTCGAACAGCGAGTTGGCCCAGGCCGGACCCTTGCCGTTTTTGTCTTTCGTATAGGGTGTGAGCGGGAAGGTGCCGCCATAAATTGAGGTGCAACCTGTAGCGTTCGCGATGATCATACGGTCGCCATACAACTGCGTAACCAGGTGGATGTACGGCACTTCGCCACAACCGGAGCAACTTGGTGGATATTCCATATAGGGCTCGGCAATGTTGGGTTCCGAAACAAACGGCAGCTTGTCGATCCAGATGGCCGGGTTGCCCGGCACACCTTTATACTCCAGCCGCTTGGTGCCGGTAGGGATCGCCCCATTGATGGGCATGGCAGAAACGGGAATCAAATCGCCCTTCAACCGCAGAATCGGATCCACAATCGTATCGGCAAACACACCTGAGTTGGCGGGCACTACTTGTTGCACCTCGGCAAACTTTTCGGCCGCGTCCGGAATCGGCACTTCAATCACGGCTTCGGCCGAGGCATCAATTGCCTTCCAGTTCATCTCCACAATCTCCTGGCCTTTGCGCGCAAACTGCTTCTCCACATGCCCTTTAATCAGTGCGATCGCTTCTTCTTGCGGCAACACACCCGATACTTTGAAGAAAGCAGTTTGCATCACGGAGCTAATGCGACCACCGAGGCCTACGCTTTTCGCAATTTTGGAAGCATCAATGGCGTACACTTTAATTTTCTTCTGGCGGATAGTATCCTGCATGTCTTTCGTGAACAGCCGGAAAATGTTTTCCGGCTTCTGACTGGAGTTGATCAGGAAGGTGCCGCCTTCGGTAATGCCTTCCAGGATATCGTACTGCCCGATGTATTGCGGCCGGTGCAGCGCCACGAAGTCGACCTTATTCAATAGGTACTCGGATTGAATCGGCTGCTTGCCAAAACGCAGGTGCGAGATGGTCCACCCGCCCGACTTATTGGAGTCGTACTGGAAGTAGCCCTGCACGAACAGATCAGTGCTATCGCCAATGATCTTGATGGCGTTTTTATTTGCACTCACGGTGCCGTCCGAGCCGTAGCCCCAGAACTTGCAACGCACAATGCCGGGTTGTTCGGTGTCTATTTCTTCCCTTACGGGGATGGATTTTTTGGTTACGTCATCATGGATGCCTACAGTGAACCCGTGCCATCCGTTGTTGTCGAGGTGATCGTACACGGCTTTCACCATGGAAGGCGTAAATTCTTTGGAGCTTAAGCCATAGCGGCCACCAATGATGCGGATGCCCGGCCGCTCGCTGGCTAACGAAGCTACTACATCTAAATAAAGTGGATCGCCAATGGCGCCCGGCTCTTTGGTGCGGTCGAGCACAGCAATGCGTTTCACCGACTTAGGAAGCTCGGCCAGAAAATCCGCTACATGGAAGGGCCGGTACAGGCGCACGTTTAACGCCCCCACCTTTTTACCCTTCTTCGTAAGGTGGTTGATGGTCTCCTGAATGGTTTGAATGGACGAGCCCATTGCCACGATTACACTCTGGGCATCGGGGGCACCGATGTATTCAAACAGTTTGTAGCTGCGCCCGGTTTTTTGGGCAAAGAGCTTCATGTACTTCTTCACGATGTCGGGGCAAGCATCGTAGAACTTGTTTACGGTTTCGCGCCCCTGGAAGTACACATCCGGGTTTTGCGCACCCACTTTGCACATGGGGGCTTCGGGCCGCAGCGCAAGCTGGCGGAACTCCTCCACGTATTTCATGTTGAGCATGCCGCGAAGCTCTTCGTAGGAAAGGGGAAGAATTTTTTGAATGGAGTGCGAAGTGCGGAAGCCATCAAAGAAATGCAAAAACGGGATTTTGGATTCCAGCGTGGCCAGGTGGGCGATCACCGCCATGTCCTGTGCCTCCTGCACGTTGTCGGAACACAGCATAGCGAAGCCCGTGCCGCGGGTAGCCATTACATCGCTGTGGTCGCCAAAAATGGAAAGACTCTGTGCCGCCAACGAGCGTGCCGACACGTGAAACACCGTGGGCAGCAACTCGCCTGCGATCTTGAACATGTTCGGCACCATGAGCATAAGCCCCTGCGAGGCGGTAAAGGTGGTGGCCATGGCCCCGCCCGTGAGGGCCCCGTGGATCGCTCCTGCTGCTCCGCCTTCGGATTGCATTTGAACAACGTCAACTACCTCCCCAAAAATGTTTTTGCGGCCCTCGGCACCCCAGGCGTCTGCTTTTTCACCCATGTCGCTGCTGGGCGTGATGGGGTAGATGGCAGCTACTTCCGAAAAGCCATAGGCAATGTTGGCGACAGCCGAATTGCCATCGGTATTGATGTACTGGGCAGGGGTTTTCATGGTAAAATTGGCGTGTTAATTCAGGCTTCAAATTAGCCCGCCTAACTACCGGTGCTGCTGTCGGTTGTCACCGTGGAAAATGACTTTTATCAGGCCCGGATTGACCAAAAACCAGCAGGATTTGCCTCGGGGGCGGTACTCACCGGTTATGATTTTGGAGGCAGGAGTAAACTTCTCTTATATTTACTTAACAAAATATAAGCATATATATGGCTAAGGAATATCTAGGAGAGTTTGAAGAATTGGTGCTAACCATGGTGGCTGCGTTGCAGGAAGACGCCTATGGGGCCGCCATCTCCGAAGAAATTGAAAGCCGCCTAAAGCGCGAAGTGAACCTGAGTGCGGTGCACGTCACACTCTACCGGCTGGAAGACAAAGGATACATCAAGTCGAGCTTGGGTGGCGGCACGAAAGAGCGTGGCGGCAGGCGGAAGCGAATATTCACCATCACCAGTGCGGGCATGGCTATGCTGCGAGCGATGAAAGAATCAAGGATCGAATTGTGGAAGTTGGTGCCGCAGTTGAAGATGTCAGGAAACTAAAGCAGGCGAAGAGTGGAAACCAGAAAGCCTCCATTTGCCATTCGTCTCCTTCGCAGTTTCTGCCCTCCCCAACTGCTGGAAGAAATTGAAGGTGACTTGTTGCAAAAGTTTGAGCACGATCTCAAGGCGTCAGACACTTCAGAGGTGTCAGACGCCTACCGATTGCGAAGAGCCAAACGGAGATTGCTTTGGAGCGTGATTCGTTTTTTCAGGCCGGGGATTGTGTTGAGGAATAAATTCTCAAATAACTTGTTTCAAAAGTATATGCTACAAAATCAATTCAAGTTTACGCTCCGGGTCCTGTCACGTAATAAACTATTTGTCGCTGTTAGTTTATTGGGGCTTTCTATCAGCATCGCGGCTTGCATCCTTGTGTTGGACTATGCCAAGTTTGAGTTGAGCTACGATAAATTTTTCCCTAACCATAAAAAGATCTATCGTTTGCAGCACAACCGATTTGTAAATGGAGAGTTGCTTTACAAAAAGGCAATGACCTTTCCGGAAATAGGTTTGGCGATGAAGGAATACTTTCCGGAAATAGAACAGGTTGGGCGATTGTTTCCGGTGAGTATCAATGTTGAGCCTGTATTTACAGCCATTGCCAAGTCAGGAGAGCGCAGAAGTTTTACCGAGCCGAATTCCTTCTGTGCGGACAGTACGTTCTGTAAAGTATTCGACCTGGATTTTATTTATGGAAACCCAGCTTCCGCATTAAACGGCAAAGACAAAATCGTCCTTTCGAAATCAACTGCCCTGAAGTATTTTGGAAGGCTGGATGTAGTGGGTGAGACTTTAAAAGGAAATGTAGGTGAAGGGGATATAACGGTTACCGGTGTGTTTCACGATCTGCCCGCCAACACTCATTTGAAGTTTGATGTTTTGCTGACGTGGTTTGATGTGTATGAGGAACGAAGCCTTTTTACCTGGGATGGCTTCTATAATTATGTGTCGCTGAAGGATGGCGTTGAGGTGCGGCAAGTGAACGCTCGGTTATCACAATTCGCGCAATCATACATGGGCGAATACTACAAAAGTCATCCCAACTCAAAATCGGAATTCGGATTGCAACCGCTGGAGACCATCCACCTCGACTCCCATTTGGATGGGGAGATGAAGGCCAACGGAAATCGAAACATTGTTTATGGTTTGTTGCTAGTGGCGTGTTTCATCATTGTTATAGCCGTTATCAATCAAGTCAACCTGAACACCTCACGCTCATTGGAACGAGTGAAAGAAGTAGGCATCCGTAAAACGATCGGCTCCACGAAAACACAATTGTCGTCACAGTTTTTGATGGAGTCGTTGCTGTTGAATTGTGCCGCTGCGGCACTAGGTATATTGTTGACCTGGCTTCTCTACCCTTGGTTCAACAAACTCTTTGATTCTTCCATTTCCCTCTCGCTGCTATATCAGCCAATCTTCTGGGCGATACTTGCTGTCTTTCTAATTTTGGTCTCGCTCATCTCTGGATTTTACCCTGCATTTATGCTCATACGCTTTAAAGTCTATGAGGCACTGAAGGGCTTGACTGTGCACAAAAGGAAGTCACATTTACAAAAAGCGTTGGTAACAGCTCAGTTCGCCATATCACTGATTTTGATAATCGGCACCTATGCCCTTTTCGAACAAATCACCTTTATGCAAACCAAGGATTTAGGGTTTTGCATTGACCGAAAAGTTGTGGTGAAGGTATTACCGGCTCCGGGAGAGGAAATTGACACGCTATTTCTCCAGAAAATTACCTCCATAAAAAATGAGTTGAGATCCCAATCATTTTGCCGGGTGTCTACAATTTCATCCGACATCCCAGGCAGAAAAAATGACTGGCGCGGATCAACTCGTTTGGCTGAAGATGAGAATAGCCCGGTTATTCGAACCAACTTATCGCGAGTGGATGAAGATTTTGTAAACACATTTGATTTAAAGTTGGTTGCGGGGCGAAACTATGCTTCATCCCTAAACAACGGGACCTTCGTCATTACCAATCGAGAAGCAATCAAACAATTAGGTTTAAATTCTCCCGAGGAGGCCATCGGTAAAAAAGTTTTGACCTTCGGAGAGCGGGAGATCATTGGCGTGGTGGAATCATTCCATGAAGCCGGGCTTCACGAATCCATTAGCCCGTCCATGTATATCACGGGGGCGGGCTACATGAAATTTCTCACCCTCGCCATCACTGATGGCAATATCCCTGACCAATTGGATCAAATTGAAAAAATCTGGAAGACACACTTTCCGGATAAGCCGTTTGAGTATTTCTTTCTGGATGACTTTTTTAACCGACAATATCAAGCCGATGTATTGATGGGCCAGAGCATCGGGTTATTCTCGGGTATCGCCATTATGATTGCCTGCCTCGGGCTTTTCTCACTCTCGGTACACACCATCCATAAAAGAACGAAAGAGATTGGCATCAAGAAAATTTTGGGGGCGGGTATCTCCACCATCACATTCGAACTCTGTCGAAATTTTCTACTACCCATTGGGCTTTCGGCTATTATAGGTATCCCAATAAGTTATTATTTGATAAAGTGGTGGCTGGAGCAGTATGCATTCCGGATTGACATTAGTTACCTTCTATTTTTTGTACCCTTGATTGTTCTCTTGGTGATTGGCTTATCCACCACCATTTTTCAGTCAATCCGTGCAGCGAACCAAAACCCGGTTGATAGTTTAAGGTATGAGTAATGGACGACTTCATATTACATTCCGGATTCTGAAATGGTTCTGTCCACCGCACCTTCTGGAGGAAAGGAAGGCCGCCTTCGCCAAAGTTCGGTCCGCACGTGAACGATTTCGAAGAAGGAAAGGCGAGTCTCCGGTCGGCCCTAAAAGATCAGTCGATAACGATTTTGTTGAAATTCAACCTTATTTTATTGTTTATCAATAAAACATTATCGATAATTGCATCGTTTACTCTCAAAAACACATTAACTACATTATGGAAAAGATCGAAAAAACGCGAACGGAACACATTCTGAACGCAATGCGGGTACTCTCCTGGATTGTATTTATTGCGCTGCTGGTGGAAACCGGGGCCATGCTCGTCTCTTACGGGTTTTGCTGGTTTAAACCCGAAGCCGCCCGGAATTTTTACCTAGGGCTCAACCTGTTCGAACTCCGGCAATATGACTTTTGGTTTTTCACCGGTTACGTCTCCCTACTGGTGGCGTTATCGGCCATGAAAGCCTTTGTGCTGTTGCTGGTTATTAAGATTTTGTCGAAGGTGAATTTGAGCAGCCGTTCACATTGGACGTGGCCACGATTTTGCAAACGATCAGCTACTTTCTGGGTTCCATCTGGTTACTGATGCAGGTGGGCAACGGACAAACCCGGTGGCTGTCTAAGCAAGCCGGCCTCTCCCTCCAAGACTGGAACGGAGCGGAGTTTCTGTTTGTAGCCGGGCTGGTGTTTATCGTCTCGCAAATTTTCAAACGCGGGGTGGAAATGCAATCGGAAAATGAGTTAACCGTATAGCGTATGCCAATCATTGTAAACTTAGATGTGATGATGGCCAGACGAAAAATGTCGCTGAACGAGCTATCCGAAAAGGTGGACATCACGCTTGCCAACCTCTCTATTTTGAAAACAGGGAAAGCAAAGGCCGTACGTTTTAGCACGCTCGAGGCCATTTGCAAAGCGCTTGACTGCCAACCGGGAGATATTCTGGAGTACTCGGCAAAATGAGACTGCTGCAAAAAAGATGTTATAACGCCTGCCCGAACGTGAGCAAGTTATGGTCGGGGTCGAGCAATGCGAACTCGCGCTGGCCCCAGGGCTTGTTTTGAAGTGGGGCATTGGGGTGGATACTGACTGCGTTGTCTAACAACGATTGATACAACGTGTCAATGTCATCAGTGCGGATGTAAACCTGCCCAAAGTTTTCTTTTGGGTCTAGGCCTTCGAACCCAAAGAAGTGAATTTCGATTTCATCCTTTTTAACCATCAGGTAATTTGGATAGTTGTCATCACATTGAAAGCCCAGCTTCTCGGTGTAATACTTTTTCGTTGCTGCCTTATCGCGCATAGGCAGTTTGGGGTGGATCGCAGTAAGCATACGAGTGATGGTGTAATTGAAGATGAAAATTATAGTATTTCTTTACTGTCGCCAACAGCCAAATTCAATTCAAAAATGGACACTTGAGATTTAAACAAATCGTGATTGCCCAGAAATCCCGAACTATCGATGCTGCATTTTGATTGAATATAAACCGTATTTTTGTTAGCCATAAAATCGTAAATCAAAAATCGCAATTCATAATTCCTCTATGAGCTACCGCATCGAAAAAGACACCATGGGCGAGGTACAAGTGCCTGCCGACAAATACTGGGGCGCACAAACCGAACGCTCGCGCAACAATTTTAAAATCGGCCCCGAGGCCAGCATGCCAAAGGAAATCATCTATGCCTTTGGCTATTTGAAGAAGGCGGCCGCGCTTACCAATCATGAGTTGGGCGTGCTGAGTGCCGAGAAGAAGGACCTGATCGCCAAGGTGTGCGATGAAATCATTGCGGGTAAACTTGACGACCAGTTTCCACTCGTGATCTGGCAAACCGGTTCGGGCACGCAAAGCAACATGAACGCCAACGAGGTGATTGCCTACCGCGCCCACGTGTTGAGTGGCGGCAAACTGACGGATGAAAAAAAAGTGTTGCACCCCAACGATGACGTTAACAAATCGCAAAGCAGCAACGACACCTACCCGACAGCCATGCACATTGCCAGTTATAAGCAGGTGGTCGAGATTACACTGCCCGGCCTGCAGAAGCTGCGCGATACGCTGTATAAAAAAGCAACTGACTTCAAAGCGATTGTGAAAACCGGTCGCACACACTTTATGGATGCTACGCCCCTCACGCTGGGGCAGGAGTTCAGCGGTTACGTGCAGCAGATTGATAACAGCATCAGGGCGATCAAAAATGCGCTTGAGGCTGTGCGCGAACTCGCACTCGGAGGCACCGCGGTGGGCACCGGGTTGAACACGCCCCAAGGCTACGATGTGTCGGTGGCCAGGCATATTGCCACACTTACCGGCTATCCGTTTGTTACAGCTCCGAATAAATTTGAAGCACTGGCAGCACACGATGCAATGGTCGAACTTTCTGGTGCATTGAAACGTGCAGCCGTGGCATTGATGAAAATCGCCAACGACATCCGCATGTTAAGTTCTGGCCCCCGCAGCGGCATAGGCGAAATCATCATCCCGGATAACGAACCTGGTTCATCCATCATGCCCGGCAAAGTAAACCCTACGCAACCCGAAGCCATTACGATGGTGTGCGCGCAGGTGATCGGCAACGATGTAGCCGTGAGCGTAGGCGGCAGTATGGGGCATTTTGAATTGAATGTATTTAAACCGGTGATTGCCGCCAATGTGTTGCAAAGCGCGCGCTTGATTGGCGATGCGTGTGTGTCGTTCAATGACAAGTGTGCCATTGGCATCGAGCCGAATCTGCCCATCATCAAACAGCACATGGAAAATTCGTTGATGCTGGTTACTTCTCTCAATACACACATTGGTTACGAAAATGCCGCCAAGATTGCCAAGAAGGCCCACAAGGAAAACAAAACCCTTCGTGAAGCGGCCATTGAATTAGGTCTTGTTACATCAGCACAATTTGATGAATGGGTAAGGCCAGAGAAAATGGTGTAGGGGGTTTCGGGATTACTCAACATCTTTCTTGCTCCATCAAGTACTTTAAATTTGCGCGACATATTTAAAGTATGGTTAACAGAATTGTTCAATTTCCGTCAAAGAATAGCCTTTTGCGTCAACTCTTTTTGCTCTGCTGGTTGGTGATACTTGCCTCCTGTAAGAAAAACGATCCCGCACCTTCTCAGACATTTGTCACGGGGTGGAACGAAAATCTCACGATTAAAGTGGGCAATCTAACGCGCTACTTCCGGGTGTACCAGCCGGCAGGCCTGGCGGCCAAAGCACCCGTGTTGATTTTGCTACATGGCGGATCGCAAAACATGACGGAGATTTTTAACGCCACAGCGGGGGGTACATGGGTGTGGACAACAGTGGCCGATGATGAAAAGTTTTTAATGGTAGTGCCCAATGGAGTTGATGCCTCCAACAACGCTAACGGTACCGACCAAAGTTGGAATGACTGCCGTCCGCTTACGTCCGCCAATCCAGGCTTTTCTGGTGCCGATGATGTGGCCTTCATCAGCGAGTTGGTGGAGTGGACAAAAAAATCATTCAACGTTGACCAGGCGCGCTTCTATGTGTCGGGTGTTTCAAATGGTGGCTTGCTGAGCTACCGGCTCGCTGCCGAGCTCAATTCAAAAATCGCGGCCATCGCTCCTTTTATTGCCAACCTGCCCGATCCATCGGAGTGCATTGCGCCCACCGCACCAATGCCCATGATGATTTGTGTGGGCACGTTGGATCCGCTCATGCCTTTTCTCGGAGGTAATGTGGCCGGCAGCAATCGTGGCACCGTAAAATCGACAGCCGAAACGCTAAACTTTTGGCTGGCCGTCAATGGTGTCTTAATCACCGATGTGATCACCACCAACCTGCCTGACGTAAATACTACCGACAATAGTACTGTAGTGAAGCGTTCCTTCGGTTCATCAAATCCCGCCAAGGAAATTGAACTTTACACCGTAGTAGGAGGCGGGCACTGCATGCCCTCCATGGCCAATCCGCTATCGGCTGCCAGCGAGGCGCTTGTTGGTCCACAGAACAAGGATATGGAGGGTGCCAGGATAGCCTGGGACTTTTTGAAGCGGCATAGGAAGTGAAAAGCCTTGTCGGTTCGAAGCGGCTCATCCCAAACGGGTCAATACCCCGGATTTGCAATTTTTTCCTACTTTTATCAATTAATTAACCCAATAACCGAATGAAAACAAAACTGCTAACCGTCTGTCTGGCTTTGATTTTTTGCAGCGTAGCGGGGTTTGCTCAATTGTCGAAGCAAGATAAAAAGGCATGGAAGAAGAAGGCGAAGGAGTACGCCAAGAATCCGGAAAACCTCAAGAACTTTACCGAACAAAAGGCAACTGCCGACAGTGAAGTGACGCGCCTGAAAAATGAGGTCAGCGGCCTTAACAAGAGCATCAGCGATAAGAATGCGAAAATCGCTGACCTCGAAGATCAGCTTTCACGCATGCGCAGCGACCTGACTTCCGCCCGTGCTGAACTGGCGCAGCTAAAGGAAAATCCCCCGGTAAACCCAATGGATTTCTCGCGCGGCCTGGTGTTTAAAGTTCAGATTGGGGCCTTCCGCAAAAAAGACCTCGCCAAGTACTTTGATAACAACCCTAACTTTGGTGGCGAGGCTACCGACAAGGGCGAACAGAAATTTACCATTGGTATCTTCCGCGACTATTGGGAGGCCGATAAGTTTAAAAAGTACATGCGCGCCATGGGCGTTTCTGATGCCTGGATCGTTCCTTACCGCGATGGCCAGCGCGTGGAAATCAAAGACGTGCTGGATGCCGTAACGGCAGCTAAGGCAGAGGAAGCCAAACAGAAAAAATAATTTTCTTTGTAAAATATTAAGCGGGCAGCCCTTACAATGGGGTTGCCCTTTTTATACGAGGTATGGTGGGTCGGGTGGCAGCAATCAGTCTAATGGCTTTATTGAGTCTGTCGGGCTTCGCGCAGGTGCGGCTCGAAAAACTCGCGCTCAAACGGGGCGAACGCTACGAAGTGCGCGCTTCCGACATACTCGTTGCAGATACGCTGGTGATGGGCGACAGCTCGCGCATTGTATTTCTAAATGGGAAAAATCAGAATTTCATTCACAGCAAGTGGGTCATGGTAGGCAAGGGCGCTGTGATTCAGGCGGAAGGGAAGACAGGTGGCCGGGGAGCAAACGGACGAAATGGGCAAAACGGCAACGGGCCGTGCAGCAATGGCACAAATGCCGCCTCCGGTGATGCCGGAACAGAGGGCAGCCCCGGAGGTAGTGTATCCCTGTATTGGGATAAGGTCACCGTCACCGGTCGACTATTCGTTTTACTGCCAGGCGGTGACGGGGGTGATGGAGGCAACGGAGGATGGGGCGGCAGTGGTGGCAGTGGAACGAGGGTTTGTGCCGGAGGTAATGGAGGTAACGGAGGCAATGGTGCAACTGGAGGGAATGGTGGCAACGGTGGCAACTTTTTGTTTCAATACCACAACCTGGCCGGAGATACTCGTCAAATAATCGTACGCAACAATGGCGGCTCAGCCGGCCGCGGGGGAGATGCGGGAGAAGCCGGTGATGCCGGGCTCGGCCCTAAAGTGGATGGCAAAAGGGGCCTGCGCGGCAAGGAGGGACAAGACGGCAATGTGGGTTCGCCCGGCATTGTTAGTTTTGTACAGAAGTAAAAATGGTCAAACGCTGGCTTTACAAACCCATTCCCCCCAAGGAGCAGATCCTGCCGCTTAGCCAGCAGCTCAACATCAATCAATACCTTACGGCCATACTCCTTCAACGGGGTGTTTCATCCTTTGAAGAGGCCCGTCAGTTTTTCAGACCTCAACTGACAGACCTGCACGACCCGTTTCTGATGACCGATATGGAGCAGGCTGTAGCGCGGCTGAACTATGCCGTGGAAAACGAGGAAAAGATACTCGTCTATGGCGACTACGATGTAGACGGAACCACCTCGGTCGCCCTCGTGTATAGTTACTTGAAGAGCTTTTATCCGCATTGCGATTTCTATATCCCGGATCGGCATAAAGAAGGGTACGGAGTTTCGGAAGCCGGCATCCGCTATGCCACCGAAAACCACGTTGAGTTGATTATCGCACTCGACCTGGGCATCAAGGCCTCGGATATGGTCAAGTTCGCCTATCATCAGGGTATTGACTTTATCATCTGCGATCATCACTTGCCGGATGAAGCCATCCCGCAGGCCGTGGCCGTACTCGATCCCAAGCGCCCCGATTGCAATTACCCCTTCAAAGAGTTGAGTGGCTGCGGCATTGGCTTCAAGCTAATTCAGGCGTATGCGCGCACACACCGGGACGAAAAGGAAATCTTTGATTTTCTGGATCTGGTGGCGGTCAGCATTGCTTCTGACATCGTACCAATTAATGGTGAAAATCGCGTGCTCTCGTTTCACGGTATGCTGAAGCTTAACCAAAATCCCAGGCCGGGGCTGAAAGCATTACGCGACATCTCGGGCATCAAAGCCGACCAGGATGTCTCGGGTGTGGTCTTCACGTTAGGCCCGCGCATCAATGCAGCAGGCCGGGTCGACCACGGACGCGCGGCTGTCGAACTGCTGGTGGCGCAAAGCGAAGATGACGCCAATATAATGGCGGGCAAGATCAACTCAACTAATGACCTTCGCAGAGAGTTTGATGTCAACATCACCGAGGAGGCCATTGCCATGATTGAAGGTAATGAATCGCTGCGTACCGCCAAATCAACTGTATTGTTTAAGAACACCTGGAATAAGGGTGTGATTGGCATCGTAGCCGCCCGGTGTGTAGAGCGCTACTACCGCCCTACCATCATCCTCACCGAGTCGAACGAAAGAATCACCGGCTCGGCCCGCAGCGTAGCCGGTTTCAATCTCTACGATGCCATCGAGCAGTGCAGCGATCTGCTGGAGAAATTCGGAGGGCACAAATATGCAGCCGGCCTCACCCTGCTGCCGCAAAACCTAGAGGCGTTCCAACAGCGATTTGAACAAATTGTAGCCGCCAAGCTCACGGAAGAAATGCGGGTGCCCGTTGTTGATATCGACCTGGCTATTAACCTTGATGTTATCAATGCCCGGTTTTTTAACATCCTGAAACAAATGGCCCCGTTCGGCCCGGAGAATCAAAAGCCTGTTTTTGAGACCCGTGGCCTTTACGTTGCCAATTCCCTCTCCAGCTTCAAAGACAAGCATATCCGTTTTTTGGTTAGTCAGCAGGGATCGGATCAGGTTTTCACCGTCATGGCATTCGATTTGATAGAGCACTACACGCGCCTGCAAAACGGTGATGTTTTCCGTATGGCCTATACCATTGAAGAAAACGTATTCAACGGAAACACTTCGATTCAACTGCGGGCGAAAGACATTAAATTCGACTAAACTCACCTTACACGTATGATCCTGCGGGCCGAAAACCTGATGAAAAAGTATAAGAAGCGCACGGTGGTGAACAACGTGTCGGTGGAAGTACGACAAGGTGAAATTGTTGGACTACTGGGCCCCAACGGTGCCGGCAAAACCACCAGCTTTTATATGATTGTGGGTCTGATAAAACCCAACGAAGGCCAGATTTTTCTGGACTCGGAAGAAATCACCCAACTGCCCATGTACCAACGTGCCCGCAGGGGGCTGGGCTACCTGGCACAAGAAGCGAGCGTGTTCCGTAAGCTGAGCGTGGAGGAAAATATCATGGCACCGCTGGAGATGACGACCATGAGTGCCAGCGAACGAAAACAAAAAGTTGAACAGCTACTCGAAGAATTCAGCCTGGGCCACGTCCGAAAAAATCTGGGTATGGTGTTGTCAGGTGGCGAACGGAGGCGAACCGAAATAGCCCGCGCGCTGGCTGTTGACCCGAAATTTGTTTTGCTTGACGAACCCTTTGCCGGAGTGGACCCGATTGCTGTGGAGGAAATCCAGGGCATTGTAGCCCGGCTGAAGAAGAAAAACATCGGCATCCTCATTACCGACCACAATGTTGACGAAACGCTATCGATTACCGATCGCGCCTACCTGATGGTTGAGGGAAAGCTATTCAAATCCGGCACCTCAGAGGAATTGGCTAACGACCCGCTGGTGCGCAAGGTGTACCTCGGCCAAAACTTTCAGTTGCGAAAAGCGCAGGTCACGCTTGATCTGTAATCGGGGTTTGGCTTCTACCGGGCCTTATTTCAATTGGCCTCGGGCTTGCGTTGCCAAAAGTCGCCCGTGCGTGAATAGCCCCGATAAATTCCGGGCAGAACAGTGGAAATCTTTTCAAAGTATCCCTGCGGATCAAAAATCAGATCTGGAGGGCTTTCCGAAAACGACCGTTCGATCAATAAAGCGTGCTCAAGAACCTGTGGCTGCTGCCAAATGGGTTCACTCAGCGACCAATCAAGGAAGAATCCGGCCTGTTGATTACTCTTCAAAAGCCCCGCATTCGACTCGGTCAAGATCATTACCTTCTGGCCCTTCACGTTCTCATCAGGGTCGCGGACCAGCATGCGCGCGTAGGCATCACGCCCGGAATAGCCCCGCATGACTACCTGGGCGGAAATCGCAACACCCACAACCATGATCACCAGCATGACGTTGGCAATCCACCGCCTGCGTACCAGCAGTAAGTAGTGACTGATGAAGTAGGTAACGGCTGGTGCAAAGACAATGAACGTAGTGGGCGTTCGCGGACCTGAGATACTGACCTGAATGCCCGCAGCCACCAGCCAAAGAAACATCACCTGCAGCAGTTGACTTTGGTATCGGGTGAAATGGGCCTCGCGCTGCAGCATGAACAGTGCTATGATGAAATACAAAAACGGAATTCCACCGATCACAGCAAGCGAGCGGACGTCAATGCTCCAACCCGTGCCCACTTGAAAGTTCGGGGCATAGAAGTTATGCCAAAGCCAGTAGGTTTGGTCGATCAGAAAGTAACCCACCACCAACAACAGGTGGGGCAGCAGAAATCCCGTGACGAGCAGGACGGACTTTCTAATTGTTAAGCCCGCATAAATCAGCAATGCAATCCAGGCAAAAAGAAAAAACACCCAGTAACTGAAAACGACCAACGTGGCAAGGCCTAACAGAAACCCTGCGCGGATAACAACATCTTCGCGCTGCTCGCGAAACTCAATTTCATTAAACAATTGATTGAGTGCCATCAGCAACAAAAGAGACCCAACCAATTCGGGCGAAAACCGAAGAAGGTCGAATGAGCTGACACATAGGATGGCATAAATTAGCGAAGGCAGGTAAGTGTTTTCATTGTACGCCCGATGCACGATCAGCGTCCAGCCGAAAACAGCCGCCTGCAAGAAAACCAGCAGGATGCCAACTGCGTTCCAGCCAAAGGCATTGCGACCAAAACAAGTATCCAGTAGTGCGGCCAGCCCGCCCGCCAGAGGCGGAACAGAATCGAACCACTGCGTGTATAGTGTTTGGCCGCGGCTGATTGCCTCACCGGTTATGTACTGGTGTAACTCCTTCAGCAAAAGCCCGGGGTGACTCAACCAGAGCGGCAGTGCCAGCATCAACAGCACAGCCAGCACGGCCAGCAGGCGATAAGGATCGTTGATTCGAAAGAAGCGAAGTAACACAAACCGGTTTTGCCGGCAAAGAAACTGAAAAAACGGTAAGGCTTCATGTATCAGGCGTTCGAATTGTAATCTTGCTATCTTTACCGCATGAGCGTACGGCAACAGAAGTTCGCGCGGCTGGTTCAAAGGGAATTGAGCGACATCTTTCAGCGCGACAAGCGGGGTTTGCTGGGCAATGTCTTTATTACCATTGCCGAGGTGCGCATGAGCCCCGATTTGAGCGTGGCCAAAGTGTTCATCAGCATGATGCTGGCTCCTGACAAGCAAGCGGTGCTCGCGAAACTCAACGACCACAAAGGCGAAATCCGCAAAGCGCTGGGCGACAAAATCCGGAATCAGGCACGCATCATACCCGAACTGGTCTTCATGATTGACGAAGTGGAGGAAAATGCCCTGCGCATGGACGAGCTGATTCGCAACCTCAACATCCCGCCCGAAACCCGGGAGTAGTCGTGAATGTTTCGTTCTTCATCGCCAGGCGCTACTTCTTATCCAGGCGCAAAAAAAATTTCATACACGTCATTTCATGGCTTTCCATTGCCGGGGTAGCCTTCGCCACAGCCGCGTTCATCATCGTTCTCTCGGTTTTTAATGGGCTCGAAACGCTGATTGGTTCCCTGTACACCTCGTTCGACCCGGAATTGAAGGTGGAGGCTCGCCTGGGTAAATCGTTTCCCGTAACCGACTCGCTGCTGAACGCCATACGAAAAACTGAAGGGGTAGCCATTGTTACCGAGGTAATCGAAGACTATGTGTACGTGCGTTACCATGGTGCTGATATGGTTGTGACAGCAAAAGGAGTCAGCGACAATTTCCTCGATCAGCATCGCCTGGACAGTCAACTGGCGGGGGGAAGGCTCGTGCTGCGGGAGGACAGCGTGAACTATGCAATTGTGGGCCGTGGAGTTCAATACACGCTGTCTATGGCAATCGAAGAAAACTTCTACCCGATTCAATTGTACTACATCCGCAAGGGCGCGGGCGTGTCGTTTGATCCTACCCAGCAATACACCACGGCCATGGTAATGCCTGGTGGCGTTTTTTCCATTGAAAAAAACTATGATGAAAACTACATCTTTCTGCCGCTGCATGTGGTGCGCGATTTGATGGACTATGGCGATCATCGCACGGCACTGGAAATTAAATCAACACCCGATGCCCGCCCCGAAGCGGTTAAAGCGCGCATTCAGCAATTGCTGGGAGATGCATTTACCGTGAAAACAAATTTCGAGCAACACCAGGATCTGCATCGCCTGTTCAAGATGGAGAAACTCTTCATGTTCCTGGCACTTGGGTTACTCATCACGATTGTGTCCGTGAACATCTATTTTTCGCTGATGATGTTGGTGATTGATAAGACGAAAGACATCAGTGTACTTGCCTCATTAGGCGCCACGCCCCGGCTGGTGCGGTCTGTGTTTATTACCGCGGGCATGGTCATTGCCGGTATTGGAGCAGGCTGTGGCCTGGTGCTGGGGGCCCTGCTTTGCTGGTTGCAGGACACCGTAGGCCTGGTGGGTATGGGCATGGAGAATGCGGTGGTGCCGAACTATCCTGTAAGGATGGTAGGCACCGATTTTCTAGCCGTTTTGGCCTTAATTGCGTTGATAACCACCGCCATGGCCTGGTACCCAGCCCAACGGGCTGCCCGTGTGTCCTCCCCGCAACACCTTTGAGCGTCCAACTCATGTAAGGTTGGTGTACCATTCTACCCGCTTTTCCCTCAGCCAGTTCGTTCCAATTGCCTAATTTGCAATTCGCCTTATTCCGTACCTGCCCAAAAAACTGGCTTTGGGGTGCTTTTCGGTCGAAAAAGGCGGCAAACAAATCAAAATGAAGGTATCGGCCGCCCAGCCCTTTCAGATCATCTACTCCATGTACCAGCATGAGTACCTGGGCTATTTGTTTGAATCCTTCATTGTTCACCTGGATGAAAAGGGTAAGCTGACCTACCAGCATCAGAATATCTCGGCCAAAAATGCCCGTGAGTTCTCCAAAGGGCTGGACGACCGCGATTACCACCTGATCGACCTCATGGACAAAATGGGGCACGATGTACTGCTGAAAAAGTTTGCAGCTAAGCCCATGAAGCCGCAGGAATTTTTTGCCAAAACCTACGACAAGCAAAAAGGAAGCGAACTTCTGCAGGAACAAATCGAAATTTACCTCGAAGGACTTCGGGCTACCATACTCGAAAAGATGAAGGGGAAAATGTTGTTCGAGATGGGCAACGATGGCGAGCCCACGTGGCGCAAAGTTGAAGTGCTGGAAAAGCGAGCCTCGATTCAGTTTCACTTTACGCGCAGCAACGAAAACACCAATTACTATCCTACCATTACCTACGATGGTAAAAAGGTTGATGTGCCCAATGCCACTGCCTACCTGATTTGTAAAAACCCTGCCTGGTTAGTGGTCAACGGTAAAATGTATGGTTTCGACAAACCCGTTGACGGCCGCAAATTGCAGCCCTTCCTGAGCAAAAAGTTTGTGGTGATTCCAAAAAACCTGGAAGAAACATACTACAATCGTTTTGTGGCACCGCTCATCGCTTCGTTTGACGATGTTGAGGTCAACGGCTTCGAAATCAATAAGAGCGAGTATGACCCGCACCCGTTGCTCTCGCTGTCGGAATTGCCTCCGGCCAATAGCCGTGAGGTGCAAACTCTTTTTGAAACCGTGCGCGATGATAGCGCGCCCAGCGATGATGAGGCCGGGAAAATCGTGTTCGACCTGTCATTCAAATACGGCAAGCATCGTTTCAGGGGCGATATGCTCGGGCCGGTCAACGTCACTGTGGAGAAGAAAGAAGATGACTACATCTTCCACCGCGTAAAGCGCAACATTGAGACTGAAAAAAAGTATGCCAGCACGCTGATCAAGCTGGGGCTTCCACTGAAGGGCTTCCGGGTGGCCATCGACAAAGGCACGGCTTTTTCGTGGCTGAACGAAAATCGGGTAAACTTACTCAACCTCGGGTTTGAAGTGAGTCAACCCGAAAACCGCGATAAGAAATATTTTGTCGGCAAGGCGGTGATTGAGCTCGAGGTTAAGGAAAATATCGACTGGTTTGATATCCACGCGAAAATTCGCTTTGGTGAATATGAAATTTCCTTCAAAGAACTACGAAAGCTCATTTTGAAGAAAAAGGTTGAGTTCAAACTACCCAACGGAGAAATTGCGATCATTCCCGAAGCATGGTTGATCAAGTATGGCGACCTGTTTGCCATGAGCGAGACTCACGGAAACCAGGAAAAACCGGTGTTGAAAAAGTATCATATCAATCTGGTGAAAGAACTGGAGGAAGGTTCGCTGGCTAAGGTGCAAATGAGCGACCGGCTTCGCAATCTGCAGTCGTTTACCGGCATCAAAGATTTTCCTATTCCAAATGGATTTAAAGGCGAACTGAGACCCTATCAGAAAGCCGGTTACAACTGGTTACGGTTCCTGAATGAGTTTCACCTCGGAGGTTGCCTGGCGGATGACATGGGGTTAGGTAAAACCGTGCAAACGCTGGCCTTGCTGCAGGCGGAAAAAGAAAAAGATCCGGAAAAAGGTGCACCCACCAGAACATCGCTGCTCGTGATGCCCACCTCGCTGGTCTATAACTGGGAAATGGAGGCATTCAAATTTACGCCCGAACTCAAGATTCTGAACTACACGGGCACACATCGAAAAAAAGACGTTCAGCAGTTTTCGAAGTACGATCTTGTGATCACCTCGTACGGAATCGCCCGTTTGGATGCCGATTTGCTGCAAGCCTTCTATTTCAACTATATTATTCTGGACGAGAGCCAGGTGATCAAGAACCCATCATCCAACATTGCAAAGGCCGTATTACAACTCAAGTCGCGTTTCCGGCTCACTCTGACCGGTACTCCGTTGGAAAATACAACAATGGACTTGTGGTCGCAGATGACGTTTGTTAATCCGGGGCTTCTGGGAGGCCAAACCTTTTTTAAGAACGAGTATCAGCTGCCCATCGAGAAGAAACAAGACGAAGCAAAAACAAAAAAACTAAACGCGATCATCAAGCCCTTTGTGCTGCGCAGGTTAAAATCGCAGGTGGCCCGCGACCTTCCGGAAAAGGTGGAGAATATCCGTTACACCGACATGAGTGCCGAACAGGAGGAAAAATACGAAGAGGCAAAAAGCTACTACCGGCACAAGATTCTTGATCTTATCGATAAGGAAGGAATCAGCAACAGCCGGATGACGATTTTGGAAGGATTGACCAAGCTGCGGCAACTGTCCAATCATCCCCGAATGGTTGATGCAAAGTACAAAGGCGACAGCGGCAAGTTGGAAGACGTATCGCATATGGTGGAGAATGCCCTTCTGGAGGGGCACAAGCTCCTTATCTTCAGTCAATTTGTGAAGCACCTCGAAATCGTTCGGGAGATGCTCAATACCCGCGAAGTGCCCTACGCCTACCTGGATGGAAGCAGTACCGACCGAAAAGAGCAAGTGGAGCGGTTCAACAAAGATCCTGACCTGAAAATCTTCCTGATCTCAATTAAGGCTGGTGGCCTTGGCCTCAACCTGACAGAAGCAGACTATGTGTTTATTCTTGACCCCTGGTGGAATCCGGCCGTAGAGGCTCAGGCCGTTGACCGGGCGCACCGCATCGGGCAAAAAAAGAAGGTGTTTACCTATAAGTTTATCACCCGAAATTCAGTTGAAGAAAAAATCCTGCAACTGCAGAAACACAAGTTGAAGTTGTCGGAGAACCTCATTCAAAGCGAAGAGAGCATCATCAAGCAACTCACCAAGGCTGATCTGGAAATGATGCTGGCCTAACTAGCCGACTCTGTTTTGAGATGCCGGGTTTTCCAGCGGTCGTGCGACCATAGCCAGTTAGCCGGGTTTTCAAGTATAGCGCGTTCCAGCTTTCGAGCATACTTTTCCACCACCTGCGTGTCGCCTTTGGCATACGGTGGCTCGGTTAGCAACTCAATGGTAACCTCGTAGTAGCCCCGCTTCACTTTGCGGGTATTGAAAAACAAGACCGGGTACTGCATCAGCACCGCCAGTTGGTTGGTGCCATCAAAGAAAACCGTCTCTTGATTAAGAAAAGTTGTTGCGTAGCGCTTGTCGCGATCCATGCCCGGGTATTGGTCAGCCGCCAGCCCAATTATTTTCGGGTTGGCCCTTCGCTTAAACAACTCGCGCGCCACTTCATCGCGCTTGATGGCGTGACCCCCAAAACGCGTGCGGCTGGCCAGCGAAAACCGCTCGAACAACTCAATCTTTACCGGCTGGTAAACAAAGTCCAGTGGCAAAGGTGCCTGCAGGATTGTTCCCGCCAGCGCCCACTCCCAGTTGAATTGATGCGAGGTAAGCCCAAAGAATGATTCGTGGCTTCCCTTGATTCGATCCATCAAGTCTGTATTCACGAGCTTCAGCCGATTTCTAAACTCCTTTTCAGAAATCGTCAACAGTTTGAGCATTTCCACAGCATAGTCGGCCATGTTATGGTAGAACTCACGCTCAATCCTCTTCACGTGTTCCGCATCAAATTGAGGAAAAGCATTTCGCAGATTCTTCTGAACCATCTCTCTGCGGTAGTGAATGACATGATAAATCAAGAAAAAGAGAAAATCACTAAGCAGATAAAGAAACCAAAACGGTAGCCTGGAGAGTAGCCGGAGCAAAAACATGATCGGCAAAATTAGAGGATGTTTTGATTACTTTTGAGGGCTGAGTCCATGAGAATTCTGTTGCCGATCGTTCTTTTAACAACCATTCTGGGTTGCGAGCAGCCGACTACCTGCTGTGGCCAGGCTAGCGCCAGCATCGGGCTGATTGGAGATCCGGAAGATGTAACTTCATCCACTGCTGGCGGCACGGTACTGATGGGTGGTGGCACCGATGTGGATACAGCCATTCGATGGATGTTGCAACGAAGCGGAGGAGGTGATTTCGTGGTAATTCGCGCTTCGGGCTCCACGGGTTACAACGATTATATATATGGGTTGGGCACGGCCAACTCGGTCGAAACGCTGCTCATCAACTCTCGCGAAAAGGCTCTGCTGCCAGAGACCGGCAAACGTATTCGTGAGGCGGAAGCACTTTTCATTGCCGGTGGCGATCAGGCTAATTATGTGAAGTTTTGGGCAAACACCGAAGTATCGGCCGCTATTCAATACCTGATCGAAGAGAAAAAAGTGCCAATTGGCGGCACCAGTGCCGGCTGTGCCATTCTCAGCAACTTCATATTTGATGCGCAACAAGGCACGGTAACCTCATCGGAAGCAATGGCCAACCCGTATATGCCAGCTATGAGTCTGTCAAAGAGCTTTATCCAAATTCCTGCGCTTGCGAACGTCATAGCCGACCAACACTACTCGCAACGAGGCCGCGAAGGAAGGCACATTGCCTTTATGGCCCGCCTTCAAAAAGATTTCGGAGTTATCGAGCCCCGTGGCATCGGAGTAGATGAGCAAACAGCTGTATGTATTACCCATGATGGCTTAATCACCGTGTTCGGTGCAGGCAACGCCTACTTCCTCCAGGGAAAGACAAGGGCAGAAAATTGCAGCTCGGGTCAAAAACTTCACTGGTATCAGAATCAACAAGCCATTCAGGTCAATGTTATTGCAGGCTCGTCCACCGGCACCGAGGCATTCCCGGCATCATCCTGGCCTTCTACGGGCACGTTTTGGTATGTCGAGTCTGGTGAACTGAAAAAAAAACCATGAAAAACAAGGTTGTTGTCATAACCGGTGGCTCCTCCGGTATAGGCCGGGCGCTGGCAGAAAAATTTGGGCGCGAGGGCGGACGGATTTTGATTACCGGAAGAAATCAATCAGAACTCGACAAGGCCGTAACAGACTTACAGCATCAGGGCATCACAATTGCTGGCTTCCAGGCCGATGTTAGTCGCGAAGAAGACAATAAGAAAATGGCTGAAGAAGCCGTTCGGTTGTACGGAACCATTGACATACTCATTAACAATGCCGGCATTTCCATGCGGGCGCTGTTCAACGAAGTGGACCTGGAGGTGATCAAAAAAGTAATGGACATCAACTTCTATGGTGTACTGTATGCCACCAAGTTCTGCCTTCCGTTTATCCAGCAAAACCGGGGATCGGTTGTGGGCATTTCGTCCATAGCCGGCTTTCGCGGTCTGCCCGGTCGTGCAGGCTACTCAGCCTCGAAATTTGCGCTCAATGGCTTTTTGGAGGTGCTTCGCACCGAGCATTTGAAAACCGGGGTTCATGTACTCACCGCTTGCCCGGGCTTCACGGCTTCCAACATACGCAAACGGTCGCTCACCAAGACGGGCGAACAACAGGGTGAATCGCCCCGGGCCGAAGAAAAGATGATGACGGCCGAGGAGTGTGCTGAACACATTTACCGGGCTGTGGTGAAGCGCAAGAATTTTCTCATACTTACCACACAGGGTAAACTGGCCGTGTGGCTCAACAAATGGTGGCCGTCTATGGCCGACAAAATGGTGTATAACGTGATGGCGAAGGAGCAAAATGCTCCGATCAACTGATCAGGTCTTATTGACAAAGACCATTTTGGTGTTGTCGGCCTTGGAGATGTTCTTAAAGAACTCAACCAATTCACCATACGACTCTGCCGGAAACTCCCCGTCAACCATTTTTAGTTTTCTGAAGTAGAAGATCGTATGATTCTCGACCTTATACTCTCCTGAGTACTCGCCAAATCTGGTTTTGATCAAAACAGCCGGGGGAATAAACTCCGGATGAAACATTTCAGGCAACTTCACTTTTATTGTATCGACATCCGTGTATGCTGTGTGCCGCACGACCGGTGTATTTCTGGACTCAATTTTTTCCGGAACATAGGAAAAACGACCGAAAAGATTGGGCGCTATGAACAGGCGTTTACCGTTGATCGTAGCAGCCTTTCGAAGCTCAAGTTCGGCTGAAACCGTTGACGTAGGGATTTGAAACTTTCGGGTGCTCATGCTGAAACTCTTCACTGTAAAACTCGGGAAATCAATGGAGCGCTCGAGCCACTTCTTTTGCTCGATGATCTGGTTGGAAGCAATCAGTCCGTCCAGACCGCCATTTTCCGTCTGTGTGCCGGAAAAACGCGTGGTCATATTTACCTGAGCATCTCCTGTGGGTTGAACATCAACATGGGCCACCCGTATTTGTTGATTGATCTCGGGGCCATATTTTGGTGTCCTGACAAGTTTGCCCCCATCCTCAGTCACCATCAAAGCGTATCGGTCTGAGGTGAAATCTCCGAGGAAACCAAACGGGGCGATCTGACTGGTACATTCCAACCAGATCGTATCCTTTTTTTGTGGCACGGCAACAATGATATGATTGAAATAATCTATCGGAAAATCGGGCGAGAGATGCTTCATCCCCTCGCCTCCGTAGACCCAGCAGTAGTAACCTTTAATGCCAACCTCTTTCAGCAGCGCCACCATGTAGTTGGATAGCGCCTTGCAATCCCCATAGCCGACTTCATCAACCGTTTTGGCATCAAATGGCTGGAGCCCTCCAATGCCAAGTTGAATGCTCACATATCGGGTCTTTCCCTGCATAAACTCGTATAGCACTTTAACTTTGTCAGCTTCGTTTGGCACCGTGCTTGTTAACTGCCGGACTTTTGCCCGTGTCGCCTCCGGCAGAATATCGCGGCCCGCGTTTAACTGCAACTGCCACTGTCCTATACTTTTCCAGGTAGTCATAGAACCTGCATACCCGTCATACTCAAAATCAGAGGGCGCTAAGGCGATGTTGGGAACAACACGATTAACTTCAGGTGCATATCGCTCAAATTTATCGGGCTTTACATTCGAGAATTTCCAGGCTAGTTGTTCCAGATCTTTTCCGACCAGTGTCTTTTGAGGATCGGGGCTTCGAAACATCTTGTAGCGGGGTTTTAGCGAAACAGGATAGGTGATCTGATAAGCCAGCTGCTCGGCCGATACTTCATCGTCTTCATAGAGATAGAAGCCCGGGATTGAATAGAGAAGTTTGCTGGTTTTCTGATACTCAATCTCCACCGTATAAGGATAGCTTTCCTGGCGAAGGTCCGCAATCTTGACCCGATTATCTTCGTAAAGGCTGTATCCGCTTGTGCTGGCGCGATCAACAATGTCACTATTTCTTATCTTTTTGATTTGTTTGCCCATCGCATCATACACGGCACCCTCCACGAAATCAATACTGGCCTCCTTGTCATAGCCGATCACAAAAACAGCATGATCCCTCCCTTGACTGTTGAGAATGGTGATGACTCTTTTGAATCGATACCGCGATTTGGCCTTTGAAACTATCTCAAAGTCCTGCTCCTGTAACCGAATGACAGCATACATTCCGTTTGTCAACTCTGGCGGAATGGTAGAAACGGGGTACTTCACCTCGGCAGCCCAACTTGCAGAAGCGAGCAGGAAACAGAAAAGCGCCAGTAGTCTTCTCATTGCTTCTTTTTTAACACCACCTGCTCTGTCTGTTTGGCCACAACCTGGGTATAAAACTCACGTAAAATAGGATACTCCTCCAACATAAACCTCGCCTTGTTAAGTATTAATTGACAGGTAATGGAAACGGTTTGCCCGTTCTGGTTGGTTGAGTAACTAAACCGACCTCCATTATTCGGCAATGCGAGCGCCTTGGTTTGGGGGAGTTCTTCAATTTCATATCCGTCCGGCACGGTAAACTTTGAAATGATTATATCTTCAAAAGGAGTTCCAAAATCAACCGGGTACTCGCGGGTCTCGGACTTAAACGGATTATCTTCCTGAATGCCGTACATGAGGGGATTGAAATAGATGCGATCTCCGGCATCCTGTACATGATCGTTAATGACGATTTCGTGGGTCTCTTCAAAGGGTAACGTGGCTTCCTCTTTGTTCCTGAACGTACTGCTCTTCAGTTCCCACGATTTTCCGGCAAACAGGCCTTTCACATAATCTTGTTCTCCCTTGCTGATGACACTGGCTCGCCCGTTAGAAGCTGCCAGCCCATCACGCGCGATCTTCAAATTGCCAGTCACGTATCCACCCTCGCCAATCGCTACGGTAGTGGTAACGGAGAGCCTTGAGCGGGCTGCTTGCACATTAACCCATTCGGGTGCTTCTGATATAAGTAAGCCTGGGCCGTTCAAGCATCGCATGGGTAACGATTTCATCGGAAGTTTTCGATCGGTAGCATCGAGGAATAGCAACTTGTCGTTTAATTTTACAGCACAAATGAGATCATTGAATTGACTCAGCATAGGAACAAAGGCGCGCACCGCACCATTATTGCGATCGCTGACGGCCACAGGATAAGCCGGTAGGCCGGCCTTCTGAAGGAGTGTGACCAGCAGAAGATTAATTTCCGAAGAACTTCCCTTTCCTTCATCCATTACTTTCTTAAACGTATGATCGGGAATTACATCGGTGTACTCGTTCCATTCAATACTCCCTTTTACATAGTCATACAGTTTCTCAAGAATTTTCTGCTGATCTTTTTCGTCACCAATCTGCTCTTCCACCACTTTCTTTAAGAAACCCGAAGTCCGCATTTGCCCGCCAAAGTCAACATTGGTAAGCAGACCCCCTGCGACATTATTCCAACCCTTTAACACCCGCACCGTGCCCGTGCTTGGGAACATGTATTCCTCAAGGTAAAAATCGACACGCGAAACGAAATCATCCTTTGTTGTTATGAAGGGCTCTTCCCGGAACGCAGGAATATCGGTCATCGTCCAGATAGTACGGTCGCTGCCGTCCTTTCGCTTTGGTTGCAAATAGCCGATGACATCACTCCGAAATGTGAAATTGGAGGGAAAGCGAGTATCATATTCCGACTCAAGCACCGGAATATTATACTGAAACTGCCACGGAGGTATCCAATAGGCATCGGACCGAATGGTGTAGCTGTATTCGATTACCGAGCCAGCCTTCACGTTAGGCACAGCAAACTTGACTTCCTCACGGTATCGGTTAATCTTTGTTTTAAAAACTGCTTCCTCGCTCATCTTGCTCTCCACGATCTCTCCATTCTCCAGATTATAAGCCGAAGCTTTGATTCGTGAAATATTGCTGGAGCCCCGACTGATATAAATAGTCATGTTGGCCCAATCATCGACCTCAGTCTGGTCAAAAAACTTGATGCGCACATGCCGCTTCATGGTCACTTCCAATCGATCATTGAGCTCCACATCTCCGCGATTAAAGATGATTACAGCTTTGGCTGAAGGATCTTTTTCATAAGACTGCATTGTCATCTCGGTCTCGGAGATCTTACCAAAATCATAAGAGACTTGCGACCAGCCAAGTTGCGAGAAAATCAATAATAGGAGATTGTTCAAGAATGCTTTCATAACAGGCATTAAACACTTTCTAAATATAGGTAGCAGTCCGCATTCGGTGCAAATCAGACTGTTTAAGATGGACTAGGTTTTCTTTTTTAGAACAACCTGCTCACTTTGCTTTCCAACAACCTGAGCGTAGAAGTCGCGAAGTAACGTGTAGTCTTCTGCTGAAAAGAGTGCTCGATTTAGCATGAACTGACAGGTGACCGTAATCATCTTCCCAACAACACTAACTGAATAAGAAAACTTTCCGGCATTGTTTGCTAATACAATGGCTTTAGTTTGAGGAAGTTCCTCAACGTCATAATCGGCTGGCACTTCAAATCGGGCAATCAGGGTGTTTTCAAAGGGAAAATCAAGGTCTACCGGGTATACTCGCCTGTCCTCTTTAAATGGATTATCCTCTTGAATTCCGAATGAAAGTGGGTTGAAATAGATTCGCTCTCCTGAATTCTGTATGTGATCGGACAGACTCAAAACAATATTTATCTCAAGTGGTGCATCGACTTCGATATTCTTGCACGCCCATTGTTTGACATGCCAGGGTTTTCCGTGGATCATTGAGTTGATGTAGTCCGTTTCGCCCATTTGCACCATTGACCTTTTCGCGCGAGCTCCGACAATTCCATCCTGTACAATTTTCATATTCTGTTCAATATCACCCAGAGTGGAGATGTTGAACTGAGTGGTAACGGCAAGGCGCGAACGAGGTGCCTGCACCGTCAACCACTCACTTTCCTTCTCAGAAATTACAAGACCGATTCCGTTCAGGCATCGCTCAGGAAGAAATCGATTACCCAACAAGCGGTCAGTTGCGTCAAGGAATAGATTTTTATCTTCAACTCTAACCAGGGCAATAAGATCGTTTAACTGGTTTTTGTTTGGTAAATGATGTTTTACTTGCCCTTTGTCACGAGTTCTTATCGCGACTGGAAGGGCATTTAACCCGGCTTTCTGTAGCAACGCTACCAATAGCAAGTTAATCTCAGCAGAGGTACCGCTACCCTCCGAAAGAACTTTGGCAAAATCTCGTGTTGGAATCGCCTCTGTCTTTTGATTCCATGCGACCGACTTTTTTACAAAAGAACAGAGTGCGTCAATCTTTTCATTGGCACTGACAGCACCTGCCGAATTTGTGTCCGCATACTTCTTAAGAAATCCAGAACCTCTTAGCTGCCCGCCAAAATCCGGATTTTGGATGAACTCCCCGACAATGCGACCCCAGGTTGATAGGTTATAGTTAGCATAAAAATTAACTTGCCCGATAAACTCGTCCCCCTCCGGCATCAGCGGTTCTTCTCTAAAGGCCGGGACTGCATCAATCAACCAGTTTTGAATCATCCCATTTGACGATTCAACTTTTTGTGGCTTGAAAACTCCAATAACTTCGTCCGTATACGATGATTTCCCAGTTGATTTGATTCTCTAAGACGAGCGATATACGGGAAGTTTCTGCTGAAAATTCCAAGTGGGCAAAAATAGTGCATCGTAGCGCACCGAATAAAAAAGATCAACCACAGTACCGGCTTTGACATTCGGGATCGCAAACCTAACTTCAGTCCATTCTTTGCTTACCTTGGACTTAAAAACACCCTGATCGGTCATCACGGTCTTTTTAATTTGGTCATTCTCTAAATTGCAGGCGATACCTTTGACTTTCGTAACCGTTCCAAGTTCATTCACCCTGATTTTCAAATTCGTCCATTCCGAGATTTCCGATTGATCAAAGAACTTGATTCGAATATGCTCCTCAAAAAGAACACCGAGTCGCGGGTCAACCAAAACATCTGACCGACTGAAAAGAATAACAGCGCGTGCGGTTGAGTCTCGCTGGTAAGATGTCATTTCAAGTTCATTAATCGACACCTCGCCAAATTCTTCAGAGCTTGATTGGGCCGAAGCAATCCTGAAGGTCAGCGAACAAGCGATGTGAACAAGAAAAATTAGTCGCATCTTTTTCAAAGCAGATAGAGACTCCACAAAATTGTCGACTTTGCAGTTAAATGTCCAAAACCAAAACCCTCTTTTTTTGCCAGTCCTGCGGGTATGAGTCGGCCAAATGGCTGGGGAAATGTCCATCGTGCGGGGCCTGGAATAGCTTTGTTGAGGAAGTGGTTGTAAAGACTGAAGCCAACAAGAACGAGTGGTCAGGAAAATCGCCCTCGCGTGAAAAAATGGCCAAGCCCAGGACACTCGCGGAAATAACCGCTTCAGCCGAAGTACGCCTTCAAACACCGGATGCTGAACTCAACCGTGTGCTGGGAGGCGGCATCGTGCCCGGCTCGCTGGTACTCATCGGTGGCGAACCGGGCATCGGCAAATCAACCCTCATGCTTCAGCTGGGACTTACCCTCACACGGTTGAAAATTCTTTACGTATCTGGAGAAGAAAGTGAGCAACAGATAAAAATGCGCGCACAACGCATAGCGCCAACGGCAACAACGGCCCAGTTTTTTACACTCACCGAAACAAACACCCGAAACATTTTTGCCGCCATCGAAGAGCTGCAGCCGCAGGTGTTGATCGTGGATTCCATTCAAACGCTGTATTCGCCTTTGCTTGATTCCGTAGCGGGCAGTGTGGGCCAGGTGCGGCAATGCGCAGGTGAGCTGATGAAGTTTGCAAAAGAAACCAACACGACCGTTTTTCTGGTGGGTCACATTACCAAAGATGGCTCGTTAGCCGGGCCTAAAGTGTTGGAGCATATGGTGGATACGGTTTTGCAGTTCGAAGGCGATCAGCATCTGGCGTATCGGATTCTGCGCACGACTAAAAACCGGTTTGGCTCTACTTCAGAGATTGGGATTTACGAAATGCGGGGCAACGGCTTGCGTGAGGTATCGAACCCGTCCGAAATTCTGATATCACAAAAAGACGGGCCGCTGAGCGGGGCGACAATTGGTGCCACCATCGAAGGCAACCGGCCACTGTTGATTGAGATTCAGTCGCTGGTGAGCCCGGCTTCGTATGGCACTCCGCAGCGTACGCCCACGGGGTTTGATCAAAAGCGGTTGAACATGTTACTGGCCGTGCTGGAGAAACGATGCGGCTTTCGCATGGGTACGCAAGATGTGTTTGTGAACATGGCGGGGGGCATTTATGTGGAAGACCCGGCCATTGACCTCGCGTTGTGCGTGTCGATCATATCATCTATGGAAGAAATTCCGGTGAATGAAAAAATTTGTTTCGCGGCCGAAGTGGGTTTAGGCGGAGAACTGCGCGCGGTGAACCGGATTGACCAGCGCATTTCCGAAGCAGAGAAACTGGGTTTTACTGAAATCTACATCTCGAAGTTCAATCAGAAATCGCTTGACCTGAAAAAATCAAAAATTCAGGTAAAGGGATTCGGAAAACTGAAGGATGTATTTGAGGATTTGTTTGGGTGACTAGTACACGCCCTGCAATCCCCCCGTGTGCAACACCAGCACGGTGCTACCTGGTTTAAACTTTTCTTGACGGATCATGTCGATTACCGCAACAAGTAGTTTGCCCGTGTAAACCCGATCCAGTGGAAGGTTGTGCTGGTGCTTCATGGCTTCAATAAACGCCAGCAAAGCCGGGGTCGTTTTTGCGTAACCGCCCTGATGGTAGGATTTCTCAATAAGCCAGTTTGTAAACAAACTACCCGAAAATTCTCTCAACCCGTTTTCTACCTGGCGCTGCAAAAACAAACCGTCTTTCAGCACCGACACCCCGATCACCTCCGCATCGCCCGCCAGCCCAGCGATGACTCCCGCCAGCGTACCCCCGGTGCCCACCGGCAGGCATAGGTAGTCGAAATGGAGTTGCTGCTTAACGGCACGCGCAAACTCGGCAACTCCACGGATAGCATGTTCATTCGTGCCGCCCTCGGGGATTCGGTAGAAGTCGCCAAACCTGCGCTTAAGATCAAGATTAAAATGGTCTGAGTCTTTTTCCCGGTACTTCGTCCGGTCAACATAATGAAGGTGCATGCCACACTCCCTCGCAAAAGCCAAAGTCGGATTTAGTGGCAACGTCTCCTCGCCACGCACAACTCCAATCGAACGGAACCCAAGCTCCCGAGCAGCCGCAGCCGTTGCGTAGAGGTGATTCGAAAATGCTCCGCCAAACGTGAGCAGGGTGTGATGGCCTGATCGCTTCGCTTCTTGCAGATTATATTTCAGCTTCCACCACTTGTTTCCCGAAACATGCGGATGGTTAAGATCCTCACGTTTGACCACTATCCGAACCCCAGACCTTGCCAAACTTGGGTATTCCAGTTCCTGAAAGGGTGTGGCTGAATAGGCAATCTGGTCAGGCATCTAAAGTATTAGGCTGATTGCGGCTGAGATTTAACTTCACGTAAGTCATGCTAAATTTTTTAGTAATATTGCCCGGTGGAGGATTCCTACTTCAACGGGCGCGGAGCGCAAATTAAAACAGCCAATCGTTTTTTGAAGGCTGAATATGTTACCGAGCACATCGAGGGATTGGATGAGCAATTGCTGGGCAGCACGCCCACGCAGGTTTTTGAAGAATCGCCCCGAAAAATTGTTAACAAAGTGGACAGCCCGGACCTGGGCTTTTCCTATTCGATGAATCCCTACCAGGGCTGCGAACACGGCTGCATCTACTGCTATGCACGGAACACCCACGAATACTACGGTTTCAGCGCTGGGTTGGATTTCGAGAGCAAGATTATCGTGAAGAAAAATGCACCACGGTTGCTTGAGCAGCAGTTGTTGAACCGCAATTGGGAATCCGTGCCTATTCAACTGAGCGGCAACACCGACTGTTACCAACCACTTGAGCGTACTTACCGGCTCACGCGCGGTATGCTCGAGGTACTGCTCCGGTACCAAAACCCGGTCGGCATCATCACCAAAAACAGCCTGATCACACGCGACCTCGACTTGCTGCAGGCGTTGGCTCATCAGCACCTTGTTCATGTTTACATCTCAATCACCACGCTGGATGAAAAACTGAGAAGCCAGCTGGAGCCCCGAACGGCCAGTGCCACCAAGAGATTAAGCACAGTGGAGCAGCTTGCAAAAGCGGGAATCCCCACGGGGGTGATGATTGCTCCGATCATTCCGGGCCTGAATCATCACGAGATACCTGAAATCGTAAAGGCGGCAGCCGATCGGGGCGCCCTGGCAACCGGAGTTCAAGTGGTGCGGCTCAACGGTTCGATCGGAAAGATTTTTGAAGACTGGTTGCGCAAAAATTTCCCGGACCGGTTTGACAAAGTCTGGAATCAAATCAGCTCGCTTCACGAAGGCCAGGTGAACGACTCAGAGTTTGGCAGGCGTATGCGTGGTTCAGGCCAACTGGCCGATGTGATTCACCAACTCCATCGCGTGGCCCGAAAAAAATACCTCAACGGCCGGCAAATGCCTTCCTACGACCTTACGCGCTTCAGAAAGGGCGGCACGCTGACCCTCTTTTAGTTTACCTTTGCGCCCGCATGGGTGAATATGCTCTTTACGCACTGGGTTTTTTTGCGCAGGGCCTCTTTGGCGCGCGTCTGCTGGTACAGCTTTTTATTTCAGAGCGCGAAGGCAAAAGTGTTTCTCCTTCCTTGTTTTGGCTCATCAGCCTGCTGGCGTCTTTTCTGTTTCTAATTTATGGCGTGCTGCGCAGCGACCCGGTTATCGTGCTGGGCCAAACACTCTCCTACTTCATCTACATCCGCAACCTTCAGCTAAAAGGCGCCTGGCAAAAAATACCAACTCTGCTACGCCTGCTCGCCTTTGCCTTGCCAGTGCTTGTTTTTGCCTGGATGGCACTTAGCCCGGGCAATGTGTGGGAGCGCCTGATCTCACAGGCTGACTTCACTAACTTCTGGATTGTGCTGGGCACTATCGGTCAACTGATGCTCAACTTTAGGTTTGTGTACCAATGGTATTACTCCGAGCGGGCTGGTACCTCCGCCCTGCCCCTCGGGTTTTGGGTGATCAGTGCTGTGGCCTCTGTTATGGTGATCTTGTATGCCTTATTCAGGCCGGGTGGCATTGACCCGGTGCTGCTGCTGGCTCAAGGCCTTGGCATATTTGTTTATCTGCGCAACATTATGTTCTTCCGTTCGGGAAAGGCGAAGAGCGAATTGTAACTCATAGCCACTTCTTGCGCCTGAAATACCATAGAAATGCAAGTGAAGATACAAGCATTAGCCCAATGGCAATGGGGTAGCCACCCAGCCAGTTTAACTCAGGCATGTGTCTGAAATTCATACCATAAATGCTGGCGATCAGCGTGGGCGGCATGAACACGACCGTTACAACGGTAAAAATCTTGATTACCGTGTTCTGCTCAATGTTCACCAAACCGAGGAACGTATTCTGCATGTACTCCAGGCGCTCACTGCTGAACTCCGCGTGTTGCAACAGGGAAGCCACGTCTTTCACAATTACCTTAAGCCGATCGACTTGCAGGGGTGTAAACTCATCGATGCGCAGCAACGATGACACCACACGCTGCTTCTCGGTAATCGCCTGGTGAATCAGCATGGTATTTTCCTGTTCGCGGGCAATGCTTAACAGCAATTCTTCCTGGTAGGATTTGCTGGCAATTAACTCCTTGCTGATTTGATTGAGCCTGCGGTGAATGCCCTCAATCAAATCCGCATCCATATCGATGCGAACTTCCAGGATAGTGAGAAACACCCCCAGCCCATGCTCCTTCTTTTCCAGCGAACCTCCAGCCTTGAGTCGCCTTACGGTTTCGGCAAACGACTTGAGATCGCCCTGCCGGAAGGTGAACAGCGTATTGCCTTTTAGAATAAAAGACGCGTTGGCCACACTCAGTTCACTCGCCCCGTTCTGGAGCAAGCTCAGGTTCATTTCGATAGTCTCGTCCGTCTCCAGAAAGCGCGAACTGCTCTCAATCTCCTGAGCTTCCTGGGACGTGAAGAATTCAATTTTATAAAGCCTCTCGATGTACTCTTTTTCCTCCTGCGAGGGCGATTGCAAATCCAGCCAGATCAGGTTGGGTAAACCTTCCAGTTCATGCAACGCAGGCTGCTTGTGGTGCGTTAGCTTGCCTTCTTGTAACGTATAGGCGCGGATCATCTGGCATAAACTGCCGCAAGTTTACCCAAATTACTTCTATATTCAGCGCATGGGGCCCCGACTTTTAGATCCGGATGTTCAACGGTTTCTCCGCGATTACGAAAATGCGGATGAACGGGAGTTGCTGCTTAGTGGTCGTGTACCCCCCGGGGTTGCCCCGGCTGACATTGCCCGGCAACTGGCGGGCCGCAGAAAGACACGCACCAAACTGCCGCTTTGGTACAACACGGCCGGTGTACTTTTTCCACCCTCGCTCAACCTCGAACAATGCTCCTCCGAAATCACCGGTCGATTCAAAGCGATGCTGGCCAAAGAATGGTTAACTGAACCGCACCGTGGTGCCGACCTCACCCTGGGCTTTGGCGTGGACAGCTACTTTCTATCTCACCTGTTTGGCGAATGGCACGCTGTAGAACTCGATGCATCCCTGCTGAACACAACCACCCATAACCACAGCTTACTTTCTGCATACCGCATCCATTACCACCTTGGCACAGCCGAAGATTTTCTTGCCAGCGAACACGGCAAATTCGATCTGATATTGGTGGATCCGTCACGAAGGACAGGTTCGAAACGGACGATTAAATTGTCCGACCACGAGCCAGATGTGATTAAGATTCAGGATCTCCTTTGGTCAGTGACTCGTCATCTGCTCATCAAAGCATCGCCTATGCTGGACCTTAACCGGATGGCCGTTGAAATCAGGCATCTGACGCACTTGATCGTGGTGGCGGTGAACAACGAAGTAAAAGAGTTGCTCGGGTGGGCGCAAAAAGATTTCAGCGGAAGGCCGTCAATCGCAGCGGTAAACCTCACCGACAGCGACAGTCTGCAGGCGAGTTGGGCTCATCGTTTTGAATTTACCCGCGAAGAAGAAAGCCTCGCCCCGGCAACCCTGGGGCCGGTAACGCGATACGTTTATGAGCCGTGGACATCCCTGCTGAAAGCCGGGGCGTTCAAGTTGATCGCCCAACGCTACGACCTTACCAAACTTGACACCAGCACGCATCTGTACGCCAGCAACGAGCTTCGGTCAGATTTTCCAGGGCGAGTTTTTGAGGTGGTTACGACTGTGAAGATCGGCAGGCAGGCCGGTGATTTGTTCGGGGGGCGGCAGGCTAATATCATTTCACGCAATCACCCCCTGAGTGTGGCCGAGCTCAGCAGCAAAACAAATCTCATTGAAGGCGGCACAGAATACCTGTTGGCCTTTCGCGCAGGCGGAAAGCCAATGGCCGTAAAGGCAATTCGTATCCGATAGAAGCCACTAATCCAAAACGCTATTTGAATTTTGGTGGGGCTTCGCTAACTCTCACCAATTAATCACAGACTCTATGCGCAGTTTCGTTGCAATCCTCTTACTCATGGCGTCCGTGCTTACCTCGGCTGCCCAAACTCCCGACAAGGCCCTGAAAAATATGAAGTGGCGACCGATTGGCCCGGCCAATATGGGTGGCCGTGTAACCGATATTGAAGGAATTCCAGGCGACCCTACCACCTTCTACATAGCGGGTGCCGATGGCGGCATTTTCAAAACAACCAATAGCGGTGTTACCATGCAGGCCCTCTTCACCGATCAGAAGTCATACTCCATCGGGGATGTTACCATCGCGCCATCAGATCCGGAAGTGGTGTATGCGGGCACCGGTGAAGGCGACCCACGCAACAGTGTAGGCTATGGCCATGGCGTGTATCGCTCCACCGATGGCGGCAAAACGTGGCAACACACAGGCCTGGAGAAAACCGATCGAATCAAGCGCATTGTGGTGCATCCGGAAAACCCGGATGTAGCCTGCGTATGTGCCCTTGGGCGCGAATGGGGCCCAAACCCTGATCGGGGTGTGTACCGCACCGAAGACGGTGGCAAGTCGTGGACGAAAGTGCTTTACATCGATGAGAACACGGGCTGTTCCGACATCGCGATGGAATGGAGCAACCCGCGCATCATGTATGCCGGCATGTGGACATTCCGCAGAAAACCATGGCGCTTCGATGACAGTGGCGAGAAAACAGCCCTCTACAAATCCACCGATGGCGGCAAAAGCTGGGTGAAGATTTCGCACAAGAACGGCCTGCCCGACAAGCCAATGGCCCGCATTGGAATTTCGATTGCACAAAGTCAACCCAATACGGTGTATGTCATTACCGAAATCAAAGATGCGGGCACGCTCTACCGCTCGGACGATCGCGGTGACACCTGGCGCGTGGTGAACAGCGACCGCAACCTCAACTTCCGCCCCTTCTATTACAGCGATGTGCGCGTAGATCCCAACAACCCCGAGGTTTTATACACGCTATCGGGCGGGCTCAGCAAGTCCACCGATGGCGGTCGCACGTTTCGTCCCATTGCCCGCGGCCAGCATGGCGACAACCAAGCCTTGTGGATCGATCCTAAAAACTCCAACCGCGTTTTAAATGGAGATGATGGCGGCTACCGCGTTTCGTACGATGGCTTTCAAACTTATCAAACCATCAACAACGTAGAGCTATCGCAGTTCTATCAACTGTTTGTGGATGATCAGGATCCCTATTTCGTCTATGGCGGGTTGCAAGACAACGGCACGTGGACCGGTCCGAGCAATTCCCTGCATCAGGTTGGTATCCTCAAGCGTGACTGGAAGCAAATTGCCTATGGCGATGGCTACTATGCCGTACCCATCCCTGGAAAGGAGAACGAAGTGTATGCCAATTTACAAGGCGGTGTAATTCACCACGTGGATACTAAAACCGGCAACACGCGCATCATCCATCCTTACCCGAACAAAATGGGGTCGGCCGGTGATGCGATCGAGAACCACAAATACCGGTTCAACTGGGATTCACCCATCCATGTATCGCCCAACGACCCCAACACGGTATACACCGGTGGCAACGTCATCTTCCGCAGCCGCGACAAAGGGTACACGTGGGAGCTGATCAGCCCCGACCTGACCACCAACGACAAGTCGAAACAAAAAACTTCGGGTGGTGAGATTTACCAAGACAATACCGCAGCCGAATTTCACTGCACGATTCTTACCATTGCCGAATCGCCCGTGCAAAAAGATGTGATCTGGGCGGGTACCGATGATGGCAACGTGCAGCTTACGCGCGATGGCGGAAAGACATGGACGAACCTCAGCAAAAACATCATCGGCCTGACAGCCTTTGCCTGGGTATCGAAGATTCATGCCAGCGAACATGATGCCGGCACCGCGTTTGTTGCCGTAGATCAGCACCGCATGGACGACTACAAGGCGTATGCGTTTATGACCACCGACTTTGGAAAAACCTGGACCAGGATCAGCACCGGCCTACCCGAAGACTGGGTGTACGTGGTGCGCCAAGATCCGCACAACCCCAACTTATTGTTTGCCGGTATGGAGCACGGCATCTTCGCCTCGTGGGACAAAGGCAAGACCTGGGCGAAGATCAACAACAATATGCCCAACGTTTCCGTGCGCGACCTGCGCGTGCAGAAGCGCGAACGCGATCTGGTAGCGGCCACGCACGGCCGCGGCATCTGGATTATAGATGACATTCGCCCGCTGGAAGATTTCACGCAAACCTCGGGCAAAGAAGTTGTGGCTTTCGAGCCCCGCCCGGCCACGCTGTGGAACTACTACAGCCTGATTGAAGAACAAGGCGACCAGGCCTATCGCGCAAAAAATCCGGAGTATGGAGCCTACCTGAATTTCTCTCTTGCAACTGACCCGAAGGAACCTGTAACAGTAGACATCGTAGATGGCTCCGGCACGAAAGTGCGCAGCCTGAAAGACACATTGGCGAAAGCCGGCATCAACCGCATCGTGTGGGACTTGCGTCACCAGGAAGCTGAACGCCTCAATCAACCTGTGCGTGGCGGCTGGGGAGGTGGGGCGCTTCGTCCGCTGGTGGCCCCGGGTCAGTACACCGCCAAACTGAAAGTCAACGGGCAAACCGTGGAAATGAAAGTGGTGGTGCGGGGCGATCCGCGCATTGATCTGTCGGATGCCGACTACCGGCAGAAAACGGAAACAACGTTGGCGCTGCGCGATCAGCTCTCGCAAACCCACCGCATGATCAACCGCACGGACGACCTGGTGAAACAGCTCACACAACTGAAAGATCGGCTGAAGAACGGTGGAAATGAATCCGGTGTTGATCCGGCTGTGGGCGGGCAGATAGATGAAGCGATTAAAAAACTGAAAGAATACACAGACGAAACGCTGCGCAGACCGCCACCGAACATGGGCTATCGCCAGCGGCCCCGTTTGCGTGAAGAAATTTCCAGTTTGCTGGGCGATGTGGATGATGCCATGGCTCGCCCCACGCAGCCACAACTGGAACGCATGGGCGAATTGAAACGCGAAACGCAGGAAGCCGCCACACAATTGGAGCGCCTGGTTACGAATTATGTAGCGCCCATCAACGACAAAGTGAAAAACCTGCCGCAGGTGGTGGTGGGGAAGGACCAAAAGAAGGACATGTAAAAGAGTATATCGATGAAAAACCTAATTGCCATTCTGTTGACTGTTGCCGCTGCCTGCGGCTACGCACAACCGCTCACGCTCGAATCAATCAAAAGCTATCCTTTCCCTACGGAACTGACTGTGGCTTCCACCGGTTCGCGCATCGCGTGGGCGCTGGATGAACAAGGCAAGCGTAATATATATGTAGCGGAAGGCCCCGACTTCAAACCGCGCAAGCTCACCAACTACGCAGCCGATGACGGTCAGGAAATCACGAGCCTTCAACTCTCGGCCAACGGCCAATGGGTAGTGTACGTGCGCGGAGGCGATCACGGCTCGAACTGGGACGATGACCTCACGGTTAACCCAACTTTCACACCTAATCCGGCCAAGACTCAGATCTATTCCATGCCCTTTTCCGGTGGCGAACCAAAAGCGCTGAGCGAAGGTGACAGCCCGCTAATTTCACCCAACAACAGCACAGTGGCTTTTATCAAGGGCAATCAAGCCTGGACTGTACCCATCGATGGATCGGCAGCGGCAAAGAGCTTATTCACTACCCGTGGGTCAGTGGGGTCACTTGCGTGGTCACCCAATGGCGCCCGGCTGGCCTTCGTCACCAATCGAAGCGACCACTCGTTTGTAGGTGTGTATACCTCCGCAGAAAAACCGATACAGTGGATTGCCCCATCTTTTCATCACGATGGTTCTCCGCGCTGGTCGCCCGATGGTAATCAGCTTGCTTTTGTACGCACGCCAGGCAGTGGGGGCAAACCGGATTCAATTCTGGTACGCAGACATCAACCCTGGAGCATCTGGACGGCCGATGCAACAACCGGAAAAGCCACCCAGTTGTGGAAGGCACCCGCAACCCTTCAGGGCTCGTATCCCACGACACACGGCAACACTAATCTGCATTGGGCTGCGGGCGATCGCATTGTATTTCTCTCGTACCACGATGGTTGGCCGCATCTCTATTCGGTGGGCGCACAAGGCGGCAATGCGCAGTTGCTCACGGCTGGTTCGTTTATGTGTGAGCACATTCAACTTAGTGCCGACCGCAAGTGGCTTGTGTTCAGCGGCAACACCGGGCCCGATAAACTCGACCTTGACCGCAGGCACGTAGTACGCGTACCGGTGGACAAACCCGCAATGGAAGTGCTGACACCCGGTGCCGGCCTTGAGTGGATGCCGGTGGTAACAGGTGACGGAAACCACGTGGCATTCATTAGTGCTACCGCGCAACGGTCACCACTGCCCGCGATTATGAACTTTGCTCCCAATCAAACACCGCGGTTGCTCGGTCGCGAGTTGATACCGGCCGCATTCCCGGAAAAAAATCTGGTTACGCCCAGGAAGGTAACGTTCAAAGCGCCCGATGGCGTAACCGTGCATGCCGATTTGTTTGAGCCTGCTAACAAGAGTGGCAAGAGTCCAGCTATTGTTTACATTCATGGTGGGCCTCCGCGCCAGATGCTGCTCGGCTGGCATTACTCGGATTACTACTCCAACGCGTACGCCTCCAATCAATATCTGGCCAGCTTGGGATTTGTTGTGCTGTCGGTCAACTATCGTCTCGGCATTGGGTATGGATACGAGTTCCATCAACCTGCCAATGCGGGCATGCGCGGTTGCTCGGAGTATCAGGATATTAAAGCCGCAGGCGAATGGCTGGCCGCTCAACCCAACATAGATGCCGCACGCATCGGTGTGTATGGCGGCTCGTACGGAGGTTATCTTACTGCTATGGCGCTTGGGCGCGATTCCAAATTGTTTGCTGCAGGCGTAGACATTCATGGCGTGCATGACTACACTACGGAGCGCTTCCGCGGATTTGTTAATCCCGATCGGATGGAAAAGGCGCCCGACATTGATCGGGCGATGCAGGTGGCATGGCAATCGTCTCCGGTGGCCTGGGTTGATACGTGGAGTTCGCCCGTGCTGATCATCCATGGCGATGATGACCGCAACGTGCGTTTCAACCAAAGCACAGATCTGGTAAGGCGACTCGAGAAAAAAGGTGTGCCGATGGAAACCCTCGTGATTGTGGATGACACCCACCACTGGATGACGTACCAGAATGCGGTAACTGTTTACCAAGCCACCGCGGATTACTTCGTAAAGAAATTGATGAGGAAATAAGAGATGTTTGGCTGCGGGCTCAGTAGCATGAAGATTTTTGTAGTCATTCTATTCCTCGGGCTTGCAACATCATTTTTTATATATCTGATCGTCCGTAACCTGATACCGTCTAAAAAGACACAAGCCATTGTGACAATAATCGGGACGATAGTGATTACCCCTTTGGCTTATTATGGCCTACTCGCGTTGATTTTCGCAAAATTGCTTCATGAGCCTGTGAAGCCTTTCGAAAATAGCAGCTGGCATTCAAACAAAAGTCAACGCCACCAGATGGCGGATGACCTGTTGGAAAGTGGGCTTCTCATTAACAAAAGTAAGAGCGAAATACTCACAATAATCGGGCATCCTGATTATGGTGTTGATTCGAGCAGGTACTGGGTTTACGATCTTGGCATTTCATCCGCAGGCCTGGGGTGGAAATTCACTTCGCTAGCGATTACATTTAGGAATGATAGCGCTATTAAAGTTGATAAGAGAGAAATATTGGACTAGTTCAAATGATTACATAATCCTGTTGCTCAACAGTGCCGGGGTAAATCTAACTTTATTGCTCACACCATGCACACCATCTTAGGCGCCAATGGCATCATCGGCATTGAAACTTCGCGGCAACTTGTTCGCCACACCACACGCATCCGGCAGGTGAGCCGCAACCCAAAGAAAGTGAACGGTACGGATGAACTCGTATCGGCCGACCTGCTCAACTACGCCCAAACCGAAAAAGCGGTAGCGGGCAGCGAAGTGGTGTACCTGCTGGCCGGGCTTAAGTACGAAGCCAAAACCTGGCAGCGCGACTGGCCCCTGGTGATGCAGAACGCAATCAATGCCTGTAAGAAGCATAACGCAAAGCTCGTGTTCTTCGACAATGTTTACGCGTATGGCCTGGTTGAAGGCGTCATGACGGAGGAAACGCCCTTCAATCCGTGCAGCAAAAAGGGCGAGGTGCGCGCCCGTATTGCCACCCAACTGCTGGACGAGATCAAGGCTAAAAACATCACTGGCATGATTGTTCGTGCGGCCGATTTTTATGGCCCGGGGGCCACTCTCAGCCTCACGTACTCAACCGTTACTGAACGCCTGCGCGCGGGCAAAGGCCCACAGTGGATCGGCAACCCAAAAGCCGTACACACCTTCACCTACACGCCTGATGCAGGAAAAACCGTAGCCACATTGGGCACGTCCCCCACGGCCTTCAACCAAACC
Source organism: Cyclobacteriaceae bacterium (assembly GCA_046301755.1). Classification (GTDB taxonomy): domain Bacteria; phylum Bacteroidota; class Bacteroidia; order Cytophagales; family Cyclobacteriaceae; genus ELB16-189. The sequence continues at coordinate 166,974 of JBKCJM010000056.1, forward strand.
TGGCATGCCCTCACGAGCAAGTTTGAGATGACGGGCGAGCACTACGCACGCATCGCGTGCGAAATCGCAAAGCGAAAGTATTCGCTACAGCCGCTGCCGAAATTCGGGGTGCAGATGCTGGGCTTGTTTGTGCCCGTACTGCGTGAGTTCGCGGAGATGATGTACCAGTTCGACCGCGACTACCGTTTCGACAGCAGTAAATTTGAAAAAGCATTTCACGAACAAGCCACCGATTATCACATCGGGATTGAAGCCACGCTGCGCTAGATCGTCCACCGAAAAGTCACTACTTTTAGTTCTGGTGACGCCCACATTCCACCTTCACAATCTCGTGCTGACCTGCCTGATAGGGCTATTGGTCGTGACTTTGTCAATCGACTGCTTCGCTCAGGTTGAGAAAAAGGATACGGCAAAGGTTTCGCTAACGAAAAAGGCGTGGAAACTCGGAATGAGCTACATCACTACTGCGGCCGAAGATACCATTATCAATGAGCCAAGCGTGGGCAACCTGAAAGCGTACGAGGGCAGAATCATCCGGCACATCCACGTTGAGTCTTTTGCCCTTGAACAGTCGATTTACGACAGCAGCCGTAAGGCGAGCCGGTTTGTAAAGAAAACACTTCGGGCCTTGCACCATCCCACGCGCGAAAACATAATCCGAAATCATCTCTTTGTCTACCGCAACCAGACATTCAATCCCTACCGCGTTGCCGACAACGAACGCTTTCTTCGCGATCTGGAGTTCATCCTGGACAGCCGCATTCTGGTGACGCCTGTTGGCGATGACTCGGTTGATCTTACGGTGGTAACCCGCGATGTTTTCAGCCTCGGTCTTTCAGCCGGAGGTAGCTTTCCCACGGCTCCGCAATTGACGGTGTACGATGCCAACTTCATGGGCCGGGGGCAACGGGTGGAATTCACGGGGCTGGTGGAGCCCGGCCGGAGCCCCACGTTCGGCTTCAATGCGCGGTATCGAAAAAGCAGCGTGCTCGGCAGTCTGGCCTCGGTGGAACTCGGCTATTCGCAAATGAACCAGGGTGTTAGTTTAGGTGGCGAGCATGAGTATGCATACTTCCTGCGCGTTGATCGACCGCTGGTTTCTCCGTATTCACGTTTTGCCGGTGGTCTGGAGCTTAGCCGCAATTGGTCGCATAACGTTGACAATAAACCCGACTCTGTTTTCCTCAGCTACCAATATAGCGTGCAAGATTATTGGATAGGTTATAACATGGGTATGAAGGGTGACTTCAGCAACCGCAATCGACATTTTCTGGCCGCCCGCTACTTTGATGGGAATTATCTTCGGCAGCCCGAGCAGGAAGAGTATCGCAAGGAAGTTATCTACAACGACATGTTTGGCATGCTGGCCGAGTACACATTTTATTGGCAGAATTTTTTTAAAACACGCTATGTGTTTGGTTTTGGGCGCACCGAGGACGTGCCCGTGGGACTTTCAATTACAGCTACGGCAGGGGTTACCCGGCAGTCGGGGCTGGAGCGCCTTTACCTGGCCTCGGGCTGGAACCACTCGTTTGCCAACCGAAGCGGTAACTTCTTTTCGTACGGGTTAGAAGTGGGTGGTTACCCCAACAACGACCAGCTTGAAGACGCTCTGGTAAAGGCAAACGCAAGTTACGGCTCCCGGGCCGTCAATCTGAACAGGTACAAACTGCGCGCACTGGTGGCGGGCACGTACACCAGGCTGATCAATCAAACCGTTTTTAATCTTATACCCATCACCTCCTCCGACATTCGGGGATTCTCGGCAGACAGCGTCCGTGGAGACAGCAAAATATTGTTGCGGGTGGAGAATGTGTTGTACACACCCTGGATATTACTTGGTTTTCGGTTTGCTCCGTTTGCCGGTGTCTCCAACGCCCGGCTCGCCTGCAAAACCTGCGCTGAGGGAAACACATCCGTTTGGGCCATAAGCGGGGGGTTTCGCACACGCAATGAAAACCTGATCTTCGGTACTATGGAACTGCGGTTGACATTTGCGCTGCCCACCGAAACCACCGACAGTCAGTTCTCATTCGATTTCACACAGAGGCTGCGAACACGCAACACCCGATCCTTTGTGCGGCCCCCGAGCCTTTTACGCCCGTAAACATAGCTCCTTAAAGCGCGTCAACTCCTATCTTTACTCCATGCCTCGCCTCGCCCTGCTTACCCTCGTCACATTGCTCTGCTGTGCTCCGCCTCAGCACATCTCCCGAAGGGACATCCGCGGAGCGGAGAAGATAATCGGCATCCACTTCTCTGATGATGAAATCAAAACACTTCAACGCTACCTGGCTGGCAACCGCAACGGCTACGACAGCGTGCGCCTCGTCCACACTACTTACCCCACCACACCCGCACTCTACTTCGATCCACGACCAGCCGGCTTCACATTCCGCACGGGAACGGGCCCTTCAGAATGGCCCCTGCCTGCAGATGACGATCAACTACCTACCTCCGATGACCAACTCGCTTTTCTGAGCGTGGCCGAACTCAGCGTCCTCATCCGCTCACGCAAAATCAGCTCGAAACGCCTCACCTCCCTCTACCTCGATCGCCTGAAACGGTTCGGTGATACACTGCAAACTGTAGTCACGATCACCGAAACACTCGCGCTTCAGCAGGCACAACGAGCAGATGACGAACTCGCGCGCGGCCTTTATCGCGGACCGCTGCACGGCATACCATACGGACTCAAAGATCTTTTTGCTGTGCCCGGCTACAAAACCACGTGGGGTGCCGAACCCTATCAACACCAGGTGCTAACCGATACAGCCGAAGTTTATAAGCGCCTCGAAGCAGCCGGGGCCGTACTGGTAGCCAAACTAACCACGGGCGCACTTGCGCGGGGCGATGTGTGGTTTGGCGGCAAAACCAAAAACCCGTGGGATCTCCGGCAGGGTGCAAGCGGCTCGTCTGCAGGGTCGGCCTCCGCGACTGCTGCCGGTTTGGTGGCCTTCGCCATCGGTACCGAAACCCTGGGCTCTATTCTGGCACCATCAGCCCGCTGCGGAGCCACCGGCCTGCGCCCCACTTTTGGGCGAGTGAGTCGAGCCGGCTGCATGACACTCGCCTGGTCGATGGACAAAGTCGGACCGATTTGCCGCACTGCACTTGATTGCGCGCTTGTATTCGAAGTCATTCGCGGCCGCAGCGCCAATGAGCAAGACCGGGCCGTTGTCGATCACGACTTCTTTTTTCGCCCGCAACGCGATCTCTCGGGTTATCGCATCGGGTATTTCAAAAAAATGTTTGACCGCGACACCGTGAACAAAGCCAACCACGAACGCACACTTGCTCTGTTCCAAAAACTTGGAGCACAACTGGTGCCCGTGGCGCTGCCCGATTCCATTCCATACAGTGGCTTTGATGTCATCCTGCGGGCCGAAGCTGGCGCTTACTTCGATGAACTTGTGCTCACCCATCAGGACAGGCAACTCGGTGAACAGGACGCCAGTTCGCGCGCCAACTCGCTGCGGCAGGCACGCTTCATTCCCGCGGTGGAGTATCTGCAAGCCAACCGCCAGCGCAGCGTGCTCATCGAAAAAATGGATCGCCTCATGCGCGGTTTCGATTTGGTGCTGGCTCCGGCCGAGGGCCGAAATCTTTCGCTGGCCACCAACCTAAGCGGCCACCCCGCGATCAGTTTGCCTGCAGGATTTGATAAAAAAGGCCGGCCCACCGCCATCACGCTGCTGGGCAATTTGTATGACGAAGCCCCGCTGCTCGAAGCTGCCTTGCTGCTGCAGCAGGCGAGCGACCACCATCGCCAGCATCCGCCCCGGTTTGCCGGGAAGTAGCGGCAGAAATAACTAACTTCTTAGTTGTAATATTCTTCGTTTGCAGGCGACTAACTCCAAACCATGAAATCAAAAAAGAATAAAACCCGCATCATTACCATTTTAGTGTCGCTCCTGTTGGGCGGATGGCTGGGGTACCTGGGGGCCGCAGTAGGCAGGCAAGCCGCTGCATCCCTGCCTGCATCAGTCATCATTACCCTGGCAGTATTGTTCTTGCCGGCTTTCTTTTTCGCCATAGCCGTACATGAGGCCGGCCATGCCTGGGCAGGTGTACGCATGAACTTTGACTTTCGAACGTTTGTGGTGGGGCCACTGCTGTGGGATAAGCGACCTGAAGGTTGGCGATTTATGTGGAACCGAAACATCAACATCTCAGGCGGATTGGTCATATGCATTCCAAGGGGTACTGAAAACCTCGCCAACCGGTTTTGCTTTTATGGTGCGGGGGGCCCGCTGGCAAGTCTGTTGCTGGCGCTGGCAGCTGCGGGTCTGTTCTTTGCCGGTAGAACCTGGGGTGGGCCGGGGGTAGTAATGCAAGGTTTGGTTTACACTTGTCTCATGCTTGCATTTCTGTCGGCCTGCATTTTTTTGATCACTGCTATTCCCCTGCACACGGGCGGCTTCTATTCGGATGGTGCGCGCGTATTGCGCTTTTTACGCGGGGGCGACACGGCCCGCTTTGACGTATTGCTGCTGAAACTGGTGAGCAACAGCATGGCTGGTAACCGGCCTGCCCTGCAGAGCCGAGACGAACTGCAAGAAGCGTTGGATCTTGGAACACGCCTGGAATCTCCTATGACGGTGTATGTCAGTTACTATTTCTACCAGTGGGCGTTGGATACCGGACATCTGGACGAGGCCGAGCTACACTTGAACAACTATGTGCAGCGGGCAGAGGATGTGCCGGAGGGCTTACGCGGCACCGTGTGGCTGGAAGCCGCCTATTACTATGCCGTAGTGCGCCAGTTGGCCGAAAAAGCGGAAGAGTTTCTGACGTTGTACAGACCCTCAGCCCTCACACCGCTTGCGGTGGAATATGCCACGCGCGCGGCTCTGGCCAGACTCCGGGGCAACTCCGGAGAGTTCAATACCTGGCTGGTCAAAGCCGAGAACGCTTTGCCGCACATGATGGATCGCGGTGCCATGCAACTGGTGCGCGAGCGTATCGAAGCAATGAAGACGGGCAGCTAACAGCATCTGCAACGCGCATTGCATCGTTGTAATCCCGCGAATGCGGGAGTGGTAATCCCTGCAGGCTCAACCACCCTTTTGTCCTTTCGCGCAAAGCGCGTCTACTCGAATACCCTCTCCCTGCGAAACTGGACGAGAAAACGAATACGTATCTTTGTTCATCATGACCAACAGCCAAAAGTTAGAGCTGATCAAAATCATTCACACACTCGTCTGGGTGTTCTTCAACGTGGTTATTTTCTACATGCTGTACGCTGTGCTCACGAATCAACTTACGGTATGGCTTTGGGTGGGCTATGGCCTCATCGTGCTGGAGTCGCTCACTTTGCTGGCTTTCCGCCTTTACTGTCCGCTCACGGTGCTGGCCCGCCAATATTCAGATTCCACACGCGACAATTTTGATATCTACCTGCCCAACTGGCTGGCACGACACAACAAAACGATTTACTCGATCATTATGCTGGTGATCATGGTTCTTACCGTGTGGCGGGTAACCACGTAAGCTCACGCAATCCCCTTAACTCAAAGAACACATGAAGAGGATTCTTTTCCCAATTGCGCTACTGGCCCTTTTTACCCGATGCCAAAACCAGGCGTTCGTATCCAATGATTGTTCGATCGCCCTTGATCAGGTAATTTTTTCAAAGTCGGTGAACAAGGCGCAAGAGGCTATAACGCGGAGAGACAACCACGAGCTACAGATGACCAGCGGGCCGCAAACCGACTACTTCATGGCACCAAACGGGCAGGAAAAGTATGCCAACGCACCGCTGCTGCTCACCGCTGTCGACAATCGCGCACCCTTTACCTTCGTGACAAAAGCAACGCCTGGCTTTACCACCACATACGATGCCGGAGCAGTGTACCTCTTCGCTCATGATGAACAATGGCTGAAGTTCGCGTTTGAAATGGACAAGCAAAAGCTTACCCGACTGGTTACAGTCCGGACCAACGGCACATCAGACGATAACAACCACGATGTGGTAAGCCATCCCTCTGTTTGGCTAAAGATTTCGTCCGACACAGAGTCTGTTGGCTTTTATTATTCCACCGATAGCACTGCGTGGCAACTGGTGCGGGTTTACAAAAACGATTTTCCGCCTGCGACATGGATTGGCCTGAGTTCACAGTCGCCAATAAGCACGGGCACCACCACGCTTTTTGAGGGTTGCCTGTTAAGCAACGTGGCGATCCGGGATTTCCGAAAAGGAATCTAAAGCAAGATTGGCATCCCTCACACTTCGGCCTCCACTTCCATCTCAACCAGGTACTCGTCACCGATCAGGTCGGCACGCACCATCGTGTTGGCGGGTTGGATGTGCGCAAAGCGCTGGCCATGGGCGCGGGCGATCACTTCCCAGTCGTTGATATGCCGCACGTAGATGCGTGTGCGCACCACGTCTTCGAGGCGGGCACCCAACGATTGCAGCGCGCCTTCAATCTTGTCGAGCACGAATTGCATCTGCGCAACGGGATCTGCGCCTCCAATCACGCGGTCGCCATGAGTGGCCGTAGTTCCTGATATCAAAATCCGGTTGCCCTTGCGCACCGCCCGACTAAATCCGGCCAAATCTTCCCACACGGTGCCGCTGAGTGCGTGGTCTACGCCACGCACATCTCTCTTCACAGGATACGGTTTTGGAAACTGGCTCACGTGATGGCTGAGATCGCCCGAGGCCGTGAGGAAGGGTGGCTTGCGATACTCATCGCCACAGTCGCCCGGAATGGAGGTAAGCTGTGCGCACGCTGCGCGGATTTCCACGCGGTCACTTTCCGCGAGTGTAACACGGAGTGCGTTCAAGTTGTCCTGAATCGACTCAGAGCCGCTGAGGCGCGTGCCTACGAGCACAGCACCTACGGCAGGCTGATCGAGCATCCATCGCACTGCCACGTTGGCGATGGACGTGCTGTGGCGTTCTGAAATTCGGTGCAACACGCCCAACATGTTTTGAAAGAGTACCCAGCCGCCAGCCGCATCAATGAAGCGTTTGTACTTCATCTGGCTCCACGTGAGTGACTCATTCAATTCGGGCTCGGGCTTGTCGAGCCAACGGTGCGACAGAAACCCTCCGGCCAGCACGCCAAACGTCAGCAACTTCACTCCGTACCGGTGGCAGAGGGCTGTCATCTCACCCGCAGCGCGCAAATCAAGCAACGAGAAACACACCTGATTGGTGGCGATTGGAATACCGCTGGCCAGCGCGATGTGTAGATGCGCGGTGTCAAAATTAGTAACACCCAAGTGGTTGATCTGGCCTTGCGCTTTCAATTCAGCCAGGTAGAACAGCGCATCAAGCCAACTGGGATCAGCATAATTCCATGCATGAAACTGCATCAAGTCGATGCAAGCAGTATGCAGCCGGGTACAGGCGCGATCTACCGCCTGCTTCACCGCTGCCCGCGTAACGGGTCCCGGTTCGGGCACCCACTTGGTAAGCGACTGAATAGGATGTTGCGGATACACCTTGCGAAACGTTCCCACGATTTCTTCGGCCGAACCATAGTGATCGGCCATGTCGAACGTGGTGAGGCCGGCCTGCACATAAGGCAGCATGGCGGCTGCGGCTGCTTTGGCATCGACTTGCTGGCCGTTTCGTTCGCGGTCGGCTATCTGCCATAATCCGTTGATCAAACGTGAAACGGTAAGGCCCGGGGCGAGTTCGGTGGTGTTCATTCGTTGGGCAGCGTTTTAAAGATATCGCGGTTGGCAAGTTGGCGATATCGGCTCACAAAAAGTGCGGAGCCGATGGCCATCACGGCCAGCCACATCCACGTAGAATGAAAGTACCCCGCGGTGTCGGACGACAAATCGCGGTGGACATGGATCACCAAAAAAGCCGTGAGCGTAACTATGCCGGCCACAGCCAATGCACGCTGGCGAGTGCGACCGGTCATCACTTTGATTTCGGCACCCAACCCCGGATTGACCCGATGAATGGTTAACACCGTAATGCACATCATTAGAAAGTTGAACAGCATGGCGATCACGAGTATATCCACACCTAAAAAGAAATCACCGGCCAGGTGACAGCCAAGAATACCAACTGTGGCCATCGCTCCGCTCACCACGAGCGCTACGTGCGGTGTTTGATAACGAGGGTGGATCATGGCCACGCCCTTTGGAAAGATGCCATCGGCCGCCCATGCAAACAACAACCGCGACACGGAGAGGAGCATGGCCGGCAAATCGTTGGTAAGCGCAACCGCTGCCCCGCTCACGATCCACACCGTGAGGCCCGCGGGCACCACATAACTCAACAATCCGGGGGCAGTAACATCTGCGCGCTGTGCTTCGGCTGCCACAAACTGCCACGGCACCGTGTGGTACACGGCCGAGGCGAAAAGAAAGTAGAACGCACCGACAACCAATACTGCCAATCCGATTGCGCGCGGCAATAGTTTACCCGGCTCGCGGGCTTCGCCACCGGCCTGCGCAATGGAATCGAACCCGATGAAACTGGAGAACAACACCGCGGCTGCCGACAGCAACACGGGCCATGAAAATGGTGCGGTTGCGTCCGGCAGTGACTGGCCACGTGCGGAGAGCGCAGCCGTGAAGTCGGCTTGATTGAAAACGAAACCGAGAACAATCACGATGAAGCCGAGGGCGAACATGAGCACCATGAGTGGTATCAGTGTTTTCTCATACGCGCGAATGCCGCGAATGTTCACCAGCACGAACGTCCACAGCAGGGCCAGCGCAACAGTCAGCCGGATGGTTGGTCGGTTCAGGGCCGTGGCCAGTTCATGCCAACCGGCAGCAACGGCAATATCGCGCACAAAAGGAACGATGACGTACGACACCACGCCAATGGCGATGCACAGGCCAAACCACTGCGAGAAACTGGCCACAAAACCCCAGTACGGATGGAGCCCACGGCTGGCGAAGATGTAGCTGCCCCCCGCGCGCGGCATGGCCGAAGCAAGAATGGCATACGCCAGCGCGGCAAGCACAGCCGGCACAGCGGCCAGCAAAAAAGCTGCCCACACATAGGGCCCGATGCCGGGCACGTGGCGCTGCACCATGAACGGTACCACATAAATGGACGCTCCGATCATGGAGCAAATACCAGTGGCGGTAAGAGCAAGCAGACCGAGTTGGCGGGGCAGGTGGTTAGTCACGAGTTGGGTGGGCGATTTTTGTGCGCGATAAAGTGGGCATTAACCGTGACAAATGAAAATCAAACTTTGACTTCTCGCGATTGCAAAATCCTTATCGTTCTGTAAATCAATAAAATAGCAGATTCTCTTGCGTAGATAGCCACGCTTCAGCGGCAACCAGTTTTAGACGCAACCCATCTTTTCTGAAACAGTTCCGTTAGATTCTTCCAGGGACAACGTCATAGAGATGAAAAAGCTGTTCGTAATCTTTCTTACAAGCGTAGCGATTAGTACAAACGCACAGGATAAACGGCCGCCAATCGAGAACCTCGTGATGGAAGGAGCGGGCGTTCGCGGTATAGCCTATGTTGGGGCGATCCAGCAGTTGCAAGAACAAGGCAACCTTAGCCAGCTTAAACGCTTGGGCGGAACATCAGCGGGTGCCATTGCCGCATTACTGGTATCCCTTGGCTATACTGCGGATGAAATGGAATTGATTATCTCCGAAACCCGCGTGCAGCAATTCAACGATGGTCAGTATTTTTTTGTAGGCGGGTTGTATCGCATGAACAAGTATTACGGGTGGTACCGCAACGAAGCCGTGAATGAGTGGCTGGGCGAATTGATCGCACAGAAAACTGGCAACTCCAATCTTACTTTTCAACAACTACATGATCTGGGCTACCGGGATCTGTATGTTACCGGAACAAGCATCAACAATCAGCGCACGCTCATTTTTTCACATGAAACATACCCCGATATGCGCGTGCGAGATGCCGTAAACATCAGCATGAATGTGCCACTTTACTTTCAAGCAATCTGGATCAACGACTGTGGCGTGGTGCTCGATCCAATGCATGCAACCGGCACGTTCGACATTGTTGTAGATGGGGGCGTGGCAGCCAACTTTCCAATTGACTTGTTCGATGAATACACCATCGAACGTGGTAAACCCGTACGGTGCGCAAATCCGCACACGTTGGGTTTACGCATTGACACGGCCGAGCAAATCGAAAAAGATCGGACGCGACTGGGCCTTGCACCGGTACCGGTGAAAAAACTTAAGCATTTCATCAATGGTTTCTACGTCTACTCTATCGAAAGCCTGAATCGACCCAACCTCACGGAAGAAGACTGGCAGCGCACGATTTCCATCAGTTCGGCTGACATCCAGCCTCGGATTCGAAAAATGAAGACCGCAGAAAAGGAACTCCTGTTGCACAACGGCCGCGAGGCGGTGATCGCACAGTTTTAAGCAAGCCTATAAGTTTTTGCAACATCATCCCCGCGTGAGGGATGGCAGTGAAAAGCCCGCCAGGGGTTGTACGTGCGGGGGGCGCGGACTTGTAACGGACAGCCCGACCCCGCGCTGGTAAGCGCGAGGGGCACGCCCAAGATAAAGAGATCCTTGTACTGCTCTTCAATGAACTACAACGCCTCCCCGGGAGACGCTGGGCCCCGGCCCTTCTTCTTCCGCATCACTTTGCCGTTGAACAGGTTTACTTCTTCGCGCAGGCGCGGGTTGACATCCAGGGTAGTGGCGCGCACCAGTTTGTCGGTGCCGTGTTTGTGCTTGATGAAATCCATAGCGCCATACAAGTGAAGGTCTTCAGCTGTGTCGTCAAACAAACTGATCTGGTGGTTGCCGTGCACGAGGTTGCTCAGCCGCACGCCCACCAAGCGCATTCTGCGCTTCTGATCGCGCAACTGATCAAACAACTCCTGGGCCACGTTCAAAAAAGTTTGGTCGGCCGCAGTGTACGGAATGTGATGTTGGCGGGTGTGCGTTTCAAAATCATCGTAACGGATTTTCACGGCCACGCAGGATGCCAGCGTCTGCTGCTCGCGAAGTTGAAAGCCCACCTTCTCCACCATCGCAATCAGCATAGACTTAATGGCCTTACCATCGGAAGAGTCGCTTTCAAAAGTTGATTCGGTTGAGATGGACTTCTGATCGTGGTGTGGTACTACAGGCGAGTCATCCAGCGCACGGGCCTTGTTCCAAAGGCTTTGCCCGTTACGACCAAACACCCGGGTGAGCTCGGGCAATGTTATTTCGCACAAGTTAGCCACGGTTCGCACGCCCAGCTCATGCAACTGCTGGGTGGTGTGTTTACCTACCATCGGCAACTTCTCGATGAGCAAGGGAGCAAAAAATTCCGCCTCTGTCCCGGACGGGATCTCCACTTCGGCATTCGGTTTAAACTCGCCCGTAGCTACTTTCGACACCAGTTTGTTTACCGAAAGCGCCATGGAAATCGGCAATCCCGACTCGCGGATAATTCGCTTGCGCAACTCAACCGCCCATTTGAATGCTCCGAAGTAGCGATCCATACCGGAGACATCGAGGTAAAATTCATCGATTGATGCCTTCTCAAAAAGAGGTGCTGCGTCCGCAATAATTTCGGTCACGAGGTGGGAGTGATGGCTGTACGCTTCCATATCCCCACGCACCACTGTAGCCTGCGGACATAGTTGCATTGCCTGGTACATCGGCATAGCCGAATGCACACCAAACTTTCGGGCTTCGTAGCTGCAGGCCGCCACAACCCCCCGCCTGTTACTGCCGCCCACAATTAGTGGCACCCCTGCCAAATGTGGGTTCTTCTTTCGCTCCACAGAGACAAAAAACGCATCGAGGTCGAAATGGATAATGCTGCGGTGCACCGGGGAAACAAGGTAGAGAAAACGAGCAGCGAAAAAAAGGCGCATCGCTGCGACCTTTCAAAAACTTGTGATGCAGAAGGGCCTCCTGCGCGTAGCCGCTTCGGGAAAGGCAGGCTTTAACTTCGATCTTGGCGCGAAACGCGCCATGTACTTGGCAGTCCCATGGCTTCTAGTCAGTTTCATCTCCTCCTTTGGTTAGGGTCAATAGTCATAGGCAACTGCCCCTTTGACTATTGACCAATTAACCCATCACTACTTCTGCTTTCGCTTGCACCGCTTGATGCTCTCCTCCAGCACCCGGCAATTCCAAAGTTCGGCTGAGTGGCTTAAGGCATCGCGATAGCTCTTGATCGCTTTCCGGTATTTTTTCTTCAGCTCCCACGCGTTGCCCACATTTTCTAGCAGTTGCGATTTGTTCGCCTTCTTCGCGTCCAAACCCTTAAGGCATAACTCGATGGTTTCATCGTGACGTTCGTCTTTCTTCAGAATTTCGGCCAAATAAATGTACGCATCTGCCAATTCGGGATTAAATCGGATGGCCAGCCGGAAATGTTGCTCCGCCAGTGTATCGTCCTCGGCATATTGGACATACACCATGCCTAGGGTTTGGTGCAACTTCCCGTAGCCGGGCTCCTCATACAGCAACCGGTCGAGCAACTTCAGGGCGCGCTCATGGCCTTCCAGGCAGGCTACTTCCAACGCGTGCTCCAGATATTCGTCTAACCATTTAATCTTTTCCATACTCATAAGGTGGGTGTCCCGCGTGAGCAGGACACACCACGTTTACGATTCTCAAAAAAACATCAGTACCCATCTTTTCCTCCGGCACCTTTTGATGCCTTCGTTCAGTTGGTTGAATTCAGGTCCCGCAGAAGCGGCAATCGCTTCTTTGTAGAACCTGATAGCCCTGCCGAACTCACGCTGCATTTCCCAACTCAGCGCCAGGCCTTCGAGCAACGCAACCCGGTTCGCCTCCGCACACGAAAGACCGCGCTCGAACATCTCACGCGCATTCGTGTACCGGCCTACCCGGTTGTACAAGTTGGCCAGGTGCAGGTAAGGTGGCGCAAAAGCCGGGTCGAACGCGATGGCCGCCCGGAAGTGCAATTCAGCCTGCGCAGTATCGCTACGGAAGTAGAGCTGTGCCCAGCCGATGTGGTTGTGCAGGCTTGCGTAGCCCGGTTCTTCGTACAGCAAGCTGTGAAGAATCGAGAGACCTTCATCCACCCGGTTTTCCGTAATCAGCCGCTCTGCATCGGCCATGTAGTGATTCATCCATTCCATGTTCTTCATTCGTTTCGTGTGTGCGTTCACACACACGCGAATGTGTGAACCGGTTTAGTCTTCGGCTGGCGAGTCGTCTCCACACATCCGAACGATGCGCGGAGAAAACTCGGCCAGCACCTCTACCAAATCCGCTTGGTGTCGCATCACCGTGCGGATGTCTTTGTACGCCATCGGGGCCTCATCCAGGCCACCGCCCAGCAGTGTAACCTGGTGCTTTTCCAATTCCTGCTTCACCATCTTGTTGGTGATGGATTGTTTGGCCGCGGTTCGCGACATCAATCTGCCAGCCCCATGCGAGGCGGAGTTCAATGATGCGGCTTCGCCTCTGCCCCGCACAATAAAGCCCGGAGCTGTCATGGAGCCGGGAATGATTCCCAGCACACCTGTACCGGCCGGTGTGGCGCCCTTCCGGTGCACAATCACCTCGGTGCCGTCTTGCAGCCGCTCGCGCCACGCGAAGTTGTGGTGGTTTTCCACCATCAACAGTGGCCGTTCGCCCAGTGCTGCCGCAATGCGGTCGTGGATCTGGTGATGACAAGCCGAGGCATAGTCCCCGGCCAGGTTCATTGCCTGCCAGTACTCTTGTCCGGCTGCTGTGTCCAGATCCAGCCACGCCAGGTTGGCCGCTTCACCCGGCAGCAAGCACGTTTGCTTAGCTACACGGGTATAGTGCCGCGCCACCTCAGCGCCCAGCGCGCGTGAGCCGGAGTGCGACAACAACCCCAGGTACGTGCCCGCAGCAAGCTGCCAGGGATTGTTCGCGTCTACGTGCATCAGGCCGAACTCCACAAAGTGGTTGCCGCTGCCGGACGAACCAATTTGCTGAGCTGCTTTTCCCTGCAGCGGTTTCAACACCGTAATCTCCCGAAACGCAGGCCGGTCGAGCACTTCGTGTTCTTTGGGTCGGTGCATCGTAGCGCGGCCAAACGCAGTGTTGTCGATCAACACCTGTTTCAAATTGCTGCGGTGCCGCTCCAGGTAACGTTCATCAATGGCAAACGCGCTGAAGCACATCCGGCATCCAATGTCAACGCCCACGCCATACGGAATCACCGCGTTGTGCGTGGCCAGCACGCCACCAATCGGCAGACCGTACCCCTGATGTGCATCGGGCATCAACGCACCTGCCACCGCGATGGGTAGCTTCATCGCAATCTCCATCTGGTTGCGCGCGCCTTCCTCAATCTCGCCAGCACCGTAAATCCGATACTCCAGGCGGTGGGAATTCAGTTGGTGCACCAGCGACTTCTTCTCCGTGGGCACCAGTTCCAGCGCTACTTTGCACCACACCGCATCGTTGATGTAGGTGCGCGGATCAGCCAACACATTTCTCAACATCGTGTAGATCTCCTCTTTTTCGCTCCTGCGAAAATGCTTATGCACGGTATTGATCGCCATGCCCACCGCGCGGCCCTCAGGGTAGCCCAGTTTCAACAAATCTTTTCCGCTCAACATTTTTCGTTTCATCGTCTTTCTCTTTTCCCTTTCGGGGATTTTGTTCTTTGTTCACATCAGACAAAGCGGTGCCACCGCCCGTCCGGACGTTTTTAATTTTTTCTCGAGTGTGATTTGTGAAAATCCGTTGCGGATTGGACACAAAAAAACCCGAAGCGTAGCCCGGGTTTTTCAGTGTGCGATCACGAAGTGATCAGCTGAAAATCCGCGGCCCAAACCAAATATTACTACCTGGCTTGTTTTTAAATTGATATGTTGCTATGAGTTGCAGCATGGTGCAAAGGTAAATGAGTGCGTTTCAGTTTTGCAAAACGTAATGCAAAAGATTTTCAAGGTTGATTGCTTAAGTCGTCATATCAATTCGTTGCTGTGCGAAAGCAAAGAATCAAATCACCCCCTGCGCCTGCATGGCACGTGCTACTTTCAGGAAGCCCGCAATGTTAGCTCCGGCCATGTAGTTGCCGCTGCGCGAGATCTGGCGGACTTGGAAGAGTTGTTTTTTGTTTATGGCAAGTAGTCCGAAGTAAAGACTTTTATCAACACCAGTGAATTGGTCAGAGAATGCAAGACAATTGCCCAAACAAGCCCTAGTTCTATACGAACCTTAGTCAAAAGATATCCGGAAAATGGGTAGTATGCCAAAATGACTAACAGCGAGCTAAGGCTTAGAAAATCAAACACCCTGAATTCATAGTTGGTCGCGTGAATCAACGAAAACATCATAATAGAAAACCACTTCAGTTGAAACTCATACTTTTCCAAAAAACTTGAAACATGCTCCATCCCCCGAAGTGTTAACAGCAGAACTGTAAAAACCACCAGCAAAGTCACGGCATACTTCAGGCCGCCAAAATCTGGCAAAACGGTATTGATTGTCAGTATGGAGAAAAAATATGCAGCAAAACACAACGATAATGCAATCAGTTTTCTGTTTTTCGTCATCCAACCGCGAAATGCAAACTCCTCAACTGTCGGGGCTACAACGATCATTAGTACTAGTGCGGTTGTTAAACCGTACAGTTCTGACAGAGGGGCGGCATTAACAAGTCTAGAGGGTTCGTATAGTCCGATAACAGCGCAAACGCCTACAAAAAAGGCATAAGCTAGGCGCAAGGCCAGCATCCAAGCAAAGCTGATTAGTAACCTCTTTACTTTGTGATACATCAACTTACCTGTCAAGCTCTGCAGACAATCATCAAAAGCAAAGAATCAAATCACCCCCTGCGCCTGCATGGCACGTGCTACTTTTAGAAATCCCGCAATGTTAGCTCCGGCCATGTAGTTGCCGGGCTTGCCGTACTCCTTGGCGGCTGCCAGGCACGTGTCGTGGATGTCTTTCATGATGTCCTGAAGCTTATCGTCTACTTCTTCGCGCGTCCAGTTCTGGCCCATGTAGTTCTGCGTCATCTCCAACCCGGAGGTCGCTACGCCTCCGGCATTGCTCGCCTTGCCCGGAGCGTACATCACGCCTGCATCCAAAATCACATTTATACCCTCAATGGTGGTGGGCATGTTGGCGCCCTCGGCCAATAACTTGATTCCGCCTTTCACCAGATGGCGGGCATCTTTTTCATTCACTTCGTTTTGAGTGGCACAGGGAAACGCGCAATCAGCTTTAATGGCCCACAGCGGGTTGTGATCAGCCTTCGGATCAAGCTCATGATAGACTGCGCCTTTAAACTTGTCGGCATATTCCTTAATACGTCCGCGTTTCACATTTTTCAACTCCTTCAGGAACTCAAGCTTTTCAGTAGTGAATCCCGCTTCGTCATATACAAACCCGTTGGAGTCCGAAGCTGTCACGGCCTTGCCGCCCAGTTGAATGACTTTTTCAATCGCGTACTGGGCCACGTTGCCCGAGCCGGACACCAGGCACACTTTCCCTTTCAATGAATCGCCTTTGGCCTGCAGCATGTTTTGCGCGAAATAGATCAGGCCGTAGCCGGTGGCTTCCGTACGAATCAAACTACCACCCCACCCGATGCCCTTGCCCGTGAGCACACCGGTGAATTCGTTTTTGATTTTTTTGTAAGCGCCAAATAGGTAGCCGATCTCGCGACCGCCCACGCCAATGTCCCCTGCGGGCACATCGGTGCGATCGTCAATGTGACGCGCCAGTTCGCCCATAAAGGCCTGGCAAAATTTCATGATCTCGTTTTCGCTTTTCCCTTTCGGATCAAAATCACTTCCGCCCTTTCCGCCACCCATGGGAATACCCGTGAGCGCGTTCTTGAAGATCTGCTCGAAAGCCAGAAACTTCAGCACGCTGGGTGTAACAGAGGGATGAAAGCGCAGACCACCTTTGTACGGACCGATGGCGCTGTTCATCTGTACGCGGTAGCCTCGATTTACCTGCACATCTCCTTTATCGTCCAGCCAGGTAACGCGGAATGAAATGAGGCGCTCGGGTTCGGTCATGCGCTCGAACAACTTCAGTTTGCGAAATTCTGCGTGGCGCTCCAGCACCGGGTAAACCGACTGAAGAACTTCATCTACGGCCTGAAGAAACTCAGGCTCGTGGGCATTGCGTTGCTTGACAAACTGCAGATAATCGGCTAGTTGCATAACGGGTGATATTTAAGCACCCAAACTTAGCAGAAGAAATGCTAAAAAGTCCTATTTCAATCGAATGAGGTTGTCAATCCGGGAGATATCGCTGCAACCGGCCGTACACCCAGGTGCCTGCTACGGCTGCCAGCAACGTTATGATGGTGACTGAAAATCCCGCTCCGATCTGTGCATAAAGCGGCCCCGGGCAGGCACCAGTAAGGGCCCAGCCAAATCCGAAAATCAGGCTGCCGAAAACTACGCCATGATGATACTCCTTGCGTGGAATCTGAAGCGGTTCTCCTTCCATGGTCTTCATCTTGCCTTTGCGAATCAACCAAATTACCAATGCCCCCGTGGGAATGGCCGTCATGAAAATGCCGAACATATGAAAACTCTCGAAGCGGAACATTTCCTGAATGCGGTACCACGAAATGGCTTCGCCCTTGGTTAAGGCCAAACCAAACACAATGCCAACCAGGCTGTATTTTAGGTTTCTCATAAGGACAAGATCAGGGGTAACACAAATCGGGAAAACAAAATGCCACCGAGAAAAAAGCAGCACGTGGCGATCAGCGATGGCCATTGCAGAGAAGACAACCCGGTGATGCCATGGCCGCTGGTGCACCCGCGTGCGTAGCGTGTACCGAATCCGACAAGAAATCCACCCAACACCATAAGCAACCAACCTTTCACCGTGGCAAACTCTTGCCACGCAAAAAGTGAGGCTGGCATCAGTCCGGGTTCATGCGGAATGCTGAATTGCGCGATATACCCGATCGTGCTCGAGGAGATCGCGACCGGTTCCGGGTTTGCCAGCACCACGCCACCCAAAACTCCACCCAGCAGCACGCCCCCGACAAAGTAGAGATTCCAGATTTCCTTTTTCCACTCGTATTGAAAAAGCGGAATGCGGCCGGGCACGCAAGCCGCGCATATCTGGCGCAGCGTTGAGGAAATGCCGAGCTTTTTGTTGCCCATGAGTAGCAACAGTGGCACAGTAAGGCCGATGAGGGGCCCGGCTACATACCAGGGCCAGGGGGCTTGTAATACTTCCATAGGGGCGCAAAAATAGAAAACCCTACTTATTCAGTAGAGAATAATTTCGGCCGGGTTGCCCGCACCAACACAATTAGCCGGGTTAAACAAACATGCCCGCAATCGTTGTAACCGCTTGCAAAGGAGGCTTTGTTTTGTATTTTCGAGCCTCCTAAACCATCTTTTATGCGCTATCTGTTTTTTGCTGCGGTTTGTGTCCTTGCCTGGGCATGCGGCCCCTCCGACAAAAAATCGGACAGCACCTCATTGAATGGGGCTGCCTTTACGGAGAAATCAAGGGACCCCAATACCGAAATGCTGGATGTGCGCACCCTGGACGAGCTAACGGCAGGCTATGTGCCCGGCAGTCGAAATATTGATATCAACAGCACTGCGTTTGAAATGACTTTCGATTTCCTCGATCGCTCCAAAACATACCTGGTGTTCTGCGCTTCCGGCATCCGCAGCGGCCGGGCAGCCGAGGCGATGCGGGCCAAAGGGTTTGCCTCTGTCTTTACACTGGAAGGCGGGCTCAAAGCCAACCCCGACATTGCCACACAAGCGGGCCAGCCACTGCCCGAAGGACTCATCGTAAACGCTGGCAGTGAAGATGATCTCCAAAACTGGGAATACAACCGGGCGGACGGTTATGGATTTGCCGAGATCACCTGTGCCACGCAGGTCAACGATGTGTGCCTGGGATTCACGATTGACTTCGCTACAAGTGAGTATGGGCGCGACTCCGTATTTCAGAATTTTCCGGAAGCACAAAACTGGATCATCGTCAATTATAACCGACAAAATCAATAGCCATGCAAGAAAAACCCTGGGTACAACATTACCCCGCCTACATGCCGGCCGAAATCACGCGGCCTCCTTTTGATTCTTTAGTGGATTTGCTGCGCAACAATACCCGGCAGTACGGCTCGCTCACTGCTTTTGATAACATGGGTAAGAGCATCAGCTATGCCGAGCTCGATCAGCTCAGTGACGACTTCGGAGCTTTTCTGCAGAACGACTGCAAACTGAAACGCGGTGATCGCATCGCCATTCAGATGCCCAACTTGCTGCAGTTTCCGATTGCCATGATCGGTGCCATGAAAGCAGGATTAATTATCGTTAATACGAACCCGTTGTACACGGCCCGCGAAATGGAGCATCAGTTCCGCGACAGTGGAGCCGTAGCGGTTGTGATCCTGGCCAACTTCGCGCACAACCTCGAGAAGATCATCAGCAATACCGAAATCAAGACTGTGATTGTAACCGAAATCGGAGACATGCTGGGTGGGCTCAAGAAAATGCTCGTCAACTTTGTAGTTAAGAACGTGAAGAAGATGGTTCCGGCCTATCAACTGCCCGGGGCCATTCCGTTCAACACCGCGTTAACACGCGGCAAGGGCAAGAAGGTAAGCATACCTCCGCTGAAGAACGAAGACACCGTGTTCCTTCAGTATACCGGTGGCACCACCGGCTTATCAAAAGGTGCTGAGTTAACGCATGGCAATCTGTTGGCGAATCTCACGCAGTGCTTGCCCGTGTTAAGGGCTACCAACAAAGGTGATATTGTTCAGGGCGATGTGGCCGTGATTCCGCTGCCGATGTACCACATCTTCGCGCTCACAGCCAGCTTCGCCTACCTGAGCATCGGCATGCAC
This sequence comes from Cyclobacteriaceae bacterium, assembly GCA_046301755.1. GTDB lineage: Bacteria > Bacteroidota > Bacteroidia > Cytophagales > Cyclobacteriaceae > ELB16-189. The sequence continues at coordinate 186,715 of JBKCJM010000056.1, forward strand.
GTATTGTTAATCACGAATCCGAAAGACTTGCCAGCCTTTATCAAGGAGCTCAAGAAGAAACCCTTCCACGTGATGATAGGCGTAAACACACTGTATAACGCGCTGCTCAATCACCCGATGTTCAAGGAACTGGATCTGAAGCCGGTGAAGAGTTGCGTGGCGGGTGGGATGGCCTTACAGGAAGTGGTATTCAAACGCTGGAAAGAAATGACCGGCTGTACCATTGCCGAAGGTTACGGCCTGAGCGAAACGTCACCCGTGCTCACCTTTCAGATGCCCGGCAAAGAGCGCATGGGCAGCATTGGCGTACCCATACCCAGCACAGAGATTGCCATGAAGGACGATGCTGGCAACACCATGCCCTATGGTGAGGCTGGTGAACTGTGTGCGCGCGGTCCACAGGTGTTTAAAGGGTATTGGCAAAAAGACAACAGCCAGGTGTTTCATACCGGAGGCTGGTTCAAAACGGGAGACATAGCCGTGATGGAAGCGGATGGATACATCCGTATTGTTGATCGCAAAAAAGATATGATCCTGGTATCGGGCTTTAATGTGTACCCGAATGAGATTGAAAATGTGGTGGCTACGCACCCCAAAGTGCTGGAAGTTGCTGCCGTTGGCGTTAAGGATGAACACTCCACCGAAGCCGTGAAGCTATATGTAGTGAAGCGCGATGATTCGCTGACGGAGGAGGAACTGCGCGAGTTCTGCAAAGAGAACTTCACCTCCTACAAGCGACCCAAACACATCGAGTTTATCAAGGAGCTGCCCAAGACCAACGTAGGAAAGATTCTGCGAAGAGCGCTGCGCGAAGAAGCAGCTGCATAAAAAAATCCCGGTCTTCACAGGCCGGGATTTTTTGTTTCGTTGTTCGGATGATCAGTTGGGCTTTGTGCCTGTGGGTGCCGGCTGAGCCGTAATGCCCATTTTCTTCAACACCAGGTTCGAGATGTTATACTTCTCATCGCTGTACAGCAACACATCACCACCGCCCATTACCTGCGGGTTGATGATAAAAGCATATCCGTTCTCTTTGGCTACATCCTCAATGGCCTTGCCCACCTTTTTGAAAACGGGATCCATCAAATCGTTCTGCTTTTTCTGCAGTGAGGCCTGGGCATCCTGCTGAAACTTCTGGATGTTCTCCTGAAGCATGGTGATTTCACGCTCCTTGTCGGCACGAATGGGCTCAGGCGTGGTGGCCGGCATGGCCTGATACGCCTTTACCTTGTTGTCATAATCCTGCATTTTGGCCTTCAGCGAAGTCTCCAGTTGCGAGCCATGCGTCTTAAGTTCCGCATCAATCTGCTTGAACTCGGGCATCTGGCTAAAAATGTATTCCCAGTCTGCATAGCCTATTTTTTGCTCCTGTGCCACGGCAGGCAGGGAGAGGGCACAAACCAGAAGGATCACTAGTGTTCTCATGTTAGTCGTATTAAAGATTTGGTTCTATTTTATTTTGTCATTTGGATCACCTAAGCCAAGTTCTTCCAGCACAAAATCGGTGTAGTCGTGGCGGGGATCGGTGTAAATCATCACCAGTTCTCCCGCCTTATCGAAGATGATGGCCAGCCGGTTCGCCTTGGCCACTTTCTCGACAGCATCAAAGACCTTGTCCTGCAAAGGTTTAATCAATTCCTGTTTTTTCAAAAAAAACAATCCCTCAAAACCGAAAACCTTCTTCTGGTAGTCTTTCAGCTCGTTTTCCTTTTTTCGGATTTCATCCTGCCGCTCCTTCTTCATTTCCTCTGTGAGCAACACCTGTTCAGCCGCAAACGTGGCATACAAGGACTCCACCTTCCTCTGCATATCCTCAATCTCCTTTTGCCATGCAGCGCTGAGTTGGTCAATTTCACTCTGCGCCTTCGGGTACTCGGGCATCTTGCTCAGAATAAAATCCGAATCGATATAACCGAACTTCTGAGCATTGGCAAAAGGCAGGCCAAAAAGTGAAGCAACGATCAAAAGCGCGAAAAGCCTCATTTTTAACGAATTTGCTGGCCGATGGTGAAGTGGAACTGGGTGCCGCTCTTTTGCGAGGCATTTGGCAGGGTGTCAAATCCATAGGCCCAGTTCAATCCGATAAGACCGAAAGCCGGCATGAAAATACGCACCCCGGCACCAGCCGAGCGGTACAACTTAAACGGATTGAACTCCTGATAATTGTTCCAGTTGTTACCTCCTTCGGTGAACAGGAACGTGTAAATCGTGGCGGCCTGGCTGGTCGTTACCGGGTAGCGCAACTCCATGCTGTACTTGTTGTACACAATACCTCCTTCGATTTCGGTTGAAGGCTGGCCGCGATTCGCGTACAGTGGAGGCGTCACCTGATTGTCTTCGTATCCGCGCAAGCCGATAATCTCCTGGCCAAGTACAAACGAGTTAAATCCGCCAGCGAGACCGGCACCTCCCATCACAAATCGTTCAAACGGACCGTACCCCACTGCTGGATTGTACTGTCCCACAAAACCCATATGGGCCCTGGTTTCAAGCACCAGGCTGCGGCCTTCCGGCTTAGAGCTGCCTGCCAGTTTAATGTAGAAGCGAGCATCAAACATCCACTTGTGCATTTCAATCCACTTATACCGCGTGTTGATATCCGCCAACTGCTCGGGGCTTTGCCACAACGACCACGGAGGTGTCAAGCTCAGGCTTAGGGAAATCTGTGAGCCCGATGACGGGTACATCGGATTGTCAATGCTGTTTCGTGCGAGCGTGGTGTTGAACATCAAGCTGTTGGTTACCCCGACCCGCGGCAATGAGGGTGTATTGAAATAGTTCGCGTAGTCATAAATGAGGTACGACAAAGAGTTGTTCAAGCTGAAGTAGTTGTCAGGCCACTCAAGTCGTCTGCCGAGGCCCACGGTGACTCCATAGTTCTTCAACTGACGGTCGCTGGTGAACTCAAAGTTTTGGTTGGCAAAACGCGAAATGGAATGATTGAAACTCAGTGTCAGCGAGTTGGGATTCCGCCCGCCTAACCATGGTTCGGTAAACGAGAGACTGTAGCTCTGGAACGAGCGTCCATTGGCTTGCGCCTGAATAGAAAGGCGTTGACCATCGCCTACCGGAAGTGGCCGCCACTTTTTGAGATCGGGCACCTTGCGCAACGAAAAGTTATTAAAAGTTACGCCCACGGTACCTACAAATCCAAAGGCACCGCCCCAGCCACCGGAGAGCTGAATCTGATCATTGGACTGCTCCTCCAGCTTCCACTCGATATCCACAGTACCATTGGCCGGGTTCGGCCTGATATCCTGACCGATTTTCTGGGGATTAAAGTATCCCATTGATGACAACATCTGTTGCGTGCGGATGATGTCTGAGCGTCTGAACTTTTGGCCCGGAATTGTGCTGAGCTCCCGCCTGATCACGTGATCGCTGGTGCGGTCATTGCCGGAAATAATCACCTTATCGATCGTGGCCTGGTCGCCCTCAAAAATGCGCATCTCAATGTCGATTGAGTCACCGGCTACTGCAATTTCAAAAGGATTTACGCGGAAGAAGAGGTAACCATCATCCATATACAACCCGCTGATGTCGGCTCCTTTAGGATTGAACGAAGTCTTCTTATCGAGCAAATCGCGGTTGTACACATCTCCTTTCTGTATGTCAAGAATCTTGTTAAGCGTGGCTGTGCTGTGAATGTAATTTCCCGTCCAGGTGATGTTTCGGAAATAGTACTTTCGGCCCTCATTCACCTGCAGCACAACATCAATGTGGGAGTTATCAACGTTATACAGTGTATCAAACAGCACATCCGCATCGCGGTAGCCGAGGGAGTTGTAGTACGAAATCAGTTTCAGCTTGTCCTCCTCGAAGTCGGTGCGAATAAATTTAGAAGATGCAAAAAAGTTGAGCTTCACGTACTGCCCAAAGAACTGGCGCACGTCCTGCCAACTGGTTTGTCGGCTGGAGTCCAGGAACTCCTTCGCATAACGTGGTTTGAAATGAAGCAAGCCATTGATCAGAGCCCGATGGAGGGCAAAACGCGGATGCTCCTTGGTCTTTTTTAGCTGTGCCTTGAGTTTGCTGTCCGTTACGTCCTGGTTTCCCTCAATCCACACGCGGTTGATCTTCACTTTCGACATGGGGTTTACATCAATGCGCAACCGCACGTTGCCACGGCTGATGGTATCCACCTCCTGAACGATTTTTACCTGTGTATTCAGAAAACCCTTTTTGAGAAAGAATTTCTTCACCGACAACTCCGTATTCCGGATCATCGCATCATTTACAATTTTGCCCCGGATGAGGTTGATGTCTTCTTTTAAAGACGACTGCTTGCCTTTGGATATACCCGTAAAATAGAAATCCGACAGGCGCGGGCGCTCGGCCAGTTTCAATTGCAGAAAAACCTGATCGCCCTCAAGCCGATCGATCACCAGGGCGGCATCACCGACCAGGCCCATCTTCCACAACTTGCGCAGCGCGTTGGCTGTTGCATCACCGGGTATTCTGATTTTGTCGCCCACGCGCAAGCCCGTGAGTGACACAATAGCATTTTTGTCGAGAACATTAAGGCCCGTGACCTCAATGCCGCCAATCGTGTACTCCACGGGGTTGGCGTAGTTCGTTGACTGCTCTTCGATGGTAGAAGGAGCTGATGGAGCGGGGTTGGTGCGGTTTCTCCGAAACTGCGCCTCCGCAGAACCGCACGCCAGCAAAACGACTGCACCAATCAAAAACACACTCCTCATACTGCGGGGTCTAATACGTTTCCAAATCTTCGCTCGCGCTGTTGATACGCCCATATCGCCTCATATAAATCCTCCTTGCGGAAATCGGGCCACAGCTTGTGGGTGATGTAGAGCTCGGTGTACGCAATCTGCCAAAGCAGGAAATTGCTCACGCGCATTTCACCGCTCGTGCGAATCAACAGCTCGGGATCAGGTACGCCTGCGGTCTCCAATAAATCGCTAATCTTCTTTTCGTCAATATCATCGGGGCTAAGTTTGCCCTGCTGCACCTGCAATGCCATTTTGCGCATGGCCTGCACCAACTCCCACCGACCGCTGTAGCTCAGCGCGAGAATCATGCGAAGACCGTTGTTGTTTTGGGTGGCTTCCTTGGCTGAGGCAAGATTGCGCTGGCAATCGACCGGCAGGTGGCTGATGTCGCCTATTGTCACCAGCTTCACATCGTTATCCAGAAGGGTTTTGATTTCCTTCTGAAGGGTGTTGACAAGTAATTCCATCAGGCCATCCACCTCGTCTTTGGGGCGGCTCCAGTTTTCGGTGCTGAAGGCGTAAAGCGTCAAAAACTTGATTCCGAGTTCGCCACATCCTTCGGTGACGTCTTTGACGGCCTGGATGGCATTGCGGTGGCCAAAAATACGGGCGGCTCCTTTGTTACGAGCCCATCGGCCATTGCCGTCCATGATCACGGCAACGTGCCGTGGCATCTTGTTCGGGTCAATATTTTCCTTAAATGAACTCACAAGCCGGCAAAATTAGCCTTTTTTGAAGATTATGCGAACAGCCCGGATTACTACCGATAGGGGCTGGTGGGGCAGGGGATTTCGTAAAACGTATAGGTTAGGGAGAAGCCTGTGTAGAAGTAATTGTCGTAGTCGAACCGGTTTCCGTACTGGTAATTTTTGATGGTAACGTCCCCATCCGAAACGTTGTCCAGGTAATCAAAAAACGTCTTGCGAATGCCAAACTCAAAGGAGAGGTAGTAACGGGGGTTCAGTACATACTTCACTCCTCCGCCAAAGGGAATGGCGAGTTGGACATTACTGTATTCGGCCGTTTTGTTGGGCACTCCGGAAATGCCGAACAGGGCCGCCCCGGCAAACAAATAGGGCGTGAACCGCAGCCTGCGCACATCATCGCGCCAGTTGAGAAAGTGGTATTCGAAGCCCGCGCCTACCTCCATAACGAACACATCGAACGAGGCTGCGCGCTGAACGGCAAATGCGTCCAATGGATCAACGGCATCGGAAGCTCCGATTTTACCGGCCGTGAGCGTGGATCGGAAACTGACAACGTTGCTGATATTCGATTTGTAGAACACGGTAGCAGCCGGCTTGACGAACCGGAAGTTGTAGGATCGGGCAAGTTCACCGGTGTAGTTAAAAACGCCAATGCCACCGCCCACTTCTGCCCGCTGTACCGAGAGCTGCGCGAAGGCAAATGTCCATCCGAACAAAGCCAGCAGTCCCAGGCCTATCGGACGAAGCATTTTCATAGCGTACTGTCGTATTGGTTATCTGAATTTCGCGCGGTGCATGTTACCCAGCACGTAGGTAAGCCGCACGGATGTAACCATGTAGATGTCACGGTCGTCTTTGTTTCCGCGAACATTGTCCGGGTGCTCGTGACCGTACCCGGGCAGCACCGTGTAACCACCGTATGAAAAGGAGTTACCCTGCGCGATTTTTTGCTGCACTTCAGGTAGTTCGCTCGACCGGTATGACATGGCGCGGGCCAACTCGGAGTTAAGCTCGGTGAGGTCAACAAAATTCTGGCTGACATCATCCAGATAGTCGGTGAAGGTGTAACGGAAAGAGAGGTCGGCCGCAATATCAAAAACTTCATTGACCTTAAAACGAGCGCCAATGCCAAATGGTATAGCTACCTGCACGGCTTTGTAAGGTTTAATACCATGATTGGCGGCTGTAGTGGGCAAGTCGGCATATTGCCCCTCCGTGCCAAGCTTTCGGAGGTTGACCCACTCACCAGCCTCGGGCAGAGGGTTACCATTCAAGTCCGTTGCAGGGGCTTTGCCTTGCGGATTACTGATGAACCCTGCCACGCCCAGAAACACATAGGGAGTCCAGCGAACGCGGCTCATGTACGTTCCGGTATTCTCAAACAAATCAAATACGGCAACCACCGAAAGTTCCTTGATCTGGTTACGGAAACTGAGGTTGCGCTGATAGCGATAAATTCCGTTATCCAGGTCATCCGGCTTGGCCGATTCAGCATCGGCACCACGCAGTGTGCCAAACATGAACTGGCCCATGAGTGAATAGCGCGGGCCAAAGCGATGCGTGACCAAAAATGCAAAACCAGGCCGCGTGAACGAAATGTCTGTGCTGAAACGCTTTGGTGCTGGGGCCAGATCGCCATAGTAGTTTAACGCATTAACCGAAAAGCCAATGGAGTTATACACTTTCGACCTAAAGCTGGCTTTGCTTCCGCGAAAGCTGGCGATCCTGGTATTGCCCTTCTTGATCGCCTTGCGATTGAATTGGGCCATCGATTCGCCCGCAAGCCCGACCCAAAACAGGGTGACCAAAACAAAAAATAACCGTCTCATGCTCAGAGAGTATTTGGGAAGTACAAAACTAAAAATAAACCTGAATAGTCCGCGATGGCAGCTACGAAAAAGCACCCTAATTGGTGTTAGTTTCGGAGATCGAGGCCCCAATTCAGCTTTTGGCGAAGGGTTTTGAAGTAGTGGTGGCCGGGCAGTTGCACCAGTTTTGCCTTAAACCGCTCCCGGCTGATTTTGAGTTTCACAGTTTCATCCACCGCTTCGAAACGCGAGTCGAGTGAAACCAGGTAGCGCTTGCTGCGCCCCTCCACCTGAAAGGTGATTTCGGCATCATCGGAAATCACGATCGGGCGTGTGCCCAAATTGTGTGGGCTCACGGCCGTAATGATCAAACTCTCGGAACGCGGATACACCAGCGGACCTCCACAGCTTAACGAATAGCCTGTGGAACCTGTGGGCGTGGAGACGATGACACCATCCGACCAGTAGGAATTCAGCAACTCGCCATCAACATAAACGTGAACGGTAATCATAGAAGACGTATCCTTCTTCATGATTGTAAAGTCATTGAGCGCAAAACTCAACCCGTCAAACAGACGCGGTGTTGACGTAAGCCGCAGCAGAATACGCGAGTCTATCTTGTAGTTGCCCTTTATCAGATGATCAATAGCCCGCTCCGAATCTTCGCGACTGGTGGTGGCCAGAAAACCCAGGCGCCCGGTGTTGATACCAAGAATGGGGACTTCCGCTTTGTTGACGTAGGTAACGGATTCGAGCATCGTACCATCTCCGCCTAACGACAAAAAGAAATCGAGCCCCTTCAGGCTCTGACCCAGCGAAAACGACTTCAGTTTTGCCTGTTGAATTTTCGCTGACTTAACGTTTTTCAGAAACTTGTCCGATGCCCAAATCTCGGCTTTCTGACGCTGCAAATAGTCAATCAACCGCTCAATGAACCGGTTGGACTTTTGCTGAAAATCCTTGCCGTGGATACCAAACCGCATGAGCGAAGGTAGTAAATGCGCGTCAGATATTCAGATACCGCATCAGCAGATCAATGCGCTCTTTTCCTTCGTCTTCGCGTTTCGTCTCGCGGTAGCGGGCAATCACCCGGTAGCCAAATCGCTCGAGCGTGGCGACAATGCGCGATAAATCGTCCTGATTAATTTTCAGCGTGAGCTTGATCTTGCCTTTGTCCATTGGATCTTCCACCAACGTACTGCTCAATACTTTCGCGTTGTTCTCTTCAATGTAGCGGCAGATCTCGGCCAGCGAATAATCGATCAGATCCATGGACAGCACCAGAATGCTGCCCGGCATTTGCACCGCGGCCGATTGGGCAAAGGAGGTCATTACATCCTGTACAGTGATGACTCCGGCATAATGCTGGTCTTCGTCCAGCACGGCTACAATGCCCAGTTTATTGTCGCCCGCTACCTTTAAAATATCGTAGAAGTGCGAGTCGAGCGAAACGAAACAATCCTCACCTTCAAGCCGAAAGTCGCCCAGCCTCTTGTCGATTTCATTTGACTCCAAAATGATCTCTTCCGATATGAAGCCCAGCAGCTTTCCGTTCTCCACCACCGGCAAATGATTGCACCGAAACTCTTCGATCCAGACCACTGCCTTGTGGGCATCGTCCGTCACCTTGAGGGGCGGAATCATGTAGTTGATGAGCTCAGCGGCAATCACGTTATGCGGATAAAAATTCGTCTACCAGTTCGTTGAATTTTGTCGGATGTTCCATCATGGGTGCGTGGCAACACTTATCGATGAAGCGAAGCTCCGAATTTGGAATCAGCCGGTTGAATTCGTGTGCCACCATCGGTGGTGTAATCGTGTCGTTCAGCCCCCACACCAGCAGCGTTGGGACTTTAATGTTTGGCAATTCCAGTGCCAGGTTGTTTCGTTGCGCGGATTTGGCAATGGCCACAATGCGCATGCACTTGGGAATGCTCTTGGTTGTTTCGAATACTTCATCCACTAACTCCTTGCTGGCTACCTTGGGGTCGTAGAACGTGTAAGCCACGCGCTCCTGAATATAGTCGTAGCTACCTCTGCGGGGATACGAACCGCCCATTGTGTTCTCAAACAGACCCGAACTGCCGGTGAGAATAAGTTTCGAAACCTTTTGCGGATTATTAAGCGTATACAACAAGCCGACATGACCGCCCAGCGAATTGCCCATGATGATCATGTTGTCCAGATTCATGGTGCTTACGAATTGCTCGGTAAACTGGCGCAAGCCTTCCAGGCCAGCTTCCTTAATCGGCATCTCATAAATCGGCAACATGGGAATTACCACGCGGTACTTGGCCTGGAAGCGGTTGACCACACCCTCCCAATTGCTGAGCGCACCGAAAAGTCCGTGGAGCAACATCAGCACCTGGCCGGTGCCTTCGTCTACGTACTTAAACCCCTCTTTTTCCTTTACGTTCAGCGCCATACCGGCCAGATTTGGCGATAAATAACTAAAAAATCAGCGAAAGCCGAAAAATTGCCAGCCAGCAATTTGTAATCGCGCTTGGTAAGGAGAACGGAAAATTGCTTTGACTCATTACCTGGCGCAAAAAAATGATGAGGTAAATCCTGTAAATTCGTGTCGGACTTTATGACTTATGACGACCAAAGAACTCAAATCAGAAATTCAAAAATCTTTGGAAAAGGTACCCGAAAGTGTTCTTCAAGACATTTTAGAATTTTTAAGGCTGGCTGAGGATCAACCGATCGAGAGATTGAATTTGTCGAGAAATCTTCGAGACATAATAGCAGAGGACAAGGAATTACTTGAAAAACTCGCTAAATGATTCAAATCGAAGAAGTCGAGAAGATACACGACATTCTGGTTGAAAAATTTGGCGGAGCAAGGGGCATTAGGGACAGGGCGACATTGGAGTCAGCGATCGCCCGACCATTCCAAACATTTGACGGTAAAGACCTTTACCCCAATCCGGTCGATAAAGCTGCCGCTATTTTTGAGAGCATTATTTCTAATCATCCATTCGTGGACGGTAACAAACGGACGGCTTACGTCCTAATGAGGTTAACTCTCAGAGAGAATAAAATAGACATAAACGTTCGGCAGAACGAAAAGTATGAGTTCGTTATAAAAGCCGCCAAAGGTGAATTAAGATTTGCCGACATCAAGGACTGGTTGGAAAAGAACTCAAAATAGGAAGGCAAGGCGTCATCACCCATGTTTGCGAAACGGTGGCGTAAGCCCAAGGAGTTAAGTTTGTTTGTCACTTGGCGAAGGCCCTGGTTCCAATAAGTCATCACTGCGCAAAAGCTGCTCACAAAAAGTCGGCAGATCATTTATTCAATTAGCAGCAGGCAGCCGTACTCTCATGTAAAATCCTGAAATATCTGCTTCAAAAATGGCAAAAAGGTGCTAAACCAATCTGTCACCCCCGGAGCAAAATCCACCACCCGCGGGTACAGCCATGAGCCTCCGGTCCATCGCTCGGGCAACTCAAGACTCACGGCCCGCATCAACCACAACACAATGCTGATGCAGAACGCGTATTTAAACACGCCCAGAAGAGCTCCGGCAATCTCATCGACACGCCCCAAAAACGTCTTGTCAACGCGATCACTCACCCACCTGCCGAGCACGATCACCACAATCACCACAATCACAAAAACAGTGAAGAACGAAATGTAGGGCAGGTAAACCCGGTCGGCATTGAACTCGCGGGCGAGATACTCCATGGCCACCGCCATCAGCTTAAACCCCAGCCACACGCCCAGCAGCAACGCCAGCAGATAAAACAACTCCATTAAAAAGCCCTTTCGATAGCCGAAGAAGGCGCCCATCGCCAGCACCAGCAACAGGGCAATGTCTGCGTAACTCAAGAGGCAAGAAGTTTTTTCACGAGCTCCGAAATCACTTTGCCATCGGCCTGGCCGGCCAATGCTTTGGTGGCTGCTCCCATCACTTTGCCCATGTCCTGCGGACCTTTGGCACCAAGTTGTTCGATTACCTTCTTCACCGCTTCGGCAATTTCAGCCTCGCTTAACTGTTTGGGCAGGTAACGGCTGATGATGTCCAACTGAAACTGCTCCTTTTGCGCCAGATCGGTGCGCCCCTCCTTCTGGAAAATCTCAGCTGACTCCTTGCGTTGCTTCGCAGCCTTCATCAGTAATTTGTTCTCGGCTTCGGTGGTCAGCTCGGTGGCCGCACCCTTTTCCGTCTCTGCCAGCAGGATCATTGACTTGATGCTGCGCAGGGCGTCAAGTTCTTCTTTGTTTTTGGCCAGCATTGCCTTTTTGATGTCTCCATCGATCGTGGTCTTTAAGCTCATGGTTTTCCGTTAATTTCGGGGTAAAATTATCAAACGAAACGGAATGACGCGGCTGAGTGTAAACATCAACAAGCTGGCTACGCTGCGCAACTCGCGGGGCGGCAACAATCCCGATGTCGTGCGCGGAGCGGTGGACTGCGAGCGCTTTGGCGCACAAGGCATCACCGTTCATCCACGACCGGACGAGCGGCACATCCGCTACCGCGATGTGCTTGATCTTCATCGCGTAGTAACAACGGAGTTCAACATTGAAGGCTACCCGGACGAACGATACTTACAAATTGTTCGCGAGGTGCGGCCGGCACAAGCCACACTGGTGCCCGATGGACCCCACGTGCTCACCTCAAATGCCGGTTGGAATACCCGTGAGCATAAACAGTTCTTAGCCGACATCATCCGGGAATTAAAGAAAAGCGGTTGCCGGGTTTCTGTGTTTGTCGATGCCGATGCAGCGATGGTAGAAGGTGCCGCTTTGGCGGGTGCCGATCGTGTTGAATTGTACACGGAACCCTATGCAGCCGGTTATGATAAGAACCGGATTGAGGCGGTTCGGCCTTACGTGAAGGCAGCCGAAGCGGCACGTGCCGCGAAGTTGGGGATTAACGCAGGACACGATCTGAACTTAGCTAATCTTTGCTTTCTGAAGCAATCCTTGCCGGCACTCGATGAAGTGTCCATCGGCCATGCGCTGATTTGCGATGCCCTTTACTTAGGGCTTGAAAACACCATTCAACTCTATCTGCGCGAATTGAATTTTGACTAACTTGAGAACTTTACCTTTTCTCAAAATGTTCAAAATTCTTCAATTAGCGCTGGCGGTGAGCCTCGTGGCAGCACACGGGCAGGCGCAGATCATGGTACGCAACGTAACTGAGGTTGATGTCGCTACGTTGGCCTACCCCAACAGCACCGGAAATACGACTTCTACGCAACCACAGAAAGGCAGCGTGAAGCGAAAAGATGGAACCGAGGTAAAAGGAAAAATCACATTTTTCAAAAAGAAGGGCGTGTTTGACCGGGTGAAAGTGAACACGACTGATGACAAGATTGAAATTGCTGCAACCGACATTGCCGAAATCGTGCTCGACCCGATTGTGTACGAATCGAAGTACCCAAACAACTTCAAAAACCCCGAAAAGAATTTTCAGGCAGGCTACATCGTGTTGGCAAACGGCATCCGGCTGAATGGCAAAGTGGCCCAAATTCGCGATTTCAGCGACTACGACTTCTTTATCTACAAAGTGCTTTTCCTGCCGGAGGGTAGCACTATTGCCTCTACATTCAAAGGAGGAAAACTTTCCGAATTCGGTCAGGAGATTAATGGCAAGATGACCATTTGGGATGGTTATGCCGATGGCTATCTGCTGCGGCTGGTTGATGGCCGCTATCGCCTCAGCCGCAATCCGTATTCAAAAACCAAAAACGAATTCTTCACATCGGTAAAAAACATGGCGGCCGATTCGTTAAGCAAAAAGGCATCACAAGCTGCACTTATGAGTAGCCTCAGGAGCGGCAATAACGTGAACGAGTCGCTGGAGAATGCCGTAAACACAGGTTCCGGCATCAATGAAGTATTGGGCCAGGTGGAAATCAACCGAAAAGAGTATTTGATCTTCGATGCCACGAGCAACACGACTGCCACGGTAAACAAAGAGATGTTTAAAGCATTTGTTTCAGCTTTGGCGGAGCCCTGCGCCTCGGGTGTCAAGGCCTCCGCCCGATGGGACGAGATTGACACTTTCATACGCCAACTCAACGAGGCTTGTAGGTAAGTCAGGTTGTCCTATTGTCCGAAATCACAAACGAATTGTAGGCTCATGCCCGTGCAAAGCGAGCGCGGACTGGCAGGCTTTGCGCCCCTCCTCAATGACTTCATTGGCCCGGTAGAACTCAAAGATGCCGCACACACCGGTATGGATGTTAATGACCACATCCGGCTGGTGCACTTTGATCATCAGCTCAGTCAGTCGTTCCTGCACCATGTCAGCCGACTTATTGAGCAGATCAAATAAGCCAAGCTTCTCTACCTTCTCCTCTGCTTTACTGTCCACCCGAAGTATCTGGTTCCGGAATGCATCCAGCATTTTTTCGTAAGCTGCCTTCTCCTTGTTGACCACCTCCTGCTTTCGCTCAAGTGGCCAGTACGCATTCAGGTTGACGGCCACCAGCAAGTCACCCGGTTCGCGCTTCACTACATCCAACGGCAATGGGTTGAGCACCCCTCCGTCCACCAGTTGCATACGCCCTTCCGTAACGGGAGTAAACACGGTCGGTATGGCCATGGAGGCGCGGAGCGCGCGAAACAAACTTCCTGAACGAAAATGAACTTCCTTGCGCGAGACCACATCAGCCGCCACGGCCGTAAACGGAATGTTGAAATTCTCGATGGCATGGTCACCAATCAACTGCTCAACCGCCTTTAGTACCCGCTCACCTTTTACGAAACCCTGAGCCGTGAGCGTAAAATCGAGCAGATTGAATACATCCAGTTTGGTGAGGCCTACGAGAAAGTGCTTATACTCGGGCAGGTGCCCCGTGCAATAAATGCCCCCCACAATGGCCCCCATCGAGCTGCCGGCCACCTCCACAATCCGATAGCCGTTTTTCTCCAACTCCTCAATAACACCGATATGAGCCATGCCGCGGGCACCACCACTACCCAATACCAATCGCACCGTTTTCATCCTGCGGCTTTTTTTCCCAAGATAGCAACGTGTTTTGTATCAATCCGATGAGGTTTTTCGTTGTATATTCACCAATCCGCTTATGAAACGCTGTTTGCTTGTCTTCACCCTGGCTGGTTTATTACTCGCCTGCAAGGAGGTGAGTTTCCCCGAACCCCAGCCAAAAGGAATCGCGTCTGTTGCCGAAATACCACCGGCATTGCGGGGTCAATACCTGGCGCGCGAGTCGGATGGGTCAGGAGGAGATACCATAGTTGTGGAGCCCTGGGGCTATCACCTGCGCGACAAAAATGAAAACGACTGGCTGGGCCAGGGGCGCCTCAGTGACAGCCTCGTAGTGAAGGTCCATCAAAACTATTATTTCGTCAACTTCCAGGCGAATGACCAATGGGTGCTGAGGGTTATTCAGCGGCTGCCCAACGGTGATCTTAACTTCATGATGCTTGATGTGCAAAATGATGAAGTGCGAAAATCACTGTTGAAAAAACTTAGCAAGTTTGGCCCTGTGAAGGAAGTCAAGCACGATGACGACACATTTTACCAGATTAATCCCTCACCGGCACAGTTGATGCAGATGATTAAAGAAGGATACTTCAAGAAAGAAACGCTAGAGCGAATTGGTAACTAACAGGGAGCGGCTATGAGTCAAATCGTCATTGGTTTCGTTGGCGTGGTGATTTTTGTATTGGGATTCTGTCCGCAAAGCTGCGGCCAGTTTGGTGTGGCCTACCATCAGTCAAACCTGCCTTTTGTTGGCGTGAATTACGAATTCAAAAATCGGATCCGAGTTGAGCCGCGAGTTGGCGTAGATCAGTTCCTGGATGAACTGTCAGTAGAACTTGTCGCTACATTTGACATTATTAATAGGGAAGAGGTTGAGGTTTATGCCGGTTTGGGTGCACGCTCCGGGGACTACTCAGGCCCCTTGCTGCCGGTAGGGGTCAACGTGTATCCGTTTCAATCTCGTAAGGTGGGCTTTCACATTGAACTTGCTCCGATTGCGAGCGAACCGGGGATTTTGCGCGGAAGCTGGGGCATTCGGTATCGCTTTCTGAAAGAAGTCTCGCCCTAACTAGGCGTTACGGCCTGATGCCGATCGTAAGTAAGCCCTCTTTAGTCGGGCCTAGCTCAGCCACTCGCTCGCCAGAGGGGTTAATGATACACGAGCCACCTCCACATACCTCGCTATCGGCCACACCCACAGCATTGGCCATCACCACCCAAATTCGATTCTCCCGGGCAAAAGTGGTAAGCGTTTCAATCGCACCGGCAGTTCCGCGCACCGACTTCACCATACTGGCTGCATAAACCCGCGCCCCGAGTTCTACCGCCCTCTGCCGGTGCTCAGGCATTGAAAGTTCGTAACAGATGGCGGGCACTATGCGTGGGTGTTCATGAACGACCTCGCAGTCATTGTGGCCTGGCACAAAAAAGGGCTTTTCGTCTTCGTGAAGGTATTGTTTGGAATATACCCATCGTGCCTGTCGCGGCTGAAAGATCACCATGCCGATGCAGATTCCCGTGTCCGTCCGCATGGGGGCTCCTGCGCCAACGCTCATTTGAAACTGGTCACAACATTCCTGAATCGGATCCAGCCGGGTATCTGCCAAATCAAGGGCAAGTCCGGCAGCGAGTGTCGGCTCGTAACCGGTGAGCGAGAGTTCGGGAAAAATGAGAAGGTCTGTGCTGGTGTCCGCGGCTGCTTTCATCCACCTGAGGTGAGCGTTCAAATTTGCATTAAAGTCACCCTTAACCGCCTCAACTTGCGCTACACTAATTCGCACAGGATCAGTTATTCTTTTTCTTTTTCAACAAATTATTCAGCTTGTTTTTGAGTTCCGGGTTGCTGATGATCTGGTTAACCGCATCCTTCTTTGTGCTATCGGTTGCCGCAGCCCCTGCTTTTGTCGTATCCTTCTTTCCGCCCAGCAAGTTGTTCACGACATCCTCCGGTTTATCGCCCTTCAATAACTGATCAACAGCCTGCTGACCCTTCTGTTGAGCTGCTTCGGTAACAGCTTGCTGCACCTGTTGCGTTTGCTCGCTGGCAAGCAAATTAAACTTCGGGTCGGTAAAGGTACCACCCATGCCGATGTTCAGCGGAATTTCACTGGTGGAATTGGTGGTGCCCGCGTACTGGTTCACGAAACCCTGCACCTGGCTGCCCAGCTTGCCGGCTGGCACCATCATTTTCAGGTTGTATGCCAACGACATATCCAGCCCCGAACTGCCGCTAACGGTTGTGACATAGTCGCCAAACTTCACATTAAACGGCTTCACACTCAAGCGGCCGTCCTTGATCTGTGCGCTCATGACTACATCTTTCAACGTCACCTCGCTGGCGTCATCCAGTTTGGTGAGTGACGTAATGCCGGCAACCAGCTTCGATTGGGTCAGTGCAGCCTGTACAATCTTAATCAGACCATCAGCATTTACGGTGCCCAGGTCGGGCATCATCTCCTGCGTCAACTCACCATTGATCTTAAAGTCGGTATTGAATGTACCCGTGGCGAGCCCCGCCACCGGTGCATACTTCTGTATGATCGAGAACGAGCTGGCGGCTTGTTGAATCGACATATTATCGATCTTAATCGCCATGTCGTACCTCGGGTGATTCAGATCGCGGGTATCGTATGCTCCATTGATAACAAACGCACCACCCAACAGGTTGAACTTTACACCGTTGAGGTTAGCAACACCATCCTTAACGACAACATCACCTTGCGCATTGGTGATGGTATAGTCCATCATCTTCACGGTTTTGATGTCGGAGTGCAACACAAAGTCAATGTTCTTCGGAACCGGGATAACTCCATATGATGCCGAATCCGGGGTTGTCGCTTCCTCCGTTTCCGTCATAAACTCATTCAGGTCGAGCATGTTTGATGAAAAATTCATATTGCCCTTCACCGTTTCACTGCCAAAAACATAGCCGATGTAATTGCTCAATGCGCCCGCAACCGTAAAATCGCTCTTGCCAATGGTTCCCGTTGTGGATTTGATCTCGATTTTGCGTGGATCAAACGCGGCCGCTGACTGCGTAATGGTAACCGCGTACGGCAGGTCGGCTGAGGTAAAACGGAAGTTGGTCAGCGAAGCGCTGCCACTGGTCGGGAGCCTGTCGTACCGCTGGGCGTTCAGGTCCGACATCTTTCCCTTTGTCTCAAGATCGGCTTTCACTTTGCCAGCCAGCGCCATGCCTTCGAGAGGAAATATTTTGGTGATTTTTTCCAGATCAATGCCTCCATTGGCTTTAACGTCCCAGGTGTAATCGTTCAGGTTCTGCAGCAGCACCGAAGCTGTGAATTTCTCTCCATCCATCAACATGTTAAACCGGTTGATGGCAATGATGGTCTCAGCCATTTTCCCCGAGGTATTTCTAACAGCAGCCTCCATGGCCAGATCCTCAAGTGGAATCGGAAACTGCGAGGACTTCACAAAACCATTGCTCAGGTTCATACTAGCATCAACCGCGGGCATCAGGCTGCGGACGCTGTCGTACACGCCTTTAGCCGATGCGTTGATCCCAAACAATCCTCTCATTTCCAGGCCCTCAATCGGGAACATTTTGTTGAGTTCGGCTAGGTTGAGTTTGGCCTGAAGGTTACCATCCATCCGGTAATCTTTCAGGTTTTCGAATAGCAAGCGGGCATCAACCGGATTACTTCCAAAATCTAAATGCATCTTTCTCAAATCCACAAGCGTGTTCTCGATCACACCGGTTTTGTTGTCAACCAGCAAATCCATTTCAATATTGGTGATGGCAGTTGGAAGATCGGGGTATTTGAACATCGCATCCGTCACCTTCAGCCCCAGGTTGAACGCTGGCATCCGGGTGTCACTATACGTACCCTTCACAAACCCAGCGAAAGCAAGATCACCTTTGGTTTCAATGGATCCAAAGTCCTTGGTGTAAACGCCCGGCACCAACGACAACAAACTTTTGAATGAGTTCTCCGGACTTTTGAATGAGATGTCCATGCCATAATCGCTCTCATTCATTTTGAACCAGCCATCAAAGCTCATGGTAAAGTCATTGATTCGCGCGGTGTTCTCTTTAAACGTGTATTTGGTATATGCTTCGCTGATGCCCAGCACTGCGTCTATCTCCGCGCGCTTGTTCGTCAGGTATTCCACTCCGCCATAGGCTACGGTAACCGTATCGGCCAGCGTTTTGGTGTCGAGATCAAATTGCTGTTCGTTGAACTTGCCACTACCGGTGTGATTCAGGTGTTTGAGTTCCATTCGAAATGCCAGTGACTGATCATCATAAATCAAGTCGCCATCAATGATCTGCCACCTTTCAATAGCCAAGGAGAATTTGGCGGGTTCCTCGGCTGCTGCCGGCACGGTATCGGCCGAGGGTATGGCGATGTCGTAGTTTGCGCGCCCATCGGGAAGTACTTTAACCATGATCTGCGGCTTTTCGAGCGTGATGCCTTTAATGGAAAGTTGATCACCAAACAGCACATCCATCAGGTTGACTTCCACATCGAACCGATTGGCGACAAACAGCGGCACGCCCTCAAAAGGAGCCCGGTTAAAAACACCAATATCGCGAACTTCAGCTGTGATGTTCGGGAAGTTGCGGAATACCGAGAGGCTAAACTTGTCCAGATCGATCACCACATCGGCATTCACATTTTCAGCAATGGCTTTGTCAAGCGCATTCTTAATGTCATCCTTAAAAACAACCGGGACAATGAACGCAGCAGCCACCACGATAATCAGGAGAACAGCCAACCCCACGAGGATACGCTTGAACCATTTCATACGCTACAAATTTTTGGAGACAGCAAAATTACGCCATAAACCTTTACCCGCCCGATTTTTCAACCACGCGGATTTCCGTCAAAACCACTTTAACATAAGGTTAACGGAACGCTTTACGCTTTCTGTATAAGGGGGGTGGAGAAGATAAGGCATCGCGAATCCCCGTTTCTGGCGCAACACCGGCTTTTCGTTCGAGAAAGCCACGAAACTGTACCGGCCATGCGCTTTTCCAATTCCGCTGTTGTTGACGCCTCCAAACGGCAGATTGGGATGTGTGTATTGAGTGATGCAATCGTTCACACACACGGAACCGCTGGACGTGAAGTGCAGCACTTTTTCCTGGTTGCTTTTGCTTGAGCTGAAGACATAAAGCGCCAGCGGCTTTGGCCAGGCATTGATATGCCGGATTACATCATCGAGATTCTGATAGGAAAGGACAGGCAACACCGGGCCGAAAACCTCCTCTTCCATGAGCCTGGCATCTGGCGGCACCTGAGTTAGCACGACCGGATGCATAAAGCGGGTGGCAGCATTGTGTTCGCCTGTGAGCAGTATTTTGGCGCCTCGTTGAATGGCATCCTCCACCATCTCGTGCAGGCGCCTGAAATGCTTGTCGCTCACCACGCGCCCGTAGCTCGGGCTCTTCTCGCTGATCGTCCCGCCTTCGCCAAACAACTTCCGTACTTCGGCTACCAGCAGTTGTTGCCACTCTTCGGCAACAGATTCATGCACCCAGATGTGATCCGGTGCAATGCAGGTTTGTCCGTTGTTGAGGAACTTACCAAAGGCCACGCGCCTGGCAGCATCCCTTAGATTGGCCGTTTCATCAATAATCGTGGGCGACTTGCCACCGAGCTCAAGCGTTACCGAGGTGAGATTTTCGGCTGCCGCTCGCATCACAACTTTCCCCACCTGAGGACTGCCGGTAAAAAAGATATGATCGAACGGAAGTTTTAACAGTTCACGTGTTTGATCAACTCCGCCTTCCACTACTGTCACCAGGTCATCATCGAAAAATTCCGCAACCATATCGCGAATCAGGCGCGAGGTGTTGGGCGTGTATTCCGAGGGTTTGATGAAAACGGTATTGCCTGCTGCGAGTGCCGAGACCAGAGGACCAAAGCAGATGTTCACCGGAAAATTCCAGGGGGAAATAATGAGGCACACACCTTTGGGCTCATACCGCACCTCAGATGATGATCCCAGGTAGGTCATGGGCGTGTCTACGTCTTCAGGTGCAGCCCATTCTTCCAGGTGGGCGAGCGTATGCCGGAGCTCGGTGAGCACCGGGTACACCTCCGACATGTCGACTTCGGTGGCCGGCTTGCCAAAATCAGCGAAAACGGCCTGTTGAATGCGGCCGCGCTGGGCAGCAAAATACTTCTCAAAATCCCGCAGCAACTTCTTCCGCTCGGTCAGCGGCTGTACGCGAAGGCGCAGACTTCGGGCCTTTTGGGCGTCAAAAAGGGCGGTGAGGGAATCTAGCGTGGGAGATTGAACGGGCGACATGTTCCGGAATAACAGGTTGAAAAGGTAATGTTTTCGAAGCATATCTGGCCATATGTTATCAAAATGTTACCTCGGTATTGCCTTATATTACCAAATTGTTACCTTAGTGTTACTAAAATGAACCGGCTGTCAATTTTGTTACTGGTGCTCGTGTCCGGCCTTGCGGCTGCGCAACCGGGCAACCTGTTTACGCAACTCGCATCGGTTGATGGGGGCGAAGATATTGCACAGGTGCAACATCAATTTGGTAAGCTGGTCGATCATCTCCGGGAAAAGCAATCGCAGAGCCATTCCGAGAAAGCCTTTCTTCATTATGCTTTTGGCCGGGTTCATCGCCAGTTCCTGAGGAACTATGAAGCGCAGGTGAATTTTCGTGAACTGTTCCAGCGTGGTCGCTACAATTGCCTGACTGCCACCTCGCTGTATGCCGCTGTCTTCTCCGAGTTGGGCATTGATTTTCGCGTGATTGAAACAAACCATCACATTGTACTTATTGCCCAAACAAGCGAAGGAGATGTGTTGCTCGAAACTACCGATCGGTACCGCGGCTTCGTTTCAGGTGCAAATGAAATCGATCAGCGATTGCTTCACTACCAATTGCAGGGACCCCAGGAAAGCTCAGAAAAAGTGCAGTTTGAATTCCCCGATGCCCTGCTGGCAGAAGTGAAACCAGGCCAGCTACGCAATCTTCATCATTACAATCGGGCCGTTGTGTGCTTCAACAAACAAGACTGGGTGGGTTGCGCCACTGCACTCGAAAAGGCTTCGGCAGGCTATCACTCACCGCGGCTTTCAGGGTTAGGCGCGCTGCTTCTCACGGCCGTGGCCGAGGATGCAACGTGGAGCGAGGAAAGAAGATTAAAGTTTGTGCGGCAATTTCATGCCGTGCTGCTGAGCCGTCAACTTGACGTGGCTGCTCGTTTCTAGCGATCAGTTTTCCAGAATCCGAACCTCTACCCGTCTGTTCAGCTTGTGAGCCTCTTCCGTGTTCTCGCGCGAAATAGGCTGAGTGCCGCCAAACGCTTTAGTTCTCACCTTTCCCTTGTGAACGCCCTTCTTCAGCAGATAATCACGCACGGCAGTTACCCGTTGTTGCGACAACTCCATGTTTTTTTTGGGATCACCACGCACGTCCGTGTGCCCCTCGAGCTGAATCACCATTTTCGGATTGTTGCGCATCATCTGTACGACTTCATCGAGTTCAGCGTACGATGAGGGGTCAATCTTGGCCTTCCCAATTTCAAAGATCAGGTTGTCGAGGCGCATGACTTTGCCTACGGTGTGAACAGTTTCGGCATGACCCATGGCGGACTGGGGGACTACCAATTCAATATCGCGAACAACTTTACGTTCCCCATTCGCTTCGGCCGGATCAATCATATACCGGGCGCGGGCATACCCGGAAGCCTCTACGGTTAATTCATACTTTTCGTTATCGTACAGTGGGAACGAAAATGTGTTGCCCTGCAGAAGCCCTACTTTGCTACCGTATGGCAAGCTCTGATACGTGATTCTTGCGTTTACCGGCTCTTTTGTAAGGGCATTGGTGATCTTGCCTACGGCATACACAAGCGTATCGGTTTGTGCAAAAGACGAAATACTAACTAGCCAACCGAGAGCCAATAAGGTACCGCGCATATTTTCCAATTTCTACAGCTTAACAATCTTGAATTCAACACGCCTGTTCTTCCTGCGGCCTTCAACGGTTGTGTTCGATTCAATCGGTTTCGTCTCCCCAAAGAAACTCGTGGTAATGCGATCCTGTGCAATACCCTTTTTCACGAGGTAGGCCGATACAGAATTCGCCCTGCGACCCGATAACTGAAGATTATAATTCTCAGGACCGGTGGCATCGGCATGGCCAGAGATTTCCACCTGCATGGTCGGTCGCTCATTCATCAGTGCCACTATGCGATCAAGCTCTACGAACGACTCCGACTTCAATGTTGCCTTATCAAAATCGAAGAAAATGTTGTTCAGCGTAATGGTCACGTTGGTATCAACAACAGCCACCTGAATCGGCTCCAGGGTTACATCCTTGCCCGTGATGGTCGCGTCTGACTTGTAATCGCGCAAATCCAGATTTTGCGAAGACGAGATATGATTTTTCTCTTCGGCCCGGAAGCCGTAGAGCTCGCCACCCGGCAAATGAATTTCATACTCTCCGGTTCGCGGATCGGAGAAGGTTTCGCCCACCACTTTGCCATCGGAGAGACGCTCGTATACGATTTTGGCACCAACCGGCTCGCCTGTCTTCGCATCCACCAGCTTACCCTTGACAACAATAACGGGCTCAGGAACTTTGAACAGGGGCAACTTCAAACGGAAGATATCGAGATTCTCGGGATCCATGCCCCGCGAGTAATACGCATAGTCGCTGTTGGAAGGGATGTTGAAAAAGAGATCATCCAGCTTGGAGTTAACTTCTGAGCCAAGATTCTCGGGCGCACTCCAGTTCGTCCAGGTGTCGTCCAAGCGGGTGCTCACAAAAATATCGGCCATGCCAAAGCCGCTGAAACCCGTTGACGAGAAATACAACGTCTTGTCATCGCTGGCCAGGAAGGGAGCCGACTCCTCACCTGCAGTATTGATAACTGCCCCCAGGTTGAGTGGCTCAGTCCATTTTCCTCCCTCTTTCGGAAAGCTCACATACAAGTCGCGGGAGCCTCGGGAATCTTCACGTTCCACGGACATCAGCAGCGCCTTTCGCGTATTGGTCATGAAGTAGTTGGCGCGCTCGTTAAAGTTGTAGTCATTCTCAATATCCAGCGCCTTGGGCTCGGTCCAACTACCCCCAACATTGTCCGCCATCGAAACCCCGGCAAGCATTTTACCATTATCGAGGTAGCGGTTACCCACCAGCATGAGCACTGACTTTCCATCGGGGGTAGCCGTGCCAACGTAGTTGACAAAGTTGGGGCCTGCATTGTTGAACTTCGGCCCCATATTCTCGGCCAGTTGCCACTTCCCGTCTGCTCCCAGCTCTGAATACCAGATGTCTTCTTTATCGTTCACTCCCCCTATGTTTCCTTCGTGATTTTTTCGGCTGAAGTAAAGTGTTTTGCCATCCGGTGAAAGGAGCGGATTCAATTCGCTTGACGTGCTATTCACTTTCTCATCCAACCGCTCAATCTCAAGCCCCTTGGCAAGGAGTTCGGGGGTATCGATATCCGGAATAATGCGAATATCTGAATCGGAAATGGCGACTGCGTCAATGGAAAAGTAATCGGAGAGTACTACACCCTCGAACATCAACTTGACGGCCGTAACCTTATAGGGAGTTTTATCTACCACAATATTGAGCATGCGGCCCTGCAGGGGCACCGGCTGGGGATTAAAAGAATGCACGAGGTATTCCTTTCCGGCTTCGTCATACAGGTAAACCCGGAACAACGCACCCGGATTATATGATTCTGCCACAGCAATCTGGCGGATTTGAATCGGGTTTGCATACCCCAACTTGATGTATTCGCTTCGCTTGGGTTTATCGGGGGTCCAGGCATTAGGATTTTGGCCACCGGCCGGCAACACATTGGGTTTGCCTAACGCCTGTTCAGCAGAATATTGTACAGGTGTGAGCTCAGAGGAGAATTCAATCACTTTAGATGCCCATTGAACGGTCTGAGCATGGGCAAAAAGGGGAGCGGCTATTACGAAAACCACCAGTATAAGTCGCTTCATAGGCAAAAAAACAGTAAGGTTACCAATCGAACTTTAAACATAGCTAAAAAAACGGAACCGAGGCCCAGGTCGCAGTTAGATGTTAAAAATTGTGCAGGGTTTAGTCCGTGGAGGCCTTGTTAAACAGGAGAAAACCAACGTGAAGGAGCACACCGAGAGGATTTTCATCGTCATCGTAGTAGTTTACGCTCAGGCTGATGGGGCCCACGGTGGAATGCATAACCAGTCCCGCGGTGCCGGCAAAGTAAACCTGCGTAACATCGGTGGTGATGGAGGCCTCCTGATTATCAGCCTTCACGATGCTCTCAATCGGCTTGTACAAATAGCCCTCCACCCGCAGGTCAAGACTTTTAGCCAACGAGAATACGTTGCGCCAGCCCCCGGCCACAAAATTGAAGCTGCGAAAATTTTGTAGCAGGAGCGTGCGGCTGTCCTGAATTGGAAAAAAACCCGGTGCGTTGATAACGGTGCCGGTGTAGTTCGCAAAAACCTGTTGGTTTGAAAATGTACCCTGCAGCAGATACCCTGTGGAATAAACCCCCAGGTTAAAGTATTGCTCTGCCATCAGGTTGACGCGCCACCACCGGTGATCTGTTCTTCCGGGTTCGGTAAGCAAGGACGTGTTGCCTGGCTCAAAAATCTCGGTCATGTCAAACCAATCGAGGGAGAGCTGGAAAGCGCGCCCCCGCGAAGCATATTGCTTGCGGTTTAACTGGCTGGTGCCAAATGAAACGCCTGCCCGAAAACCCCGTAGCCGCATGACATCCAGCGTGTCGGTTGACGACAGCACTTCGGCATCGGTGTATTCGTCTGTATTGCTGATGTAAAATCCATAAGCCTCTGTCTTAAACTGCTTACCGGCCGGTATTCCAACACGCACACCCAACCTGCGGTCAATCCGGTCAAGAACAGTGGGCTTGAACTTTTGCACCACCAGGTCGCGGCCCTCAAGGAAGTCCCAACTATTAAAGACCGCCTCGGGCTGCAGGTAAAACTGGCCGAAGTTCGGTAAGTCCATGCGCGCAATAAGGCTTGCCGACTTATAAAAGCTGCCGGTCGAGAAATTTCCCTGAAAATGCGTGAGTGCCCGGTTGAAGTTATAGTAGTTGAGACCCAGAAAGATATTGCTTATGCTGCGGGACGCGATAACGCCTCCAAAATCAACCTGAAAATTGTTCTGCGGTCTTCGTGCGATTTTAAAGCTATACTGCTGGCGCGAAGTATCAAAACCAAAACTGGGATAAATGTTATGAAAATACGGATTGGTCACCAGGTTGTAATACCCGGTTTTCACATCGGTATAGTATAATGGCCGCTTTCCATTCCGAAAGAAGCGGTTGATGAAACGCTGCTGCTGACTATTAAACCCATCGTATTGAAGTTCGCCTACCTCCAATGGTTTCATCCGGCTGTTAAAGCGGTTGCGGAGTACGGCCACTTCATCGCACGCCACACGTCTTTGTACTTTCGTTTTGATCTCGTCCATTTGGCGCAGCGTTTGCCGGTAGCCGCTGTCGATCAGGGCGCGTGCCTTCGCAAAATCAAAAGCTGTGTACCCATCGATGGGAGGCTGTATGTACACACCCGAATCCGGCACCTGCCCGGGATCAGACTTATCCAGCAACATATACAGGAGTGAGCGCGAAATCAACGCATCATCTTCCCCATAGGGGTATTCGTGATACAATTTGGACGACACGTTACTGCCGATGACCACATCTGGCCGAAAGTCGCGTTCGGCAACATCTACGGGGAAGTTGTTGTAGACCCCTCCGTCAAACAGGTACTTACCGTCAACGCGGATCGGTGAATAGAAAAAAGGTACGGTCTGGGTCGCGCGCAGGGCATCGCTCAACACTCCGCTGCGCAAAACAACCTCGGTCTGCGTAAACACATCGGCCGCCACCACGCGTAGCGGTACAAACAAGCTGTCGAAATTGTTGTTGGCTACAGCCGATGGCTGCGCCAGTTTTTCCGCCAGCGCAAAATTCAAAGACAGGTCTTTGGCAATGGCAGAATTAAACTGAACGTTGAAGAGCGAATCAAGCGAGAGATTAAGCTTGAGGAAGCTGGCATTGTCGTCATCGCGGTGGAAGTAGTAATTGTGGCCCTTCTCGGGTCTTCCATTCACCCAGTTTAAAAAATCATCGGAAAGCACGATTTCCTCAATTTGCTGGGGGCTCATGCCAGCCGCATAACAGCCTGCCACAATTCCACCCATGGATGTGCCCACTACGTAGTCGATCGGGATTTCATTTTCTTCCAACGCCTTCAATACCCCGATGTGAGCAATTCCCTTGGCCGCGCCACCGCTCATGACCACGGCTACGCGCTGCTGCCCGTGGGCAACACCGGCCATTGTTAAAGAGCAGCAAATGAAGAGCAGCGCACGCATATCAATCTCCCAACGAAATAAAATTACCATTAGTTACCGTAGCCCGGTAAAATGTAAGTTAAAAAAACAGAGATCAATTGCCCGCCAGGTCAACTGCAGTTGAAAAGGTGACCTGATCCAGCTTGCGTGTTACGGCCATCTTGATGCTGTCGAATTGCGGGCGGTGGAGGTCGGCAACAGGTTCCGCTGGCGGTAGCTTTACTTTCAGCGCATCCACTTGCACACCATTCCGATAGAATCGATAGCACAGGTGAGGCCCCGTAGCCCAGCCCGTGCTTCCCACGAATCCAATTACCTGACCTTGTTTCACACGCATGCCGGATTTAACCCCATTGGCAATTCTTGACATGTGCAGGTAGCCCGTGGTGTAAGTATCGTTATGCTTGACCTTAACATACCGGCCGCTGCGCGAGTTGTACCTGGCTTCAACCACTACGCCATCTCCCACGGAACGAATGGGGGTGCCCTTGGGTGCCGAAAGATCCGTACCCAAATGTGGCTTAAATACCTTCTCGATGGGATGAAATCTTCTTTTTGAAAACCGTGAGCTGATACTCGTGAACTCAATGGGAAATTTGAGAAAAGCCTTCCGGAGACTGTTTCCCTGCTCATCGAAATAGTCTATGCCATTACCCTGATCGAAAGCAAAAGCATAGTACCGGGTATGGTTCTGCTCGAAGTAAATACCGGTGATTCCCCTTATGCCGATGGTGCGGCCGGCCACCTGCTCTTCTTCATAAATTATTTTGTACCGATCGTTTTTTTGCAGATGGTAGAAATCCACCTGCCACGCAAAGACATCCACAAACCGATTGGTGAGTTCGGGCGAAAGGCCCTGGTCACTCAAACTCTCGGCCAGCGTGCTGACGATAACACCGGCAACACTCTTTTCCACTACATCAACCGTGCGATGACAAGCCTCCACGCGAAGTGAATCGCCAAAATGAAAGATCACATACTCAATCTCGCTCGGCTCGTAAACAAGTGCCCGCAGCGAGCGCAGCGAATCCGGCTGGTACAGCACGGTGTATTTCTTTCCGGTCGTTACTCTGCGAAAGTCAAATGTTTTCCGATTGAGTTGATTCAGCTGAGCCCAGGCAACCTCAGATACGTGATATCCGCGAAGCAAATCGGTAAACCGTTGATTTTTGTCCACGGTATCGCGGTGATGAAGAAGACCGTTGGCCAGCAGCCCCTCAACAAACTCAGGTTTGGGCAAACGTGCCCAGCGCACCGAGTCAGGCTCCGGCTGCGGAGGGGCCGGGGGAGCAGGCCCGGCCTGCAAACCTGACTCAAACAGCCATAAGCCGAAGAGACCGACTACAATAGTGGCCGACATCGTCAGCAATGCTTGAGCAACCGATTTCCGCGACCAGTTCATTGAAAGGGACTAACGAACTTCAAGTTTAAATATTTTTGATCTTTCGTGTCGAAAGAAAAAAGTCAACTGACTTTCAGGAATTGCAGTCGGAGCTCAGTCTTCGTAGTAGTAACCAAAAATAATTCCCATCTCGTCTTCGCTTGTCAGCCCAAAGCTGACCACCCGGTCTTTTGTGTTGTTGTAGGTGATTTCGCTCGTGAGGCCCTCTCCGGCACTCAGCACCAGCGGTGTTGCAAAGTTGACTACCAGCGGGTGGTGCCAGTCGGTGCTCGTATACACCACTTCGCCATCTCGCGGCCCGTTCTTGATTTTGATCACAAACTTTTCCCCCAATTGATGCGTGTGCGAGGTGAGTGACACAATGTACGTCTTGTCCTCCATCAGGTATGTCTTGCTGATGGTGGTACGTGCTTTGGCCGGCAGGCTGAAGCTGTTGTTGCCCAGGTTGAGCGTGCGCGCCTCCTTTTGCACGTTGGCGGCAGGCGTAGTATAAATATTCACATTCACTTCGCCCTGAATTTCCACCGGGCTTTTGTTCACGTAGTGGCTGTTGAAATCCAGCGCCATGTTGGCGGGCATACGCAACGCCACACCGGGAGGAAACTGAAAGTCGGAGTAGGTGGTTTGTGCCCCCGCCACGTACACGTGGTAGAGCATGGGCAACATGTTGGGGAAATTCAACGTGCCATCGGGCAGGCGAATGTCGCGCACAACATTAAAGGCCGGGCGGGACGACACGGGAAACGTGCTTTCAAAATCGTATAGCAAAAAATGATGGCTGTTCTGCCGCATTTTAATCTCTACGCGGTTCACAAATATTTCAGTCGTATTGCCCAGCGGTTTATACACAAAAAACTCGCGTTCAAACTTGGGTGCCACGGCAAACGGCCCCAACGTAAATTGCAGGCCTGTGCCCGGAGCCGGTGGCGGCAGGGGCTCAAAGTTTTCGGGCTGCGGAGTGGTGTCGTCTAGCAGCGTTTCGTCTTCCACGGCTCTGCCTTCGCGGGGTGCGCCCGCTTCAATCCACCTGCGGATGAATTCTACCTGCCCAAGCGAGAGCAGAGGCAGACCCAAGGGCATGGGGTTACCATAATCCTGCATGTGATGACCGTTATCGGCCAGGTGCAGTTTATGATAGAGCAAACTCTTTTCCGATTCAAAGGGCTTCACGCGCAGCAACCCATCATTGGCGGCATTCGCGTTCTTCGGCATAACGTTCACCAATTGGTTGTAGGCATCGGATGTGCCGAGCAGCAAATTGTGCTGCGCAAAGGTGGCATCGCTGCGCGACTGGTGGCAGTCCGAGATCGCGCAATTGACGTTGAGTATGCGCGTTTGGATGAGATCGAACGATGAAAGGGGTTTCTCGCTATCGGACTGGCAGGAGAGCACCATCACACCGGCCGAGGCCACGGCTACCGCGCCAATCCAAATCTGCTTCATCACTCAAATATAAACATTCGTGTAACTGGGGTTGGCAACAACTACGGATACAACTCCTTATACTTTTTCTTGCCGCGCTCCAGAAATGCCACAAACTCCTCCACACTGCGGTCGTATCCGTACGGCCAGGCCAGCACGCGTTCATCGGCACCTACCAGCACGTAGAACGGCTGCGCATTGTTTTCAAGTCTGCGAATCTGCAGGTCGGCATTTTGCTTGCCGATGGTCTTTTTCACTTTGTTGTCGTACGAGGACGTGTACCACTCGGACTCGGGCAATTGCGTTTTATCATCAACATAAAGTGCTACTACGACAAAATCATCCTGCAGCCGTTGCAACACCTGCGGGTCGCTCCACACAACCGCCTCCATCTCCCGGCAGTTGGTACAGCCGTGCCCGGTAAAGTCAATAAAGAGCGGCTTCTTCTGCTCCCGCGCACAAGCCAGCGCCTGCTGGTAATCGAAGTACCCCTGCAAGCCGTGCGGCAGATGGAGAAAATCCGAGAAACGCGGTTCATCGCACATGTCCTTTTCCTGCTGGCTGCGCGTCATGGCAACCAGATCAAAATCCAGTGTGTTTTGAGGAGGAAGATACCCGGCAAGCGCTTTGAGTGGCGCGCCCCACATACCGGGGATCAGGTACAACACGAACGAGAAAATAAAAGTAGCAATGAGCAGCCGCGGTACGGTCACACGCTCTACAGGCGTATCGCCCGGCATGCGGATTTTGCCCAGGATGTAGAAACCCAGCAGGGCAAACAACACGATCCAGATCGCGATGTTCACTTCGCGATCCAGCAAGCCCCAGTGGTAGGCCTGGTCGGCAATGCTGAAAAATTTCAGGCACAAGGCAAGTTCCAGAAAGCCCAATGTCACTTTTACCGTGTTTAACCACCCCCCTGACTTCGGCAACGATTTGATCCATTCCGGGAAAATCGCAAAAAGTGTAAAGGGCAATGCAAAGGCCAGCGAGTAGAACAACATGGCCAGCACCGGCTTGATGACCTGTCCCCCGGCCGCCATCACCACAACATTGCCCACAATGGGGATGGTGCACGAGAACGATACCAGCACCAACGTTGCGGCCATAAAGAAGATGCCGCCCCAACCACCCTTCTCGGCTTGCTGATCAACTTTGTTGACCAGTTGATGAGGCGCGTTAATCTCAAAAAGGCCCAGGACCGAACGCGCAAAAACGATAAAGATGACAAAGACAAAAAGGTTGGGCGCCCAGTGCGTGGCCAGTGCATTCAACCCATCAGCACCAAGGAGCACCGCGAAGAGTGTGCCGGCC
>JBKCJM010000057.1:0-41383 GCA_046301755.1 Cyclobacteriaceae bacterium
GAAAACAACTGGGCATGCAACCGTAAGCTGATTTTTTCAGAGGCTTGGATGCGAACACCGATACGACCACCAATCGAAAACTTGGTAACGCTCTCCGACCGGAGAGATTCATCCGGGTTGGACCAGCCCACGCCCAAATTGGCTGTGCCGAAGCCGCTAACTTTATCGCTAAGAGGTGCATAGCGCGTGCCGCCCAACATGATGTAGTTCAACCCTACATTACCACTGTATCGACCGTCAAACCCCTGGTAGTCAACATTGGCTTTCATGTTTTGATAAATAAGTTCTACGGCCGCGGTTTCCGTAAGCCCGAATTCAAGGCCACCGCCCCATTGAAAGCCATCCCCGATTTTACCAGTGCCGTACTCCGTATCGAATTTGTCGGCAAAAGTATAGCTTTCAAAAGTCAGGAGAGTTATAGACGGCTGCGCCCACAAGAACGACAGCGATGCCAATGTGGCCAAAAGGGTAAGTTTGAATTTTGTCATGATACTATGGGTAATTGTGCTGCAAGGTAGTGATTCCTGAAGTTTTGGTGAACTAAAAGGATTGTCAAATCGTCAAAACGTAGATCATAGCCCTTGAACCTTGCGCTTTTCTGGAAGGCCTTGTATCTTCGCCACCCAAACCAAAAATGCAACTATAATTATGAAGAAGTTATTCCTGTTCGCGGCACTTTGCCTTTCTGCCTCAGCTTTTGCGCAGTCCAACAAAGAAGATGTTGATTTTATTCAGTCCATCTTCGGTAAGGAGAAGAAAATAATTGTGGCGGATTTTATCAAACTGGAGGGTGCTCAGAAGGACGCGTTCTGGAAATTGTACGATGAGTATGAGGCCAAACGCAAGGAACTTGGTCAGAAGCGAATCGCGTTGTTGGAAAAGTATGCGGCCACCTACACAACCATGGACGATGCTGCGACCTCTCAGATAGTAAAAGAGACCATTGCATTGGGTGCTGCCAATGATAAACTGATTGCAGGTTATCATAAGAAGATGGAGAAGGCGGCTGGCGTAAAAGCAGCAGCTCAGTTCTATCAGATTGAAGCTTACTTCTTGTCTGAAATTCGTGCTGCCATTTTGGAGAACATCCCGTTCATCGGCCAGTTAGACTGATCAGGTAAACAGTCACGAGATTTTGAGAACCGCTTCTGTAAGCGGTTTTCTTTTTTAGCCCTGATCTTTCGCTTCCGGGTTCGTGGCCGGCTGGGCATTCAGCCAGCTGATCACCAGTTTGTATCCGAGCGTAAGTACAATTGCGCCCGTAAACAATCCAATAAAACCCGACATCAGAAATCCTCCAATGGCGCCAAGAAAAACAACCATCATGGGGGCAGGGGCTCCCTTGCCCAGCAGGATGGGCTTCAAAACATTATCAATTATGCCCACAAACAGCATCCAGCCGGTGAGCAGCGATGCGGTCAACGTGCTATCATGCCCCCACGTGTAAACGATGACACCAATGGTTACCGGCAGCATGCCAACCTGAACAATCGCCAGTATCAGACAGATCAGGATCCATAAGCCTGCGAATGGAATACCCGCCAGCACCATGCCAATGCCTGCGAGAATGGACTGTATGATGGCCACTCCAAGAACGCCTTTGGCTACATTTCGAACGGTTGCCTCGGCAGCAGCTGTCATCGTTTCACCCGTTGAGCCTGCGATTTTTACCAGCATCTGGTGAAGGAACGAACCGATCGGCTGCGCATACGCGAGGAAAACACCACTGACAATAATGGATAGCAGGAACATCAGAAGCCCCGTGGTTGTATTTTTCAGAAGATCGAAAAGTTGAAGTAACAAGCCTTTCACGGTTTCAGCGTTGTCATGCACCAATGCTGTCAGGTTGGTGGCTGCCTGAGACCAGTAGGTGAAAAGCGTGGAGCCGATCATCGGCCATGATTTAACGGTTTCCGGGGGCGGGGGTACATGAAGCGTGCCTGCCCGGTACAATTCTCCCAGCAGGCGAAACTCTTCAACCGTAGCAATCAGCAGCCACACCGCGGGCCCCAGGATAATCAGGGCGAGCAAAACCGTGACGATAACTGCTGACAGTCCGCCCCGGTTTTTCAGTCGCCCAGCCAGTTTTTGATGAATTGGGTAAAGCGTAATCGCCAGTACACCTCCCCAAACCAGGAGGGTGATGAATGGCTCGAGAATCCGGAAGCACCACACCAGCACCAGGGCCAACGCAAGGAGTTGAATGGCATAATTCACAACCAGGTTTGATGAATGATTTTGTTGGGATTGCATTGAACGTTACCGTTTAGGCCGGGAGTTGGTTACTATGTAAATGAACTGACTTTTTGTGTTACTTGCAGCCGATTTTTAAAGCTACAAATTATGAAAAAGATAACCTGGATAATAATCCTCGCGGTGAGCCTGTGGGGTTGTTACCCGGCAGGCCCCCAGTTTGCCGAAGATCTGGATGTGGTGTACACCACGTTCGATGACAACTTCGACTTCAAATCGAGGGGTACCTATGCCATGCCTGATAAGATTGTTACGGATGTAAAAATCAAGAATGGCGATACCACGTACGTGTATATGAAGGATGTTTTTGCGCAGCCGATTTTCCAGGCCATTGAGCGCAACATGACGGCCAACGGCTGGACGAAGGTAACACCGACTTTGCTCAACCAACCGGATATGGTGCTTACGCCTGCCGCAACGACATCCACTACGTATTACTATAGTTATTGGTACGATTGGTGGTATGGCGGCTGGTACGGAGGTTCCTGGGGATGGTATTACCCCCCGTACTATACCGTGAGCAGTTACACCACCGGGTCGCTGATCATGACCATGGCTGATCCGAACTCAGAGTCTCCCATCCGCGAAACGCCTGCCGTCTGGGTGGCCGCGGCCAATGGACTATACACAGGCGTGTACGATGTCAGCCGGGTTACGGCTGCAATCGACCAGGCATTTACACAGTCTCCTTACCTCAACACCAAATAACCCCGGTACAACATGAAAAAGTCATTCGTTTTTGTTTTCATTTTGCTGGGTGCGCTTCAGTTTAGCTGGGCGCAAAGCCAGACTGCGGTTACCTATTCGGTGGGATTTGGTTTGGGCGATTTGGGTGATTTTGTTGGCAAGACCAGTTTCCGCGGCATCTCGGTTGATTACCGCAAGTTGGTTCAACCTAACATTGGTGTGGGCTTCACAGCCGGTTGGAATGTTTTCTACGAAGAGAAGGCCTATGGTACCTATTCGTTAGATAACCAGGCGCTCAGTGGCAAGCAGTATCGGTACAGCAATCAATTTCCGGTTTTATTAAGTGGAACGTATTTCCTTAAGCCGGGCGAAGACCTGAATCCCTACTTTGGACTTGGGGCCGGAACAATGTACACACTGCGCAATACCGATATGAGCCTGTACACACTTGAGCAGGATGCGTGGCACTTTTCAGTGGTGCCGGAAATTGGCATCCAGTATTCGGTTGACGATTCTACTGCCTTGCTGGTGGGCGTTAAGTACGTAAACGGATTTCAGGCAGGTGATCTTGATAAGTCGCAGTCGTACCTGACGCTGAACGTAGGCTTTGTTTTTAGTAAGTAACAGGTTTCAGGTTTAAAAATGCAAAAAGAGCACTCTTAGGGGTGCTCTTTTGTTTTTTCCATTTCGCATTCAAAAAGCAAAATGGGATTACAATTGGATATTGCGGCTAAAACGTTTCGGATACCGCCAGGTAAAACCCGCTCGACCGTTCACCCCAGCCGTAATCGATCACCAGATTGGTGCGCGAGTCCTTGTCCAGCATCAGGCGCAAGCCCGCGCCATACCCAAGTTTAACGGCATCAAACAAACCGAGATTTTGAAATTCATTGCTTGCCGTGGTGCCGTTGATAAACACCACGCCACTCCACAGTCGGTTGCAGCTTGAAATGGGAAACCGATATTCGATTTCCGAATAGACAAACTGGTGTCCGCGAAAGCGGCCCTGTGTATATCCCCGGGCAGCGCGGCTGCGCTGGTCGTAGGCGGTAGCCGGCAAGGTGAGGTAGGGAAAGTCACCTTTTTTTGTGAAGGTACCCAAAAGCCACACGCCTATCAGGTGGCCCGGGTTTTTCCGGGAAAGGCCATGAAAACTTCGCCACTCGCCCTGGAACAGGTTCACGTTTTTTTCGTTGCCGATAAACTCAAAACCACCTCGCCACCCCACATTTAAGTAGTACCCGCGTTGCGGCTGAAGCATGTTGTCGCGAGTGTCCACGATGATGGAGGTATGCACGGTAGAGATGAAGTAGTTCTCAGTGTTAAACCCGTATACCGTATTGTAGGCATAATGAGAGGTAATCAGCGAGTCACCGGGGGGCAATCGCAACCGCTCGTCACGGATCCGAAAATACCCGTCAAAATGATAACCGAGGCCCAGGTAAACTCCTTCTCTTAACCGTATTCCCATGGTCTGGTGAATGCGAACAAAATCAAATTTCATTGGCTGGGCGAGTGAGTCAATTTCAGTGGGTTCCCCGGCCAGACTGAACTGATAATCGAGAATGCCTCCCTCTGGCGCGTTGGTGCCCAGGCCGTAGGTGGGCTGAGAGTAAATCATGAATCGCCAATCGCCCGTGTGAAAGAAGCGCTCTCTGCGGGTGTACACATTGTTTTTCAGCATCACGATGTACTGATTCTTAGTGGTGGCCTGAAGGCTTCCGCTGAGAAACGAATACAAACGCGACTCTGGCATTTTAAACGCAAATTGGCTACCCACGCCAACCATAAATCCGGTGGCGGGGTTAGAGCCGATGATCGGCATCAACATCAATGAACCGGCTCTTTCCTGGGTTGGTGCCGGGCGCTTACGCCATTTTCGAATGACTTCCGCGAGATCGGTAGCACGGCACGTGTCGGCCGGCACCTGGGCAACAACAGTAACAGGCAATAAAGCGGTGCAAGCTGCAAGCAGCAGCAACTGGATGTAGCGTTGAGAGGCCAGATTTTTTTTCAAGAACAAACTGACTTCGAAAGTTACCTCTTTTTCACGGGCGAGAAGCTTTTTTCTTTTCAAAAAGCCCTTCCTCCAACCCAACAGCTATCAGCCCGCGGGCCTGCAGGATCAATTGAATGTCATTCCGGGTGATCAGTGTTTGATCCACCGCCACCTCCCAGTTGGGAATGTAGACGTTGATTTTAGAGCCCAGTTTTCCCTTTTCGATTCCTTTGGTGATCAGATCCGGCAGCGCATCAAATGTGTGTTTCATCGGCAGCGATAAGTAGGGTTGCAGTTTATCAATAATGACATCGTGTGCAAGCCAGTTGGCTGCGGAGAGCAACGCCTGATCGGAATTTACATCAAAGGCAAAGTTCTGAATGGTCACCCGATTCTCAACGGAGTCGAAGCCCACCGTGCCGCGCAGGTAGACCTCCGCCCGTAGATCACCCCGAAGCGCCAGCCGGACGGCAACGCCCGTGTCGGTGCCATAAACTTCAGCTTCCTTTATGCGAATCTCGCGCCCCTGGAAGGCAATGCGCATGGTATCGGTAACGCGGTGCAGTACTTCGTTGAGCTTATCGAACGGCAACGTTACTTTAACTGATGCCGACAGGCCGGGACTATTCTCGGGCTTTCTCTTAAAATTGGGTAGGGCTTTTTTCGTTACCGGTGCGCTAGCGGAATCAAGCAAGGTTCGTATTCGGGCCGCTAAGCCAACTTCCAGAATCAACGTATCTTTTGAATGAAAAAATAACCGGGCGTTCATGTCATCAGCATCGACCTTTAGCCAGGCGGGTACTATTTTTCGGTTGATCCGGATCGGCTTCTGAATGTCGCGCCACAGCTTTTCAACAGAGCGCCTGATCGGGGCTGACTCCCGGACGGTCTGGTCCAGCTTTGTAGTGAGTTTGTCTTCGTTATTCCGGAGAGCTTTCTCTAATGGCCCCGTCAAATTGACTTTGATTCCGGCTACATTCACACGGGGTTCTTGTACCCACTCCAGATTTATCAATTTTGTTTTTGGGCTCAGGTTCCAATCGTTGTCCAGGTACAAATCAGAATAGAGCGTGAGCAACACCTGGGCTGTGATGGGTATCTTATTCTGAATTTTGATACCGGCAACACGGCTTCGCAGCATGCCATCTACCTGCAAGGGCACAACGTACGTGATACCGCGCTTGCCATCGTAAGCTAACGACAGAGGTTTGAAACGACTGATGGCCAGATCAACGGTATCGTTTTTCTTGGAAATCGGAACGTGAGCTTCAAAGATCCTGGCCTGCAGTTTTTCATTAGCAATCTTTTCAAGCTCTCGAACCGGAAAAAACACGGGGATATTAAGATGAGACAATCCAACCTGCAGGACCGAGTCAACCTGGGTACGTTCGGGTGCAGGAGGGGCAACGCGCGAACATCGAAACAGCCCTGCTGCTGATAGGAGAATGAGAATTGCGGTAAAAGAGCGAAGTTTCATCCCGAGTTTGGCAGCAGATGGGTAAAGGTTGTTCAGGTCTTACTATGCTGCTGCTAATTTACTTATCTTTCCCCTTAATTCGGTTCCATTATGAAACGTACACTGTACCTCTGCGCGTTGCTGTTTGTTTTTTCTGTTGCCCGGGCACAATGGCCCAAGGAGATCGTTACAAAAAGTGGCGCTACCATTACGGTCTATCAGCCCCAGCCCGAAACGATGACGGGCAATCAAATCACGGGACGTGCCGCTTTTGGAGCCGTTGAAAAAGCAGGGGCGGAGCCGCTGTTTGGTGTGTTTTGGTATACATCCATTATACTTACCGATCGGGATACCCGCATGATTACTTTGGAGAGTATCACGATCGATGAAGTTAAGTTGCCGGGCGTTGAGGATAATGAAAAAATTGGGAAGCTGAAGCAACTGCTGGAGAAGGAGATTCCGACCTGGGGGCTTACCAGTTCCCTGGATGACGTCATCGCCACCCTGGAGCAGGAGCAAACGCTTGCCAGCGAAAATCTCAAGAACGATCCTCCGGTTATTTACTATACCAAAACGCCCACCACGTTGGTGCTGATGGATGGCGAGCCCAAGCTTCAAAACGATGAGCAGTTGAAAATGAAGCGGGTGATCAACTCGGCTTTCCTTATCGTAGAAAATCCAGACGACAAGAAGTATTATCTATATGGAGGGCAATTTTGGTATGCCTCTGCTTCTCTAAAAGAGGGATATTCTCCGGTCAGCCAACTGCCCAAAGCAATCGCCACGGTAGATCAGCAGTTAAAGAAATCGTCAACTGAAAAAACGCAAAAGCCAGAAGGGGGCCCGCCTGCGGTTTGGATCAGCACGGTGCCGGCCGAGTTGATTCAATCGT
Source organism: Cyclobacteriaceae bacterium (assembly GCA_046301755.1). Classification (GTDB taxonomy): domain Bacteria; phylum Bacteroidota; class Bacteroidia; order Cytophagales; family Cyclobacteriaceae; genus ELB16-189. Next base: position 7,288 of record JBKCJM010000057.1, read on the forward strand.
CAGGTGAGGCAACGTACGCCAGCATTACCGGCACTAGTCTGCTATACGTGTCCAATTCCACGGATGATATCTTTAAGAGTATCAACGACCAGAGTTACTACGTTTTGCTGGCGGGTCGCTGGTATAGCAGTGCGAAACTCGATGGCCCCTGGGCGTTTGTTGCGGCAGATAAACTACCAGGGGATTTTGCCAAGATCCCGGAAGGATCAGAAAAAGATAATGTGCTCGCTTTTGTTGCAGGTACGGCCGCCAGCCGCGATGCCATTCGGGATGCCCAGGTGCCTCAGACCGCAAAAGTAGACCGGAAGACTGCCACCACCACCGTGACCTACGATGGGGAGCCAAAATTTGAAAAAATAGACGGCACCTCGCTGGAGCTTGCCATGAATACATCCAGCACCGTAATCAAATCGGGAGCAAGCTATTACTGCGTGGACAAGGGCGTTTGGTTTATCGCCACCTCGCCTAAGGGCCCTTGGACGGTAAGCGACACCCGTCCGAAAGAAGTTGAGAGCATTCCAGCCAGTTCACCTGCGTATAACGTGAAGTATGTCTATGTTTATCAATCGACACCTTCGGTGGTTTACGTAGGTTATACGCCCGGGTACATGGGTTGCTATGTGTATGGCCCCACGGTCGTGTATGGCACCGGATATTATTACTCACCCTGGTATGGCCCCTATTACTATCCACGACCTGTTACCTATGGATTCAGCATGCACTACAACCCGTGGACGGGCTGGAGCATGGGCTTTCACTACAGCTATGGTTGGTTTTCATTTAGCATGTATGGTGGTGGTGGTTACTGGGGGCCGCCCTATCACCGCCCGCCTTACTATCCTCCGTATCGCGGAGGAATGTATGGCGGCCGCGGTCCCACGTATATTAATGGAGACGTCAACATCAACATCGATCGGTCGAACAATATTTACAATCGCAGGAATGATGTAACCACGAGCGATGTCAAGCGCAATCAGCCTGGCCCCAGACGCGATCAGGCCGTAAACGCAAACCGCCAGCAACCCTCAACACAACCGGCTAATGCCGGACCGCGGAAAGATAACAATGTGTATTCCGACCGTAATGGAAATGTCTACCAGCGCGATAACGGTGGGAATTGGAATCAGCGCGAGGGAAACAACTGGAAGTCAACCGGCAGCCAACCGGGTAACATGAACCGCGATTATGAGAACCGGCAAAGAAGCTCTCAGAACAATTCAAACTTCAGCAACATGAACCGAGGGGGCAATGTTGGAGGTAATTACCGCGGTGGCGGTGGGGCCACGCGTGCTGGCGGTGGTGGCCGAAGACGTTAACTCCCAAAAACGTTTTGGGGCAGTTCCACGGTCATGTTAACCCTCAGGAAGGGCTGGCGGGCTTAAAACGAAAAAACCCATCCCCCGGGGAGGATGGGTTTCGTCAATGCAGAAATTACCTGCTGTTAGTTTTTGACCAGCGCAGCCGGTGAAGGTGCTTTTTTGTTTGCTTTTGGCTTATCAGCCACGTACTTATAGAAAAACAACCGCGCGTACTCACCTTCTGTCACCAGAAACTCGGCTGTCATGCCATTGTGAATTTCCAGCAACTTTTCATTTTTCATGCTGCCATTGCTGTCGAAGTAGGTTTCGTGAACGCGCTTATCCCACTCCTCATATGTGCCATCGGTTTTTTGAACCTGAAGTCGCCCGTTAACCTTACCACCCAGGATATCGATTTTTCCGAGAAAGCATTCCTGATAGTTGGCGCTGCGGAAAGCGATTATAACCTCCTGCATTCCATCCGGAATAGGCTTTGCACCCCGATCTTTGAAAATGGAGTACCAATCTGAATAACAGTTACCGGCCGGTGCCTTGGCTGCCGGGGTTTGAGCGTATGCCACGGAGGCTAGAACAATCAAGAGTAAGGTTGAAGTAGTTTTCATAATTCGGGTCATGTTGAAAAATGCAGCGTCAAGTAACAACATTTTTTAGCGAGTTTCAAATCGCCTCAGGATGATCGTGCCGGGCCGTCCGGGGTGGACGGGGCCGTTTATCGTCCTGAGAAATATCATTTTTTGGTAGAAAAACTAAACATTAGCTTTACAGTTTGTCGTCAATCATCAATGCACTGTCACGCTATGCAAAAGCATTTTATAACGCTGCTCATGCCGCTTCTGCTGGTGGCAGCCTGTACCAAAAAGCAACCTCCGCAATTACCACCGGTAAAGGTTAACGTAGCTAAGGCCGTACAAGCCGATGTACCGATATATGAAGATTTTGTGGCACAGGTCTATGGCCAGTCGGATGTTGATATCCGGTCGCGGGTTGAGGGATGGGTAACTTCCGTGAATTTCAAAGAAGGCTCAACCGTGAAGAAAGGGGATTTGCTGTACGTGATTGATGATGTTCAATACCAGACACGTGTAGATCGTGAGTCAAGCGCGCTCACCAGTGCTCAAACCGAGTTGGTCAGGGCCCAAAATGAACTGAGCCGGGTAAAGCCCCTGGCCGAAATGAATGCGCTTAGCAAGAAGGATCTTGATAATGCGACCGCCTCTTTTGAAGCAGCCAAGGCCCATGTGCGGTCAGCCGAGGCTTCCCTGCAAAGTGCAAAAATCGAATTAGGATATACCCGCGTGTATGCACCCTTCAACGGGATCGTAGGTATCTCCAATGTGCGGGTTGGTGACTACATCAGCCGGGCAGGCTCCAATTCCATCCTCACCACAATTTCCAGCATCGGCTCGGTCAGGGTCCGCTTTCAAATCAGCGAACGCGAGTACTTGCGTCTTTCCAAGCTCAGCCAGCAGGAACGCCAGAATTTAAAGACGGTGAAACTAGTGTTGGCCGATGGTTCTCTGTATTCAGAAGCAGGTGAGGTGAATTTTGCCGACCGGGAAATTGACCCCACCACCGGCACGCTGACCATTGAAGCATCTTTTCCAAACCCCAGCGGTTTGTTGCGTCCAGGCCTGTTTGTGAAAGCGCGGGTGCTGGTGAGTACATTCCCGAATGCCGTTCTGGTTCCTCAGCGCGCGGTGATGCAGTTGCAAACGCTGTCGCAGGTGTTTATGGTCACTGACTCCAGCACATTGAAGGCGCGCGTGGTGGAAGTTGGCCCCAAGGTGAATGACGCGTGGATTATTACGAAAGGTATTCAGGCTGGCGAGCGCGTTGCGGTGGTGGGCACGGCCGCCATCACACCCAATTCAAAAATTGATGTGGTGGAGATGAAATGGCCGGAGACAAGTCAGCAACCCCAGTAACCATCCAACCCAGATTCGGCTATGAGTGAGTTTTTTATCCGCAGGCCCATTGTGGCGATGGTCATTTCAATCCTCATGATCATCATGGGTTTGATCACCCTTCGCGGCATTCCGATCTCCAAGTATCCCGACATCACGCCTCCGATGATTCAGATCACCACCTCCTTCAACGGGGCGAATGCGGTGAACGTGGAGCAAGCGGTGGCCACGCCCATCGAGCAGCAGGTAAATGGTGTGGAGAACATGTTGTACATGAAGTCGACCAATTCGGCTGACGGCTCCATGTCGCTTTCCGTCTCCTTTGAAGTGGGCACCGATTTGGATAATGCCAACATGCTCACGCAGAACCGCGTGTCGCAGGCCAATGCCCGCATGCCGATCGAGGTAAAGAATATGGGTGTAACCACCAAAAAGTCCCTGGTGTTTCCCGTTATGCTGGTTGGGTTGTCATCCCCCAATGGCACGTTTGACGGAGCGTTTCTGAACAACTATGCCAACATCAACATTGTCGATCAATTGAAGCGCCTCGAAGGTGTAGGGGATATCACGTTGTTTGGCGGTTCGGATTATTCCATGCGCGTGTGGCTAAAACCCGAGCAACTGACCAAGCTGGGACTTACAGTTAATGACGTGGCCAATGCGGTAAAGAAGCAAAATGCCATCGCGCCCGGGGGTAAGTTTGGTGCACCCCCGTCTCCGGCTGGTGTGCAGTATACCTACACCGTTACCTTACAGGAGCGCCTGATCTCCGAGGAGGAATTTGGCAACATCATTGTCAAGGCGGACGAGGAAGGAGCCATTGTTCGTCTCAAAGATGTTGCCCGCCTGGAGTTGGGTCTTGAAAATTACAATTCAACCAGCCGCCTGAACGGCAAACCGGCCTCAACCATTGTAATCTATCAAATGCCGGGGTCCAACGCCCTTGATGTTGCCGAGCGTGTGCAAGCTACCATGACCGAACTGGCGACCCGTTTCCCTGACGACATGAAGCACGATGTTTCTCTTAATACTACCAGAGCAGTGTCAGTCGGTATTGAGGAAATCGTGCATACCCTGTTCGAAGCCGTGGTGTTGGTGATCCTGGTGGTGTTTCTGTTTCTTCAGGATTGGAGAGCCACACTCATTCCGTTGCTCACGGTGCCGGTAAGTTTAATCGGTACGTTCATGATTTTCCCGCTGCTGGGTTTCTCGGTGAATGTATTGTCGCTTCTGGGTTTGGTGCTAGCCATCGGTCTTGTCGTGGACGATGCCATTGTAGTGGTAGAGGCCGTAATTCATAACATTGAGCATGGTATGAATCCACGCGAAGCCACGCAGAAGGCGATGAAGGAAGTAGGCGGTCCGGTAATTGCCATTGCCTTGATTTTGGCTGCGGTGTTTGTGCCGGTAGCTTTTGCAGGTGGCATCACGGGGCGGTTATATCAGCAGTTTGCCATCACGATTGCCATTTCGGTGTTGTTCTCGGCATTCAACGCGCTCACGTTGAGTCCTGCGCTCAGTGCCATCATTTTGCGACCCAAAAAGGAATCCAAAGGTTTGTTGCAGCGTTTCTTCAATGGCTTCAACCGGGTGTTTGATAAGTTCACGCTCGGGTATACGGGCGTTGCCGGCCTGGTTGCCCGTAAGTCGATTCGCTCGGTATTGATTATGGTCGTGGTTCTGGTATTCTCCGGAATACTCGGCAAAGCTGTGCCGGGCGGATTTGTGCCGGAGGAGGACGAAGGCTACTACCTGATTAACGTACAGCTTCCTGATGCCGCCTCGCTGGAACGCTCGGATGAAGTGGCCAAAAAGGTGGAAGCCATCTTAAGTAAAGTAGAGGGCATCGAATACAGCACAATGGTGTTAGGGTATAGTTTGCTCACCCAGTCATTCTCAACCAACAATGCCTTTGTGTTTGTGTCGCTTAAGCCGTGGGATGAACGGACAAAGACGGCTAAACAGTTGATTATGGAAACCAATCTGGCCTTTCGAAGCAATATTACGGAGGCCACCGCCATTGCGTTTGGCCCACCGCCTATTGAGGGTTTGGGTTCATCGGCCGGATTTACATTGCAATTGCAGGATCGTTCCGGAAATCCTCCGGCATTCCTGGATCAACAGGCTCAAAAGTTTCTGGCAGAGGCCCGAAAGCGTCCGGAGATTGGAAGCGCCTTTACGCTTTTTCGTGCGAACGTGCCGCAAAAGAAAATTGTGATTGACTACGAAAAGGCGGAAAAGATGGGCATTGATCTGTCCGAGATCACGAGCACGATTTCGGCTTATCTGGGCAGTTCGTACGTCAACGACTTTAACCAGTTTGGCCGCCAATATCGTGTGTATGTGCAAGCCGAGGGAAGTGACCGGGTTGAACCACTGGATCTCGGTCGTTACTACGTGCGCAGCCGAAAGGGAGACATTGTGCCTCTTAATACGTTGGTACACGTGGAAGAAATTGTGGGTCCATCCTACACCAACCGTTTTAACATGTACCGCTCAGCCGAGATTTCCGGAGCTCCTGCGGAAGGCTATAGCTCATCCGATGCTTTGCGCGCTCTTGAAGAAGTGGCGGCTACCATGCCGAAAGAAATTGGTTATGCCTGGAGCAACATGAGCTACCAGGAGAAAGCGGCAGAGGGTACGGGGGGTACGGTGTTTATCATGGCCATCGTTTTTGTGTTTTTGATTTTAGCGGCCCAATACGAGAGCTGGAAGTTGCCGTTCAGCGTGTTGCTCGGTGTGCCGGCTGCATTGATGGGCGCATTCTTTGGCTTGTGGTTGGGGGGGCTGTGGAGCACCAGCTATGTGAACAATGTATTTGCCCAAATTGGTTTGGTGATGCTGATTGGCCTTACGGCTAAGAATGCGATCCTGATCGTGGAGTTTGCCAAGATGCTGTACGAGCAAGGAAAGCCGCTTTATGAGTCCGCCCTGGAAGCAGCCAAATTGCGTCTCCGACCGATTTTGATGACGTCATTTGCTTTCATGCTGGGCGTTGTTCCCTTGCTTACGGCTGAAGGTGCCGGTGCCGAGGCACGCAAGGTGATGGGAATGGCGGTGTTCATGGGTACACTGATTGCCACCATCGTGGGGGTTATTGTTGTGCCCGCACTGTTCGTGTTCATTGAAAGCATCGGCAGTAAAAAGAAGACAGATGCAACTCCTTCCACTCAATTGCCACATTGATATGAAGAGAATTCTATTGGGAATAGCATTGGCCGTGGTGTTGGCCGGTTGCATGGTAGGGCCGAAATACGCCCGCCCGACCCCACCGAAGCCGGAGCGATACGCACAGGCCGCAACGCCATCGGATTCCATTACCAATCTGAAGTGGTGGGATGTATACCAGGATTCTACTTTGCAAGGATTGATTCACCAAGCCGTTGACGCCAACTACGACTTAAAGATTGCCATTGCACGGGTTGACGAAGCAAAAGCCATTTTGGGATTCAATCAGGCTAACCTGTTTCCGTTTCTTGACTATAGGGCCCAGGGCCGCGCGTCCGATTTCGGTTCTTCTGGTCAGCAGGCGGGGATAGGATTCCCGGGTAATTCGGTGTCGTTGATGGGAAATGTATCGTGGGAGATTGACCTGTGGGGTAGGCTGCGCCATGCCAATCGCGCGGCTTATGCTGAGCTGGTGGCTACCGATGAAACACGGAAATCCGTCTACATCAGTTTGGTTGCCCAGGTTGCGGAATTGTATTTTCAATTGCGTGGCCTGGATGAGCGGCTGGCGATTACCCAGCGCACGTTTGCCACACGAAAAGAGTACCTGCGCATCATCGCCCTTCGTTTCGAGAAGGGACAGGTTTCGGAGTTGGATAAGTTACAGGCGGAGCAGCTTGCCGCTGGGGCGGAGTCGCAACTGTACAGTTTAGAGCGCGCAATCATCATCACGGAGAATGCCATCAACGTCCTGTTGGGTCGTGCCTATACGCCTATCCAACGGGGGCTTGAGAATGAAAAGCAAAGCATGCCAGTTGATATCCCCAGTGGGTTACCATCCCAGTTGCTCGAGCGCAGGCCGGATGTGCGCACTGCAGAACAGCAATTGGTTGCGCAAACGGAACGGGTTGGGGTGGCAGTAGCGATTCGCTTTCCGTCACTTAGCCTCACCGGTTTTCTCGGGGTGGCCAGCCCGGAGTTGTCGGGTCTTTTTTCCGGTGATGCCTTTGTAGGGTCGGTGACCGGGCAATTGACGGGACCCATTTTCCGGTTCAATCAGAACAAACGAAGAGTAGAAGCCGAACGGGCCAAGGCCCAACAACTGGCATTCGCCTACGAACGAACGGTTTTATCTGCTTTTGCCGAGGTCGACAATTCCCTCGCGGAAATTCGAACGTACCGCAGTGAAGTTAATGCCCGCCAAACGCAGGTTGTTGCAACCGAAAAGTCACTGATGCTCTCCAAGGCACTGTATGATAATGGCTACACTTCCTTTTTGCAGGTATTGGATGCTGAGCGCGAATTGTACAATTCGCAGTTTGAGAAGTCAATTGCCCTGCAAAGCCAACTGATTTCAACAGTTCGATTGTACAAAGCCCTTGGCGGTGGCTGGTGAAAAAAAGCATAGGTTATAATTTACACTACGAATAACGGATGATCGATTCAGTTCAGCATTTGTTTGATGGCCTCTCTCCACTGGTGCGGTTTGCTTTTGCTTTTGGGCTGATCCTGCTGGCACCCCGGGCCTTTCAACGCCTTAAACTGCCCGGAGTTCTCGCGCTCATTGCGGTGGGCGTTGTTTTTGGCCCTCGTGGTCTGCATTTGTTCCGGGAGAACGGGGAAGTGCTCATGCTTTTTGCCACGCTTGGAAAGCTTTTGCTGTTGTTTTTTTCCGGTTTGGATATTGAGGTGGAGGACCTTAGAAGGAATTTCCGAAAGGCGCTGCTCGTGGCTGCCTTCAGTTTTACTCTGCCTTTGCTCGGTGGTGTGTTGCTCGGGATTTTTTTCGGTTATGGGTTTCTCACGTCTTTGATGATCGGCATTCTCTTTTCCTCACATTCAATCATTGCCTATCCGATTCTTACGGCACTGGGGGTAGCCAAGCGCGAGCCTGTGGCCGTTACGGTAGGAGCAACGGCTGTTACCGACATCGTTTCCCTCATCCTGTTTGCCATCTGCCTGCCTATTCATACTACCGGATTCAAGTGGGGTGCATTTCTTATTCAGATCGGATTTATTGTCGCATTCATTCCCGGTATCATCTTCTGTTTCCGGTGGTTGGGCAACAACGTGTTCAAGCGTTTGGGTGACGATCCTGCCGAGCAGTTGATTTTTCTGCTGTTGATTGTCGTTTTGGCTGCTCAAGGGGCCGAGCTGGTCAGTATGGATCCGATTGTCGGTGCGTTTTTGGCCGGATTGGCCGTGAGCTCCACGTTGCCTAACAAGGGAATCCGAACCCAGCTCGATACATTGGGTAACACATTATTCATCCCTGCTTTTTTTATTTCGTTAGGTGTCATTATCGATCCGGCAACAGTTCTGCAAACAGTTCGGGAGCATTTTGTTTTGGTGGTAGCGGTGTCGGGTATTCTGATCGCGACCAAAATGGTGGCAGCCTGGGGATCGGGCTCTCTTCTTCATTACACCCGTACAGTCCGAAATCTGATTGGTTCACTTACCATACCGCAGGTATCATCCACCCTGGCCGTGGCATTGGTGGCCTATGAGAGTCTGAATGCGGCTGGCGAACGCCTCATCGATGGGGCTGTGCTCAACAGCATTCTGGTGCTGATGGTGGTTACTTCATTGCTGGGTACAATACTGGCCCAGAAGTACGCACGTAAGGTTGCCGCAACGGATGAAGCACACAATTAATTTTACTATGATAAACCGGCTCTGCTTTTTTCTCACCATTATCGCCTTGTTTACGCACGGCCGTTTAGCGGCTCAGTCTGTGAAAACCGACTACGATACCAAAACCAGTTTTGACGGCTTTACTACGTACGCGTGGCTCGCCCCGGGCGACAGTGTGTTGAACCGGTATCGGAAGGACAAAGTGTTTGGCGGATTTATTACCTACCGCGCGGATACCGAATTGAAAGCCCTTGGGTTTCGGCAGGATACGCTTCGGCCTCAGGCGATTTTTATGTTCTTCACTTCTGTGGAGGAGATTACCCACTATTCGCAAAGCCCCACGCTGTCACTTGGGGTTGGTGTAGGAGGCCCAGGCTATTATGTTTCGGCTGCCGGCCCCGTGGCGGGCGGTAAGGTTACAGCGACTACGGAAGAGAACGGTATGCTCAAGTACGTGATGTACAATGCAGCCAACGGAAAAATGATCTGGTCGGGGATGGTAAACAAGACGTTCAAACCCACCGATGATATCGAGGATCTTATTTCTGACTATACCGCAAAGATTTTCAAGAAATTTCCCCGCAAGCGGAAGAAGTAGACAGATCTAATTGCCAACCCCCGAGGCGTTAGTGGGCTTAACCTTACGGAGATAGTGTTTAAGCCGAATTCTGAAAATGTGGTCGGTGGTAGAGAAATCATCTTCCAGTGCATTGCGGCTCCTTTGAAGGGTATAGACAAATTCAACTCGGAAGGTGTAACTGAAGCGATAGCCAATCCCACTGCGAATCCGCAGCCGGTTGGCAAACCGTTCGGGCACATCCCGATCCAAAACCAGGAATGCCTCTGCATCAAGCAACCCATACACAAGTTGGTCGCCTGCAAACATGGTGGGCTTGTTGAATGGGAATATGGTTTCCAGCCTTACGCGCCCCCGTGTACTCTGATCCCACTCATTTGTTTCCTGATTTTCCAGGTTCCGTTGTTCAAGGCGTACCAGTAGCCGCGTGAGCAGCCTTTTGTTTGGCGTAAAGTGCAACCGCGTGCCTACCATCGGCCGAACTTCAAAGGTGTTGAGTGACTTGTTTTGAAACGTGTTGCTCACCAGCAGGGCGCCCATCAGGTCTACATGCTGACTAAGGGCATACTCCGGTGTAACCTGAACATCGAATGCTCGCCATTTGGGGGTATTCAAAGCCGTGCTGTACGTGCCCGCTAATTCCACATTCCATGAGTTGGCGAAGGGATAGTTGAGCATATACTCAAACCAAAACTGCTCGTTGGCCTGCGCGTGCGCCCCGGCCACGGGGAAAAAGAAAGTCAGGGCAATAGCCGCCAACCATCTCCTCATGGTGACTACTCTGCTAGTTAACGCGTGTGGAATAATCCTGATTTACAGCATTGATCTTCATCTTCTGCGCAGGCATATCCAGAACCGTGGTTGAGCCGTGGTTAACCCCGTTGCTGAATTTTTCATAATTGATTTCCCCGCTCACAGCATCTTTTCCCAGCAGACTTGAGAATGTTTTTCGTACGTAGAGATTGGTCTTTTTATCTACTACTATCGTGAGTTTGTCGCCCTGAACATATACGTTGGTGCCGGTAGCTTCCCACATCCCGTCTTTTTCGACCACTGTTGCCTTCCCGAAAAAGTCCAGGAGCTGACCCTTGGTCATGAAGGTGTAGGCCATGGATAACTCGAGGGCTTTTTGAACATACTCAGCCTTATCTTCCACCGCATTTTGCTGCGCCTTTCCCCGTAAACCTGGTTTCTGTTTAACGCTGCTTTCGGCATCAACCAGTTTTGCCTGAAGTTTGCCCTGCGCGTCAAAGCTAAACTCGGTAATGGTGGTGAGTTTTACCTCACCATTAACCGACACATCGGATTTTCTTTTCCAGATGTAGGCTTTAAGGCGTTGGTTGTTGGCCTCATCGGCCGCGCTGATGGCGAGTGCCATTTTTTCATTTTCACTTTGTGCCAGGCCAATTAAGCCCTGAGTTAACAAGATAAGGGAGGCAATGAGCTTTCTCATAGATCGACTTTTTGATTTACTGTTTTGGGTTACCAGATTAGCGGGTGGCAATAACTATTTTTTGAATTCTGCCTGTAAACCGGTCCTTTCCGTGGTAAGGAGGATAAACCGGAGTGTTTTCATCCACACCTACATCAGCGGATTCGTCAATGCCGAATGTGTTGGAATTGGTTTTGCCAATTTTGCCCGACCCTACTTTCCGATCATCAACGTATAACGTGCCCATGCCGCCAGCACCCCGGCCGCCTTCATATTCAAAATCAAACTTCACCGTGTGTTTTCCGGCTTGTAGCTTTTCGCTGGCCGTTACCGTGTACATTTCCAGACCTACCCAGTTGTACGAGTAGGTGGGCTTACCGTCAGATACAAAGAATGTCCATCCACCAAAATCACCCCCCTGGCAAACCAGTACACCGTTGGCATTTGCCTTTACCTCAACCTCGGCTGTAATGGTGAGTGATCGGTTTTTGATATTGATGAACGCGTTTTCCGGAATGCCCCGTGCTCCTTCGTAGAGGGTTAACGTGGTGCGTCCGTTCATCAGATCGGGGCGACCAGCAATGACCGGGTCAAAGCGTTCGATTGAGCGATCGTCAATGGGCAGTACGTTATACTTGACGGCTTCCTCCATGAATTTCTTTTTCAGTTCCTCGAGTTTTTCCGGGAATTGCTCGGCCAGGTTGTTGGCTTGGCTAAAGTCTTCCGTCACATTGTAAAGTTCCCAGATGTCTTCGGTGAGTGGTCTTCTTGGCGCAGCCTCCCAGGGTGCCTTGTGGATTGTTCCGGCAAACCAGCCTTCGTTGTAAATCGCGCGGTTTCCGATCATCTCAAAGTATTGTGTTTTCCGTGCATCCGCAGCGGATGGGTTGTCAAAGGAATATCTCATGCTAACGCCTTCAATGGGGCGCTGCTCAATGCCATTCACCAATCTGGGCGCAGGTACGCCTACGCATTCGTAGACGGTAGGGGCAACGTCAATCACGTGATGAAACTGCGAACGCACCTCATTCTTTGCCTGAATGCCTTTTGGCCAATGCATTACCATGCCGTTGCGTGTTCCACCAAAATTCGAAGCTACCTGCTTGGCCCAGGTGAAGGGCGTGTTTCCGGCCACGGCCCAGCCTGCAGCAAAGTGGTTGTAGGTTTCTTCAGTGCCCAGTTTGCCTATCCTGGCCACCTGCATGTCAAGTGTTTCTTGCACGCCATTGAAATACGTGTTTTCATTAAACATGCCGATCATGCCTCCTTCGGCACTTGATCCGTTGTCACCAACGATATACAGGAAAACAGTGTTTTCGAGTTCGCCTCGTTCTTCAAGCGCGTCCACCAATCGCCCTACTTCATAGTCGGTATGTTCGGCAAATCCGGCAAACACTTCCATCTGCCGCTCAAAAAGACGCTTCTCATCGGCCGAAAGCTCATCCCAGTTTTTAATCGCCTCGGGCTTGGGCGCTAGTACTGTATTTTCCGGAACTACGCCAAGTTTTTTCTGCCGTGCCAGTGTTTCTTCGCGCACCTTATCCCAACCTTGGGCAAACTTCCCTTTGTACTTTTCGATGTACGATTTTGGCGCATGGTGGGGCGCGTGTGTAGCACCCGTGGCAAAGTACATGTAGAAAGGCTTGTCGGGCGTGAGCGATTGCTGCGTGTTCATCCAGGCAATGGCCTGATTGGTCATGTCCGTAGTGAAATGGTAATTCGGGTCTTCCACGTTGGGATAAACCCGCGTGGTGCCATCATACACCATGGGGTGCCATTGGTTGGTTTCCCCTCCGATAAATCCGTAGAACCTGTCGAAGCCCGAGCCAGTCGGCCAGCGGTCATACGGACCCGAAACAGAAGCCTCCCAGGGTGGTGTTTCGTGGTACTTGCCGAAGGCGGCTGTGCTGTAGCCATTCATGCGCAGAACCTGCGCCACGGGGGTAATGGTTTGAGGGCGTATGCCGGTGTTTCCGGGAAAGGCGGTTCCTACTTCCATAATCGCCCCTGCGTTGTTGGAGTGGTGATTGTAGCCGGTCAGCAAAGCTGTGCGGGTAGGTGAGCACAATGCGGTTGTGTGGAACCGGTTGTACTTGAGTCCGTTGGCGGCCAGCCGCTCAAGAGTCGGCATGTTGATTGGTCCTCCAAATGCGCTGGAGTGGCCAAACCCAATATCATCAACAAGCACCACCACTACATTGGGCGCCTTATTGGGTGCTTTCACTTCAAAGCGTTTCGGGGGTGTAGCCTTTCGGGCATCCAGTTCGGTTATGGCCGGGTAAATGGGCTCAGTAAGGGGAAGCACACTTCGATCGGGCTCGCCTGAAACCGATGGAGTTACCGCTGGTTTAGGTGAGTTGCACGAGGCAAGGCTCAGCAGCACAATGGCGGTGATAACGGGAATGAAACGGAAGCTCATAAGATAGGATTGAAATTAGTCAACGTTAGATGTTGTACACGTAAAGGTGCGCAATTGTCCCAAACTTAGAAACATATTGAAGGTTTGGAAATTAGACGCATACGTTTAGAATCCTGGTAAAAGGCCGCAATTGGTCGTGGTCAGACTTGATGTCGGTTCAAATCGAATATGATCGTCCTGGCTTCGTCAGCTAAGCTATGGAGGTAGTCATAGTCAAGAGTTTCATGGGTGACCCGCGAAAAAAACATATCGCGGATCATTTCGAAATAGCGCAGGGCGAGGCCGGGGTTATTGGCAACTCCGATGTGAGCGGCCCAAAGGGGCAGAAGGGCGGCATCAATTTTCTTCGTGACCTCAAGTCGGGTTTCATTCAAGAGCGAGATGTGGCGGTTGCTGGCCAACTGAACAGTGGCCAGAATAGTAGGTTTGTGAGTCACCATGACCTGGAGAAATTCCGGGTCAAAAATTTTACACTTCCGTGTATCAGTCACGACCAAATCTGATTGCTTCAACAAATGGCGCATGAGCACGTGAAGGTAATTTTCGGGCGTTCCGAAATAGTGATAGAACCCGGACTTGTTCAAATCCAGAATTCGGGCCAGTCGCTCGACCTGAATACCTGCCGGGCCTTCACTGGCAAAGAGTTCGAACCCCACGTTGACCCACCGGTCCCTATTTTTCAGTCGACTCATGTAAATTTGGCTAGCCAATTTACAAAAAAGTCGGGTATACCGGTGGGGTTTCGACAGGGCGTTCCGGTTGTTTTCAGTTAAATGAGTACCGCACGCTTATCTGCAACCGGTTGGCCGTTCCCTCGGCTTCGCTTACATCTTTTCGCAAGCCCCAAAGGTATTCAACTCCTGCAAAGGCCTGGGGCGCAAAGTGCCAGATCAGGTTGGCGGCCGCATACCGGGCGGTCTGAATTGAAGTAGTTGGTTGCCCTTCGGTGTTGTTCACCTGGCCCTGGTTGTAGAGCAGCAATGAGGAGAATGCATTGCTCCATTGGTGCTCGTAGCCCACGGTGATGCCAGTGTCGGTCAATGCTTCCAGGTTGCCATTGGCATCGAGCCCGGCCGATAGCCCGCCCCTGAAACGGCCTACACCGGGTCCGTACACCACCTGATAAATCAGTTTATCTTTTTGCGCGGCCAGATTGAATTGTCCTGAGAGATTTACACCATATAAATAGAGTTCATCTGTGCTTCCGCTGGTATAACGGTACACCATCTTGGCTCCAAAACCTGACAGTTGCAGGTGGCCCCATTTTTTAGTTACGCGGTAACGGGCGGTAACATCCGGCAGGGGAGATTCGAACTTGCCGGATTGGGCAGGTGATTGTGCGTTGCTGCTGGGTTCTTCGAGGGCGATGGCGAGGTAAGCATCATTAGTTATGGCGTGTCGGTAACGAAACATCGGGTGTCGCGCAAAAGCATAAGCGGCAGGCTTTTCAAAGTCGAGCGTGTTGGGAATTATATTCTCATCCATGAAGTTCGACCACCATTGGCCCGCCAGCCATTTGTCTCCGATTTCCACAAACGCATGACGCAACCTAAATGCACCACCGCTGCCGTAGAAGTCACCTTCGGCATAAGCCCGTATTTCTCCCACTTTGGAATTCTTGCGCACATCGAGATAAAGCCGGGTTTCTTTGGCATTCATGTGTGTGGTTTGGCCTTTGGCACCATCGGTTGGGATCTTTGAAACGTCAAAAAAATCCGGTGAGCCTATTGGCTTAAAGTCGTGAATGAGATCGAACTTTACATAGCCACCGAACTTGATTTTTGTTTCCGTTTTAGGAATCAGCCACCAACCGGGCGGCAATTCGGTAGTTGTTTCAGTGGGTGTTTGGCCGTTGCCAGCTCCTGCCAGCCCCAGCATTGCAACGAAAAGAATGATGTACCGCATTGGTCAGGGTTGAACGTTCCCTACCAGGTCGTCCACTTTCACCACGCGATCATTCAGCGATTGAGTCGGTCGGTTGTTAGGACCGATACGCGATGCGAACGCTTCGATCTGATCTTTAATGAGTCGTACCGGGTCGCGTAGCACCAGCCATTGCACGCCTTCGCTGCAGGGTGGTGTGGTTAGCGAACCGACATAGTGATAGGCATAGTTGTCGGCCGGCAAATGAACTTTCAATTCAAGGTTTACATCGGTGATGTGTTTGCTTTCGCCTTTCGCATTGGGCAGGTTGGCTATGATCTTCTCAAAATTCGGATTTGGCACAGTTCCCTCCTGAAACAGAATGCCAACCACTGCGAGCGTACCGTCTTCAGCCTGATGCACCATGTGCATTTCCATCGGGGCGTGCTGGCCGTCAATCGTGTGCTCGCTGGGCGTGTGAAAATGAAACTGCTTCAGGTTATACGATTTGCCTTCGAAGGTAAACACACTCCCTTCATCCACGGTAACCTGAATGGTGTGCCCGTTGTCGATGATGTCTTCCATGTGTTCGTTGTGGGCAATTCGCAATGAGGTGGATTTGTAATCGAGTTGCCAGGTTGCACCACCCTTCGCATCCGTCTTAACAACGTTAATGGGCGATTGGCTCTTGCCATTTCCGCATAATGCATACACCGGGCTCAGCGTAGCCCAGCCGGCCGGACCGTCTTCGCCTTCGTATCCCCAATGCACCGGGCGGGCTGATGTTGTCTGGGTTGAATCGGGCTTGTTGGCCGGTGTGTCTGTCGATGTTGACTTTGTCGTGCAACCCAAGGCCGAAGCCAGTAGTAGGGCCAGATAGTTCAAATGTTTTGAGGTAGTCATGCGAGTAAGCAAGTTTTGTTAAGGTATCGAAATCAGGTCAGGCTTTTTCCGTGAGCTATTAGCGCCCAGTGTGAAGAATTGATGTCTCGTCAGTTGTTGAAAAGGTTTACAGGTTGGTGATTGCATGTTGTGCTCGAGGACACGCGAAGTCAAATTTTGTAAAAACAATGCGGACTTTCTAAACGTGTGCGTTCAGATGTGACCGGGTAGTTGTACTAACCTGAAAACTCCCTGGCTAGTTCTTTCACGTCTGAAATCAATCGCCTTAGAAATTCCTCATTCATATTTGCTTCGGTGATGCGTGAGTAAAACATATCGCGTGCCTGATCAAAAAAGCGCGAAGCCAATTCGGGCTGTTGTTCAAGCTGCATGTAGGGTGCAAACAGGCGGACGATCGCGGGGTCAACCAATGCGTTTACTTCGTGGTACAGCGAATGGTAGCGCGAGACATGCCGGAAGCGGACCAGTTGCATGTGAAAAAGAACCACGCGTTGATCGCTCAATATGACCCGATAAAAGTCGGGATCGAACTGAGTAGCCTCGTTGAACTGACCGGCAAATTCTTCTGCGTGTCCCCGGTGAAGGGATAGCAACTTATCGATGAATGAATCAAGATCGCCAAAGTAGTGGTAGAAGCCTGACTTGTTCAAGTCCAGTATGCGCGCTATTCGCTCGACCTGTAAGCCTTCCGGTCCTTCTTTTCCGAAGAGTTCGTAGCCCACATCAAGCCACCGGTGATATGCTAATGCCTTTTTCATGAAAAAGATCGATTTCGGGTCATTCGACCATCGGTTAGGGGGGCGCTCAGGAACAGCGGCAAGGGGCACAAGCTAATGAGGGCAGGGGTTTTAATTGAGTGATTCATAGCACTACAGATACCCAAATCTAGTTTTTTATGTTGGAATGTAACACGTGTAATTTGCCTCCGGGCATACCCCTTTGTTGCCCACTTCCACCGGTGACTTTTATCCCTTATACTTGCTTAATGGACGCATCAGTTTCCAAGGCCAATGATGGCCACGAGTCGGTTGCCCCGAAGAAAAAGAAGAAGTTACAAAAGCAGGAGTTTGCCGTGGACCGGGCGCGGCTGGCTCAGGAGCGTGCCCTTTTAGCTTGGATTCGCACGGCTACTACATTGATGACTTTCGGGTTTGCGTTGTTTAAGTTCCTGGAAGCGCAGCTGGCGGAGAATCACCGCAAGCCGTTGCTCGGTTTCATTACACCCCGGATGATCGGTCTTACGTTACTCACGCTGGGGTTTACCGGCCTCGCGTTGTCGGTGTACCGCCACATCCGCGTGATGCGGGTGCTGGATCAGTATTCCACCACCCGGTTTTTCACGCCTGCTCTATTGCTTGCCTATCTGATTATGGCGCTCATTGCGTTACTCATCGTAGGGTCGCTGCCGTATAACTAAAAACGCGGGAGCGCATCAGAAGATTTCTTTCCAATCATGCTGCATGTCTACAACCCTCCAGTTCTGGCGGGTGGCATCGTCTAGTCCTCTTGAGAGTTTTCCGATGGCGGAGGCGCGATCGTAAGCCCACTCACGCACCGAATCTGTGTGATGAATAATCATACCGAATCTCGGATATCCTGTTGCGGTTGTGGTGTACTCCAGCATTTCATAATCTCCGTCAGAATTGCCCACCGTGAAGACGGGAACTTTTCCAATGTATTGATGAATAGCAACCGGCTTTCCGGCTTTATCATTGATGAAATTGATTTCGGGAAGTTTTACCAGCACGGGTACTCCGTCTCTCAGTTCATACTTTACTTTGCCCGAACTGCCGATCACGTAGTTTTCTGGAATTCCATACGTTTCCTTTGACCACACCCGTAGAAAGTCGACACCCCCTCCGGATACAATGAAGATTTGAAAGTCATGCGCTCTTAGAAAGTCAAGCAGTTCCCGCATCGGCTTGTAGGTCATGTCAGTATATCGTTTGCCAGTGGTCGGATGTCGGGAGTCAGCCAGCCAGCCGCGCACGGTTTGGTCAAACTCATTGACTGTCAGGCCGGCATGGGTGGCCATGATCATCTCAAGCAGCGCATGCTCACCACCGCGTAAAGCGTTTTGCATATCGCCCGCCAGTACAGATTTGAAAGGCTCTTGCGTTTTCCACTCCGGGTGCTCTGCGGACAAGGATTTAATTCGATCCAATGCAAACAGAAACTGGAAATAGGCTGGTTGCTCACTCCATAAAGTGCCATCGTTGTCGAAACAGGCAATCCGGTCGGGTGCAGGAATAAAATCGCTGCTTCCAGCCGTAGTTGTGCGGGCGACAAAATCAACAATTGCCTTTTTTGCCGGGCCTTCATGCCATGAGGGCAGTAGGTCAAGTTCAGCAGATGTTGGCGTGTTAGTTGATTGCTGACTTGTGTCTCGTCTGCTGCCACAGCCTGTTAGTGTCACACCAACAACTAATAGAATGCAAACTAATGTTGTTCTCATTTTCTAAATAAAACAAGGTCGCATACCGCGCGACCTTGTTTCAGCTACTGGTTGGTTATCAGCGGGTACCCGTTGATTTGCGCAGATTCTCTTCAATCTTGGTCAGGTTAAACGAGCCAGGTGTTTGTGAGGGCGGGTATTCCTTCATCGACATCAGAAACTTGGCTGCCAAACCCTGAATAGGCACAATCACAAACGGGTGGTCGAGGAACCAATCGTCATAGGTATTGGCATTGTGCTGTGCTTTTTCGAAAGGATCTCTGCGCAGGTTGAACAATAGCGGAACACGCAGTTCCGTGAAGGGCTCGCGCCAAACGCCAAAAGCTTCGCCCCGGTTTTCCAGAAATACAGCTTTCCAATCCTGATAACGGGCAGCCACCACTTGCCCATCATCATTCACATACCAAAACTCATTTCGGGGCGACTGCTTGGTCTTACCCAATAGATAGTCAACCAGGTTGTACCCATCCAGGTGATTCCGATAGGTACGGCCGTTCACGCTTACACCTTTGAGTAATTTCTCCTTGATGTCCGGTTGTCCGGCTATTGCGGCAAAGGTGGTCAGCCAATCTTCGTGCGACACAATGCCGTTGAGCGTAACACCGGCCGGGAACTTTCCGGGCCACCGCACAAAGGCAGGCACCCGGTATGCACCTTCCCAGTTCGAGTTTTTCTCACTGCGGAACGGTGTGGTACCCGCATCGGGCCAGGTGTTGTAGTGGGGGCCATTATCTGTGGAGTACAGGACTACCGTATTGTTGGCAATTCCCAATTCATCCAGTAATGCGAGCAATTGCCCTACGTGCAGATCGTGTTCAACCATGCCATCGCTGTATTCGTCCTGGCCGGACAACCCGCGGTGCTCGGGCTTAACATGTGTTCGAAAGTGCATGCGTGTGCCGTTCCACCAGCAGAAGAACGGTTTGCCGGCTTGATGCTGGCGTTTGATAAACTCCTTGGCGGCCGCCACCGTTTCATCGTCAATTGTTTCCATGCGTTTTTTGGTGAGCGGCCCGGTATTCTCAATCGTTTGTCCGCCTTTACCATCGGCTTTGCTCTTGATCACGCCTCGCGGACCAAACTGTTCGAGAAAAGTTTTTCCGTTGGCTAACTTCATGTCGCGCGGATAGTCGGGGTGTTCCGGCTCTTCCTCGGCATTCAGGTGATACAGGTTGCCAAAGAATTCATCAAATCCATGCATGGTAGGCAGGTGTTCGTCCAGGTCGCCCTGGTGATTTTTTCCGAACTGGCCTGTAGAGTACCCTTGAGATTTTAAGACAGTGGCCATGGTAATATCGGTCTTTTGCCAACCCTCTTTTGCGCCAGGTAATCCCACCTTGGTCATGCCCGATCGTACCGGCACCGATCCGCTGATGAAGGCCGCACGCCCGGCTGTACAACTTTGTTGGGCATAATAGTCGGTGAACGCTACGCCTTCTCTGGCCACCCGGTCAATATTGGGCGTCATGTAGCCCATCATGCCACGGTTGTTGTGACTGATATTCCAGGTGCCAATGTCATCGCCCCAGATCACCAGAATGTTTGGACTGCCGGCTGGCGGGCTGGCTACATCAATGGAGGGTGGTTTCGTGCTCTCTTGGCTGGATGGACGCTTTTTCTGAGCGCTGACGTCCGCACCAAAAGCCACACAGGCTACGAGAAAAGCAGTTTTCAAGGTTGTTGTCATGGATTTACGTGTTTTGCCGGTTTAAGGTCGGCTATTTTTCTGAGTGTTGGAAATTTACTTTCGGTTGTATCCGAGCCTGTTATTATAAAATAGCCGTCTTCAATCAATTACCAAAAAAGCCAAGTCGCGCCAGCAGGGGTGCGTACTGAGGATTTCCCGGGTCTTGTTCGAATACGACCTGCGCATGGACGTTAGCCAGGTCGATCTTGTTTTGCTGAAGGTATAGGGAGGCCAGGACAAAATTGATGTTAACGGCATCGGGTTGTAGCGCATACCCTTTTCGCCAGATAGCCTCGGCCTGCTCCACCTTACCCATCTGTTGCAACAGCAGCCCGTAATTATAGTACACACCGGGATTGCGGGAGCCCAGTTTCACGGCTTCGGCAAAACTGGCGGCAGCACGGCCGGGGTCGCCCATCTCAAAATAAAGTAACGCAAGATTAAAGTGTATGCGATCATTCTTTGCATCCACGGCAAGGGCTTCAGTCAGTGTTTTGAGCGCTTCTTCATTGTTTCCGGCCTGGCTGTACGCTGCCGACAGATTCAATCGCGCATAATTCATTAAACTGTCTTTTTTCAATCCACGCACGTAGTGGATTATGGCGTTAACGTGATCGTTATCCTGCATTTCGTAATCCGCCAGCATGACGTTACCTACTGCAAAGTCGGTTTGGTAGCGGAGGTATTGGCGATTTTCGGCATCGGCCATTTTGAAACTGCTCTGATATTCCGGGGGTACCTGGGCAATACCATAGGGGTGGAATAAATCTGCCGCGGCAATTCGCACCGCACGAACCCGGTCGGTCAGCAAACCTGTCGCAGCAGAGCGCCAAACATCGATCGGGAAATTCTCGAGTGCACGTAAGGCATAGTATCGCACCATGGCTTTTGTGTCAGTTAGTGCCTGTGTCAATACTGTAGCGCTGGAGGGTGTGACTAAGCTACCCAGGTAGTAGGCAGCCGTGGCTCTGGCAATGGCGGGCTGAGTTGTGTCGGCCAACAACTTGCGCAGGTGAGGTTCGCTGTCTTTATCCAACCGGCTGCCGGGTAGCAAATCATCTGAAAAGTGGTAGGCGCGGGCAGGGCCATACCATTTTTCAACCGCCTTGGCGGCCCATTGGTTGGTTTTGTTTGCATGACAACCTGTGCATGTGTTGGGCGTTCCAAATACAACCGATTGATCAGGCCGCGGGATGCGAAAGCTATGGTCTCTGCGGTGGTCATTACCCATATATGTTTTTACAGGCATATGGCAGTTGATACACTGCGCGCCTTCCGTATTAACCGCGTGAAAGTGATGCTCCGGCTTGTCGTATTTCGGCTCGTGGCAGCTCATGCACAAGGCGTTTCCGGCAGCCAGCATCTTGCCCGAGTGTGGATTATGGCAATTGCTGCACCGTACCTCGCGGTGAAACATTTTGCTCTGCGCAAATGAACCGTACTCGTAGTCTTCGTCATCAATCTGCCCATCGGCATGATAGAATTCATTGCTGATAATCTGGGGGATCAGATCGTCCATGAGTTCGGTAGTTTGCAAAGGCACTGCCGCAATGTCGGCCTTGCGGGCATGGCAGGGGGCGCAGGTGTTCAATTGCATTTCCGGGTTCGCTTCCTTCCCGTAAAAAAGACCTGCGTTTTGAATCGGGTTGGGATTCTTTTGGTTCGCCCATTCTACATGCCGGCTGCCGGGGCCATGACAGGTTTCGCACCCAACATTGATTTCTTTCCACGTGGTGGCGTAACGGTCGGAGACGAAGTCGTAGTTTTTCCGCAGCTCGGTAGAGTGACAGGAAGCACACATCGTATTCCAGTTCTGCCCATTGCCGGTCCAGTGCAGCCAATCGCGCGGATGAATGGCCTGCCCGGGGTATTGGTTAAACCATTTTTTCTCGCGGTCATCCCAGCTCACGCGTGTAGCCTGAAGTCGCCCTCCTGGAAATTCAATCAGGTATTGTTGCAGAGGAAAAATGCCGAATGTGTACAACACCGGGTAGTCGTGATAACGGCCATCTTCGCCCTGCGTGTTGAGGAAGAACTTTCCATCCTTTTTGAAGAACCTTGTGGTCACGCCATCGGCTGTAAAATTGATATCATTGAAGTCCCCCAGTACCGTGCTGTCGGTGGCATGTGCCATGGCATGATAATGGTCGGAGAGTTGCCAATCTTTCGCTTGTTGAGTGTGGCAGGATTGACAACGGGTTGAACCAACGTATGTGGGAGGAGACACTTGCGCAACGGGATCATTTTGAGCTACCGGCCCACAACCCGACAGTATAAAGGGTAGCCCGGCACCGGCCAGATGATAAAGTAGAAACCGTATTAAGCGCCTGCGCATGGAGGTAAGCAACCAAATAAAATTGCCAGTGAAATCCAAACTCGCAAACTAAAAGTGTTAGTTTTGCTTGACACCCTTTACTCATGAAAACATTTTTGTTTGTTGGTTTGCTTGGCTTGTTACCGTTTGCAGGTCAGTCACAGGATTCGCTATCAATGCCCGGCCGCAGGAACACGGTGAAAGTTGATTTCACTTCGTACGCCCTCTACCGGCAGGCCTTTGTGCTCTCCTACGAACGAGTTACCAAGCCCAACCAATCGATGGTGTTTACCGCTGGTGTGCAGAAGTTCCCGACTATCGTGAATTTTGGGCAAGGCATTTTTGTGAACCGGGATATTAGTTCTTCTGGATACAAGTTGGGATTCGAGTATCGTTTTTATCTGCGCAAAGAGAATAAATATGCGGCACCCCGGGGAGTATATATCGGGCCTTACTTGTCGTATGTCAGTTTTTCAAACAGACGCGATCTTACCATTAATGTAAACGGAACGGATGAATTTGCCTCCCTGGATACGAAATTCAATATTGTCAATCCAGGCGTTCAGTTGGGTTACCAGTTTATGCTGAACAACCGATGGGCCATTGACCTGGTTTTCATTGGTCCGTCAATGTCGAATTATCGTGGTAGAATGACGCTGGACGGAACTGGTAATTTCGATCCGGATGAAATCAAGAATGAAATCCTGCAGAATTTGATTGATCGGTTTCCAGCCTTGGAGCAGCTTGTTTCAGGGGAAACAGTGGAGCGAGATGGTCGCATCAACACGTGGAGCTATGGGTTCCGTTACCAAATCCATGTGGGTTATCACTTCGGCCGCAAGCGCAAGTAAGCCCGGCCACCGGCCGCTAATTCCTGACCATCGTCATTCTGCCGTAACACCGGGAGCGTTATCTTCCGGCTATGAAACCGTGGTTTGCCTGTTCGTCTGAAGAGGTTATCCGTGCGCTCAATTCGTCACCTTCGGCTGGTCTCTCGCTGACGGAAGTGGAGAGCCGGATTAAGTCCAACGGCTATAACCGCATTCCCGAGCCACGGGGAAAGTCGCTTGCTTACATTTTCTTTCATCAGTTTCTGAGCCCATTGATATATGTGCTTATGGCGGCCGGTGTTGTTTCGTGGGTTGCGGGCGAGTGGCAGGACGGCACATTCATCTTTTTCATCATCATTTTAAATGCCGTCCTTGGCACCTACCAGGAGTGGCGAGCGGAAGAAAGCGCTGCCGCATTGCGGTCGATGATTCGCATGACCGCCCGGGTCATTCGTCAGTCTCAGATTCAGCTCATTGAATCCTGGCAGTTGGTGCCGGGTGATATCGTGTTGCTGGAGCCGGGCATGCGAGTGCCGGCCGATGTGAGGTTGATTGAAGCACAGGCCCTTTCCGTTGATGAAGCGTTGCTTACGGGTGAGTCCATGGCGGTGCAAAAAGACACAGTTCTGCTGCTTGACGAAACTGCCGCCTTGGGCGACCAGCGAAACATGGCTTTTGCTTCGACCACCATTCAAAAGGGTAGGGGGAAAGGTGTTGTTACGACCACCGGCATACAGACCGAAATCGGCAAGATCGCCAACTCTCTGACACAAGCCGTGGCCGAGTCACCACCGCTGGTGGCACGCATGCAGGTGTTTGCCAGACGCATCAGTTGGCTGGTGTTGCTGGCTTGTATTTTACTGGGTATCATCGGCTGGTGGCGGGGCATGCCGTGGAATGAGTTGTTCTTCTTCCTGGTGGCGGTGGGGGTGTCGGCAATTCCTGAAGGATTACCGGTTGCGCTCACGGTTGCCCTTTCCATTGGCACACGCGCAATGGCCAAACGACAGGTAATCGTGCGCAGGCTGCCTGCCGTAGAGGGACTGGGAAGTTGCACGTGGATTGCCTCGGACAAGACAGGCACACTCACAGTTGATGAGCAAACGGTTAGCGTCATCTGGCTGCCGGGTGCTAAACTGGAAGTGACCGGTGCGGGGTATAATGGCGATGGCACCATTCGTCATGCTGACGGTCGACCGCTGTTGCCAGGAGATAAAATGTTAGAGCATTTCCTGCAGTGTGCGTTAGTCAGCAGTGAGGGTGCGCTGGCGCGGAACGATGGACAGTGGACGCACTCCGGTGATGCCGTTGACGTTGCCCTTCACGCTGCCGTCTTCAAATCCGGAGCCGACCCGGCCGGCCTGATGAAGGATACAATTCGGGAGCAACTCTTTCCCTATGAGTCAGAGCGGAAATCCAGCGCAGCTTTTTTCAGACGCAACGGTACCCGCCTCTACGCGTGCAAAGGTGCGTTGGAAGTAATTGGTCCTAGACTCGCACAACAGGATCAGCTGGCGGCAGCCGATGATGTGGCCGTGCTAGCCGGTGAAGGTTACCGGGTGTTGGCTGTTGCGTTTGCTGAGGTGAACGAGGCAACAATGGAAGCTAATCTGCCAACTCTAACATTGGCCGGGCTTGTTGGGCTTCTGGATCCGCTGCGGCCTGAAGCCCGCGAGGCTGTGGCTTCATGCCACCGGGCGGGCATCCAGGTAGCCATGGTCACGGGCGATCACCCGATTACGGCTCGCTCCATTGCACGCCAACTCAACATCATTACGCGTGACGACCAGGTGATAACCGGGCGAGAATTGGCCGAGTGGCAGGCAAGTGGTGGCGACTGGGTTTCGCGAATCCGGGATAAGCGCGTTTTCGCCAGGGTGAATCCTCTTCAGAAGATGGCTATTGTCATTGCGCTCAAAGCAAGCGGGCATTTTGTGGCCGTAACCGGAGATGGAGCCAACGATGCCCCGGCCCTGCGCGAAGCGCACATTGGCGTGGCCATGGGTTCGGGCACGGACCTCACAAAAAGTTCAGCCGACATTATTCTGGCCGATAACAACTTTGCTTCCATTGTAGCGGGTGTGGAAGAGGGTCGCATTACCTACAACAATCTGCGCAAGATTATTTACATGCTCTTGTCTACTGGCCTGGCCGAGATCATCACGGTGGCATTGGCGATGATAACCCGGTTACCGTTGCCGTTCCTCGCCATTCAGTTGTTGTGGCTGAACCTGGTAACGAATGGTATTCAGGACATCTCGCTGGCATTTGAGCGAAGCGACCGCGATGTGCTGAACCAACCTCCCCGAAAGCCCGGTGAATCAATCTTCGATCGCCTGATGATTCAGGAGCTTGCCCTGGCCGGACTGGTGACGGCTGCGTTGTGTTATGGCACCTGGTATTACCTGATTGTCATCGCACAGGTGAGCGAGATTCAGGCCAGAAGCATGGTTCTGATGTTGATGGTGCTGATTCAAAACTTTCATGTACTCAATTGCCGATCTGAAATTCAGTCTGTATTTGCCATTCCGGTAAGTGCCAATTACCTGGCGGTCATCAGTATTTTTGTTGCGCAAGGGCTGCACCTGGCCGTATCGTATTGGCCGGGTATGGCCAACCTATTGGGAATTGAACCTATTCCCTGGAATAATTGGTTTACTTTTCTTGCTCTTTCCCTATCGATTGTGGTGGTCATGGAAATCTTCAAGGGCATTCAGCGAAGGCATATCCGAACGAAACAACTCCCGGCATGAGTTATCTGCAAGTCGGGTTGCTGGCGCTGGTGTACGGGGTCAACTTGTTCACCCTGGTCTTCATCATCTTCGATGCCCGGAATGCATCCAAGGCGTTGGGCTACATGCTGCTGGTTATCACGGTGCCCATCATCGGCCCGTTGATTTACTTCTCCATTGGCATCAACTACCGGCAGCGAAGAATTTACAACAAGAAGCTTCGGATCACGCGCAGGGAGGAGCGGCAGTTTTACGATCAGATGGTGGAGGCTACGCGCCAACAGGCGCAAAATCCGCCCGCGGAACTGGTGGGGCAGGGCGATATGGTCAACTTGTTGCTCAACGAGTGCCAGGCAATACTGTCGTTCAACCGGGCCCGCCTGCTGCTGAATGGCGAAGATAAATTTCCCCGAGTGCTGGACGCACTTGCAAATGCCCGGCACCATATCCACCTGGAGTACTATATCTATGAAGATGATGAAATTGGAAACCGGATTAAAACGGTGTTGATGGCAAAAGCACGCGAAGGGGTGAAGGTGCGGTTTATTTATGATGCCTTTGGCAGTAAGGATCTGGGCAGTGGCTTTTTGCGCGACCTGAGTGAGGCCGGAGTGGAGGTACATCCGTTTTCGAGGATCTACTTTGTGTTTGCTGCCAGCAGGATTAATTACCGCAACCACCGCAAAGTCATTGTTGTCGATGGGCGGCTGGGGTGGACCGGTGGGCTCAATGTTTCCGATCGCTACATCAACTCAACTGACCGTACGGAATACTGGCGCGATACGCATGTGGAAATTGAAGGCCCCGCTGTACATAGCCTGCAACGCCACTTTCTGGCCGACTGGAATTTTTGCTCGGGGCAAAATGTAATGCCGGATAGCGAACTCTTTCCGGTGTCAGTTGCGAAACCCGACTTTCAGAGTTACGTCCAGATTGTTACCAGCGGGCCCGACTACCCCAACCCAACGGTGATGCTGAGCATCTTTACCGCTATTGTCAACGCCCGTCAGCGCGTTTATCTCACAACGCCCTATTTTATTCCCAACAACAGCATTAATGATGCATTGAAGAAAGCTGCGCTCAGCGGCAAGGACGTGCGCCTGCTCGTTCCGCTTCAGGCCGACAGCAAACTCATTACGTATGCCTCGCAGTCCTACTATGCCGAGATGTTGGATTGCGGAGTGCAGATCTACGAATACCACCGCGGGTTCATTCATGCTAAGACGATTGTGGCTGATGAAAACCTGTCAATTATTTCAACCGCCAACCTGGACTTCCGCAGTTTCGAACACAACTTTGAGATTGGTGCCGTGATTTACGGGCATGACATGTGCACCCAATTGCGCGCCTCGTTTGAGCGGGATCTTGAATACAGTCGCAAAATTGAACCCGAGAGTTGGCGAAACCGCGGCAGCAGCCGCATCTTACGCGAGCGCCTTGCCCGCTTGTTTTCACCTTTGCTGTAAGCAAACAAAAAACCCGCATGTGGATGCGGGTTTTCGTCCTGCCCTTATTTGGCTGCAGGCGGGTATTTCGAGAATATTTGTTTCACCGCGTAATTGATGTTCTTCTCCCGCGTTTCCGGGCTCGCATCTTCATCAATGGTTTTTGTTGCCCGGCCTTGCCACACAATCTTGGTAGAGGAGGCATCAACCATGTTTACAAACAGCGTGCCTTCAATGTATTCGTTGTAGTTGATCTGGGTTGTTGAAAATCCTCCGCCATAACCATATCGCCAGGGGCCGCCATATCCATACGTTGGTGTGGTGGTAGCGGTA
Source organism: Cyclobacteriaceae bacterium (assembly GCA_046301755.1). Lineage (GTDB taxonomy): Bacteria > Bacteroidota > Bacteroidia > Cytophagales > Cyclobacteriaceae > ELB16-189. The sequence continues at coordinate 35,303 of JBKCJM010000057.1, forward strand.
GCGTCCACTTTTTGCTCTGCTTTCACATGGAGGTCGACCAGTACGTCCGGGTTTTCGGCCTTGGTCATTCCTTTTGCCGCCAGTTCAGTTTCAATCGCCCGTAGCAGCCGGTCGCGATTCAGGCTGTTGATGCCCATATTGAGTGATTCCTGAGTGAAGTTGTAGGTTTTGTAGCGGGTAAAATCGTTTTGCTTGTCATAATCATAAGTCACCTTCAGACTACTGCAAGCAACGGAGAGGGCCATGATGAGAATGGGGGTAATGAGTTTCATTGCATTGTTGTTTACGGTTAAGGCAAAGCTACGTGATTTATCAGGTTCAACGAAGTGCCCTCACCGGGCCGTCTGGACGGCACAGTTCAGAAAAAGAACCGGAACATGCCCCGGGGTAGGCTAAGCCGGCAGTCTGAAACTTGCAACCGGGCTGATCGGTTCATTATTTTCGCGTATGAAAAAGTCAATTGCATGTATTGTTGCAGCCATTTTGGTGAGTGCCTGCAGCAGCGTACGCATCAAGGATGTTGATCGTGCACCCGCGTTTACGCTCTCCCAGTACAAAACATTCAGCTTCTATGATATCGAAGCCAGCGGTGATGCCCTCGGGCCTAAGGCACAGGAAAATGCGAAGCTGCTCATGCAGGCCGTTTCAAAGCAGCTCAACTCGCGCGGACTCCTGTACCAGGAAAAAGGTGGTGAGTTATTGGTGAATATTGGTGTTACGGTGATGGAAGAAGTACAGACACGGGAGACTAGTTTCGCCAACCCGGGGGATCGCATGGCTTATGTGGGCCAGCGCAATTACCACTGGGAGTCAAGCGAAGTAGCCGTGGGTACGTATCGCAACGGTTCAGCGGCACTGGAATTGGTAGAGGCAAAGTCCAACTCGCTGAAATGGCGCGGTGTTGCTGAAAGCGTATTGCCGGATAAGGAAAAAAACCTGCCCGGCCTGATTGATGAAGCGATGGCTAAGTTGATCGCCAGGATCGACTAGTGTTGCATTATCCGCCTTTGCCCGGCTTCTTGCTGTAGTTGCGGGGCTTGGGAGCATCTGCCTTCGGCATTTTGGGGCTGTGCTTGGGGGCGAACTCTTTCTTGATCTTCACGATTCGCGAGATGCCGAGGTAAAAGCTGGCTACCACATCTCTGCGTTGACCATATAAATCCGGTGCACCGGGATTGCCATTGATATCGGGCCCGCCCGAAGGATTTTTTAAACTGTTGATATAGTCGGCTGAACGAGGGTCGGTAATGCCAAACGTACCGCGGGCATCGAAGTTAAGGCTCCAGTTTTCGTTGAAATCGAAATCGGCCCGGAAGCCTACTGAGGCCGAAAAGGTGAGCGACTTAAACTTATCCTTGGTTACGTACACCTCGTTGGCCACTTCGGGAACAAAAACGCCATCGTAGGTGATCTCATAGCCCGTTCCGGTGGGCACGGTTACCCCGGCCGGGTACCGCAACTTGCTGTTAAAGTGGCTGATGGTTTCTTCTCCACTCATCAGGTAATCCAGGTTTACAGACGCCACCATGCTGAGGCGGAAGAACGACAAATCCATAACGTGCAGCTTAAGCGCAGCCGGCACGTGCAGGTAGTTCATGCGCAGCTCGCGGTTCCCCACTTCTCCGCCAATCGTATTCTTGATGATGAACTGTTGGCCGGTAGAAACGAAACACGGTGTGGTCAGAAATCCATAGCCGATATAGTCGTAGCTGTACTGAAAGCCGATGGGGGTATGGCGAAAGGTTAGCTTGCTGAAATAGCGCGGGTCTTTTTGAAGCCCAGCATCGAGGGTAAACGGCAAATTGAATCCGCCAAACACGCCAACGGACTCTACGTGCTGGGCATGCGCTTGAAAAATCGAGCCAACAACAAACAGGTATGGTAGAAGATGTCTCAAGTGTGAGGTTCTAGGTAACGGTACTGGGTTGATCGGCCGCTTTTTATGACTTGATCAACGACAAATCTAGCCAAAAATTGACGAATGGCAGCCACCAAGTACTGGGTTATTACCCTAATTTTGCTCTTTCATTATCAGCATGTTAAGGGATTTTCTCAAGCAATGGCCTGCCTCGCGCTGGCGTCATTCGGTGTATGGCACACTGGTGATGTTAGTGCTGGCGCTGATGGCATTGTATTCGGTAAGCCGGGTGGGGTTCTACCTTTTCAATACCAGCTTTTTCCCCGACATGACGCTGTCGCGGATGCTCACCATCATGCGGGGAGGACTTCGGTTTGACCTGGCAGCGGTCTTGTACTCGAACGTGCTGGTGGTGTTGTTGCTTATTCTTCCTCTTAACCTCCGGTTTCGGCCGGGCTACCAGACGTTGGTAAAGTGGATCTTTATTATCGTCAACAGCATTATGTTGGCCATCAACACAGCCGATTTCATTTACTACCGGTTTACCCTTCGCAGAACTACGCTGAGTGCACTTGATCAATTCGAGAATGAGCAAAATCTGGGCTTGCTGTTTGGTCGCTTCCTGATTGACTATTGGTATGCCGTTTTTTTCTGGCTTCTGTTGGTAGTGGTCCTGGTTGTCATCGGGCGACTCATACGCCTGGAGACTCCGCAGGGGCGCAGCAAGTGGATCACGTATGGTGGTGGATTGGTGCTCATGCTGGTCAGCATCGCCTTGTTTGTTGGTGGAGTGCGGGGTGGGTTTGCCAACAGCACACGGCCCATCACCATCAGCAATGCCGCGGCTTACGCCACCGAGCCACAGGATGTGCACCTGGTGCTTAATACGCCATTTGCCGTTATGCGAACTGCCCGGGCCAACGTGATCCGCAAAGTAGAATACTTTAGTACGGAAGAAGAGCTCAACCGGGTGTTTAACCCGGTGGTAGTACCGACCGACACGGCAGCCTTCCGGCCGATGAATGTGGTGGTGATCATCCTGGAGAGTTTTTCAAAAGAGTTTGTTGGCGCGTTCAACCGCGATGGCTCCATTCAAGATTACCAGGGCCACACACCTTTCTTAGATTCGCTCATATCGGTCTCGCGTGCGTATCAATACAGCATGGCCAATGGTCGCAAGTCGATCGATGCCATGCCCTCGGTGCTTGCCAGCATTCCGTCCATTGAAGTACCGTTTGTTTTGTCGCACTATTCCAACAATCCCGTGAACGGCATGGCTGCGTTGCTCAGGCGCAAAGGGTATTACACTGCGTTCTTTCACGGGGCGCCCAACGGGTCGATGGGGTTCGATGCCTTTGCCAACATGAGCGGGTTTAATGAGTACTTCGGCAAAGATGAGTATGGAAACGATGATGACTTTGATGGTTATTGGGGAATCTGGGATCATAAATTTCTCGGCTATTTCGCTGAGCAAATGAATTCGTTCCCGCAGCCGTTTATGACCTCCGTGTTTACTACCTCTTCGCATCATCCGTACATTATTCCCGAGGAGATGGAGGGGGAATTCGAAGAGGGGCCCAAGCCGATTTACAAGACCTTGCGCTATGCCGACCACGCGCTGAAGCTTTTCTTCGACAAGGCTTCGAAGATGCCCTGGTTTGCCAACACGTTGTTTGTGATCACTGCCGACCATGCCTCGGCTGAAATCATGTACGAGTCCTACAACACGGCATGGGGCTACTTCGCTATCCCGGTTTTTTCTATCACTCCGGGTGGACTGATACCGGCATGCGCCTAGAAATCATCCAGCAGATTGACATCATGCCCACGGTGCTGGGCTACCTGAATTACGATGAGCCCTACCTCGCCTTCGGCCGTAATGTGTTCGACCCGAAGACAAAGCCATTTGCGTTCAACTACCTCAACAATGCCTACCAGCTTTTTGAAGGGCCCTACCTGTTGTTGTTTGACGGAGCACGCACGACCGGGTTATACAATTACCAGGGAGATAAGTTGCTTGCGCGTAACGTGCTGGCCGATAGTCCCACCATCGCACATGACATGGAAAGGCGGCTAAAGGCGTTCATCCAGCACTACAATAACCGAATGGTGGACAACCGGCTCACGGTGCCCAGGTAAATTTCAGGTGATCATCATCGGGTGGCTTGATCGTTTAGCCGTTGTCGTGCTTAACGAAAAGCAATGCCCAACTGAATCAGGAGCATGTTGGTATCGCTGGTGGCGGTGTCGTAACTGACGTAGCCATTGTCTATTTTAACACTGCCCCGTTTGACATACGTGGTGTCATCACCTCAGAGGTATTGTACCCGAATGGTGAAAGAGGGGTGGTGCAAGCCATTTTCTCCAATGAGCTTGCGAACGAAAAAGCCGGCACCCAGGCCATAGCCTAAGCCGGTATCATTCGTGGTGTTGATGACTTCAGGTTGATCATCACTGAGGATGGTGTCGAATGCATTCTTGTCGATCTTGGTGCGGGTATTAAATATCTTGGCCCCTAACTGTCCATCGATGAATGGCGTGAAGCCGGTGGTTTTCTGATTGAGCAGAAAGCGTACCGAAGGAGCAATGCGGTAATAGTTGAACGTGGTTTTGTAGGGGGGCACGGTGGTGCTACCGTTCTGTTTATCGCGGTCGAAGGTAAGATAGAAAAGTCGATGCCGGGATAAAAAGGAGAAGAACCGCGTTTTCCTTTTGGGTTGAATAACAATTGCGTACCGATTCCCACACCTGCACCGCCATTTGGGTTGTCAATAGCTGCTTTGAATGAAGACGAGGGAATGCTCACGTTGGTGTACAACGAGACAATCAATTCCTCCGGCACACTTGCCGGTGCAACGGTCTGGGCGTGGGCGGTTAATGTTACGAAAGCAAAAAAGGTCGCAATAAACCGCATAACAGTCTCAGGCCAGATTATGAAACACGTTTTGCACATCATCATCTTCTTCAAGGGCCCCAATACACTCCATCACCTCGTCTTGTTCGGCCTCACTCAGTTCTTTCGTAGTCGTGGGAATGTATTGTAAGGTTGAGGAGCTCGCCTCCAGCTTTTTGGCTTCCAGAAACTTTTGCATGGCCCCGAAGTCTGCGAACTTGGTATACACAATGATTTCCTCTTCTTCGCGCTGGATATCTTCCGCCCCTGCATCAATCAGGTCGAGTTCCCATTCGTCCAGGTTCAGTTTCGCTGGGTCGAATTTGAACACGCCCTTGCGTTCGAACATGAACGATACCGAACCGGAGTTACCCATGTTGCCTCCGTTCTTGGAAAAGTGCAGGCGAATGTTCGCCACCGTGCGGGTGGGATTGTCAGTGGCGCACTCCACCAATACCGGCACCCCATGTGGAGCATAGCCCTCATACACCACTTCCGTAAAGTCCTTTTCTTCTTTCGAGGAGGCACGCTTAATGGCTGACTCCACGCGGTCTTTGGGCATATTCACGCCCTTGGCATTTTGAATGGCCAGGCGCAGGCGTGGATTGTTATTCGGGTTGGGGCCGCCCTGCTTGACGGCTATCGCGATGTCTTTACCAATTCGGGTGAACGCCTTCGCCATCTTGTCGAAGCGGGCGAACATCTTGTGTTTACGCTTTTCAAAAATACGTCCCATAACAGCTCAATTCGGGTCGTAAAATTATAAAAAGGGCCCAACTTGGAAACTACGGCAAAGCCGCGCCAAAAGTGTCGCCCTGGGCAGGATCACCCGTATCGAATGTTTTTTAAGCCAGCGCATGCGCTGCTCGGAGGTGTCTGCCGCGCCACTGCATAACATTTAGATTTAGATAAGCGAAAGTACGAATCCGAAGTGAAATGCAGATGTGCACAACGTGGTTGAAAAGTTGTGTACTACTTTTTTTAGAAATAATTGGAAGGATGTAGGGCTGGAGTTACCTTCATGTCACTATTTGACTCTACTTTGTCACAACAATTTTGCTGAAAATCAGATAGATAGTTATCTTTGAGCATCAGCAAAAAAATGAAAGCGGGAACCGCTGATAAGAAAGAACGGCTCCCGCGTATTATGTAAAAACCGAAACAAATATGATAAGAAAACTACACTGGGAAAAGGCCTGCATGGCCGCATTCATGCCTTTGTAGAAAGCTTTTCTTCGTGTTTCAAACTCATCAACAGCCGCTCTCAGGAGGTCTGCTCGGATTATTTGTTCGGTCTGTATGTTTGCGACAAACGCAATTGCGATAAGAT
>JBKCJM010000058.1:0-55443 GCA_046301755.1 Cyclobacteriaceae bacterium
CGGTCGCGGGTGGGCCTTTCTAACAGGGGGCAAAGATGTCCGTCTGGCAGGCGAGAGGTTACTTGGTTTTGTGGCATGTGCGTTGGCTGGTGTCCGGTCAGCCCCACGCGCGCTGGCCAGTCGGGGCGCATTGCGCATAACATCCGAATACCCACAATTGCACATACTCGTCTTATGCCATCCCTAATTTACCCACAGCCGGATAAGCGAAACAAGAAGGGTCGTATTTTTTTCAAAACAGGCTTGTCGTGCCCGGGCTCCAGGGGTTTCTACCCTCCCACGTCCCGCAACGTCTCCCTGGCGGGCGGAGTAGCGGGCAGCCGGGGACGATGTCGGTGTTGATGCAATGGCAAATCCGCATCGTCCTCTCACGAGAGACGATGCCGGACGAGCCTTCGGTAAAAAGAGAAATGATTACCGCCAACGTTTGTGTTTGCGCAGTGGTGGGGCCTATCGAAGCCGCACCCTGTCCCACGAAACTAAACGTTGAACGAAGATAAAACTTTAAACCAACTCGTCACGGCACCATTGCAGAAACATTTTGTTGTAGCTCGTGTGCGTCACCACACTTTAATCAACGCTGCAATTCCCATTGTTAATATAAGAAGTCCCCAAGTCAGATTCATGAACCTTGCGTAGTATTGTCGATACGTGGGATTCTTAATCATATCATAAAAACTTCCCATGACAAAAATTAAAGTTCCTGTGTCCATGATTGCGCCTAAAATCATAACTAGTCCCATGGCGGTAAAAAAAATTCCAATCCCCTCAATTGTCATATTCATGTACACACAAACACCTAGTCCAACGGCAAAAGCAATGTTTGTCCATTGTAATATCTTTGTCATCCGTGTTTTGTTTGTTTCATTGTCCATAGTTGTCCGAGCACATGAGCTACAACGTCCGAATACCCACAATTGCACATCCTCGTCTTATGCCATCCCTAATTTACGGCACAGCCGGATACGCGTAACGCGGTGGGGCATATTTTTTTCACCGTCATTGCGATCCCGCGGTAGCGCCCCGCAGTAGCGGGAGAAGCAATCTCTGCAGCCCAGCCTAACCCATTGGCCTTCGGTAAACGCTGGCACCAGGGATGGCTTCGTCCTCTATCCTCGTCCCTCGGATGTCGTTCCTCGCCATGACGAATGCCGCTGTAGCGATCCGTGACGGCAACAACCCACGTCCCGCATCGTCTCCCGGGAGGGCGGAGTAGCGGGCGGCCGGGGACGATGTCGGTGTTGATGCAATGGCAAATCCGCATGGTCTTCTCACGAGAGACATGTTGGACGAGCAGTCTACAGCTTCTTAAAACTTAGTCCAAAAGGGCATCTGGGCTTCTCGTAGTCGTATCCGTTCAGGTAGATGAAAATTGGCTCGTCTAACCCCTCGTATTTAATCTCCCACTTATCTAACGGAACCTTCTTCCCATACGGTGAATTTTTACTTTTAACATCCCAACCGCTTCCCAGTCGTCTGGCAGAAATTTCCTCTCCATTCGGCCCTGTCAATTGCGCGATAAATGCATACTCATTACTCACACTACCCACTTTAATGTGTGTCTTTGGGCTAAATCCGTATGATTGATCGGTTGAAATCTCATCAATGATAATTCGTTCATCAATCGCCTTGTCCTGACTCTTTGCATAAATCGCGAACGAAAAAAGAAAGATAATGAACAATAATGCTCTCATAACTTAGATTTTAGTTATCTCCTCGTTTGGCTTTGCTCCTGGCGTACAGGTGCATACTCTTGTTGCACAAACACTAATTTACGGCACAGCCGGATACGCGTAACGCGGAGGGGCATATTTTTTTCACCGTCATTGCGATCCCGCGGTAGCGCCCCGCAGTAGCGGGAGAAGCAATCTCTGCAGCCCAGCCTAACTCATTGGCCTTCGGTAAACGCTGGCACCGGAGATGGCTTCGTCCTCCATCCTCGTCCCTCGGATGTCGCTCCTCGCCATGACGGATGCCGCTGTGGCGATCCGTGACGGCAACAACCCACGTCCCGCATCGTCTCCCGGGCGGGCGGAGTAGCGGGCAGCCGGGGACGATGTCGGTGTTGATGCAATGGCAAATCCGCATCGTCCTCTCACGAGAGACGATACCGGACGAGCCTGTGGTAAAAATTGGCGTCAGAGATGGCTTCGTCTCCATCCTCGTCCCTCGGATGTCGTTCCTCGCCATGACGAATGTCGCTTTAGCGATCCGTGACGGCAACAACCCATGTCCCGCATCGTCTCCCGGGCGGGCGGAGTAGCGGGCAGCCGGGGACGATGTCGGTGTTGATGCAATGGCAAATCCGCATGGTCTTCTTACGAGAGACCATGCCGGACGAGCCTGTGGTAAAAGTTGGCGTCAGAGATGGCTTCGTCAGCCATCCTCGTCCCTCTCATGTCGCCCTCGCCATGACGAAATCCGTGAAACCCGCGCGGGCGATCCTTCGTTTGTTCTCCTATCGCAATCGCATCCCGTATGACTCCCGTGTGGAAAGCTTCCGTTTACTCCCTAGCCTTGTTGTTCACTGCGTGCACCACGGAGGAGGTTGTGACACCCGAAATCGACAAAAAAATTATTCATAAAACCGATGGCCGAACGGTGAAACTCTCCGATGCCTTCGGCATCGCCCCGGACATCAATGCCGATGGGTTTGTGGACTTCAACATTTTCATCGAGCTGACGGCCAACGGCTCGGGCGACCGGCTTTTCGTTGGCATCAACCCCATTGGCGCGAACACCATATTGGCCGAGCCACCCAACGATGATAACTTCCTGAACATGGGGCTGGCGCGGGCAATCCCGGCAAACTCGGTGATTCCGGAATCTCCCTCCGCTAATTTGTCGTGGACACCCGACTACGGTGCATTGGTGATCCGGAATACGCCAACCACCGGAACGGTTTGGTACGAGGGTTATTGGTCCTCCGGCAGTGCGGCTTTTCTGCCGATCCGGCTTAGTGTGGAAGGTGTGAAAAAATACGGCTGGCTAAAAGTTTCTTTCAACAAGCAAACGGAGGCGGTTACGCTCGAAGAATATGCATACAGCGATGTAGCCGATCTGTTGATTGCAGCCGGAGAGAAGTAACGCAGAGGCCCTTCTCAGACTCGCATGATCAGCAACATTCGCATCACCGGTACCCAGGTTCTGTCCGACAACTGGTATGTACTGAAGAAAATTACGTACACCTATACAAAAAAAGACGGCAGCCAGCAGGCTCAAAGCCGCGAGGTGTACGACAGGGGAAACGGAGCCACGATTTTGCTTTATAATCTTGAGCGAAGAACTATCATCCTCACGCGGCAATTCCGCCTGCCAACCTTTGTGAATGGTAATGAAACCGGAATGTTGATTGAGGCCTGTGCCGGCTTGCTGGACAAGGATAATGCGGAGGACTGCATCAGGCGCGAAACGGAAGAAGAAACGGGCTATAAAATCAGCACCGTGCGCAAAGTTTTCGAGGCTTACATGTCACCCGGGTCGGTAACCGAGATTGTTCACTTTTTTATTGCCGAGTACAGCCACGAAATGCGGGTAACTGCGGGTGGGGGTGTGGCGCGGGAGGAGGAAAACATTGAAGTATTGGAACTCGGGTTTCAGGAGGCACTTGAAATGGTTGAGCGGGGCGAAATTAAAGATGGCAAGACCATTATGCTGTTGCAGTACCTGAAGCTTCAGCAAATCTTCTAACGCTCGCCATCGGGTGTGCTTTTCGTTCCACTTCGCATTTGCTCATACGCGGCCCTGTGCAACTCGTAAACCCGACATTCATCGCCATTGAAGTCTCGTTCTTCCACAAAAGTGAATCCCAGCCGCTCGTAAAACCGGTGCGCTCGGGTATTGCTCTTCAATGGATCGATGAGTATGCCTGTGACCTTTGCCGTTTCAAAGCAGCGCTCAATAGCCAACTGCATCATTACAGTTCCGTACCCCTTGCCCAAATCTGATTCCTCGCCAATCCAGATGTCGATGGCGCGCTTGTTGAGCTCTACATTGCCCCAGTAATGAGTCTCCTCCAAAGCCGGGTCAATGATCTGCACAAATCCGATGGGGCGGCCGTCCAGCTCGGCCACGAGTTGCTCCCGCCACTCCGAGTTTCGGCTTAGCTCCACTTCCCAATTCCAGTCGTCTGTCGGGTCACTGTCGATGACATGCGGCTGTGCGTCCCAGTGTAGCAACAGGGCTAGATCAGCCGGAGTAGCGTGTCGCAATGCAATCATGTGGAAGCGTGCGCGAATCGGATTTTGAAAGCGAATTTAACACACTGCAACAAAGGCGAGCGTCTACCTCTCGCCTGCCGGCAACAGCGCGGCCGGCCCATAAAGACGGTAGGGTACGCCAAACTGCTGAAAGGCCGACCAGTTGAGCGGATCGGCCGAGCCCTCGTTGCGGTAGCGAAGCACCGCCTGGCGCCAGTGCTCGGCCGGAAAAAACAAATGCGGCTTCTTCAGTTCGTCAACAAAAAGTGTCATCAGCTTTTCGGTCTCGGCATCACTTACATTCCACAGGCTCATCACCACCGACTGCGCGCCTGCTTTCAGAAATCCGCGTGCGAGGCCCACAATTCCGGCTTCGTGCACACGACCCAGCCCCGTCTGGCAGGCACTGAGAATCACCAGTGGCTTTTCGGCTAAGTTTAACGACTGAATCATTCGAGGGGTAACATAACCACACTCGGCAGAGCCGCTGAGGGCAATGTAACTCTTGTCAAGGGCATCCTCCGGATCGGCCCATCCGTGCGTAGCGAGGTAAACGAAGTTGGACTCCTCGAGGTAGCCCAGTACCAGATCTTTATTTGCGGCTTTGCCGGTCCAGGCCCGCACATTCAGCAACTCACCTACGCGTTTTGCCTCGAGGGCAGCTCCGGGCAGCGGCTTCAGCGATCGCGTGCAGCTATCTTCAAAGGCGGGATTGCCGCAAATGATGGGGCGCTTCAGGGCAAAATTGAATGTTCCGTTCGCAAACCGGTAGTTGGCATCGTACCCCATCGCGTTTGTCTCTACAGATTGAAAAAATTGGGTGAAGTTGTGAGCGAAGGAGTACGAAAGTGAATCGATCAGCATGCCGCGGTCGTTTCCCCAGGGGCGCAGCAACGCATAGGGAAAACTGGAAAGGTTGAGAATGGGCAAGATGATAAGATACTTCTTCGAAGCCATGGCCTTCGCCACCAACGGGGGAAAGAGAATGTCGCTGATGAGCGCAACCGCTCGTGGCAGGGGCAACACGCTCCGCGGCTCTACCTCGGCAAAGGCACCGCGCATTGCCTGCGGTGCCTGCTGGTGAAGTGACTGCTTAAGTGAGCTCTCCAATTTCAGAAGTGAGTCTATATGCATGGGCAGCCGTGCCGTTGCTTCAAGTCCGCTGACACCAAACAGCCAGTGGTAGAGGGTATCGCGTTCAAAGTGGTAAAACAACAGGCCCACCCCCGGGTTGGGTTCCTCAGAAATATCCTCGCTGTACTGCTGCACTACGGTTTCAATTTTCTTCTGATTGACCTTGCCCTCGGTGTAGGAAAGGCCGCGCGATAACATCAGGTTTTTGAATTTCACTTCGTATGCCTGAAGCTGGTCATCCAGCTGCTGCGTGGATTGCGCGCGCGATACGATCGCCAGCAAGGTGAAGCAAATCAAAAAACAGGTGCGCGCTAGCCGGTGAGGTGCCATGTCTCAAAAATCAAGAATCCGGTACGAAATCGCAATGGCCGGGCGTGTCACACCTTTTGCAGAGCCTGCTCCAAATCGCGGATGAGGTAATCGGCATCCTCCAGCCCTACGTAGAGCCGCACCAGGCGGTGGCGCTCCTCGGCCGGGTTGAATTCCTCGGGCTTGATGGAGACCGCAGAAGGAATCACGAGCGACTCGTGGCCGCCCCAGCTCACCGCCATCAAAAACCGCTGTAGCGAGTTGCAAAACATTTCCACCTGCTGCATTGTGGTAGCACGCAGCACCATGCTGAACAAGCCTCCGGCATTCTTCATTTGTTGCTTCGCCAGCGCGTACTGTGCAAACGAAGAATGAAACGGAAAAATGACACGCTCAATTTTGGGATGTGAGGCTAGGTAGTCCACCACGGTATGGGTGGTCGAGCACACGCGCTCCATTCGCAGGGGTAACGTGCGCAGGCCGCGAATCAACAGCCACGCGTTGAACGGAGAAATGTTGCCTCCGATATTCAGAAACTCACCATCAAATATTTTTTTGATGTGGGCGCGCGAACCAGTGACCACACCTGCTACTACATCGCTGTGGCCACTGATAAACTTGGTAGCCGACTGCGCCACCAGATCAATGCCCATGCGGTACGGTTGCTGATAGAGCGGCCCGCAGTAGCTGTTGTCGATCATGGTAATAATGCCGCGGCTGCGGGCGAGTGCCGCCACGGCCGGCAGGTCTTGCAGCTCGTATGTAAAGGTGTTGGGCGACTCGAGGTAAATCAGCCGCGTGTTCGGTTGCAGCGCCTGCTCAAAATTCTCAGTGCGCGTGCCATCAACAAAGGTGGTGGTGATGCCGAATTTCGGCAGCAGTTTTTCGAATAGTTTGATCGTCCAGCTATAGGGGCGTGCTACACTCACAATATGATCACCCTGATGGAGCAGCGCAAGAATCGGGATGCTGATGGCGGCAATGCCGCTGCCGAAGACAAGCGCATCCTCCGCGCCATCCAGCGCGGCTAACTTCTTTCGCAGAATATCAACGGTAGGGTTATTGCCGCGGCTATAAAGTGTAGCGTGGTACTCATCGGCAAGCGCAGCGCGAAATTCCGCCACCGTGCGAAAGGCAAAATTACTGCTCTGAACTATGGGTGGCGCAATGGCATTAAAGTACTGCTCGCGCTCTTCGCCCAGTTCGTTCAGGATGTAGGAGAGTTCCATGGTGATGGATGCAAGATACTGGATGCTGGATACTTGATGCTGGATACTGGATTTCTGGATACTTGATTCTCAGATTCTTTGTCAATATCTCCAACTCTTCAGGTCGGCTCCTTTCGGTGCGCTTTGCTCGATTCTCTTCAGTATGCGCGGAAGATACATCGTGTTGTAGCGCAGGCGCGAAATGTAGTTGGGATTTTCATGATCGCCATTCCAGCAGTGTTCGGCACGATCGCCATAGTCCACCTCACCGGCATAAAACGGATTATTCGTTTTCTTCAAAAAATCTTCCATCAGGTACACCGCATTGTTGAGGTAGTAGTTATCCATGTCGCCACAGTAAATGTGAATCTTGCCCTGAAGTTTAGGGCCCAGTGTTTTCCAATCGCGTTCAAGAATATAGCGCAAGTCATAATGCTCGCGCCAATAAGCGGCTACTTCGGAATCAATGTCGCCCGTCTCTTTATTGAAAATGCGTTTGGGGTAGCCGTCATCGCCTTGCGGTGAATACACGGCTTCCCAGATATCCCATTGCTGCCCGCTGCGCGATTTAGTTCCGAGCGCCAGTTCGTAGTAATTGCTTTCCTGCATGGTGCTTTGGATCTGGCCGAGGTAGTTGCGGTGCGAGGGAATCGGCAGCTTCTTGAAATCCGAGTCGTACCAGTAGGCATTCTTTTGCTTGTAGATATCGACAAGACAATAGGCGCGAAAGTCGATGGGATCGGGGCAGGCGGCAAAACATCCGTTGAACTCATCGGGGTAAAACATCTGGACGGCCAATGCTTCCCAGCCTCCGGTGGAGCCACCGTAGGTAAAGCGTGCCCAGCCTTGTCCGATGCCGCGGAATTGCTTTTCAATTTCCGGAAGCAATTCGTACATGATGGCATCGCCATACGGCCCGAGGTTGGCGGAGTTCACAGCATACGAATCGTCATAGTAGGGATTGGCGTGCTGCACTTCCACCACCAGGAAGCGCGGAAAGTTCTTGCCTGTCCACTGCTTGTAAAAGTTGTAGGCTTCCTGCTTCTGCAGTTTGTTGTAGCCGTAAATACCAAACCGGTCGCTGTAGTCCGTGGTGTCCATGTCGGCCGGGGGTGGCTCGGTGCTGAAGCCGCCAAAGTCGCTGGGAAAGTGGCCGTGGTAGATCATGAGTGGGTAACGCGCTTCCGGATGTTCGTCAAAACCTTCGGGCAGCAGCACGTGGGCGCCCAGGTACATGGGCCGGCCCCAGAACTCCGTCAGCATTTTGCTTTGGATCTTGATGTGCCTGACGTACTTGGTGTCTTTTGGTTCCTCCACGGGCGCAATCTTCTGGTCCATCACCACCTCAACAGTCTGGGCTGCTTGCGGGTCGATTGAAATCTTCACCGGCTTGCTGTAGAAATTTCCCGGCTTGCGGTTCCACTGCTGACCCTCGCCCTGGTCGGGCGGAAGTTTTACCGTGTGGCCCGTTTTGAGGTTGAATGTTTCGTACCGGTTGATGAGTGCCTGCACGTAGTAATCGCCCTTCGGGATATCGCCAAGCGAGCGGATGGGAAATCCGAATGCATTATCGGTAATGGTGATCTTGTCGCCCGGCTTCATGCCTTCCACATCAAGACCAAAAACCAGTTGGGTATTGAGGCCGTCACCGATCTGGAAGCGTGGTTCGCTTTTGTCGTTGTTGGCCAGCAACAGCAGCAGGCGGCCGTCCTGTGCCTGATCGCTGAGCTCCTGGGTGAAGAAGATGGTAAACGAAAGGCGACTGCCGGAATCGGGCGGGGCGCACTGCATCAGCATAGCCAGCGCAAGCAAAAAGGAGAAACGCATAGGGTGAAGTTTGGCGGAAGATACGAGGGGAAGCCGACTACGACAACCGGAAGTTGAGGGGCGGAGGGTGGTGTTGGAACAGGATCTGGATACTGGATACTGGATACTGGATACTGGATACTGGATGCTGGATACTGGATGCTGGATACTGGATGCTGGATACTGGATGCTGGATGCTGGATGCTTGATCCTGATATCTAGTATCTAGTATCGAGTATCGAGTATCGAGTATCGAGAATCGAGAATCAAGTTCCTACAACCTCAACTTCACCTCATCACGATGATTGACGGGCACTTTAACCGTAACGCCATGAACTGCCACGCGGATGTAACCCACGTAGCGCAACTCGTATTTCTTGCCCCCCAGCAAGCTGAAAAGCGTATCCAACAAACCAAGCTCTTTCAGTGAAAGCTTTGCCTTAACCGGCACTGTGAACTCGGCCTGGGCCGGCACGGCAAGATCCGGATGATCATTAACCGTTGCGGCCTTTTTCCCGTCCACCAGCACCTCCAGGTTAATCTCCTTCACTTTCATGCGCATCTTGTTGGGGTTATAAAACAGTGCATCGCCCGTCACCAGCGGGTCGCCCTGACCCACGTCAACCACGATATTTTTTACACTGCGAAACTGTACAGCCTCTTTTGGGGCGCACCCGGCCCACAGCCCCGCCAACACAAACGCAGCTAAAATCTTTTTCATTTTTGTCATCTTCTGCCCGGCAAAGAAACAACAAGCGCGCCAGAATCAAACCTTCTACCTTTGCACCGATGAACAACCTGCTCGGGGACCAACTCACTCACCTGGTGGACGATCTTGCACGCTCCGGCCTGGCTGTGGTCGATAATTTCCTGTCACCGGCCGAAGTGGCCGCCTTGCTTCAGTTGGACGCGTTTCGGGGCGATTTGTTACATCTGAAAAAAGCAGGGATCGGTAAAAACGAGGACAAGCAAATCAACGAAGCCATCCGGGGCGATTATATCCAGTGGATCGACCGGGCCACAGCACCCGGGCCGTTGCAGGATTACCTCGCGCGGCTGGACACACTTAAAGACACCGTTAACCGCGAGCTGTATGCCGGCATTCGCGATGCGGAAATTCACCTCACACGGTATCCGGTGGGCAGCTTCTACAAACGCCACCTCGACCAATTTAAAAAGGACGATCACCGGAAGCTCTCCGTGATTTGTTACCTGAACCCAAACTGGCTTCCATCCGAGGGGGGCCAACTGCGTGTGTACATTGAGAGTGGCTTTCAGGACATCTACCCGGAAGCCGGCCGCTTGGTGTGCTTCCGCAGCGACCAGTTGGAGCACGAAGTGCTGCCGGCCACACGCGAACGCCTGAGCATCACCGGCTGGATGATCGATCGACTGGCAGAATTGCGGTATCTTTGAACATGCACTACTCCCGCCTCCAGGTCGTTTGCGATCCGAATTTCTCGGACATTCTGATGGCTGAAATTGCTGAAGCCGGGTACGATACCTTCATGGAGACCGAGAAGGGCTTTGAAGCCTATGGCGAAGAAAATCAGGTGAATACTGCCCTCGTGGCCGGTATCAGAAAAAAATATCATCAGGTAAACCCGCTGCTGTTTTTTCAGGATCGCGTGGCCCGCGAAAACTGGAATGAAGAGTGGGAAAAAAATGTGGAGCCGATCATTGTAGAGGATCAATGTTTGATACGTGCGGCTTTTCACATCATCGAAAAAAAATATCCCTACGAAATCATCATCACGCCCAAAATGTCGTTCGGCACCGGTCACCATGCCACCACGCAGTTGATGATCGGGCAGCAACTGCAGTTGGAGCACCGCGGCAAACGCGTGATGGATGCCGGATGCGGAACCGGAGTGCTTTCAATTATGGCTCACTTGCGCGGGGCAGCCGAAACAGACGCGTTCGATATTGACGAATGGAGCGTGCTGAATGCACTCGAAAACGTGGAGTTGAACCGCGCCCAAAACGTTGCGGTATGGCAGGGTAAGCTGGGAGACCGACCCTATGCCCAGCCATTTGACATCATCCTGGCCAACATCAATAAGAATGTACTGCTGGCAGATATGTCGGCCTACGCCCTGCACACCGCAGCGCATGGTCATTTGCTGTTAAGTGGTTTCTATCGCCAGGATGTCTCCGATTTGACCGATGCAGCCCGACAGGTTGGTTTCGTGCCCCTGCGCGAAACCGCGCGCGAAGACTGGGCTTCGCTGCTGTTGCAAAAAAAGTGACCCCGACAACGCACGCTGTCCTGATCTGGCCGTTATTACATTTAGCCGATATTTTGCGAATTTAGGCGTTTGTTTGTGCTGAAAAGAGCAGTCATTATAGCATGGTGTTTCACCGCAGGCCTGGCGCATGCGCAGGATCGCTTTGCCTTTCAGGATAGCATTCGCTTTCTGTTGGAAAAAACCAAGTCCGTGGATGCTATGGCCATGGCCAGCGGCTTTACCATGGGCTGGAACAACATGAGCCCCGATCATCAGCAACTGGTGCGCGAACATGCCGAGAAAATGAAACTCAAAAAGTTTCGCGTGCAACCGGGACTGGTGGACTACTACGGAGCACTTGTATCGGCTATTGCCATTGAAAATGCTGATGGCGCCACCCTTTCCTCGTACCTGACCACAGCGGGTCAGGTGCTCGACAAAGAGCCCCTGCCGGTTGCCCTTGATTTTTTCAGACAAAGCCGGCAGTTTTTTGCACAGCATGTGCTGTACGACTCCAAAGCTTTTACCCTGAGACCGGTCAATGACCGCTACCGGTTCGAATACATCGATGTGCCGGCATTTGCCAGTGCCGACACCACCCAGGCGTACGTGCCGCCCGTAGAAGAGCCCATCGATACTACGGCCTACAACCGCCCCTCATGGCAGCAACCGGTTTACCAACCCGAAGTATTTGGTCCGGCTATCGTCTTCAGCCGGGTGTCGCTCAATTTCATCACACCCTACGACTCGGTGTCGCTGCAGAACTCGCAGGGCAAGTACGCCATGCGCGAGAAAATTTTTGTTGGCGAAGGTGGGCGTTTCGACTGGCGCTCGGCCGGGCTAAGCCCCGACTCCGTGTATTACGAGCTGGACAAGTACAATTTCAAAACCGCGCAGCCCGTGCTCAAGGCCGAGCAAGGTAAGTTGGTGTACAAGGGAAAACTCCCGGGCTTTATACCCGGAGTATTGGAATTCCGCAGCACTTCGCATCGCACACCTCAAAGCGCCAGCTTTCCCCGGTTTCGCTCGTACGAAACGGACATCAACGTTATGGGCATCGGAGATGAGCACCTGAAATACACCGGAGGGTTTGGACTCAACGGCCAGGGCATGACCAGCCAGGCGGTAAGCGCTTCGCAGGCAATACTGGAGTTGTGGGGCGAATCGGATAAACGGTTTCGCGTGGTCGCGGCTTCGTTTGGTTTTAAAGATTCCGTGATCTCCGCTAACTCCGCCAAGGTTACGCTGTATCAGGAAAACGATTCCATTTATCACCCGTCTGTCAACTTCCGGTACGATCGCGGCCGCGAAAAGGTGATCATCACCAAGGACGAGACCTCGCTGCGCCACGCTCCGTTCAATTCGAGTTTTCTGTCAATGGATTTTTCAGCCGATCAGATTCAATGGGACCTGAAACGCGACAGCCTGGGGATCACCACCGTAGGAGCAGGCAACATTGCGCCCATGGTTATCGAATCAACCGATTTTTATAACCCGGATGATTACCGCCAGCTGCGCGGCAAAGGATTCAGTTTCCATTCGCTGGCGCTGGTAGCTAACTACGCCATCAAGGTGGCGAGTAATGATTTTTACGTGTTTGACCTGGCGGGCGACTCACGCAAAGACCTGGGCGAAGTAAAAATGGCCATGGACTTTCTGGCCCAGAAAGGAATGATCCTGTATGATCCGAATTCCGGAAAAGTTCGTGTGCAGCCCAAAGCGGTTCATGTGCTTCGGTCGGTGAAGGGTGAGGAAGATTTTGATAACATCAAGATCCATTCTATTGCCAGGGGCTTCCCGAACGCCAGCTACAATTTGAAAAAACAATACATGACGGTGCGCGGGGTTGAAGAATTCAACATCAGCGATTCGCTGAATGTAAACATCAAACCCGACAGCAGCGTGATCACCTTGTTGCAGAACCGCGACATTAAATTTGATGGCACCATCACGGCCGGCAATTTTGAAATCACCGGCAAGGACTTCCGGCTGAAGTACGACAGCTTCTTTATCAATCTGAACCACATCGACTCAATCCGGTTTTATGTGACGGACAAAAACGGCAACCGCAGGCGCGTGAACAACGCCATGGTAGGTGCGGATTCAACTGCTGCGGCTGAAGGCGGGCTCTCGGGCGCCAGCAAATCTTCGGGCACCCTGTTTATTGCCCGGTCCGACAACAAGTCGGGAAAAGTGAAAGACCCGCATTATCCCCGGCTGGATGCGACTGCCGGTGGCGTCATCTACTTCGACCGGCAGGAAGTGCTCAACGGAGCATACGACCGCAGCGTGTTTTTTGTGGTGCCCCCGTTTAAACTCGATAGCTTGAGCGATGCCGACCCGGCTGCCATCAACTTCGAAGGCACGTTTGTTTCCAGCGGCACGTTTCCCAGCTTCAAGGAAAAACTTCACACGATGCCCGACAAGTCATTGGGCTTTCAGCACCGCGTGCCCGTCAACGGATACCGCTTGTTCAATGGCGATGGCCGGCTCTATGGAGCAATGAGCCTCGACAATTCCGGCATTCGGGCCACGGGCCGCATCGACTACCTGGCCGCGAGTGTGGAATCGCCCGACTTTGTTTTTTACCCCGACTCCGTGGTGGGTAAAGGAAAAATCGGCAGTATCTCCGAAAAGCAATTCGGCAACGTACTCTTCCCGGATGTGAAGTTTAGTGACTACCAGATGAAATGGTTCCCCAAACAGGATCAGTTCAAACTGAAAAATCTGAAAGAACCGTTCAGCCTGTACCAAAACACGGCTCAGCTCAACGGAGTAATCACAGTATCGAAAGGGGGGGTAAATGCTTCGGGGCGCATGACCACACGCGGTTCCGAAGTCGCTTCGAAAAACATGCACTTCAACCAAAAAGATTTCGGTGCCCGCAATGCCCGATTCGAGGTGAAGACCAATAACCCGGACAAACCTGCGCTGGCCGGCAGCGATGTGCGTCTGAAGTTCGACCTGGTGAAGAACGTGGCGACCATCAGCCCGGAAATTGAAGGCGAGGCCGCCATCGATTTTCCCTACGCCCAGTTCAAAACATCAATACCCGAAGCCAGGTGGGACCTGAACACTCAGAAAATCGTGATGACCAAGGCGGCTGATGTGCCGATTGAAAACTCCTACTTCTATACCACGCGAAAGGAACTGGACTCCCTGTACTTCAATGCTACCCAAGCTGAGTACGACATCGTGCGGCAGCAACTGAAGGTAAGTGGCATTCCGTTCATCACGGTAGCCGATGCCAAAATCACCCCGGAGAATAACGAGGTGCTGATCCTGGAAAATGCAAAGATCGGGCAGTTGAAGAACACAACCATCGTGCTGGACACCCTGAACGGATATCACCTGCTAACCGAGGGCGTGGTGGACATCATTTCGCGAAAGGAGTTTTCCGGGTACGCTACCTACAAGTACATCAACTCGGTAAGCGATACGTTTAACATCAAGATGACGGATTTTCACCTGGAGGCGATTGAGGAAACCGGGCGCAACAGACGAAAAGGAGAAACGCACAGCGTGGCCACGCAACAAACGGTGGGCAAGGGAGCGGTGATCGACAAAGACAATATTCGCCTGTCGCCCCGTATCTTCTATAAGGGCGATATGACGATGTATGCCACGAGACCTGCCTTGCAACTGAACGGGTACGTAAAGCTTGACCTGCGCAAAATCAAAGGATACAACACGTGGCTGCAGTTTGCGCAAAGCGGAGATGAAAAAGAAATTTACCTGGACTTTGATAATGCGGTAACGGAAGATGGCAAGAAAGCCCAGGCGGGTCTCCACTTTGCCAGCGACAATAGCATGTACATCACGTTTGTGTTCGATAAAAAAGACGACAGCGATGATGATTTTTTCATTCCTTCGGGATCGCTCTTTTACGACAGTACCCGGTTTCGAATCGAAGACCGGCAAAAAGCATCTGGCGAGAAACTCTCGGGCAGCGTGCTGGCGTACAACGAGGACAAGCAGGAAGTGAATTTCGAAGGTCTGGTTAACTTTTTTGAGGGGCAACGCGATTTCTCCGTCACTACCTCAGCCATCGGGTCGGGTAACCTGGTGACGAACGATATCCGGATAAATGCCTTTCTCATGGTCGACATGAAACTTCCGTCAACCGTATTTGATGTGATGGGCAAGGAGATTCAGGCTGTGGTCAATAACGAAAGTGTGGACGAGGCGCACGGAGATGCCACGGAACTCCTCTACAAAGTGGCCAACATAGTGGGTGAACGTGTGGCCAAGGAGTATGAACAACGCACTCTGAAAGAAACCGTTCCGCTACCCTCCATCAACATGCTGGTGAAGCCGTTGGTGTTTTCGAATGTGGATTTGAAATGGTCGCAGAAAGAGAAAGCCTTTTATAATGAAGGCCCGCTCGGGCTAAGCCACGTCAGCCGGTACGATATCAACGGGGCCTTCGAAGGGTTTATGGAGGTAAAGCGTACCGAAGACGGCCAACCCATCTTTCACGTCTTCCTGAAAGCCTCACCCGAGTCGTGGTATTACTTTGGTTTTGAAGATAACCGCATGATGGTACACTCCTCAAACCCGGAGTTCAACGACCAAATTGCCAAGAAGACCAATGCCTCCAAAGCGAAAGTGGGCGAATTGGTCTTCATCCCCGGCAGCGATGACGAAACGCTGGCCTTCATCAACCGCTTCCGGAAAACCTACTACGGAAAAGAAAATCCGTACGACCTTGGTGGCGATACGGCAAAAGACAAGAAGAAGGAAAAAAAGAAGGATGAAGAAGATGACGGCTTCTGAGCTACTTCTTCTTTTTTGGTCGTGCCAGTAATGCCTCGATGTCTTCGTCTCCCTCAAGATTGTACATCTGATTCAAAATCCACGGGTAGCGCCTTTCTACGTATTTCGACAACGGCTTGACTTTGTACTTTTTGGGATTGGGCAGGCAGGCCGCAATCATTGCAGCCTCGGTGCGACTTAGCTTAAGTGCAGGCTTTTTGAAATACGCACGCGAAGCGGCCTCCACGCCAAAAATCCCCTCGCCCATTTCGGCCACATTCAGGTACACTTCCAAAATGCGCTCTTTGCCCCAGATCAGTTCAATCATGAACGTGAAATAGACCTCAAGGCCCTTGCGCACCCAACTGCGCCCTTGCCAGAGAAAAACATTCTTGGCCACCTGCTGACTGATGGTAGATGCCCCACGCACGCGCTTTGGCTTTTTCTTGTTATGCTGAAGCGCTTTTTGGATACTCTTGATGTCGAACCCGTTGTGGTCAGGGAAAAGTTGATCCTCTGCGGCCATCACTGCCAGTTTCATGTAGGGAGAGATTTCCTCACGATCAACATAATCGCGCCTGAGTCCGTGGCCCTCCACCCAATTCGTCAGTTGGGTAATGGTGATGGGCGGATCGATCCACTTCAGCAGCACGATGTAGGCAAGCTGAGCCAGGAAGAGAAAGAGGAGAACTTTTTTGGCCCTTTGCCAGAGTCGACTAAGCATGCAAAGACAAGATCAAATTAAAAATTTGCGAAACCAGGCTTCGATTTCCCGGGGCAACAACACTCTATCGTCCAAGGCGAAGCTCAGTACCCCCTTGTGGTACCCTTGTCAACAGCCGGAATTCCCTCGTTCATCCACCGGGGCATGGGTGCGCCTTTCAGGTAATGATCAAAGAACTGCATCATGCGAATGGCGAAGTCGGTACGATCCTGCCGTTGCGTGAGTCCGTGCCCCTGGCCGTTGTAGTTCAGCATCCACACCGGCTTGCTCAGTCGCCTGAGGGCCATATAGTATTCAATGCCCTGGTACCACGGCACCGCACCATCGGCATCGTTGTGCATCATCAGCAAAGGTGTTTGAATTTTGTCCGCAAAGAAGATGGGTGAGTTCTCCAGGTACAGCATCGGCTTTTCCCAAAGTGAGCCCCCGAGCCGGGTTTGACTTTTCTCGTACTGAAACATGCGACTCAATCCGCTCTCCCACCGCACGCCACCATAAGCGCTGATCATGTTTACCACGGGCGCGCCTGCCTCGGCAGCCGCAAACAGGTTCGTGCGCGTAACCAGATACGCCACCTGATAACCACCCCAGCTATGACCTTGTACGCCAATGCGCTTTTCATCCACAAAGCCACGCGCGATAAGTGACGTAACGCCCGGCATCACGCAGTTATGTGCGCTCTCGCCCGGGAAGCCAATCTTGTACACGATGTCAGGCACAAATACGAGGTAGCCGTTGCTGGCGTACAGTGAGAAATTGATGAACGATCGGATGGGTGCGGGCGCATAATGCTGATGAATATCATCGGCATATCTCTCATAGAAATACACCATCATCGGGTACTTCTTTTTCGGATCGAAATTTTCAGGCTTGTACAGCAAGCCCTCCAACGGAATGTTGTCCAGCGAAGTCCAGCTCACGCGCTCGACCGAACCCCAGGAGTAATTCTTCATTTGCGGGTTTGCATCTGTCACTTTCCGGGGCGATACAAAAGAAAAATCGGTCGTCCATACATCCGGATACTCGCGGAAATTTTCACGAGTAAAGAGCAACTGGTTGGCCAGCTTTGCTTTAGCGGTATAGCTGTAGCGATGGTCGCTCATCAGTAACTTGGTCAGCTTACCGTCTTTGAGGTTCAGTCTATAGTAGCCGGCTGCTTTCGTGGTTTCGTTGAATGCGCTCAGCAGCAGTTCTTTGTCAGGATCGATGAACCGTTCCTCGTTGTCGAGCCGAAGGTAACGGAAACGGGTTTTCTCCGTGCGGCCCACTTTGGTGAGATTAACCGGAGCGGTTTGTCCTTTCGGGTCCAGCGACCAGATGTCGTAACGATCGTACACCAACAGCCGCTGATCATCTTTCATCCAGCCGGCAGCGCCATAACTACTTGGATAATCGGGGTGGTCGTCTTCTTCGTCACCGGTGCGAATCCCTCCGGTGAGTTTAGCTGTTTTTTCACTGGCGATGTCGTAGGCGAACCAGGCTGTATCGGGCAGGCTATACCAATACGCATATTGGGCACGTGGTGACAGATTGGCGTTCCCTTTCAACCGGGATAAGACCAGCTTTCGAGTTCCTGCTGCCACGTCATAGACATAGAGATCCGAATAATTCTGGGTGTCCCATGTAATCATCTTGCGGTACTTCACATCACTTTCGCCCAGCAATATGTTGGCGTTGCCTTCGTCACCAAGTGCCACGGTTGGCACTTCGCGGCCGGCAATCTGGCGTATCGAGCGGGTGTCAAGATCAATCATCGCCAGGTAGCTCCGCTTCTTTTCGTTATCCAACTGGCGGTTCTGCTGCGGATAGATGTAGTCATCGTCAGCACCCCAAACTTCCACCACAGCCATTTCTTCGGGCAGCAACGTAGTGTCGGCTACAGCCGGCACCGGACATGAACCAAAAAACAGACGCTTACCATTTTTGGAGAACAGCGGTGTGTAGTGTTCGCTCACCAGCCAATTGGCCGGTAACGCCAGCGATTTCTCTGCATCTAAAAAACGAGCGGCCGGCTCTCCGGCTTTCCAGTAGTGCAGTTGAAAATGGCGCACCAACGCTTTTGTGGTGTCCGAATCAACCAGGAATGCCACTTGTTGGCCATCTTCCGCCACCGACAAGCCCTTGTATTTAAATTTGCTCTTGCCGGCATGAAGGGTGGTGAGCTGCGCTGACTTTAAGTCGTACCAATACACACCCGCTATTAACGTGCTGTCGTTGCCGGTGGAGGCAAAAAGAAGCCCCTGGCCAAATTTGGCGAACGTATACTCCTTCACATAACCAAATTGGGTTTCTTTACCATCGCCCAGGGAGCGGAGCACCAGCGTGTAGCCGTTTTCATCGTTGTTGCCTTTTTTCTTCTTAGCCGGTGCGGCTGGCTTTTTTTCTTCTGTCTTTGGCGCATCCGGCTTCGGCTTCACATCTTTCTTTACCTCCAGTTGGTAGGCCAACCAGCCTCCGGATTTCTCGGGAATTTTGTACGATTTCACATCCGGGATTTTCTCCGTCTTGCGCTGCGCGATGTGGTAAATTCCCAGTGAGTCTTTGGGCAGATCTTCCTTTTTCTTCTTCTGCCTACGCAGTTCCTTTACAACTTTTTGCTGAGGCTTGATTTTGAAAATCACCTGCCGGCTGTCGTAGCCCAGACCGATTTCAGCCGCACGCTTCACCGAGTCCTGCGCGTTAGTTTTCAGGTGATAGAAAATCACTTTTCCATCTCCGTCCTGCGGGTTGATCGCCATGACGGCCACAGCGCCATCCGGTGTCAGTTGTTTGTAGGGTACTTCCTTCCAGTTATCGTACACGCCATGGGTAAGTGGCTGTTTGTTGACCGGTGCCGGTGCAGCTTTCTTCTGGGCCCATACGGGGATGCTCAGCAGCAGGATTGCAATGAATTGTACAGCGCGCATGTTTCGGGGTTTATCCACACAAGGTGAAGGATTTTTGCGATTCGGGCAAGATGGTTTTGATGGTGATTTTTATCTTTCGGGTATGAAAGCCTCACTCCTTGTCCTTCTTTTTGTCGGGTCTTGTGTTACATCACAAAAAAATGCCCAGGCCGATCTTCAAAACACCCGGTGGATGCTGCGCGAACTGAACGGAGCCTCCGTAGCAGTGCCCGAAGGCGGGCGCGAAGCCTTCATCCTGTTCGCGGCAGATGACGATAAAATCAGCGGGATAGGCGGATGTAACAATTTTTTCGGCACAGCTGCTGTAAATGCTAGCACGATTTCGTTCAGCGGAGTTGGTGCCACACGCATGGCTTGCCCGGATATGGCAATTGAATCAGGATTTTTTCAGGCCATGGAGGGCGAAGTGACGTTTGAAGTCTCGGGGGATAAAATGACCTGGCAGCGCTCAGGAAAAATAATCGCCCGGTTTGAGGCGGGTGATGAGAAATAGCTAACGGCAGGCGCAACCACCGCCTTGCTACTCATATACAAACGTGCCCGATGGAGTTATGAGTGAAACTTTCTTACCCGTATGTGCTTCCACGCGGCCGATGACCTGCGCATCGATCTGAAAACTATTGGCGACAGCGATGATTTCGCGGGCTGAGGTTTCATCGGTGTACACTTCGAGGCGGTGGCCCATGTTGAATACTTTATACATCTCGCGCAATTCTGTGCCACTGACGTCATGTATCAGCCTGAACAGTGGCGGTACATCAAAAAGATTGTCTTTGATTACGTGCAGTTGATCAATGAAATGCAGCACCTTGGTTTGAGCTCCTCCGCTGCAGTGCACAATGCCGTGAATGCGCGTACGCAGTTCGCGTAAAACCTGTATCATCACCGGTGCATACGTGCGCGTAGGTGACAGCACGAGTTTGCCAATATTCAGCGGGGTACCGGGCAATTCATCGGTAAGCTTGTACTTGCCCGAGTATACCAGTTCGAGCGGCACACCCGGGTCGAAACTCTCGGGATACTTTCGCGCGTAGTGGTGATCAAAGACATCGTGCCGGGCCGAGGTAAGCCCGTTGCTGCCCATGCCTCCGTTATACTGCTCTTCGTAGCTCGCTTTGCCGAAGGAAGCCAGCCCAACGATAACGTCACCGGCCTGAATGCGGCTGTTGTCAATTACGTCACTTCGTTTCACGCGGGCCGTTACTGTGCTGTCCACAATCACGGTGCGCACCAGATCGCCTACGTCAGCGGTTTCGCCACCCGTGCTGTAAATATCCATGCCATGCTGGCGCAACATGCTCAGCACCTCTTCGGTGCCGTTGATGATGGCAGCAATCACCTCCCCGGGAATGAGGAGTTTGTTTCGGCCAATGGTGGATGACAGCAGAATCGGGCCGGTGGCACCTACGCACAGCAGATCATCCACGTTCATGATGATGGCATCTTGCGCAATACCTTTCCAAACCGAAAGGTCACCGGTTTCTTTCCAGTAGAGATAAGCCAGAGATGATTTGGTGCCGGCTCCATCGGCATGCATTACGGTGCAATACTCCGGGTCACCAGTCAGCAGGTCGGGCACGATCTTGCAGAACGCTTTCGGAAACAGACCCTTATCCAGATCCTGGATGGCCTTATGCACATCTTCCTTGCTGGCAGAAACTCCACGCTGCTGATAACGTTCGTGACTCACAGAATGCGGTAAGCCGCAAAGATGCAAAGAAGTTGCCTATCTGGAAATGAATTCAGTATAACCGTTTGGCGACCGTTGGATTCTTCAAGCTTGTCCAGAAAATTTGAAGGGGCTCACTTTCGTCAATCCTTCCGTCACCTGAGTGATCATGTTTTGCAAAAATGTAAACGACATCATTCTTGGGGTCATACTCGGAACGGACCACGGAGTAATCCGGGGGGAGCAATAAAAGTTTTCCCGATCCGTCTGCGTTGAACCTGTAGATCCTACGTAGGTCGTTGGAACTAATCAATCCATTGCCATTCGTGTCGGAATCATAAACTGAAACGAGAAAGTAATCGCGGGTAATTGGCTTTTTGTAAAGTGAATCCTGAACAAAGGAGGGAAAATAAACTGACCGAATGATCACCGGATTTTCGAACAAAAAAGTCAGTTTCTCGGTCTTCAAACTAAAGTGAGCAGCACTCAATAACTCATACCCGCGAACCAAATCAAGCCCAGGCATATAATGCTCTTCGATTTCTGAGTACCCGTTTTCGGTTTCATCAGAATAGTAAACGGAGCTGAATTTTTCCCTTGTTCTTGCGCGATTGGCTGGTAGCGACTTGTAAATAGTAATCAAACGGTACTCGGGCAGTCCAGTCAATACAACCCGGTAAGGATGGGTCTTAATCTGGTCAAGCGTTAAGCCAGCTTGGATTGAATTTTTAGGTACCGTGTCCGGTACCACAACGAATGTACTGGAATCTTGCCTTTCAAATGTTTCGGGTCGATCACTCTTTTGGCAGGAAAGATGCAAGAAGGCAAAAATCAATACTGCAGGGAACGAGCGGAGAAGAATCATGCTTAAAAATAGCCGAAAAACTAAACATTGTTGATGTTACTCTCCCAAACCTGAAACCGCTCCAACTCCGCTGCCGCGGACGTGAACACCCAGGTGAGCACCGAAAGATCATCCAGCAAACCCGCACCTAAAACAGCATCGGGGATGAGGTCAAATGGATTCAAAAAATAAAGCGCGGCAGCTCCCAGTGCCACCACCGGCCGCCACGACTGAGGTTGGTAATTCCGGCTGGCCACCGCTTTGATCAACCGGCCTGCCGTGTGCAGTTGCAGGCGCGCCTGTTGCCAGTCGGACCGGGTCAGGTTCCAGGGCTTTTTGATTCGCATCAATTGGCCGGCCAATGCCACCATGCGGCCCGGCCTGCCCAGCAACGCGGTTGCCCGGCTCAAGGCGACATCAAAAAACAGGTTTTTCAGCCTCATCTACTTGGAAACAGTTCGGGACCAGCGTAAGTTTCACCATTTCAAACAGAAAAAGAAAATGAAAGGCCTCGAGGAAATCGTCAGCCACCTGCACGCCAGTATTGCCGATGAGGTACTGTCGAAGAGCGAAAAACGAATACTGAAAGAGCTGGTGACGCGCGTTAAGCCGGATGATCACCAGCTGAATGTGTTGCGGGCAAAAATCTACGAACTGGCGCACGCCCGCATCAACGAAAAAAATCAAGCCTTTATCATCGATTGGCTGAAGCAGGCGAATAGCGCATTGCTGCCGGCTCCGCCTGACTCTTCTGATGTTTTTTTTAGTCCGGGTGAAGCTTGCCGGGATGTAATCATATCGCAGATCGATTCGGCCATCCGGCAATTGAATATCTGTGCATTTACCATCAGCGATGACCAAATTACGGAACGTCTGCTGGCGGCCCACCGCAAAGGCGTACACATCAACATCATTACCGACAACGACAAATCGCTGGACGAAGGCTCGGATGTAGAAGAACTAGCCAAGGCGGGCATTGCTGTGCGCATGGACACCACACCCAACCACATGCACCACAAGTTTATGGTTACGGATCAGCGCTCCCTGATTACCGGCAGCTACAACTGGACGCGCAGTGCCGCGCGCTATAACCACGAGAACATTTTACTTACGCGCGAGCCGGCCGCAGTGAAGTCATTTGAGCAGCAGTTTAAAAAACTTTGGGAGGTGATGACCGAGTACTCGTAAACTCGCGCTTCAACCATTTAGCCTTTGTTGCTTAAAAACCTCCCACAGCACGATGCCCAGACAAACGGAAATATTCAGCGAATGCTTGGTGCCCAGCTGCGGCACCTCCAGCGCCCAGTCGCCCAGGGCAATGACTTCTTCGCTGACGCCATTTACTTCGTTGCCAAAAACGAGCGCATACTTTTGACTGGGCACTACGCGAAAGGTGTGCAGGGGCAAGCTGTCGGTTGTCTGTTCTACGATCACCAACTGGTAACCTGCCTTTTTCAACAGCCGCGCTGCCTCTTCCGGCTTTTCGAAATACTGCCACTCTACCGAAGCCGTGGCCCCCAAGGCTGTTTTTTCAATTTCGCGGTGAGGCGGAGTGCCCGTAATGCCCGTTAAACAAATTTTCTCGATGCGGAAGGCATCGGCCGTACGAAAGGCAGATCCCAAGTTGTGCAGGCTCCGAATGTTATCCAAAAGCAGACACACGGGAATTTTCTCGGCTTCCTTGAATTGATCGACCGAAAGGCGGTTGAGGTCTTCCAGCTTAAGCTTTTTCATGAAGTCCAAAGTATCAAAAAATTCGCCATCTGATTATTCTGTTGGGGTGTAAATTGATTTTGCTAAATTGTCGGTACTAGCTGGCGCAAACTCTCAACCATGCGTTTTCAGGATATCACCCGGTTCTCTCTTTTTCGCCTGGGCGAGCAGCCCGATATGGAGATTGACGTGCGAAGAGTATTGACTTTCTCGAATTTCGTTTACGTTGTTCTTGCACTCATCTTGCTCATCTTTATTGGCAAAGACCTTTTGCGTTATGGGTTGGAGCCGGGCACAATAGGTATTGTCAGGTTGATACCCATTTCTTTGTTCGGGGTTTGCGGCTTTTGTCTCTGGTTGAATCATCTGAAATGGTACACCATTTCAAAATGCATCTTTCTGGTTACATGGACAATTTTTACAACAGCCCTTGTGCCGGTGATACTGGGCGGTCGCGAACGCGACTTCATGATCGTACCGGTTTTTGCAATTACTGCTTCCGTAATGGTGCACGTGCTGTTCTCCTACACCCGCGAGAAGCCCATCTACTGGATCATGGTGGTAGCCACCTGGCTGAATGTATTGTTTTGCTTTGACTACATCGCATTTCTTCGCCTGCCAGACGACCCAACAAGGATCTTTCCGAACGGGATGACTAACTGGCGCATGATTACCAGCCTGACAGCGGTTTTTCTTAACGGCATGATGGTTTTTGTAATTCGGCTAAACAATCAGATCTTATCTTCATTGGCCGAACGAAATAGATTAATCAGCGCCCAAAACGAGAAACTTGAGCTGCAGCAACGTGAGTTAGGTGAACTCACCACACAGTTAGAGGAGAAAGTAAAAGAACGCACGCATCAACTTCAGGCACAAAATCAACGCTTGCGTGAGTATGTGTTCTTTAATTCCCATGTGTTGCGCGCGCCCGTCAGCCGCATCCAGGGGCTTATCAACCTACTTAAGCATCCGCTCGACCGTGAGGAAGAGAAAAAGATTACAGGCCTGATTGATGAGAGCATGAAAGAGCTTGATACTGCGATCCGATCAGCAAACGAAAACTTAGAGCAAAGCAGCGACCCCTGAGGTTTTACAAACCGGGGCGTTCCAATTCAACGATCAACTCTTTCAACTGAGCGAGGCAAACACCGTAGGAAATACGGTATAGCCAGCGGGCCAATAACCAACACAATGGGGTGGCCACCACCGCAGCACCAACCAAAACCCAAATCGCAACCGGCCGCTGCATGAACTCGGCAACCTCAGCGCCTACCGAGGCCGCGCCCATGAAATAGCCACCCGCCAGGGCAATCGGGTAAATGAACAGTGCAGTTCGCTCCTGAAAATGAATGTTATCTCTGATAAAATGATAGGTGTGCGTCAGCACGGTTTTCAAATCGCGATCTACCGGAAACTCCGTTTTGATCTTGCGGTACATACTGAAGTTCGTGACAAAAAAGAAAACATATCCGGCAATGGTGGCCGCCAGACCAACCTTCACGATCACCTGATCAAACAAGAAAAACAAGACAACAAAGCCTACGAGAAAGGCAACCGAAAACCAGGTGGTAATCTTGTACGCTTCCTTCAACTTAGCTACAGGATGCTTCGACCTGGTGGACCACGGATTAAGCGGGGAGGGCTTGGTTACCTCCAGCTTTTCCATCTCCAGTTTTTTCCAAACTTCCTGCAGGTTCATGACAGGCTATCTTTTAATTTTTCCGTTAACACTTCCTTTAGGCGATGCAGCCGCACCGCTACATTATTTTTTGTAAGCCCTGAGATGTCGGCAATCTCTTCATTTTCATATCCATCGAGATGCAGCGTTACAATCATGCGGTCGATCTCATTGAGCTGGCGGATAGCCTGGTACAATGCTTCCGTTGCCTCGTGGCGCTCGTGCGGTGCGCTCGTTCCGCCTACGCGCTCCAAATCCTCCACCCGATCGACCGGGGCAGGTCTGCGCCTGAAGGTGAGTACCGTATTCAACCCAACCCGATAAAGCCAGGTGGAGAACTTGGACTGGCCGTTAAACCGCGGGTACGACTTCCAGGCCTGAAAAACAATTTCCTGAAAAAGGTCCTTCTCATCTTCCGGGTCGTTCACATACAGGCGAATAACCTTAAAGATGATACCCCGATTTTGGTCAATTTGGGCCGTAAACTCTTTTTGCACTACGGAACAGCTGTTACTGAATAACCCTGTTGTCGCAATAATGTTATCAGTCCATCCGGCCCCGTCAGGTGCAGCGCGCCCACGGCAATAAACTGCGAATGTTGTTTCATTGAGCCGGGCAGCACGGCCATCCACTTCACATTGCGGTCTTTCAGCAGAAAGTCCGAGCTGCCAAAATCCTTAGGCAGTTGGTCCGCATAGGCATACATTCCACTTAAATCTTTGGACAGGTAGAATTGAAGCAAATCTACCTGGGACTGGGCGGCAATGTCTTTTTGCTCCACAAACTTGACCAACTGCCGCGCCTGTTCCTCGAGGGAAAAAGCGTTGTAAAGCAAATCGATTTGTTCGTCCTGGGTTTCCAGGGCAGTCACAGCCTTGTTCATCTTGCGGCCAGAGGCGGCATAGAAATAATCCATCGGCAAGCCGGGATATTGCTTCAGTACGGCCTCATTCCCTTTTTGCGCATACTGAAGGGTCATCATAATCATGACCGACACCGGCTTTAGCTGATCAAGCATCTTGAGTTGATAACCGGTGAGCCGCTCCAACTCGGTCGATACCTGCTGAAATTGCTCGGGGGAAATCAAGTCGGAGATTTTCTTATTGTCCGGCATGAGCGCCTTCATGCCCAGGGCTTGCAGTTTGCCGGAGTCCAGGATCATCTCCACCACCACGCCTTTGGTATTTTTGAATGGCTCTTTGATTTCAGGTGTAGTGGTAAGGAACTTATGGGTAAGCAAATGATAAGTTCCAAACAGGTACGAGGGCTCGGACAAGTCTTTGCCGCTCACTTTCCACAGTAACGCCTTTTCCGTTTGTGCAGGAGCGCACCACCCTGTGACCAGGATAAAAAGGATCACAATTACCCTTAAGCGCTTTGGTGACATCACGTGTAACATGGCAGAAACAGTTTACTGCGTTAGTCGCAATCTGGTTGCTAAAATTACAGCCGCAGAAAATATTTTCTTACTGTAATTCTTACCGGACTCCTGACACTTATTGAAAAAAGTGATATGACCGCGGAAAAGAAACAAACGATTGACCGCACGAATCAATTCAACCGGTTGATGTATGCCGGCTTTGTGCTGATAGCCGTGTACTTTCTGGCCGTGCGAGGCGATATGGGCACGGCCATGAGTAATCTGGGCATTGCCTTGACTTTCGACCCTTTCGATCATCGCGTGACGTGGGCACAAAGGCCTTTTTATCAGCGCGCGTGGTTACTGGTTCATGTGGCGTTGGTGTTCGCGCTGCTGGGGTTCGTATTGATAGCAAAATAAAAAATGCCACCCACAGGGGCAGCACTCTTTAACGAATAAACTAAAACTAAGCTAGTTCGCGGCCAGGGTGCTGGCGCTCACGCTCACTTTGACAATGGCCCCCTTCTTTTTGTGATTCAGGGTTGCACTAAGTACCAGTGAGTAGTCACCGGCTGGTACTTCGGGGCCAACCGTAATCGTGGCTACAGCCGAATCGACCAACCCGGAAGCGGGATCATACGACACCTGAATTCCGGGAATGGCCGCGCTCATTAATCCAAAGGTGGCTTCAGCGCGAGTGTAGCCCTTTGATCGCAGTACAAGTAAATTCACCTGCTTGCTTTCACCGGGCTTCAGCGACAAGCGGTTCTCCGAAACGTCTACCTTAAACTCGGTACGGGGTAACTCCAAAGACTGCCCGATAGCCAGGAAGCTGGCCAAGGCAAAAAAGAGGGTTAAGATTGTTTTCATAATGGTTTGCTTTATTGAAGCAAAGACGGGAATCGGCACGCGATGTATTCATAAAAACCCGACTTTGGGGCAAACGGCTGATTATTTGATGTCGCTTGCGACCTCGTGGGGCCAATGACCCGGGACTGGGGCAAACCGCTCAGCTTAACTCCATCATGTTGCGGAGCTGACTAATCTTTTCCATCACTTCTTTGCCCTTTGGCCTTGAAACCGGAATGGAGAAATCGGACCCGTTGATTTTGAGCTTGTAGCCGTTGGTATTGCCGCTGATGGCGCTGATGGTATTAACATTGACGATATACGACCGGTGGCAACGCAGCATGAACGAGTTGTTCAATTGACTCTCGAGGTTTTTAAGGTTCACGCGCAGCAGTCTTCGCTGCGTTTGACCACTTTCCTTCCAAACCACGGTGGAATAATTGTCATCGGCCTCGATGTAGAGCATATCCGGCAGATTAACTGTAAGGCTCTCGCTAGTATCGGAGTAAAGCGTAACCGGATTTGAGCCGCGGGCGACCTCACGCTTCAGTGCCTGAATTTTTTGAAGTTCCTGGTTGCTGCGAATGGCCTCAGTCAGGCTTTGTTGCAACACCCGGGCACGAAGGAATAAGGTTGTGAGCGTAATGGGAATAATGCCTTTGATGAGAACCTGTTTGCTGGTGTGCAGCGCAATCACCGACCAACTGGTATCAATCGGGCAGAAAAAAATCTTTTCAATAACTGTGGCGATCACCCAAATCAGACCCAAGTGGGCCACGTTGAGCACCACATACTTTTTTACCGTCCAGGTCACAGGGTCCATCCAGGCTGGCAGCAGGCGCGGCAGCAGCAGGATGTTGAACGATAAAACAACAAGCGTAATAAGTCCGTGCAGCCACTCCAGGCGGTTGGCAAATTCAAACTCCGACTCCGTCTTGAACAGGTAAAGAAACAGGGTGACAAAACCGCTGATGATCACCACCAACACGATGTTCTTGCGGTCATCGTTCAGGTAAAACGGAAATGGGGAATTCAGCAGGCGCTTGATCTGGTCGGCCAAACCCACCCTCGGGGTTGTCAGGGCGCGCGGGCCCATTACATTCTCTCCATCCATAGCGTTAAAACTTGAAAGACGGATGCAGAGTTACAACACAAACGAGAAATTGGGGGTGAATGGGGCAATTTAGGGGTGAAAAGCAGCCGTTCGGGTGACCGGCAAATCAATCACAACTCCTGCAGCAACCACGCCAATCCGGCCGAAGAAAAGCAAGCCTCGCCCTGTTAACGCAACTGGTTAGGAGAAAACCAATCACGCAACGCGTTGGCTGGCCAGATTTTTCTTGATGCGCATCATGATTCGGCTCGGGGTGATGCGTGGCAGTTGCGAGATAAACCAATTGTTGAACCCGACCACCCGGGTGCCGCGCCCTTGCAGCAACAAATTCACGCCAGCCTCGGCTGCCACATCAGGACTTACGGGGCGGTTGCTTTTGTACGCATTCGTTTTCCACATGGCATCGCTGTTGAAGGCGGTGTCTACCGGACCAGGACACAGCGTCATTACAGAAACGCCCGAACCTTCAAGTTCGGCTGCCAGCGTCTCGGAGAAGGCCAGCACAAAACTCTTGGTGGCAGAGTAAACGGTGTAGTACGGAAACGGCAGATAGGAAAGCAGCGAGGCCACATTCAAAATCCGGCCGCGCTTCTGCACCAGCATATCTTGTAAAAACAGTTTCGTCAGGGTCACAAGAGATGTTACGTTCAGGGCAATCATTTGCAGCTCGGCATTCAAATCGGTGTCGCTGAAGTTTCCATACAAGCCGCTCCCCGCATTGTTTACCAACATGCCTACGGATAATTGCCGGCTTTTGATTTCCTCGTACAGGGCTTCGGCCGATCCCGGTTCGGATAAGTCGCAGGCAACCGTTGCTACTTGGACGCCATACGCAGATTCAAGTTGAGATTGAAGCGCAGTAAGCTTGCCAAGGTTTCGCGCTGTAAGAACTAAGTTGTATTTCCTGGCGGCCAACTGTTTGGCCATCTCCAGGCCGATGCCGCTGGACGCTCCGGTGATCAGTATGTAGTCGTTCATAATCTTAGCCTAAAGTGTTTACATTTTGCTTCTTGATTCGGGCGCACCTTAAACTGTGCTCTTTAAAAGGCTAGCGCCAGTACGAGTGTCCGTTTTTTCATTGGCATGTGTTAACAGCACAAAGGTGCTGCCCCTGATGCAGTCAGCGCGTTAACATTTGTTTAGGAATGCGGCTTTTACAACTCTTTTTTCAGGCGGCTCAGGTGCACCGGGCTGATGCCGAGGTAGGAGGCGATCATGTGCTGGGGCACCCGGTTATGAATGTTGGGAAAAACCTTGCTGATGTTTTCGTACCGCTGGGCGGCCGTAAACAGGTATTGGTTTTTTAAGCGATTGTCGAAGTAGATAAAATAATATTCCGCGATCAGCCGACCGAGCCGATCTCCCTGTTCAAGAGTTCGATAGCCCCACTCAATGGCGCTTCGGGGCATAACAATCACTTCTGTTGGCTCAACCGCCTGAATGCTGTTGGTGGCCGGGGTTTGCAACATGAAGCTGGTGTAGTCGCAAATGAATTGATTCTCAAGCGAGAAGTGGATGGTGTGCTCCACCCCGGACGAATCCGTGATCAGGCTACGGGTAATCCCCTCAGTAATAAAAAAGATCTCGTGGCTAACGTTGCCTTGGGAGCTGAGCAAGTCTTTTGCCTCAAACCGCTTTGGGTAGCAACTTGCCAGTAACCCGTTGATTTCCGGCTCGGAAATGGTGATCATCTGACGAATGGCTGATTTGATCGCGTCCATGTTCGGTTTCTATGAATGAACAAGTTTAGTGGGTCAAAAGTTGATCCATCCTCCCCCTAGAACTTCGACCACAAATTCCTAAATAAATCGGTAGCCGAGCCCTCAGCGTATTCAATTCTTTAAAATAATCATTTCAACGCCTCATGGAGCGCGATTCGGTTTCCTTCACTATCCTCGATCTCAGCTACAAAGCCTAGTTCACCGTTTGATGTTTTGGGATAGAGAACTTGGCCGCCTCCTGCAACCGCCTTGGCCAATGTTTTGTCGATACTTTCTGTAGCAAAGTAGATCACCACACCGTCACGGGTTGGCTTATAGATTTCACCTTTTGCGAGTGCGCCCGAGATCCCGCGGCCGTTTTCATAGAATGGAAAAAGAGCCATTTGGTTTCCATCGATTACCTGGTCCGTAAAGGAAAATCCAAACACAGCTTCATAGAATTTCTTAGCGCGGAAAATGTCGGTTACCGGTATCTCAAAATAGACGACAGGATTCATAGAAGTTTGTTTAGAGGATTGTGCGGCCGCCCAAGTAGGATGTACAGACATGAAATACGCCAGCGTACTACATAAGCCCAGGCCAAAAAAGAGTAATGCAAAAAAAGTTGTTTTCATACTGCTGGCATTCGAGTTTATTTAAAGGAGTCGCCTAGTTGCTCATTTCAATCCTTTGCGCACTTGGACTGTCCCTTTTCACTAACTGTAAACCAGGAGCAAATTAAACAACAGTTTTTTGAAACCGTTTCGAACATAGGCATAACGTTTATCTTTGCCGTCTATGGCCGGAGCAGGCGCAATGGATACCCCGTTAATGAAGCAGTACAACGCCATCAAGGCGAAGTACCCGGGTGCGCTGCTGCTCTTCCGCGTGGGCGACTTTTACGAAACGTTCGGACAGGATGCCATTCAGGCCAGCCAGGTGCTCGACATTACGCTCACCAAGCGCGGCAACGGCTCCGCCTCCGAAATTGAGTTGGCGGGCTTTCCCCACCATGCGCTGGACAACTACCTACCCAAATTGGTACGGGCCGGCCATCGTGTAGCCATTTGCGATCAGCTCGAAGATCCGCGCTTTGTAAAAGGTATCGTGAAGCGGGGTGTGACCGAGTTGGTCACCCCGGGTGTCTCCTTCAACGATAATGTGCTCGAGCGCAAGCGCAACAACTTCCTCTGCTCGCTCTACGCGGGCAAGAATTTTGGTGTGGCCTTTCTCGATATCAGCACGGGCGAGTTCTACTGCGCCCAGGGAAACGAGACCTACGTGTTCAAGCTCATTCAAAGCCTCGGTCCGGCTGAAGTGATTTTCAGCAAGGCCCATCGCGACAAGATGGAACAACACCTGGCCGATGACTACGCCACCTTTGCGCTGGATGACTGGGTCTACGCGTTCGACTACGCGCACGATAAGCTGATTCAACAATTCAAAACCTCAACCCTCAAAGGCTTTGGTATCGATGGCATGGATGATGCCATTATAGCAGCCGGGGCGATTCTCCATTACCTGGAGGCCACTGAGCACAAAGACACCCATCACATCGCGTCCATCGCGCGGATGGATGAAGAGCATTACGTGTGGCTGGATAAATTCACGATCCGGAACCTGGAATTGGTCAACGCCCAGAACGAAGGTGGTGTGGCGCTACTACAAGTGCTTGATCAAACCGTAACACC
This sequence comes from Cyclobacteriaceae bacterium, assembly GCA_046301755.1. Lineage (GTDB taxonomy): Bacteria > Bacteroidota > Bacteroidia > Cytophagales > Cyclobacteriaceae > ELB16-189. The sequence goes on from JBKCJM010000058.1 coordinate 31,888, forward strand.
CATGGGCTCGCGCCAGCTCAGGCGCTGGATGGTGCTGCCGCTCAAAGAAAAAGAAGCCATTGACGAACGGTTGGAAATGGTGGATCATCTTTTTCAACATCCGGAACTCACGGACACCATCACCCACCAATTGAAACAGGTGGCGGATCTGGAGCGCTTAATTTCGAAAGTGGCTGTGGGTCGCGTAAACCCGCGCGAACTTTTGCAACTGAAACGATCACTACAAGCGATTTTACCGGTAAAAGACTTGCTGGCTGCACAATCATCGGTGGGGCTGAAAAAGTTGAGCGACCAACTGCACCGCTGTGAGTTCTTGTTGGAGAAGATTGAAAAGGGGTTGAAAGACGATGCGCCCATGTTGGTGCATCAGGGCGGGGTGATCAAAGAAGGAGTGGATGCCGAGTTGGATGAACTGCGTACGCTGGCCTTTGCGGGAAAGGATTACCTGATGCAGGTGCAGAAGCGCGAAATCGAACGCACGGGTATCAACTCGCTGAAGATCTCCTATAATAAAGTGTTTGGCTACTACCTGGAAGTAAGCAACGCCAATAAAGACAAAGTGCCTGCCGGCTGGATTCGCAAGCAAACGTTGGTAAATGCCGAGCGCTACATCACGGAAGAGTTAAAGGTGTATGAAGAAAAAATTCTGCATGCCGAAGAGAAGTTGAGCGTAATTGAGCAGCGGTTGTTTGGTGAGCTGGTCCGCCACACAGGCGAGTTCATCGCTCAAATTCAGCAGAACGCCCGTGCCGTGGCGGTGCTGGACTGCCTGCTGTCGTTCGCGCTCACGGCCCGCACCAACCGATATGCCAAGCCTGAGATCAGCGACTCCACTCGGCTGGCTATCAAAGCAGGTAGGCATCCGGTAATTGAAAAGCAGTTGCCCGTTGGCGAATCGTACGTGCCCAACGACATCTACCTCGATACCGAAACACAACAGATTCTCGTCATCACCGGCCCCAACATGGCTGGTAAATCGGCCTTGCTGCGCCAAACAGCTTTGATTGTCCTCTTGGCGCAAATGGGCAGTTTCGTGCCAGCCGAGAGTGCCGTGATAGGCTTGGTGGACAAAGTGTTTACACGCGTAGGCGCGAGCGACAATCTCTCGCGGGGCGAATCCACGTTTATGGTGGAGATGACGGAGACCGCCAGCATCCTCAACAACCTGAGCAACCGCAGTCTGATTTTGATGGACGAAATCGGGCGTGGCACGTCCACCTACGATGGTGTTTCCATTGCATGGGCCATTGTGGAGTATTTACACAACCACAAAGATGTGCGGCCCAAAACCTTGTTCGCCACGCACTACCACGAGCTGAACCAACTGGCGGAAGACCTGCCGCGGGTGAAGAACTTTAACGTGAGCGTGAAAGAAGTGGGGGACAAAATCATCTTCATGCGCAAGCTGAAGGAAGGCGGCAGCGAACACAGCTTTGGAATTCATGTGGCGCAACTGGCCGGCATGCCCAACCCGGTGGTACTGCGCGCCAACGACATTCTCCATTTCCTCGAAAAAGAAAAGCGCCCTGACAAACGGAGGAAAAGCCTGGAAGAACTTCCAAAACCCCAGTTTCAGATGAGCCTCTTCGAGGCAGACCCAAAGATGAAAGAAGTGCACGAGTTGCTCAGCAAAATCGACATCAACACCATCAGCCCGGTAGAGGCGTTGCTGAAACTGAATGAGGTGTTGAGTGTGTTGAAGAAGTAGCTCGCGAATAGCCGCGCGTTTTTTTATGCAAGCAATCTTGCCACGAGAAAAATCCTTTCAATCCTGACAAGCGGCAAAGGAACTCCTGGAAGCTGCTGGCGCTGAGTTTCAGCAGCGTGCGTCCAGAAGGCAAGATTGAGTAAAAGCCTAAGCATCAACTCCACTCAATCGAGCCCTGACAACTTGTTACCATTGGTTACAAAACAGACGTGCATGTTTGTGGTTGTAGAATAAACAAAAAATGAAACTCTTCACCTTCCTCACGCTTGCACTGATGACAGCCGGATGTGCTGTTTTTCAAACGATCAACTCTGTCACGTCCATCGATGCCAACAACAGTTTCGTATTGGGCAACAACGCACACAACCCGTTTCGGGTGCAACTCACGAACATTTCACAATTTCCGGTGGTGGTGTATCAGAAACCCTTGACTGGAGAGGCCGTGCTTGCCAAAACCGTAGCGCCCGGTCAAAGCATTGAAATCCGAAACGAAAAAAACACCGCGCTGATTATTGAAAACCAGCACAACGAACGAGTTGATGTCAAGCTCAAGGTATGGGGTGACACAAACCTTTCGATGAACTACGCCCGATAAATGCTAGTCCCGCGCGCTGTCGGGCTTGCTACCGCTTAAATGATGCTGCCAGGCCTTTCACCGAACTCGTGCCGACCATCACATCAAACTCCCCTGGCTCCACCAGCCAGTTGCCGTTGCCATCGTAGAATCCGAGCTCGGCATCCGTCAGCGTGAACACTACGGTTTTGGAGGCCCCGGGTTCCAGGCTGATCTTTTCAAAGCCTTTCAGCTCTTTCACCGGCCGCACCAGGCTGCCCACGCGGTCGCGGATGTATAGCTGCACGACTTCTTCACCTGCATAACGGCCTTTGTTGGTAACGGTAACGCTCACCCTGATCGACTGAAGATTGGTGGTGTCGATTGCCAGATCCGAGTACGCGAACTCCGTGTAGCTCAAACCGTAGCCAAACGGGTAAAGAGGCTTTGTACTTTCGTCCATGTAGTGCAGCCAAAACACCAACCCGGTCGGGTCGGGTCGGCCGGTGTTGAAGTGGTTGTAATAAATTGGAATCTGACCCACTGACTTGGGAAACGTCATCGGCAATTTGCCAGATGGGTTATAGTCACCAAAAAGTACTTGGGCAATGGCATCGCCTGAGCGCGTGCCGAGTTGCCAGGCTTCTACAATGGCGGGCACGTGGGCATCGGCCCAGTTGATGGTGAGCGGGCGGCCGTTCATCAACACCAGCACAATGTTCCTGTTGGCTTTGTAAACAGCCTTCAGCAGTTGCTCCTGCACACCGGGCAGATTGATATTCGCGCGGTTGCGTCCCTCTCCGCTGAGAAAACCATCTTCGCCCAACACCATAATCACCAACTCGCTTTGCCGGGCAAGGGCCACCGCTTCGCGAAAACCACTTGAATCTGTCTCGTTTATTTTCGTGTCGAGAATGAACTCGCGCCTGCCTTTCGTTACATCAGTGCCTTTGGCATAGCGCACCTCGCGGGTGTATTGGCTCAATCCCTCCAGCACCGACACAGCCGAAGTGGAATCTGCTGCCCCGCGCCAGTTACCAAGCGGGCTGCCTTTGTCAGCCGCCAGCGCGCCAATCACGGCAATTTTCTTCTGCGCTTTTGATAACGGCAGCAATCCTCCATCATTTTTCAGGAGCACGATAGATTTCTTTGCAACATCCAGCGCAGCCGCCAGATGGTCGGGATGTTTGAGCAACGATTTTTCGCGAACCGAGTCGCAGTACCGGTAAGGATCATCAAAAAGTCCCAGCTCAAACTTCAGGCGCAGTATTCTTCGGGCAGCATCGTTAATGAACTCCTCGGAAACTTTGCCCTCATCCGCCGAAGTCTTGAGATGTTGAATGTAGGCGTATGACTCCATGTCCATGTCGCAACCGGCATTCACCGCCAACTCGGCTGCGTGTTTTAAGTCGCGGGCATGACCGTGCGGGGTCATTTGATAAACGGAAGCCCAGTCGGAAACCACCACTCCTTTAAATCTCCAACCGTCTTTTAAAATGTCGCGTTGCAGAAACCGGCTGCCGGTAGCCGGCACGCCATTCCACACGTTGAAGGAGTTCATCACGGTTTTAACATCGGCATCTACTGCAGCTTTGAAAGGAGGAAGAACCATGTTGTAGAGAGTACTGTTACTAATGTCTACTGTATTGTAGTCGAGGCCGGCTTCAGAAAAACCGTAACCGGCAAAGTGCTTGGCGCAGGCGGCCATCGTATTGGGCGCAGCCAGGTCAGTGCCCTGAAAACCTTTCACTCGTGCCACTGCCACTTTAGCTCCGAGGTATGGATCTTCCCCTGCACCCTCCATCACGCGGCCCCACCGCGGCTCGCGCGAGATATCCATCATCGGGGCAAATGTCCAATTGAGACCGATGGCCGTGGCCTCGGTAGCCGCTACCCGTGCCGCCTTTTCAATGGCCGCCAGATCCCAACTGGCAGCTTCGGCCAGCGGGATGGGTGTGATTGTTTCCTGTCCGTGAATCACATCTTGTCCGAAAAGCAACGGAATGCCCAACCGCGACTCCTTCACGGCTATCTCTTGAAGTTTACGCACGTTGGCCGTGCCCCGTACGTTGAGCACAGCACCGACCAGGCCCTGCCTAAAATGCTCGTATTTCTTTTTTGCTTGTTCTTCGCTGGGAGCAGGGCCCGTAACATCCCAAAAACCATTGTACTGGTTCATTTGCCCGATTTTCTCTTCCAGTGTCATCCTGGAAAGAAGCTCGTCCACCTTCCGGTCGATGGTATTGCCGGAATTGGTATCGCGCTGGCATGTGGTAAACGCAACAGCCAGCAAAAAAAGCGCGAGGTTGATATGGAAGCGGTTCTTCATACGTGTGGGTTTTGCCAAACACGTGAAAGTACCGCTGTGGACGTAAGGAAAAAAATGACCTTGGTCAGAGCTTATCGACCAGCTCGTCAAACAGCCGCTCCCAGGAGACTTTTCCTTCCTTTTCTCCAAGGCGAACGATAATCAGATTTTTCGCACGGTTGACATACACATACTGGCCCAGGTGGCCGATGGCCGAAAATCCTTTGTCGGTTAGCCACCACTGGTATTTGTAATAGGACACAGCTCCCTCCTCGCGTGAAGATCGCGTAGACTCGCGTACCCATTCGCGTGGCAATACCGGTGTGCCATTCCAATCACCATCGTGCAGGTATAGGCGACCAAACTTGGCAAAATCGCGTGCACGCGCATTGATGCAGCAAAACGCCTTTTCAACCCCGTCATTTTTCCGGTCAATGCTCCACGAGGCTTCATATTCTGGCTGCAAGTACCTCCAGATGCGATTGTCTAAGTACTCGGTCAACGACTTGCCGCTGACGCGCTCGACAATTAACCCCAGCAACTGCGTGTTCACACTTCGGTACTCAAAGTGCGTGCCGGGCGGATCGGCAATCGTTAACTTCTTCATATACCTACGCAGATTTTGGCCATAGTAGAGTTTAGCTGCCTGGCCCACGGGGTTGTAATAACTCTCAGACCCCTTGATTCCGCTGGTCATCTGAAGGAGGTGCCTGATTTTGATTTCAGAGAAGCCACGCCTGGAGCGAAGCTCAGGCAAGTAATTTGTGATGGGCTCGTCCACGCTCTTGATCAGGCCATCGGCAAGAGCCGCGCCTACCAGTGCTGATGTGTACGATTTTGCCATTGAGAAAGAAGCGACCACCGAGGCATCCTGATATCCCTGAAAGTATCGCTCATACAAAAGGGTGTCGTTACGAATAATCAGAAAAGCAACGGAGTTATTGGCGTTGTTCACGCTATCTAAAAAGCGAACGCCCGACTGGTTTGGCTGCTTAACCGGCTGCTTAAACCGGAAAGGCTCGGTTGCGGCAGGTATCGCCCGGCTGGGAAAGATTTTATAGTCGGTAATGTTGGAGAAGTTGTACCATGCAAACCGCCCCACCAGGCAGGAGCTAAGAGAACCGGCCAAAGCCAGACAAACGATGACGTTGACTAAAAGGCGGACCATACGCACATTCTTTTACGTCCTATAAACATATAAAATGGCATAAGGGTTACTGCCCAAAACCTTTTTTACCTTTGAAAACAAGGGATGACAAAATCGATTCGCTGGGGAATTCTGGGCTGCGGAAAAATTGCCCGCAAATTTGCTGCTGATCTGAAGTGGGTACGCCAGGCCGAGCTCGCATTCGTTGCTGCGCGCGATAAAAACACGGCCAAAGCCTTTGCTGGCGAAACTGCTGCCGCCCAATCGGGCTCGTATGAGGAGCTGGTGCTCCACCCGGATGTAGATGTGATCTATATCGCAACACCACACGGGTTGCACTACGAACACGCAAAACTTTGCCTGGAGCATGGAAAATCTGTGCTCTGCGAAAAAGCGTTTACCATCAACTATCGGCAGGCAAACGAACTTGTGGAACTCGCACGGACGCGAAGGCTTTTTTTAATGGAAGCGTTTTGGACAAAGTTTCTGCCACACTACCGAAAGGCAACCGAGCTTTTGCCCAACCTGGGCAGCATTCGCTATCTGTATGCCGAATTTGGATTTAAGCCCTCGCCCCCGGTTGCACCGCGTATTTACGACCCCGCGCTGGGTGGTGGCTCACTGCTGGATATTGGTGTTTATCCGGTCTTTCTTGCGTTGGATGTCCTGGGCAAACCAGACTCCATCGAAGCGGAGATGACACCCGCATCTACTGGAGTAGACGAACAATGTGCTATTCGTTTCCGGTACCGGAATGGCGCCATTGCTCAGTTGTTCTCATCCTTCTCAACCAACCTGGCTACCGGGGCGGATATTGCAGGCACCAATGGACGGCTGCGGCTCACGCACCGCTTCCACGGACCTACCGCCCGACTGGAGTACTACCACAACAACGTGGACTCACTGCAAAAAATCGAAACAGAAGTTGCGCGCGGCTTTGGCTACGAATACGAAGCGCAACACGTTACGGATTGTCTGCTCCAGGGCCTCACCGAAAGCCCGGTTCGCCCGCTGCACGACACCTTGCTGATGATGGAAACGCTGGATGAGATTCGAGAGAAAGTTGGTTTGAAATACCCCGCTGATAGCCCGAAAAAATAAAACTTAATTTTTACTTGCAACTTGTAACGTTACGCGTTACATTTACACCATCCTAAACAAAAAACTATGGCGTCTTTCAAAAAATCTGTCTTTCGAGGCAGAAAAACAACATTATCAAAATATGATAAGAAGATTTGCAAACAAGTATTTAAGGAACTTCTTTGAGAAAGGTGAGGTTAGAAAACTTAACCCAAACCACATCGAAAAAATCAGATTGATATTGGCACGACTACACTCCGCCAAACATCTGAGAGATATGAATTATCCTGGATCCAACTTACACCCCCTAAAAGGGCCTCCTTATCGAGGCTTCCACTCTGTGGACGTAAGTGGAAATTATCGAATCGTCTTCCGATTTGAGAATGGCGATGCATTTGACGTAGACTATTTAGATACTCATTAACTGATGTTGTGTTACAATTTAATCCGCCCCATCCGGGTGAAATACTAAAAGGAGATTACCTAGATCCTTTGGATCTGACCATTACTGATGTTGCGGATGGTCTTGGGATTGCCCGTAAGAATCTATCGGCCATTATCAACGGACATTCGGGTGTTAGTTCGGAAATGGCGTTGAGGCTTGCTGAAGCTTTCAACACCACGCCCGAACTTTGGCTAAATCTTCAGGCCAACTATGATCTCTGGCAAGCGCGGCAAACGCACGGCAAACGTAGGGTTAGAAAGTTTTACAATCCAAAGGATCTGGTAGCCTGATTACTTTGATACTCGTTCCAATCCTTCTTTCGCCTCTTTCATATCGGGCTGAAGTTTAAGTGCAGCCTGGTAATACTTCTTTGCTTCCGCTTTATTGTTGCGCTTCTCGTAAATGTTACCGAGGCGCATGTTGGCACCGGCATGTGAAGGTTCGTTGGGCTTAGGCGAATAAGCCAGGTATTTCTTCAGGTACTCCTCTCCCTTGTCTAACTGCTGACCGCTTACCGCAGCCGTGCGGCCATACAGGTACATTAGCGACATACTTGCCGGCTCGCTTTTGATGAGGTCATTCAACAGCGCAAATGCTTTATCGTATTGTTGCTGACTTGTGTAGTAGTTCGCCAGCACACTGTTATAAGACGGGTCGGCCTTTACCATGGCCTGGTAGGCTTTTTCCGCTTCGGCTGCTTTTTTCTCGCGGGTGTAGATGTTCCCCAACTGGCGGTATCCTTCAGCTGGTTTGATCTTAACCAACTGGTTGCCTACCTCAAGCGCCTTATCCACGCTGCCACCCATAAAGCCGGGCGCCTGCAGGTAGTATTGAATCAGGGACAGCCGCGGATTAATCGCCTGTGGATCCAGCGCAATGGCCTGCTCCCAGGCTTTTTTCATCTTAGGTGCCAGCATACCCTGCTTCACCATGTTGGCACTCTGCGCGATGGTGCCGTAAGTATCACCCAGCCAGGTGAAATACTCGGCCGATTTGTTGTTCGCTTCGGTCGCCTCTTCAAAATAATCGGCCGCGTCATCATACTCCTTTTTGTCGAAGGCTACCCGGCCCAGCCAGTAGCGGGCTTCGGCATACTCCTTTTTATCATCTGTAATCTTCTCTAGCAACACGGTTGCTTCTTCATATTTTCTCGCATCGTACAGGCCCCTGGCTTTTTCAATTACCGATTGGCCCAGGGCTGAAAACGAGAAAAGGAGCAGGATCAGAATGCGCATAAGTAGGACGTGTGGGGTAAAGACGACAAACAACCCGAAAAGGTTGTACAACGGCAGAATTGCTTTTTCCCCATAACGGTCTTTTTTTCCGAAACGGGAAACACATTGTTCATGTCGCGATAACCTGAAACCTTGTAGCTTCGCGGTCAAACAGTATGCGCATGAAAACGTTGCTCTTCGCCCTGGCGGGTCTCCTTTTGCTGGCCTCCTGCCAGAAACCTGCTCCGCTCCCAAAATGGAACGACCCGCTTTCAACAACCTTTGATGCCTCGCGAAAGCCCTTCTACCATGGTGTCGCCTCAGGCGATCCGTTAACCGACCGCGTAATCATCTGGACGCGGGTAACTCCGGATGACTCCATGGCCCGCATCCCGGTAAAGTGGGAAGTAGCCAAAGACGAGCAATTTTCGGCAGTGCTGAAGTCGGATACACTCGGCACGACTCCTCTTCGAGATTATACGGTGAAGGTGGACGTGACCGGCCTCGAACCGGGCCAGCATTATTTCTTCCGGTTCAGCGCACTGGGCGCCACCTCACCCGTGGGCCGCACCAAAACGCTGCCGACCAATGCGGTCGACAGCCTGAAACTGGCTGTGGTCAGTTGCAGCAACTGGGAGTTCGGTTACTTCAATGCCTACGATCGCATTGCCGATAAGGAAGTCGATGCCGTGCTTCATCTGGGCGACTACATTTACGAATACGGAGTTGGAAAATACGGAGACACCACCATCGGCCGGTTGCACGTGCCTGCACATGAAATCGTCAGCCTCAGCGACTACCGCAGCCGCCATTCACAATATCGGTTAGATGAAGGATCAATTCACTTGGGTGCGCGCCACCCGATGATCGCCATCTGGGATGATCATGAGGTTGCCAACAACAGCTATGTAACCGGGGCACAGAATCACCAACCCGAGGAGGGAGACTATGAAAAGCGGAAAGCCGCGGCTCGTCAGGCCTACTACGAGTGGCTACCAATACGCGAAACCGGAAAGCATTACCGCAGTTTCTCGTTCGGGCCGTTGGCTGATTTATGGATGTTGGACGAGCGCCTGGAAGGCCGTACCGTTCAACCGGCCAACATGAACGATCCTGCCTACCAAAGCGATGACGCCACCATGCTCGGTGCAGAACAACTAAACTGGCTGGAGAACGGGTTGAAAAATTCCTCTGCGAACTGGAAAGTCATCGGCAACCAGGTAATTTTTGCTGATGTTGAACTCTCTGCTGTTTATCCCCGCATGCCTCGGAATCTCGACAGCTGGGATGGCTACCCAAAGGAGAAACAGAAGCTGAAATCCTTCGTGCTCGACAACAAAATCAACGACATCGTCTTCCTCGCAGGCGATACACATTCTTCGTGGGCAATCGAAGTGGCTACCGATGTGAAGAAAACGTACAACGCCAAAACATCGGCTGGCGCTTTTGCCGTGGAGTTTGGCACCACCAGCGTTTCGTCCGGCAATAGCGATGAGGGCACTTCGGCCGATACGGTGAGAATGATGGAAGCCGTGATGCTCAAGAGCAATCCGCACATCAAGTACCTGAATGCGCGCGATCATGGATACGTGTTGCTCACGCTCTACCCTGAAAAGGCAAAAGCCGAGTGGTATTTTGTAAACACGCTGCGCACACGCGATGCTGGCGAACGACTGGAGAAATCGTACACCGTTGCCCGCGGTCAGGCAAAGCTTCAGTAAGCCACTTGGCGGGGTGGCGTCAAAATGCTACCTTACTTGCATGAAAGCGCTGCTGTTGTGTGCTCTGGTTGGCTTTAGCTGGACATGCGCAGGTCAGGTGATCGGTAGTGCGTTTCCGCAGATGCCCACCGAAACCGTAGATGACAAAAAGGTAACGTTACCCAACGACACGAAAGGAAAGTACACCTTGCTTGGTCTGGCCTATTCCAAGAAGGCCGAAGATGAACTCAACACCTGGTTCAATCCCGTATTCAACAAGTTTATCAAGAAAGCAGGTGGGTTGATGGAAGGCATGGGGTACGATGTAAACGTCTATTTCGTGCCCATGTTCACGGGCGTAAACGCTGCAGCCACCGGCACGGCCAAACGCAAAGCCTTAAAAAATACCGATCCTCAGCTGCTCCCCTACATCTTGTTCTACAAAGGCGAGTTGAAAACCTACAAAGAAGCGCTCGACTTTGAGAAACGCGACACGCCCTACTTTTTCGTGCTTGATGAACAGGGTGTTATCCGCTTTGCCACATCCGGTGCATTCACCGAGGATAAACTTGACCAGGTTGAAGAAGCTATTGATCAATAACTATGAACGAAACCCAGCCTAACCGCCCCTCATTTGTCCAGCAACTTGATCGGTTGTATCCGGTTGTTGAAGTCATCTGCGTAGCCCTCTTACTAACGGCACTCATTACCCAGCCCGCCTGGCGCAACGAAATGCTCACCCTGTCGCTGGTTACATTAGCCGGTGTCTTTTTTTTGCGCTCGTTTTCCCCTCCCAAAAACAAGCCGGAAAAAACAGCGGGTGCCGGGCTTTTTTATCAAACCATGCTGCCCAAGCTGATGGGCATAGGAAGCTCTGTATGCCTCATCGGCTTTCTGTTTTACATCCTTCACCTGCATGGTGCTGATCAGATGCTCCTTGTTGGTACGGCCACCCTGGCGGGCTGCCTGGTAGCCAGTGCTGCAGCCGCAGTAAAATCCCCTGCCGTTTTTCCGTCCCTGCTGCCGCTTGTTCTGCGCGTGGTACTTGTGGCCGGGTTGGGAGCTTATGGCCTGTACCGGCTGAACTTCTTCAACTAACATGCCCCGATGAGCGCGTTGATTTTGCTAGCCCTTGCGCTAGCCCCGGGCATGGCCATCGTGCTCTACATCTATTGGAAAGACACACACGAGAAAGAGCCGGTTGGCCTGCTGTTACGCAGCTTCCTGTTTGGCACGTTAAGCATTTTTGTTACGCTGCTCATCAGCAGCGTCATCGATTTGTTTGTGGAAATTGACGAGCAAAGCGTAGGTGAGCAAGCCGTTCACGCTTTTCTTATAGTTGCGCTGGTCGAAGAATTCAGCAAATTCATTTTTGTCCGGGGCATTCTGTACCGCAACACCAACTTTAATGAGCCGATGGATGGCATCGTGTATGCCGTGATGGTGAGCATGGGCTTTGCCACTTTCGAAAACATCCTGTACGTGTACGAAGGCGGGGTAGCCACGGCCATCGCCCGCATGCTGACGGCCGTACCCGCCCACGCCACCTTTGGTGTGCTGATGGGGTATTACCTCGGAAAGGCAAAATTCGAACACAAAAAATCCTACTATGCTTGGCATGCACTTGGCGTAGCCACGTTGTTTCATGGCGCCTACGACTATTTTCTCTTTATCAACTTCGTGCCGGGCATCTGGCTGGGGGCGCTGGCTTCACTGGCCGCAGGCCTTTATCTTTCCCGTAAGGCTATCCGCATTCACCAGCATGCGTCACCTTTCCGCGCAGAAAATGGGCCAGTTGAAAAGGATGCGCCACTTCCCTAATTTAGCCCGACTATGTACTACCTGGTGTACATCAGCCAGGCAACCCACGTGTTTACCGAGCGGGATTTGCTTGACTTGCTAATCAAGGCCCGGCATGCCAATTCGAAAGCCGGTGTCACCGGCATGCTCGTGTTCATCCGCGACCGCTTCATTCAACTTCTGGAAGGAGAGCAAGATGTGGTAGAGGCCTTGTACGACCGCATCAAGAAAGACGCACGCCACAAAAAGGTGCAGATTCTGCTTGAGGGAAACTTACCCGGGCGATTGTTCACCAACTGGTCCATGGGTTTCAAGTCGCTCGGCCTGCCGGAATTCGAAGAGCTTTCCGGTTACCGCGACCCGGAGAAATATTTTTTGCAAAATACCCCCACCAACAGTTCGCACCCCGCGCTGGTTTTTCTGCATCTGTTCTTCAAGCGCAACTACGTAGACCATTCTGAAAACGCTTACTGATTTACTATGATCCGAGAATCGTTGCAGCACCGCCTGGTCGGCATGAATCCGCACTTTCGCTACCGGGGCCTGGAGCCTGGGCGGCTTGAAAACTTCAGCGATGCAGTATTTGCCCTCGCCATCACATTGCTGATGATCTCCACCTCGCCTCCGGCCAATTTCCAGCAGATCAAACGCTTCACGTACGACCTGCTGCCGTTTCTCACCTGCATTACCCTCATCATCCTCATCTGGCACGAGCACTTCGTGTTTTTTTTGCGTTATGGGCTGCGCAATGCGCGAATGATTTTCTGGAACACGCTCTTCCTGGTGATCATCCTGTTTTACGTTTACCCATTGAAGTTTCTCACCAAGCTGATTCTTCTTTATCCCCTTGCGTTGCTGGTGAATGATCGGGCGCTGCTCGAAGAGTTGAAGGGTATGATCAGCGGTCATGATATGGCGCACCTGATGGTGATTTACGGCCTGGGGGCCTCCAGCGTCTTCTTTGTGCTAATGATGATGTACCGCTACGCCCTTCAGCAGGCAGATGTTCTGGAGCTGAGCGACATCGAGCGTTTCGACACGAAAGTCAGCGTTCGGTCAAATCTATACATGGCGCTGGTGCCGCTGTTCTCGGCCCTTGTGGCTCTCATTCTCTGGAACAGCTGGCTGGCTGGCCCGGTGGCAGGTTTTGTCTACTTCTTATACACGCCCATCATGTTTGCCCACGGCAGGCGGTCGGAGCGAGAGCGCAAATTCCTGCTGGCCGCGAAGGAGGTTCTGAAACCGGAAGGAGAAAAATAAAAAAAGTCCTGCGCTTGGCGCAGGACTTTTTACTAAGAAGTCAAGTGACGGATCAGAAGGAGATCGCTCCCTGAATCACGAATCCGTTGAACTTACCTCCCGCCAAAATGCTGCTGTCGTCAAAACCAGTAGCATTGGTTGATTTGTTTTTCCACTCACCCGGGAAGTCGGTGTAATTCTGCATCACGTACTCGGCCTTGAACAAAACAGAAGGAGTAATGAACCAGCCGGCACCAAACGCAGTGCGGTCGATCGATACGTCAAAACGATCGCCTTGATACACATAGGACGGGCTGGTTGCCTGACCCAGTGCAATGGTTGCATCAACTTTATTGTACTTGCCCCCTACATAGAATTGTTCCTGGCGGCCAAAGCGGTAGAGTAAGTCAATGGCAATCTGAGTGGCTTTACGCTTGTCTTGTTTTGCCAAAACGGGCCCGGTATTAGGAATAATCTCGCCATTTTCAACCGGAGTGCTGCCGTTGGCCACTTCATATGTTCCAAACAATTCAAAGCCTTTGAACTTCAGGAACGGGTTGATCATGATTGCCGTCAGGTTGTCGGTGAGGCCGGGGTTAAAGCGGCCGGAGGTAAAGTTACCGGTAACGGTAGCGGCTGTGTTATCCATCACAAACTGATAGTTGGAGCCGGTGCGATCGCCACCATAAATGGTGTTGCGTACAGAAGACTTGGTGGTAAGGATGGAACCACTCAGGCGCAGGCGCAGGTCTTCACTTAGTTGCCTATCAAAGGCAGCCTTTCCATAGAAGTTCGGGCTGCGATCGTTCGGCTTGGTTACGTTACCCTGAATTTCACCATCGGTGTACCCGAACATCAGCAAGATGCCGTTTTTCTGCCAGTACAATTCACCACCAATCTCGGTTGTGAAAGCATCCATGATGTTATTTTCCACAAAAGGATTTTGCAATGTGTGACCACCGTCTGATCTGCGGTAGTGTGCATCACCATAGTTTACTTCCATGTGGCCCACTTTCAAGGTCAGGTTTTTCCACAGGTTGTTCATGAACTCGCTGTTCATAAAGCCAACTTTGTCAATTTGCAGATATCCGCCTTTTACCCAAAACTCGTTGTGGTGGTGGCTGGACATATAGCTGATCAGGTTCAGCTTAACACCATCTGCCAATTGTACATCAAAATTCAGGTTGGCTTGTGCCAGCGGGAAGCCAGCGGCCATTTCGTACAGCTGGTTAGAGTTGGTGAGGTATTGTCTGGCTCCAGAGTTTGGTATGTAGATTACCCCCCCATAGACATTCGGGTTGTCAACAAAAGATCCGGTATTAATTGGTGTTTTCGTAGCGTCAGCGCGGTTATAAAAAGAAAACGAACCAGGCGCAGTTTCAATAAGCGTTACACCACCGGTAAAGCCGGGTAGTATAGCGCGCGCATCTTTGTTTTTATGTGTGAAATTCTGGAAGCCTTGTGTAAAGCCGGCACCGATTCTGAATTTGAATCCGGTGAAGCCAACGGTATCTTCTTTCGTGGTTTCAAAAACATTTATTCCTCTTTGGTCGTACGGGCGGAAATACTGGATCGGGGCCTGCTGGGCCATCACCACTCCCGTGAGAGCTATCAATACACCTAGTAGAGATAGTTTTCGTAGTCCTTGTGTTTTCATAGAAGTAAGGATTGGGGTTTGCTTAAGGTTTAGTTTGTTCGTTTTATTTTATTGGAGTTAGGGTTAAATCAAAATTGACCGTTACCTCTTCACCGACTTTGATGGTACCCATCATAGCCGTGGGGGGCGTCATTTTGTAGTCTTTCATGTTGATCTTGTACGATCCGGTGATCTTCATATCTCCGTTGGGCAATACTTTTGCTGCAGCCAGCAAGTCAATGGCGCGGGAAGCGCCCGCCATCGTCAATTGGCCGCTGGCCTTGATGTTTTGGCCCGTCAGCGTTGCCGTGGTGAGCTTATAGGTGATGTTGGGATTCTTTTCAAAGTCAAAAGCCTCATAGGTCTTGTTGTCCATGATTTTGCCCTTGGTGCTCTTGATGTCAGTCACCTTAAGGCTAAACTCGGCTGCGTCAATACGCTCCAGTTGATTATTGGCTACGAGAAACGTGCCTTTAAACGTGCAGGCCTGCACATCGGAAGTCCAATCGTGAAGGGTGGAAGAGCCCGACACCGTCACTTTTTTCTCTTTGAGGGAGTAGGCTGCCTGGCCAACAACTGAAAAAGAGGCCAGCAGGACCAAAATCGATAGCAGAAAAATTCGCTTCATGGGGGTTGGGTTCTTTTTTCCTGTTCCTTTGATGAGCGAAAGGTAGAGAGAGCCCACTCCTCACGAGCATGAGTGTCATCAGCCTAAAACATGATTTTTGACAGTTTTACAACTTTTGATTATCAGCTACTTAGCCTTTCGGGGGTACTGATTTGCTCGAACATTGACCGCGGCCAGACTGACTGTTTCGGCAATGCGCCTGCTTCGGGTAGCACTTGTTTTTGCATTTTGAATCCACTCCAGAATTCCCTTTCGTGTTGAGGGGGGAAAAGCCTCGAAAAACGCCTTAGCTTTTTTGTTCTTCGCCAGGGCTGCTGCCAGATCGGGTGGCACGATCATCTTATCGATTTTATTCAGGGCCGTCCACGTTCCTGTTTTTTTGGCGAGGGTAATCATGGCCTGGCCAGACGGATGCATCAGCCCGGCCCGGATCATATTCTGCGCACGCGTTTTGTTTATCTTGCTCCAGTTGCTTTTTGGCTTTCGGGGCGAAACCAGGATTTTGTAGCGATGCTCATCGAGTTTGTTCGAGACACTATCGATCCAGCCAAAGCACAACGCTTCCTCAACAGCTTCGCTGAGGGTGAGGGTTGAACCCTCGCTTCCTTTTTTGTGGAGCACCAGCCAAATGCTCTCGGTCTGTTTATAATGGCGGAGAAGCCATTGCCGCCACTCTGCTCTCTTGCGGGGCTCTACAAGAATGTAGTTCTTGGCCATCGTGTAAGATAACGCAGCTTGCCGTAGCCCGCAACATTTGAACAGACGTTTTTGTACCTTCGAACTCTCAATCCAAACACTCATGAAAACCCTACGTCTTGGATGTCTATTGGCGGTAATGGCTGTTTTGGCCATCAACGGCTATGCGCAGCTACCCGGCCTAAACCGCTTGAAAAACAAAGCGGCTGGCAGTGCCGAGCAAAAGGCGAGTGAAGAAATTGATAAACTTTTTGGCGGCAAGAAAAAGACAAACGACCCCAATAACCCGAACAGTGGCCAGGGAGGCACCAACCCAGATGCGGAAAGCGGGGGAGGCAATAACCCCGGCAACAACTCCGGTGGCGGCTTGATTTCTACTCCGCCCGATGTATTGCAAAACCTTACGGATGCCGATGGTGCCTTTAAACGAAGTGCCTGGGGCGAAGCGCGCTATTCGGTGCAGCAGGCCATGCTGGGAGTTGAACTTGAAATCGGGAATAAGATTCTCAAGTCGCTTCCCGAAAACGTAGGGGCGCTGAAACGCGATGCTTCGGCCGATCAGGTAGCGAGCATGGGCTTTGGCTGGGCGGGGCTCACCATTCACCGCGAGTGGAATGGCGGAAAAGATCAGGAGCTGCGCGTTACGGTAGCCAACAACTCAGCCTGGATGTCGGCCGTTAACGTATACCTTTCGTCCGGTGGATATGCACAGCAAACAGGCGGCCAGCAAAACTGGAAACAAACGAAAATCAAAGGCTACCGGGCCATCATTGAATACGATGAAGGCTCCGGCTATAAACTCAGTGTTCCGCTCGGCCAGTCCTCGCTCATCGTGTATGAGGGAGTCAACTTTGCAACCGAGCCGGATTTCATGACGGCCTGCAACGTCATTGATATCGAGACAATCAAAAAGCAGTTAGGTGAACAGTAAAAACACGACTATCATGAAGAAACTATTCTTTTTCCTTTTGCTGGTGGCGTGCACAACCGCCCGGGCGCAGGATTTCAATAAGAACATGGCCACCGCGCGTTCTTCCTATTCTTCCGGAAACCTGGAAGATGCCCGGTTTGCTATGGAACAAATGCTTCGCGATCTCGATCTGGCCATTGGCAAGGAGATTTTGAAACTGCTGCCCCTGAAGGCCGGGGCATTGGCCGCAAACGAAAAGGCCGACCAGGTCACCGGTGGCTCAGCCGGAGGACTGGGGCTAATGGTTCACCGTGATTACGGCACAGCTCCGAAAACCGCCAACATCGAAATCATCAACAATTCGCCTTTGATCAATTCCATTCAATCCATCCTGACGATGCCCGTAATCGGAGGAATGGTACGCGATGAGAATCAGAAAGTGGTGAAAGTGCAGGGCTATAAGTCGCTGCTCAACCGCACGCTGCGCGAAGACGGTAAAACGGACTACGAACTGCAGGTGCCGATGAACAACACGTTGCTGACGGTTCGCATGATCGAAAGCAGCGAGGGCGACATTACGTCCTTTGCCAATACATTGCCTCTCGCCAAGATTGTGCAGCTCGCACAGTAAAGTACATCCCTGCGCAATAAAAAAGAACCCGGCTCATCACCGGGTTTTTTTCATGGCCTTTCCTTTCTAGCCCGAACCCTTCGGGGGCCATACCACAGCCAAAAACCTGAAAGAGCCAAAACGAACAACCCCAATCCGGTGTAGTTCGTATAGACCAGTTTTACCGCATCGCTGATGATGGAACCATCGTGGATGTGCTCAATAAAATCCGCATTGCGCCTGGCCACCGAGAGCGCGCGACCTGTGGCACCGTCCACCTGTACTTCCCAATAGTTCTGGTAGATTACTTTGATGATGCCCTTATCCGGCCGCGCATCCAATCGATCAATTCCCGAACGGGTGATTGCCAGTGAATCTATTGCCCGGTTGGCCGTGCGCACAACCTGATCAAAAGAAACCCAGTTTGCGGTGCTGTTTGAACTTCCCTTTTGCATGGGCGGCTGCAGCCAGTTCACATTTTTCTTCCAGCCCAGCAACACCCCGGTAATGCTTGTCGCCACCATAAAAACAACAATGCTGATACCTACCCAGCGGTGATAGACGCGAAACTGCCGAATGCTGGTTACGAGGTTGCTGAGTTTCATAGTCAAATCAGATTCTGGCCCGGAGGGCAATTACGAGATTTCTTCCCGGAGCACTGATGCCTGATGAGTAAGGCCGGTAGCGAATGTCAAAGATGTTTTCAACACCAACATCCACCGTCAGGAACCCGAGTGGCGAAAAAGAGCCCTTCACGTTCCAGGTTGTCCAGGAAGGCGAGTAGGGCTTGCCTTCGGCATCCTTTGCGTAAAGATGCGCATCGGCTCGCTCTGTTAGCGCCAGATTCTCTGATCGAATGGTGCCGTTGTAGTTTGCATACAGCATGGCCGACCATTTTGAAGCACGGTAGCTCAGCCTCGTGGAACCAAAGGTGGGGGGCACATGCGTGGGTGAATACACGTTACCGGTAACCGGGTCTTTCTCCTCCCCTCTCTGAATATTCAGATCCGATTCTAACCGGAGGTTGCGCGTCAAATCCCAACGGAAGCTGATTTGTGTTCCGAATACCCGCACCTCATTGATGTTTTGGAGTGCCAACACCTGGCTAAGAGTCCCATCATAATCTATGCTGTCCTGCCCGTTGAACTGAAACGTGCTGCGCACGATTGCGTTATCCAGTATGGTGTAGTAGGCCGCAAAATCAACATAAACACGTTCGGCAATACGACCCGTATACCCAAGTTCGGCCGTATAGGCTGTCTCGGGTTTCAGGTTGGGGTTGGGCACCACCACGCTGCCGGGCTGTGAATCGAACACGCGGCCGATGTCATCCACGTTCGGAGCCCGGAAACCAGTGGATAGGTTATAATATATTTTGAAATCACCCGGCAGGTTGACAGCAGCACCGAGCGCCCCGTTAAAAGATCCGTTGGTAAGCGTAGCCTCAGTAAAGGGAAAATCAAAAAAAGTAGTATCGAACGGTGCATACGTGTACACATGCGTGTACCGGCTGCTGGCATTCAGTATCACCTGCTCGTTCAGTTTATGGCGGATGCTGGCATACGCGGCCAGCGAGCGCCACACCGAACCATCCGGGTAGCGGGTAGAAACCGGTGAAATGGCCTCGGTTACGATGTCTCTGCGTTGGGCAACCGAGTTCACATCATTCGTGACGAACTCCGCCCCGTAAAACAAAGACGTGCGCTCACTGATCTGCTTATCCAGATCAAGATTGACCGAGAAAGCCTTTACGTTTTCAAAACGCTCGGTGATCCGGTTGCGATTCGGTCCGGAAAAATTCCGGTTATGCCGGCTCTCGGAATAATCCTGGTAAGCTGCGGTAAGCCGCGCCTGGTCAAAAAGAGCAGACGAAGCGCGGTGGCTTACCGAAAGAGCGTGCATCGTCCACTTCTGCGGACCATAGTACCACTCGGCATTTGTGAATACTCCGGAACTGTTCTTCAGTATCAACCGATCGTACCTGGGCAGGTTTGAGGTCTCGGAGTTGTGAAATCCGTATGTAATGTCCCACCGTTCGTTTGGCCTAAACCTGATCTTCTGCATGATGTTCAATTGATTGTATCCTGACTCGACCTGTACATCCGGGTTCGGGTTGATCACCGCAATATCGTTGGCCCCATCGCGCACCTGGTAATCCGGACGCGTGTATTCGACAGGGCCGCGTGAACCCATCTGCAGGTCGCCATACTTTGAGTAGGTGACGCTCGAAGTGAATGCCCATTTATTGAGGCCGATATTGAAATCCAGGTGGCCGGTGTTCTCGCGGTTGGCCGAAGAGTACCGGGCCAGCGCATTCCCCGAAAACTGAAACCCATCGGTTGAAAACTCGGGACGCAGCGTGTGAAAATCCATAACCCCACCGATGGCATCGCTTCCATAAATTACAGACCCCGGCCCAAATACCACCTCGGCTTCGCGTACTGCGTTGGCATCAAGCGAAATTACATTTTGAACATTACCTCCCCGGAAAATGGCATTGTTCATGCGTACTCCGTCAACCACAATCATCACGCGGTTGGTGGCAAACCCGCGGATGATCGGGCTCCCGCCACCCAACTGACTTTTTTGAATAAACACTTGGTTCGTGAACCCAAGAAGGTCAGCAGCCGTCTGCGGGTTTTGAAACCGGATTTCATTTTTTGAGAGCTTCGTCATTCTGCCGGAAATCTCGCGCAGGTTTTGCTCCCAGCGATTGGCAGCCACGGTTACCTCGCTGAGGTAGGTTGTCGTGTCTAGTTCTGCCTCCTGTGCCCGAAGCATCAGCGGACTTATGAAAAGCAATAACAGGTAATAACACTTGGTCATCGTGATTCCGATTGTATGAATGAAACAACAGCGCCACAACCCGTATGCGCAGCAGGTGTGGTGTTCGGTGGCCTATGCCAGCAACAAAAAAAGGAAGTTCAGCTCCTGGGCGGAGGACTGAGAATAAACGTGTGTTGTTCCGACTGCATAAACTGATACCCGAACGTTGGTTTGAGCCTGGCGGGCTCAATCGAATCAACCGACCAAGCAGCCGGCAGCCATTTGAGTGAAAGCCAGCTCATCAAGGAACCCGGCACTGGCTTCTTATCCCGGGAGGAATTCTTCAGGATGGCATCTAAAAAACTGAGGAGATTATCTTCGGCTTCATCGTGCAGAGCATATAGCACAACGTGATCGCCCTGACGCTCCGCCCGGGCCACGTCATACATGCGGCCGTGCCATCTCACTTCGTGCTCATCTTCGCGCGCAGCTTTATACTCCGGCAGCGTCATACGGATTACTTCCAGAGTTTCAGCCGGGGCAGCCTGCAGTGCGGCACGCATCTCGCGTTTGATTGCCACTGCCCGCAGCGCGAAGTAGACATATGAACCAAGCAGGTGGGCGCTCATCAGCACCAGCAACACCATGGCTACAGCTCGTTTCATCCTACGAAATTAGGGAAAAACCAGACCCGATGCCGGAAATTACAGGAGTGGTTGGGCGGTGTGTTCAGGGATTGTGGCGGCTTAGCGAGTCGATGGTCAGCTCCAGCCACCGAAAATCTCCCTCCTTAAACTTCCAGATCACCGCACAGCGCGTGGGCACTCGTACACCATCCATTTCTCGGTGACCGGCACATTCGATATGCCAGCGCTCCAGGCGACTTACACCATCAAACTCGCCATAGCGCATAGCTTCAAAACCGGTTACATCACCCTGCTCATCAAAAGTAAAAATGCCTGAGGCAGAAACGCCACCATAACTCATGGTAGCTTCGGCCCGGTTGGCGTCCAACTCTTTCCATTTTATGTAGGGCGACAAGGCGGCAGAGGGTAGCCAGCACATCTCACCCAGGTAACGCAGCAACGTACCCTGATCAATTTCGGGTCCGGATGAACGGACCACAGTGACCAGGCCCAGTAATTTAATCAGCATTTCACCGCGGCCGTTGTAGTAGCGGTCCTCACCTACCATGAAGAGGCCGCCCGCCAGTGCCACGTCTGTTTGCCAGACAAAAGCGGGCGGGTTGATAGAAAAATTCTGTGAAGCGGTAAACGACATCCACGCGCCATCCGGCTTTGTGCGCATGCGGCCTTGCTGGGTCAGGCTTACCTGGCGGTCGATGGGCTTACCAACAACCTGAGAATGCACCAGCCATGTCCGGACGGATTGGGGCAACGGGCTCAGAAGAGAATCAACTACTGTTTCCGTACCGGGCAACATGGAGTTGATCAATACCGTGCGGTGCCCGGCCACCTGCCGTTGAAACATCCACGTGCCACCAGCAACAAGAGCCGCTACCAGCACGATCACGTTTGGCACCGTACCCCACCGGGCATCCTGCCAAACGGTGATGATCAAAATCTGGCAGAGCAGGGCACCGGTTAGCCCCAACATCCACCAATAGCTTTTCGAGAACGCAAACACGAGCACGGAAGCCAGCAACAGAGCGGCAGCCGCCAGCCAAAACAACCCGGAGAGACGGGAGATAGGCCGGGTGATTTGTTCAAATGATGCGAAGCCAAATGCCTTGGCAAACCCCATCAGGTGAATCAGCGCGTGGCCGAAAATCAGGATGATGAAAATCCAACGTAGCATAAATTTGAATGCGACAACGTTTCAAAATTACGCTGACAACCCGCCAAAAAGAATGAGATTGATCAGTTGGGAGATTTTTTGTCTTAGCCCAACACCGAACGCGCTTATCCCCTGGCGCAATTACTACGACTCCCGCACGGGCCGGATTCCAAAAATGCCGCGTGGGATGCCGGAACAAGTCCGGCATGACAGACTCGGTGATATGGATTTTTGAGATGGCTTCTGGTAAAGAATCAACCCCTTGAGCCTTTGAAATTTTATAAGAAACTACCGCAGTTGCAGGGTGCACACAACATAGTACACCATCAAGAGGTGTTCCCCGTTAAAGAATACCATCACTATTTTCAAAACAGGGGATGATTTTTCCACTCAAGTGTGAGTTAAGAAACGATTTTCTCTTTGTTGTTTCAACTTTCGATAAGTTTATTTCAGTAAAAAAACGAGGCTATTCTTCTGATAAACGGTAAATCCTGCTGATTCCATTTTTATGAATTTTAATACCTGTGTTAGTGAACTATCTGCCTGGAAAGCAGACCAGGTTTCAAAACACTTTGCCAAATTTTTAGGGCTCAATAAAATTGATGCACCATTCCCTATTAAGACTATTGACCAAATTGACAAGAAATCAAATCCAAAAATTGAAGGAGTCAAACTGATCTAGGCTTACATGGACTTTCAATGATTCGTCAGGGGATATTGAAAATGTTGTTTTCCTGAAAGCGATCCATCATCAGGTTATTAGGGTCAACAACCACTCGCGTTGGTTTGCCGGGCACTAAAAATGAAACCTTGATACTTTCCGAAGTTGCCTTAACGGTTTTGGTAACCGATTTATCCCCCTCATAAAACGCTGTAACGTCTACGTAGTCGTTAATGGGTATTTCATTTTCAAATCCTTTGCCGTCAACTCTGTACTTGCGGCACTGCAAATCAATGGAGACCTCGAACATACCGCGCGATGATTTTATCTGTGCACCTTTCACTGCATTGTCGTGGAAGGTAATTAACTCAAACTGATCGGTGATAAAATAACGAAGCGAATCAGGGGTGACAACGCGTAAATAACCCAATAGTTCCTTCCCGGTTGTGTAGGGAGCCAGTTGATAAGCATTATCGGCAAAGAAACGCTTAATGGCGTGGTTCAAACTATCTTCTCGAATTAACTTCTTTAAAGCATGCATGACTTGTGTGCCTTTGTTGTAGTACACGTTTGGCTGGTCTTCCACAAATACCAAGGCGTTTTCTGGTTCGCTCAATCGGCCACGGTTGGTCATGTAGCTGCTGCGATCGTGTAAAAC
>JBKCJM010000059.1:0-23784 GCA_046301755.1 Cyclobacteriaceae bacterium
CCTCTTTAGCCGTTTTGCCCGTTACCGTTTTTATCTGCTCTTTGCCATCGCATTTTATTTTGTAGGTGGCGGTGATGAGCCCGTTTGCTTTTTTGTATTTGCCACTGATCTTGCAACCTTCATCGTACTTCTGGATGTCCATAAACAGGATCGATGCTTTTTCGCCTTTTGAAGATAACTCATTCAATGCTTCGTCTAGTAAAGTTTCCAAATCATCGGTATCATCAAGTGTCTGGTCATTTATAAACGTTGACCGCACAAACACCGGCCTTGTTTTGGGTAGCGGTATTTGCTTTTTGATTTCATCATCCAGTTCGCCAATGTCAAAACTCTGGGCACCTTGGGGCGAGAACACCTGTGGTGATTGAATGCCGCCAATGCCTTTGGCTAATTCGGGCACGCGCTCTTTGGCATGCTGAAAGAGCATATTGATATCCACAAATTTGTTTTCTTTCAGCGAGGCACCTTTGATCCCTTCGATTAAACTGTAGGTTAACACACCTTGCCCAAACCGGCTAGCTTCATAGCTCACCGCGTCAGCCGCGCAGCCGGTGATAATGTGGAAGCCTGTGCGGTCGCGCAGGCGATCGAGCGCGCGCAAAGTGCTGGACGAAATATCTCTGCTGGCCACCAGGTTCTGGACCATCTTGCCGGAGGCACACGCATCGATCATCAGCACACGTTTATCAGAAGGAACTGTTTTAAATAATTCGATCAGTTCTTTGCTGGAGAGCGTGGCGTTGGTGCGGATGGCCGGGTCGTTATAGGCTTGTAGTTCGGTGGAGTATGCATCGCTTGTGAGATAATAGAAGTCTCCATTGTCGCCACCCCAGTTGATGCCATGGCCGGAGAGGTACACCACAAATACATCATTGGGTGAAGATTTTTTAGAAATCTCGGCAAATGTTTTTTGAATGTTTGCCTTGGTAGGTTTTAAGGTGCTGTTATCTGTAAGAGAATAAACAAAGGTTTTGCCTGTGCCCACCAATTTACTTGCGCCCAATTGCAATGCCTTGGCCATACTCTCGGCATCTTTGGTGGCATACTTTAAATCAATGGCATTGCCCGTGTAGTCAGATACACCACAGGTGAGGATATGAATATTGGGTATTGCTTTCTTTTCTTTGGATTCTTCTACTTCGGCAACCGCCCCACGCGTAGAGGCAGGCGTAAACTTGATTTGCAACGGTCGACTGATAACCCAATGCCCTTCGTTCCAGGCACGCACTTCAATTAAATTCTCCTCGCCCTTTTTTAAGTTGGGCAACGCAGAAAGTTTGAGTTCATATTCCCACGATTTCTTTTTAGGATTAAATCCCGAAGGACGAATGTCTTCCATCACTTCCAGCCCGTTTAGCGTTACACTAATTTGGCCTATGCCTCCTTCTCTGTTTTCAAAAGTTAAGTTGGCCACACCAAAATCATCGTCTTTGTCTTGTTCAATATCCGGTGGCAGTTCAATGGATTTAAACGCTGTTACCTCGCGCAGCTTTTCTCCGCTCATTACTTTCTTCCACAAGCCGGGCTCGTAGTAGCGTTCTTTCAATTGTGCAAAGTCGATGATGTCGAGCCCTTGCACGAAGTAGAGTTTGTCCATGGCACTTTGCGAGGCATCGAACAGACCAGAGGGGTGGGTGACGACCCAGTCTGATGAGTCTACTGAAATCCAGGAAAGCAGTTCTTTGCCGGTGGCGATGTCATAAAGCGAAGTGGTTGCATTGTTGCGGGATAGTATGGTGGTGAAGGCCTTGTTTACCTCGATATTGTCTCCTGCAATTGGCATACTTTTGACTTCTTTGCCGGACTTGGTTTCCCATATTTTGGCGGTGTTGTCACCGGAGGCAGTAACAATGTATTGGCCATCGGGACTGAATTTGGCTGTGTGGACCCACTGAGAATGTCCTTCTAGCGAATGGAGTAGTTTGCCGGAATTAGTTTGCCATATTTTGGCGGTGGCGTCCGTTGAGGCAGTAACAATGTATTGTCCATCGGCACTGAATTGGGCTGAATTTACATAACTAGAATGTCCCTCGAGCGCGTGGAGTAGTTTGCCGGAATTAGTTTGCCATATTTTGGCGGTGTCGTCAATCGAGGCAGTAACAATGTATTGTCCATCGGCACTGAATTGGGCTAAATCAACCTCCCCAGAATGCCCTTCCAGTGAGTGAAGGAGCTGACCGGAATTGGTTTGCCATATTTTGGCGGTGCCGTCCAATGAGGCAGTTACAACGTATTGGCCATCGGCATTAAATTCGGCTAATTTAACGGAATTAGAATGCCCTTCCAGCGAGTGTAGGAGTTTACCTGAATTGGTTTGCCATATTTTGGCTGTGTAGTCATTGGAGGCAGTAACCATGTATTGGCCATCGGCACTGAATTGTGCTGAGTTGACCTTCTCAGAATGCCCTTCCAGCGAGTGGAGTATGTTGCCGGAATGGGTTTGCCATAAATTGGCGGTGCCATCCAATGAGGCAGTAACAATGTATTGGCTATCGGTACTGAATTGGACTGAACTAACTCCAGAAGAATGCCCTTCCAGTGGGTGGATGAGTTTGCCCGAATTGGTTTGCCATATTTTTACAGTGTTATCAGAAGCAGTAACCATATATTGCCCACCGGCACTGAATTGTGCTGAACTAACTCCAGAAGAATGCCCTTGCAGCGAGTGAAGTAATTTTCCGGACTTGGTTTCCCATATTTTGGCGGTGCCGTCCGATGAGGCAGTAACAATGTATTGTCCATCGGTACTGAATTGGGCTGAATTAACCTCCCCAGAATGCCCTTCCAGTGAGTGGAGGAGTTTACCTGAATTGGTTTGCCATATTTTAGCGGTGTTGTCTTTTGAGGCGGTAATAATGTATTGGCCATCGGGGCTGAATTGGGCTGAGACAACCTCAAAAAAATGCCCTTCCAGCGAGTGGAGTAGCTGGCCGGAAATGGTTTGCCATATTTTGGCGGTGCTGTCATTGACGGCAGTCGTAACAACGTATTGGCCATCGGCATTGAATTGGGCTGTATTGACCTCCCAAGAATTCTCTTCCAGCGAGTGGAGGAGTTTGCCGGACTTGGCTTCCCATATTTTGGAGGTGCTGTCGTTGGAGGCAGTCGTAACAATGTATTGGCTATCGGTACTGAATTGAGCCGAACTAACTCGAGAAGAATGCCCTTCCAGTGAGTGGAGGAGTTTGCCGGACTTGGTTTGCCATATTTTGGCGGTGCTGTCGTAAGAGGCTGTAACAACGTATTGTCCATCGGCACTGAATTGGGCTGATTCAACCTCCCCAGAATGCCCTTCCAGTGAGTGAAGGAGCTGACCGGAATTGGCTTGCCATATTTTGGCGGAGCCGTCCGATGAGGCAGTAACAATGTATTGTCCATCAGCACTGAATTGTGCCGAAACAACCCAACCAGAATGCCCTTTTAGCGAGTGGAGTAGTTTGCCGGAATTGGTTTGCCATATACTGGCTGTGCTGTCATAGGAGGCAGTCGTAACAACGTATTGGCCATCGGCACTGAATTGGGCTGTATTGACCTCCCTAGAATGCCCTTCCAGCGAGTGGAGGAGTTTGCCGGAACTCGCTTCCCATATTTTGGCCGTTTTATCATCGGAGGCGGTTACCACAAGTCTGCCATCTTTACTAAATTCGGCAAACCGGACATTGTTAGTATGCCCGATCGGCAGCACGAGTTTGGGTGCCAGGGCTTCTTGCTTATTATTTTTCTTTTCCTCACAAGAAAAAAATATTACGCAGATGAGAAGCGAAAACAAGAATGGCTTGATCATGTTGCTGGTTATTTAAGTATTGAAAAGCAATCCTTTTTATCTTAAGTTATTTCTCATCAATCTCCCCCACAATCTTTTCAGCAACCTCTTTAGCCGTTTTGCCCGTTACCGTTTTTATCTGCTCCTTGCCCTCGCATTTTATTTTGTAGGTGGCGGTGATGAGCCCGTTTGCTTTTTTGTATTTGCCACTGATCTTGCAACCTTCATCGTACTTCTGGATGTCCATAAATAAGATAGGAGCTTTTTCGCCTTTGGCAGAAAGTTCATTCAAGGCTTCGTCCAATTGTGTTCCTAAGTCATCTGTATCATCGAGAGCTTGTTCATTCATAAAATTAGACCGCACAAACACCGGCCTTGTTTTGGGTAGCGGTATTTGCTTTTTGATTTCATCATCCAGTTCGCCAATATCAAAACTCTGTGCACCTTGTGGCGAGAACACCTGTGGTGATTGAATGCCGCCAATGCCTTTGGCTAATTCGGGCACGCGCTCTTTGGCATGTTGAAAGAGCAGGTTGATATCCACAAATTTATTTTCTTTCAACGAGGCACCTTTGATCCCTTCGATTAAACTATAGGTTAACACACCCTGCCCAAAACGGCTAGCTTCATAGCTCACCGCATCGGCTGCGCAGCCAGTGAAAATGTGGAAGCCTGTGCGGTCGCGCAGGCGGTCAAGTGCGCGCAAGGTGCTCGAAGAGATATCGCGGCTGGCCACCAGGTTCTGCACCATCTTGCCCGAGGCGCAGGCATCGATCATCAGCACCCGTTTATCGGAAGGGACGGTTTTGAAAAGCTCGATCAGTTCTTTGCTCGAGATCGTTGCGTTGGTGCGGATGGCCGGGTCGTTGTAGGCTTGCAGTTCGGTAGAGTAGGCATCGCTGGTCAAATAGTAAAAATCACCATTGTCGCCACCCCAGTTGATGCCGTGGCCGGAGAGGTACACCACGAACACATCGTTGGGCGATGATTTTTTAGAGATCTCTTGAAACGTTTTTTGAATGTTCGCCTTTGTAGGTTTCAGCGTGCTGTTATCGGTGAGTGAATACACAAATGTTTTGCCCGTGCCCACTAATTTGTTTGCACCTAATTGCAACGCCTTGGCCATGCTCTCGGCATCTTTGGTGGCATACTTTAGGTCGATAGCGTTGCCCGTGTAGTCCGAGACACCGCAGGTGAGGATGTGGATGTTGGGGATTGGCTTCTTTTCTTTCGTGTCTTCAACCTCTGCCGTGGCCCCGCGTGTAGAAGCAGGCGTAAACTTTATTTGCAGCGGGCGACTGATTACCCAGTGTCCTTCATTCCAGGCGCGCACTTCAATTAAATTATCTTCACCTTTTTTTAAGTTGGGTAGAGAAGAAAGTTTGAGTTCATACTCCCATGATTTCTTTTTCGGATTGAAGCCCGAAGGGCGGATGTCTTCCATTACCTCCAGGCCGTTGAGAGTGACACTGATTTGGCCAATGCCTCCTTCTCTATTTTTGAAAGTTAAGTTGGCCACCCCAAAATCATCTTCTTTGGCTTGTTCGATATCCGGTGGCAGCTCGATGGATTTAAAGGCAGCGACCTCGCGCAATTTTTCGCCACTCATTACTTTCTTCCACAGGCCGGGCTCGTAGTAGCGTTCTTTCAGTTGCGCAAAGTCGATGATGTCCAGCCCTTGCACGAAGTAGAGTTTGTCCATAGCGCCTTGCGAAGCATCGAACAGGCCGGAGGGGTGGGTGACGACCCAGTCTGATGAGTCTACTGAAATCCAGGAAAGAAGTTCTTTGCCGGTAGTTGCATCCCATAGCCTACAGTTTGAATCGGTTGACGATGCCGTGAGCAGGATATTGGAAGAATCGCTAAAGTCACTTGCTATAACTTCAACATTCATATCTACCGATATTTTCCCGGTCGCCAGATCCCAGATACTTACCTTATTATCATCGGAGTAACTAAGCACGCCATTGTCGTTATTGATGAATTGAGCCCAGGTAACGGATGAGCTGTGGGTTAATGTCTTAACACATCTCCCGCTCTCAACGTCCCATATCCTTACGGTTGAATCCATGGACGCAGAAACAATCATTTTTCCATTGCCTGAAAACTTTGCTGACTTAACTGAAGATATATGACCTTTTAAATCACGGATTGTCTTTCCTGACCCGGTATTCCAGATTTTAATAATAGAATCGTGTGCCGCGGTTATCAGAATTTTACTATCAGGAGAAAATTCAGCATTAAGAATAAATGCAGAATGGCCAACCAGGTTATGCTCCATTTTTCCGGTACTACTATTCCAGATTTTTGCGGTATTGTCACGTTCTGAGGTTATGACGCGCTTTCCGTCAGGTGAAAATTCGGCAATAATAAAATCGTTGTTGAGGCTGGGTATACTTGCCAGGAGTTTTCCGTCAAGGGAACTCCACACTTTGACGTTTTCGTACCATTGTACCAGAAACTTGCTTCCATCTTTGCTAAATCTTATTTCACCGGTACTTGAGCTGGTGGGGTTTCCTTCCACCGAAAACAGTTGCCTCCCGGTTTCTATGTTGAACATGCGGATAGAGTCAAAATCACTGCTGACCAGGCTTTTTCCTGTCGGGCTGAGTTTACTTTGATAGCCTTTAAACGCTTGTATTAGCTTCCCATTATTCGAATCCCAAAGGGACGAGTTTGTTAAGATAAGTTTGCCATCAACGCTGGCTTCAATTGATCCTATGTAGGGAACGTGGGGAGTAAATTCCGCTAAAAGTTTTCCCCTTTCGACATCCCATATTTTTGCGTTAAAAAGTGATTTTGTAATAATCCTCTTATTGTCCGATGAAAATTCCGCAGAAAAAAGAAAAGCGTCCGTTTCGTTCCATTCATAATCATGAGGGAAAACATATTCCCAGGTTTTTGTATTTGAATTCCATAGTCTAAAGCCTTCTTCGGAGACATCAACAATTCTCTCTCCATCAGGGCTAAGTGCGAGCATTTCAGCCTGGCCAGGAGCAAAAAATGTCGATTCAAGCGTACCGTTGTTTTTGCTCTTAACTCGTATTGTGTCGCTTTTGTAACTTAAAATGGATTTCCCATCGCGGCTAAAACGCGCAAACTCATCATCCATTTTCGCCAGACATTTGCCGCTACGCAGCTCCCAAAGTTTTGATCCATTTACCGATCTTGTAATAACCAGGTTCTCTTCAGAGGGGTCAAATTCCGCAACGATTTCGGGTGATTCATCCATTTCGTTTCGGGTAGAATCCGCCATCAATGTAGATAGTAAGTTACCATTTCGGGAATCCCAGACCTTAGCGGTGCCGTCACTTGAAGTAGTCAAAAACAGATTCCCGGTAGAATTGAATTTTGCAGAAGTGATATGTTGCACGTGTGATTCCAGATTGAATACGAGTTCCCCGTTAGTGGCGTCCCAGACTTGTGCCGCACGTGCAGACGCTGTAACCACGCGTTTACCATCCGGGCTAAAAGACGCACACGAGTTTGTGTTTGGAATCGTTATCAAAGACTCGCCAGTCTCAATATCCCAGATTTTCACACTGTTGTCGGCAGAAGCTGTTACTATTTTTTTGCCATCCGGGCTGAACTCAGCGGAGACCACGGCTGCTGAATGGCCGATAAAGGATTTCAATAATCGTCCACTACCAGCATCCCACAACTTGGCGGTTCCGTCTGTAGATGACGTTACAACATACTGATTGTTTGGGCTGAATCGGGCAGTCCAGATCACCAGCGTGTGCCCAATCGGCAAAACCAGGTTTGGTTTTAGTGCATCATTCGTTACTTGCCTTTCTCCACAGGAGTATAGCATCAGGCTGACAAGCACTGAAAGCAAGGTCAGTTTGTTCATAGGAATGCTTGTTGCAGTAGCCTGTTTTAAAACCACCACCTGTTTGAAATTACTGGCATGCGGTGGCGCCCTCGGGCGTTACTTTTTGAAAAAATCCAGCAGCGTCTTCGCTTCATCTCCGATGAAGGCATTGTTGTAGGCGGTGCTGGATCCGTATTGCTCGCTGCCGATGTGCATCTTGTAGCGGCTTTGGTGGGGATAGCTTAGGTCCACAATCTTCGCAGGGTTGTTGCCGTTGGGGTAGCTTCGGTAGGCTTCGCCAAACGTTTTGCCGGCAAAGAGATTTTGGAGGAAATCGCGAAAGGCGGTCTCGTACCAGTTGGCGTAATAACAGGCGGCTCCAACGTCAAAAAACGGTTTGCTGTACATGGCCACCCTGCGCTCGGCTTCGGCCTGTTTGATTTTGCCGATGTCGAAGCCTGCATTGCCGGCCGTAAAGCATCCGGAGATGAGCACGAGGGCGTTGGGCGCTAACTTCATGTCGTTGACAATGTCCTGCGAGGAAGGAAATGATTCTTTCAGGCAGAACCCGCCCACCCATTTCGGGGGCTCGGACCCATCGTACACGCCATGACCCTTGTAGATAATGATGTGCGCGCCTTCGGCCGATTTTACAATATCCGCCCAGTTGTTTTTGGGCGTGTAGTATTCGATTACCTCCACGTTATTGGCGCGCAGAACAGCGGCCGCCATTTTCAGGTCTTCAATGTATTCTTTCGTGGTGGCGTCCACGTCCGACTCCACGGGGCCCACGATCAACACCGCTTTCAGTTTGCGTAGTGACGAAGCAATGGACACCGTATTGCCGCGGGACTGCGGTGCTTTTTGCGTGATGGGTGTGTTGTGGTGAACATACCCGGAAGCCTGATACACGTGGAGCCCGGACGACTTTACCGGGCCCTGGGCGGTTGCCCAGTTGCTCACGAGGGAAGCGAGAAGTAAAATGAGAATTTGTTTCATGGGTTTTTGATGTGGGGAATTGATTACTGACTTTGACTTAACCACGCCAGAATAGCCGCGGTTAGTGCCTGGCTATTGGCGGCCTCCAGCGTATACGTTTGTTCTTTGCCGTCACATGTTTTGTTCAGCTTCACGCTAATGCCGGTGGGTGTTTGGCGGTACAGGCCGCTCACCTGGCAACCCTCCGGGTACTCAGCCACGTCCACAAAGAGCAGGGGAGCTGACTCACCCTTAGCTGACGTTTCGTTCAATGCCTCGTCCAGCAGGCGCGAGAGGCCCAGCACATCACGAAATTTGGTTTCATCTATGAGTTGACTGCGCACATAAAGCGGGCGGGTTTTTGGCAGCGGAATTTTTCGTTTCAACTCGTCATCCAGTTCGCCAATATCAAAGCTCTGGGCGCCCTGGGGTGAAAAAACCTGGGGCGACTGAATGCCACCAATGCCTTTAGCTAACGTAGGTACCCGCTCTTTCGCATACTGAAATAGTTGGTTTACGTCTACGAATTTTTCTTCGCGCAGGCTGGCACCTTTGATACCTTCGATCAGGCTGTACGTAAGTACGCCCTGTCCGAAACGGCTAGCCTCATAACTGACGGCATCGGCAGCACAGCCGGTAATGATGTGGAAGCCGGTGCGGTCGCGCAGGCGGTCAAGGGCACGCAACGTGCTGGACGATACATCGCGGCTGGCCACCAGGTTTTCCACCATTTTGCCGCTGGCGCAGGCATCAATCATCAGCACCCGTTTATCAGAAGGGACGCTTTTGAAAAGTTCCGTGAGTTCTTTACTTGAGATAGTCGCACTGGTACGAATGGCCGGGTCGTTGTAGGCCTGCAGGTCGGTTGAGAAGGCTGTGCTGGTGAGGTAGTAGAAGTCACCGGTATCGCCACCCCAGTTGATGCCGTGGCCGGATAGATACACGATCAGGATATCATGGGGGCTCGACTTGGCGGCAATTTCCCTGAACGCTTTTTCAATATTGGCTTTGCTCGGCTTTCGTTCCGAGTTGTCGGTGAGGGTATACACAAATGCCTTCTCAGCCCCAAAGAGTTTGGTGGCGCCAAGTTGAAGAGCCTGCGACATGCTTTCGGCATCTTTGGCCGAATACTTCAAGTCGATTTTCTCGCCCTCGTAATCGGCTACGCCAACCGAGAGAATGTAGATGTTCGGGTTAGGCCTGGCCGGTTTCTGATCACCGACCTCAGCCGTAGCGCCTTTGGTGTTATGGTGTTTACATATTCTGATTGGCGGGCTATGCAACCAATTCGATCCGTTCCAGGCAACAATTTCCAGGCAATTTACTCCAGTTTTTAGATTCTTAAATGTAGTCCAATCAATCCTGTATTGAAATGTATGACTATGTTGGGATAATCCCTTCGGACGGATATCGTCTTTGATTTCTAAACCATTAAGTAAGAGAGAGACTTTTCCAATTCCACCTCCCTGGTTTGTCACTGTGACAAAATGAGTATTTGAGCCACTCTCTTTACATGCGACCTTGGGGTACATTTCCTTCTCCGTTATTTTGGGCAGTGCATCCGATTCCTGATAGTTATTACTAATGAAGCGCCCGAGCAAATTTGGCTTGTAATACCGCTCTTTTAGTTGAGAAAAGTCGATGAATTCGTAGCCGCGGGTGAGGTAAATTTTGTTGAAGGCTTGTTCCGTGCCGTCAAAGTCAAATGATTTTGGGTTGTAAACCACATATCCATCCTCGTTCATAGGAAGAAGAAACAACTGATATTTTTTCTTAGGTTCAATAATTGCAACAAAACCTTCTAATGTTGAGGCGAGTACGAATGGCTTGGGGTGCATAAAGTTAATTGCACTGACCTCAGAAGTTGGTAGGTCAACCGAGTAGTCGGTTTTGTCGCGTAGTGAAAGAATGCGCACAGAGCCGAATTTTCTACTTATTGCTATTGTTGAGTCCTCATGAATAGCAAACTCCAGCATAAGCGGCTCCTTTAATCCGCGGATAAATCGCCCATCATGACTTAGTATTCGAAGACTGTCACTTCGAATCTGCTGTGCAATTAGCGTTGATGTGGTTTTTATTTTTTTGAATTCTTTCTTTTCAGGCAGATGTCCATCAACTATCGATGCGATATTCCGTGGTATCCAACGTAATGATTCGTCTGCTGGGGAAATAGACTTGACGGGCAGATGAAAAGGGAGGGGGTCTTTTAATCTTGATAGGCTTCGTCCGTCAAAGGTGTAAGAACGATTTAGGTTTGACCACGCAATGAAGTCATGATCAGTAATTAGAAGGTTTAGTGAGTCTGCCATGCCTCGTGAAATGATTTCACCATCTCTCCAAATAAATATTTCTTTGAGATTCCGGGTTTGACTAATTAAATAATTCCCAGCGCCACTTAAATTCTCAATCCAGGACGAGTGCCCGCGCAAAAGTCGATAGTGATTCTTTGCGATATTGAATTCAATTATGTTGTTATTGTAGGAGGCAACGTAAAGGGTATTATCAGCAGCATCATAAAACGTGCCTGCCGTTTTACTTACATTGGTTTCAAAGCGATTAATGGGATCAAATGTTTCCCCGTTGAATAGTCGTATTCGTTGGTCCCCATGGTCAACACCCTGACTTGTAGTAATTATTGATTGATCATGGGGGTTGATCATTACATGGTAAACGGGGAATTTGTAATCAGTCCTTGAGACTTTTTTTCCCGTGACCAGATTTGCAATGACGAATTTTTTCTCTTGAAGGCCGACAACTAGAAGCTCGCCTGAGGTTGCAATCGATAGCGGGGTTCCTTCGAGGTGAATCAACTTTTCGATTTTATGATCTTTCGATAGCCTGTAAATTCCGTTTTCAACACCAATAACCGTTGCTTTGTGATGGGATGAGTAAAATAGTGTATTGATGTTTTCGGCAATTGAGTCGGGCATTGGGATATGTTCAAGGGCCTTGACATTAATGTTGTAGCTCAAAAATTCATTGCTGTATGGAACAGAAAAAAGGAATGTACCATCGGGGTCGATAGTTGATGCGCCTACCAAAACCCCCAGCCTTTCTTCGAATAACTTTTTGCCATCGAGAGAAAAGCAAACAATGCTACCAGTTGCGGATAACATCCATAAGCTGCGTTTGTTAACGATTGAAGCGCGTTTGATATGGCCAACTTTTGTGTCAAATGAATTCAGCGGGCTGCCATTTTTGGCATTCCAGCAGAAGACAAAACCCGAAGCATCAACTGAGATTACGGAATCGCCAATCATAATAAGTTCGGTGATCGGGCTCCTTGGGCCTTTTAGCGTTCTGAGTTCACGGCCGGAGTGAAAGTCCCAAACTTTAATTATCGTGGGGTCTCGCGAGGCAGAAAGTAAGATATCGCCCCTGCTTGATGTCCACAAGATGTTAACCAAATCGGTGTGGCCAGATGGAATAACTAGTTCAAAATCCTGGTTTGATAAATTTGCATGACCTTGCCCCACCACCCAAGAGATCGATCCGAAACTTCCGAGGAAGACAAAGAGAAAGGTTTTCATGCAACTGGGTTCCTGAGTTAATGCGTTTGGCTAAAACATCTAGCCTCCTTACTGAATCGATTCAACTATTGAATTTACCGGAAACCTTCTTCTGTCGACTCTCTCCAACTCTTCCTTAGCCTCTTCCATCCTGTTCAACTTGATCAACACCAACCCCTTATACCAATGGAACACATCGGGCTGGTCAAATTCTTCCGAGACTTCATTAAACCGGGCGAGGGCGGTTTCAAATTGTTCGGTGCCCAGGTAGGCGAGGCCAAGCACAAAGTTCACCCGGTCGTCTTTTTGCTCCAGGCTTTCCAGTGAGATAATCACCTCCTGGTAGCGCTTGTCGTGGTACCATTCTACGGCTTGCTGCAGGGCAGCTTCCAGTTCGCCTCCCCCGCGCGTGCGGGCAAATTCCAGTTCGGTGTAGGGTTGATAGTACTGCGCATACAACGGGCTATCGTCCGGCTGCATGTAAAACCAGGTGATGCCCAACCCAATAACCAGCAGTGCAGCCGCGGCATACAGGCTCCAGCGGGGCAGTACCGTGCCTCCACTTGCTCCGGTGGCTTTGAACTGCTGCTCCTCGTTCGCCAGCTTCGCCCAAAGGGTTTTGCGCTCGTGCGCCACTACCAGTTGCTTAATGCGGGCTGCTTCGTTGTAGTGTTGCCGGAAGTTCTCGTCTGTTTCCATTCTTCGCTTGATCTCCTGCTTTTCGCTGTCCGTAGTTCGCCCCATCAGGTGGCGGTCAATCAGGTCAGCATCGGTATCGTAGTACAGTTCGTCCATAGGTTAGTGTGCTTGGGTTAACGAAACGGCCGCCATCATCTCTTTAATCTTCTGCATGCACTTGTACTTCATGTTTTTGGCCGAGTTCACGGTTTTGTAGCCGAGCATGCCGCTGATTTCTTCCCAGCTCTTGTTTTCGTAATAGAACAGGTGAAGCAGGGGCAGGCAGGGTTGGCCCAACCGGCTCACCACATCCAGCAAGTGGGTCATCAGGCTTTGGCTTTCGGATGTTTGTCCACTATCGTCTGCCTCGTTGTACAGGAGCGAAAAGTCGTACACCGAAATATTCTGCTGGCGCTGCTGTTGCTTGAGGTATTCGTGGGCTTTGTTCTTGCCAATGGCAAACAGGTAGGTTTGCAAACTGCTGGTGAGCTCGGTCAGGCGCCCGGATTTCACATTTTCGCACAGCGTGAGCAGGGCCGATTGAAACAGGTCGGCTGCTACCTCCTCCGGCACCAGGAACTGCTTGCGGATCCACCGGGCAAACCCTTGCCGGTATTCGCGGTAAGCCTCCCGTATCCAGGCGTCATCGCCCTGTTTGATCTTGTCGAGTATCGAACGTTCTGTCATGGTCAGTCGCATGCACCGTTAATATGGCTGTGGAAGGTAATAATTTTTTTGTATCCGAGTCATTGCCTATTGATGATGGTTTTTCCCGAAGGTCAACTTACGGGTGGCGGTTGACCTTTTGGCCTGCCCACCATAAACGGGCATGAATACGATGCGATTCGCCCGCAGATTCAACCTGATTGGTATTTTATTGGTGGCCCTTTTATTGCTGTACACGGCATGGAAGCAAGGCGTTGCCAAGGGGATCATCAATTTTTAATGGATTTGAAATAGTTGGCTAGT
The DNA here is from genome assembly GCA_046301755.1 of Cyclobacteriaceae bacterium. Taxonomy (GTDB): domain Bacteria; phylum Bacteroidota; class Bacteroidia; order Cytophagales; family Cyclobacteriaceae; genus ELB16-189. The sequence continues at coordinate 13,712 of JBKCJM010000059.1, forward strand.
GCCCGCGTTATCACCAAACCAAGCAAATATGAAAAGGACTGTTTTAGTTGTTGCCCTCACGATTAGCCTTAGCCAGGCGCTGCTGGCCGAAGGCATCGAGTTTTTCAAAGGGGATTGGAAGGCCGCGCGCGAGTCCGCCCGGAAGCAGAACAAACTGTTGTTCGTAGATTTTTATGCCACCTGGTGCGGGCCCTGTATTGAAATGAGCCGGTCCGTTTTTCCGGATGCCGCACTCGGGCAGTTTGTTAACGAGCATTTTGTGAGTGTGAAGATTAATGCGGAAGAGGACGAGCAAGACCTCGTGAGTGCCGTAAACCTGGAAGCCTATCCCACGCTGGTCTTTTTCACTGCGGGGGGCGATGTGATCACGCGGCATGTCGGGTACCTGGAGATTGACGAACTGCGCCAACTGGCCGAAGATGTTAACCAGTATTTGCCGCTGCGCAAGTCGGTGGTGGCTGGAACCGCGACCCGCAACGAACTCGTTCGCTTCCTGGCCATGGCTGGTGAAGCCGATCGGGCGCTTTTTGATCAGCATGCCAGCGGAGTGCTCCAAAACTTAACGGAGGCTGACCTTCAGGATGCCGACATCTGGAAACTGATATCGCGGGCCGGCATGTTGCCCGGTGATGAGTTGTACAATAAGGTTACTGCACACACGGTGATGCTTTCGCATCAGCACGAAGATTTTGCCGAGGTGATGATTGAGGCGCTCAACCGCCAGAAGCAAAAGGCCGTGGCCGCCCGCAACCGCGACCTGATGGCGCCTTACAAAGCGGGGTTGAAGATGCTGTACGATTCGCTCTCGGGCGAGCAACACCCCGCAGCGTACTTCGACCTGCTGGGCGATAAGGATTACTACCAGGATCTGGAGGATCAGGACAATTACACGGCTACCCTCATCCGGTTGACCGATGAATACCGGGCTACCAATGCCGCTTTGTTGCTGGAGTCGGCCATGGAACTGGCAAAAGCCAGTGAAGATGGCGCTCATCAAAAGAAGGCAGTGGCGTGGGCCGAGCACGCCCTGAAACTGGATCGGAACAAAAACAACGTGTATAGCGCCTCCGTGGTGTTTTACTACGCTGGGCAGAATAGCCTGGCGCTGAAGACGGCTCGCCAGTTGTATGAGTTTGAACTGGATGAGGGTGAGAAGGAGGCGGTTGATGATCTGGTAAAAACCATCGAAGAAGGCTGAAATTCCATCCCCGGTACTATGGATTGACATAGACCGGGGATTTTGATAGCTTCGCGTGTTACCCCTTAACCCAAACCCGTTAGTTCTTATGTCTGGACGAAGTTGGCTTGCCCTTTCGGCTGTTTTTTTCTGGTCGTTAGGCGCAGTACTGGCTCAAAACCGCGGAGCGGAGGCGGTCATCCCCTCGGCCTCAGCCGAGGGCAAAGTGTATGCGCTGGTGGTGGGTGTATCGAAATACAAAAACGACCCGCTGGTGCCCAATCTGAAATTTGCGCGGGCCGATGCCGATGCCGTAGTTGATTTCCTGAACTCCTCAGGTCTTAAGATCGGGGAAATTGTTCACCTCACGGACGAGAACGCCTCATACATCAACGTATCGGAGCGCGGGTTTGATAAGATCACGCGGCTGATCCGCACCAAAGTAATCACGAGTGATGACCTGATCCTGGTTTACCTGGCCGGGCACGGAGGCGCGTTTAACGAAACCGACTCTTACTTTTTTACCTACGATTCGGAGCATATGCAGGATGCCGGCACCAGCCTTAGCATCCGCGACATAAAAGGCTACATCAATTCCTGGCGAAGAGCCAGCAAAGCCAATGTGCTATTCGTGTTTGATGCCTGTCGCTCGCAAACGGTGGGTATGGGTGAACGCGGGCTAAAGCAGGCGAGCGAATACCTGACCGAGCAAGACCCGGTGTTTGCCGAAATTCTCTTTGCCGCAAGCCAGGGGGGCGAGCCAGCCGTGGAGCTGGACAGCCTGAGCCATGGCGTGTTTACCTACCAGTTGCTCATGGGCCTCTACGGCTATGCCGACACGAGTCCGAAAGACGGACAAGTGACCGTGAAAGAGTTGAAGCGTTATGTCGAAAACCAGGTAGATGATATTACCGGGGGGCGCCAGGTGCCGAATGTGCGGGCCGATATCGCCATCAACAGGCCACTGGTGTCGAGCACGCCCGAAATGCTGACCATCGCCACGGTGAGATTAAATCCGCTTACGCGCCAGGCCCAGAACATGGTGGCGGCCAACACCAAGGGAGCCGGATCCAACCGCGGCACAGCCAACGATGAAAAGGCTATACGACTCACCCAACTGATGGAGCAGTTTCGTGCTTCACTGAAGAAGAAGAACCTGATCCGCCCCGCTGGAACCAATGCGTTGTTCTTCTACGATGAAATGAAAAAGATCGTAAACGAATCTTCGCTTGAGGATTATAAAATCGATTTGACCATTGCTCTTTACGAAGCTGCCCAGGAAGTAATCAAACACGACCTGAATGGTGAGCGCTTGTATATGCGGCCACCGGCCATTTCCACCGCAGATGCACCCGAGTCGGACGCGTCAAAGCGTGGCTACAACCTGTTCTACTATCGCGATGCTGCCGAGGCCATGAAAGCGTATATCCGACTGAAGAGCATAACTGGCGAGTCATCCGTCAATGCGATTTACGAGTACCTGGCCGGCCGGCAGTCCACGATAGAGGCTTTGGAGCGGGTAGACGTTGACCTGATCACGGCAGCGATCACCCAACTGCAGGCAGCCACGAAGAAGTTCGGAAACCAGGCCTACCTGTGGCAGGCACTGGCCATGGCGTGCTACGAAAACGGGCGATACGATGAGTCGCTCCAGGCCGCATTGAAAGCTTCGGAGTTGGCACCCCGCTGGAGTTTTCCGCTGGTTACCCAAGGCCAGAGCGAAGAGAAACTGGGCAACAAAGAAAAGGCATTTTCCAGTTACGGAGCGGCTATGGCACTTAATCCAAACGACATCGGGCCTTACCTGCAAATTGGCGATCAGTTCTTTTTGGATGCCGATTATCCAAAGGCCATTTCCAATTTCAGGCGCGCCAACCGGATTGATCCGGGAGCTCCCATCACTTCGTATGTGTTGGGCTATACCTATAGCTACATCAACAACATGGACAGTTGCCTATACTTCATGAACCGGGCTCTGGCTATTGACTCCAACTATACAAACGCCTATTTCTACTATGCGTATGCCGCCCACCTCAAGGGAATGTCGGATGAGGCGCTGCGTTTCTACGACAAGACGATTGAAGCCGACCCCAACGAAACCGTGGCCTACTACAACGCGGGGGTGTTGTTGTCCGACATAGGCCGACAGGAAGATGCGATCCGGTACTATGAGAACAGCCTGAAGGTCAATCCCGACTATTGCAACTCGCACAACAACCTGGGTGTGCTGTACCAGGATTTTAAGCGGGACGAAGATGCGGAAAGAAGTTACAAAAAAGCCATCGAATGCGATCCGAAGTTTGCCATGGCCTATTATAACTATGGCAACCTGTTGAGTAACCAGAAGAAGCGGGAGGAAGCGGTCAACTACTATAAGCAGGCGTTGAAAATTGAACCGGATTATGTCAGCGCGCTGAACAACTTGGCTAATGAATTCCGGCTCATGAAGCGTTTCGATGAAGCTGTCTTCTACTACGACAAGGTTTTTGAAATTGACCCCCGGTATTTTAATTCTCTCTATGGCCGGGGATTGTTAGCCGAAGATCAGAAGAAAGTGGATGAAGCAGCTACGTGGTATCGTAAGGCACTTGAGGTGAATCCGAAAGACACGGATACGTACAAGCAATTAGGTGCGCTGCTGCGCGATAACAAACGCAGCCGTGAGGCGATCGAAGTGTTTACGAAAAGTGTGGAAATGGTACCTGAGTACACCGTTGGCTACAACGACCTGGGCCTGGCCAACGAGGACATTGGCAATACCACTGAAGCCATGCGCTGGTTCAGGAAAACCATTGAAATGGATCCCGGCTTTAAATACGGATACTACAACATCGGGCGCCTGAACCGCGATGCCGGGAAAATTGATGAGGCGCTGACGTACTACAAGAAGGCTACCGAGGCGGATCCAAACTATGCTGCTGCCTATTGCGAGATGGCCGGTTTATATGAAGATCAAGACCGCACAGGTGAAGCTATGGTCATGTATGAGAAGGCGATTGCGGCCGACCCGAATTATCCCAACGGCTACCATGGTGTTGCCTATATTTTATCGGGCGAGGGAAAGAATGCCGAAGCCATTCATTATTACCGGTTGGCGGTGAAAGCCGATTCGACTTACACTACGGCCCTCAATAACATCGGCATCATCTACGATGAGTTGGAGAAGTATGATTCTTCCGAGTGGGCCTACCGGCTGGCAGTCAAAATCAATCCCGAATACCTGGATGCCATCTACGGACTTGGCCTTGCCCTGGAAAATCAAAAGCGGTTGGAGGAGGCTCAGCAACAGTTTGCCCGAATGGTGGAGTTAGAGCCTGCCAATACGCAGGGTTTGTACAACATGGGCAGGATCTATCATATCCGCGAAGATTACGATAACGCCATAGCGTACTACCGCAAGACAATTGCTGCGGATGCTTCCCATGCCGAGTCGCATTATTACCTGGCGGTTTTGCTCGACTATAAGGAACAGGATGTCGAAGCCCTGAAGTATTACATTAAAGCGGCTGAACTGACGGATGCTTATCCCAATGCCAACTATAGTGCAGCACTGATCTATAGTGCCCAGGGGGATTGGAAAAAGGCCATAGACCAATACACCGCCTATCTGAAACTTCAACCCGGCAACGGCTATGCCCTGCTGGCGCGCGGAAAGTTGTACGACAAGGTGAAGAACAAAACCCTGGCCCAGCAGGATTATCAGGGTGCGTTGACCTGGGCGCAGGAAAACAAGGACGTGCTGGTTGAGGCCTGGTCGCATTTCCGGCTTGGACGCCCGGATAAAACCGAGGAATTGATTAAAGCCAAACTGGCCGAGTCGCCCGATGACGGAGGTGTCAACTACGATTACGCATGCTTCTTTTCGCTAACCGACCGGCAGGACCTGGCATTGGCGCAATTGACAACAGCTGTTGAGAAGGGCTATCAGGACTGGAACTGGATGCAAAAAGATGAAGACCTTGCCAAGCTCAGGAAGACTCAAGGCTTCAAGGATCTGCTGGCTAAGCACGGTATTGAAGTGAAGTAATCTCCTGAGTGTTCAATACCGGAACCCAATAAAGTTCCACGTATTTAATTGCAGCAGGGCTACCACACTCACGGCTGTAATCAGCAGGTAGAAGATGCGGCTCCACACTAAGTAGCGGCTGTTGGCAGCCAGCCGGGTGCATGCGAAAATCATGAGAATGGTGGTGGTAATGGATAGGAGCGGAAATAACAACGCGACTTTCAGACCGCCCGGCACTCCAAACACAATCCCGCTGGCATCGGCAACTGAATTGGCCAACCCGATCACAAATGCCAGAAGGAACGCGTAGTTCAGCCATGCAATTACTTTAGCGCTGGATGGCAGCAGTAGCCGCTGTCGCTGGAGTGCCTGGTAACCGGTGCGCGTGAGGTAGGCCAACGGCCAAAACAGAATCACGACAATGGCAATGACCAACACCAGGATGGCGAGTGGCATCTGGGTATCCGGACTGCTCCAGCCCGAAGCGCGATCGAGTACAAAAATCGGTAGCCCGCCAATGAACATATGCTGGTTGTCGGCTGAGGTTGAAAAGGCTATAACATCCGAACTTCCTTCTTCGCGAAACACCGTGCTGTCGATCGGCACAAAAAACGTTACCTCATCGTTTGCGATCACCCGCAACCTGGAGGAGTCAGCTACGCTCACCTTTACCGTTCCAAAGAGTGAGGAAATTTTGGTGAGATCGCGGTGGGGATGGCGGTTAGCTACGTACGTTCCGGCAAAACGTTGGAGCTGGTCCAGCGGCATGTCGATTGGTTTGGCCAGGGTTGTATCCGGAAAAAAGTAGTCAACAAATTCTTCGGCTACTTCGCTATATACTTTTCCTCCGTTTTCAGAATTAAACGAAATGAAGAGCCCAAGCTGGTGACGGGGCATAAGCATGAACATGGAGTGGAACCAGAACGTGTCACCGCCATGGCCGATAATCTCCTGACCATTTTGTGAAAGGTCCATCAAACCATGCCGCATCGGATTCACTGCGGGGTGGTGCCGGTGCAGGGGCTGCATCATCCGGGCATGAGTCGCGCTGTCAAGTATGGCTGACTGGTGTTGGAGCAGGGCCATCATGAAGGTAGCCATATCAGTAGCGGTGGAAGAAACCGATCCGGCCGCGTAAAGCGGTACGTACTCAAAGGCTTGCGCAACGTACCGGCCATCGCGCCACACGTATCCGGTGGCTGCGTGAGCGGGAAATTTCTTCGGCACGGGTTGGCGGAAGGTTGTGCGCGTGAGGTTGAGCGGTCCGAAGATGTTTTTCTCTACGTACTCATGAAACGAAAGCCCCGACACCAGCTCCACGATATGTGCTGCCAGCGCAGTGCCGTGGTTGGAGTAAGAGGCAAACGTGCCCGGCTCGCGCACACGACCCGGCATTTCCTTTTTCAAAATTTCACCCAATGGCTTTAGCGCGGCAGAGTCACGGGCGAAGAGGTTAAGCACAATGTCTTCAAAACCCGGAGTGTGGGTGAGAAGATGGGCCAACGTAATGGGTTTTTCGAATGTGGCCGGAATCTGAAAATCCTTCAGATACTGATTGACATCCGCCTGCAGGTCGAGCTTTCCCTGCGCTGCCAGCTGCATCACACTGGTCCAGACAAACAGTTTGGAAACAGAGCCCACCCGAAAAAGCGTTGAGTCCGGGAATACGGGCGTTTGCGTGGCCACATCGCTGAACCCGTAGCCTTTACTGAAGAGCAATTTACCATCGTGCACCACGGCCACCGTTGCACCGGCAACATGCTGGTCATGCATTTTGGCGGTGATCACGCCATCCAGGAAACTTCGCAACACGGTGGTATCGCGGAACGATTGCGCATGGGCAAGAATTAGGGCGCTGAAAAACCAGAGGAAGGCCAATAGCTTTTTCATAAATAGGGAATTGGGGTTAGCAAAGCTAACAGATTACCGGGAGTTGTTGGCCGGGGGGTAAACTGTGATGGGAATCCCAGGCGGGAATACGTGAGCTACGGGCTGTGGATTGATCCCGGCACCTACGCCATTTTGCGTCTCAGTTGAGGATATCTAGCGCACAATCAATTTACTCAACCATTGCCCCTTGGTGGATTCGAGTTTGATGAAAAAAATGCCCGCTTCCGCCCAGTCAACAGGTACCGACAGATAGTTAAATCCGCGCTCAAGTTTGTGCACGGACGTACTTACGGTTTGCCCCTGTACATTCACAAATGTGATCCGAAGCTGATCTTCTTCGGACGCGAGGAACTGAATGCTTACCGGTTCGCTTCGCAATACCGGGTTGGGGAATACGATTGGTTCCGGTTTGGCAATATCCGAAAAGTATACCCTCACCACATCGAAGTAGGTTCGTGTTCCATCAAAGTCCGTTTGCGACAACCGGTAGTAGGAGAGCCCTTGCAAGGGTGTGGGATCCTCAATCTCATACTTCTTATACCCGCCCCGTACACCTGCCCCGCGTTCGGTCAACAGTGTTTCAAAATCCTTTCCGTTGGCAGATCGTTCGATGGTGAAGAAATCATTGTTCAACTCTTCGGCCACTTCCCAGATAAGTTTAACATTTCCGTTGTTCTGTAGGGCCTGGAACGAGAGTAAGGTTATGGGTAGTGGATTGACACTGTTGCTCAGCGAGCCAAAAGTGATGGGGCCAAAAACTGAAACTGGAGTGGTGGTACTAATTGTTCCGGCTAAAGGACTCACCGAACTGCAACTTCCAGCAGTGGTTACTGTATTGTTGTTATTCTGCCATGCTGTCCCATTAAATTGTGCCACCCGCAGGTCCGTGTTAGTGCAATCATTTATCTGACTGAATTGTGAGTTCTCCCAATACAATGTAACGGTTGCATTTCCTGTGCCCGCCACTCGGGTCAAGTTCCAGTATTCGAGTTGACTAACATTGTTAAAGGTAGGCGTTGGACTGGCAGCGTTTGTATATATCCCAAAACCTACTCCAAAATATTGAGCTGAGTAGGTTGAGCTAGACGTAGGAGCACCAATTCCAATTCTGGCAAAGCGTGCGGCATCACCAACAGGGAATACAAAGGCGGTAGTGCCCGCTTTGCGCACCGGCCCGTTCACATAACTAGTGGCACTGGCACCAGTGGTCGATGAACCGGCAAGAAACAACAATGTGGCATTTTGCGTAACGATCCCGTTTGTGAAAGTGAAATTGTTACTTATCTGATGCGTGCCGGTCGCGATGGTGAGGCCGAAACTTGAATTCACCACCACATTGTAAAGGGTCTGAGTACCGCTGCAACTCATTGTTCCTGCATTTGAACAACCCACGAATTGAAGCGTGCTTGTGTTGGCGACAAATGTTCCATTGTTGGTAAAATTTCGATAGATAAACAACCGATTGCTTCCGCTAATGGTAAAAGTTGCGCTGGGGTTGATGGTGATATCATACACGCTCGCATCGCTGGTCAGTGTCAAAGCATTGGGAGTGCCCGAAGGGATGATAATCGATGTAAAACGATCAGGAATTGCCCCTCCAGACCAGTTCCCTGTATTATACCAATTGCTATTAGATGCGCCTGTCCAAGTTCGTGATGCGCCAGGGCCATTGATTGTTATAGAATTTGATGTGTACATGGTTGTAAAGCATCCACCTAAGTTTGGTGTTAGCTGACAATGCACGATGTCGCCTGGAACAAGCGAGGTGTTGGAATAAGTATTGTTGGATCCGGTTTGAACGGTGGTCCCATTGACACGCCATGTGTAAGTTGGGCTAGCACCTGCATTTGTTGCTGTGGCCGTAAAGAAACCAGCATTAGAATTGTTAACCGTAAGGGCATTAGTGATCGTGCCATTGATTGAATTGATAGATACATCGGCAATCAATGGCAGAGTAGGTGGAACTCCGCTCGTGTAAAAAATAACTCCGTTTCGGTAGTATTTGACTACACTGGCTTCCACCGCGATCCTAAACACATCATTGGCCGCGTAGGCGCCAAAGACACCGCGGAAGTTTCCAGACTCGTAGACCTCCCATTGGCCGTCACCCCTGAGGTACACAGCAAATTGAATGCTGGTATAATTTGAATTGGCATTGGTGGTGCTGAGCCCCGCCATTCGGAAGGTATTGGTCTCGGTGGCGGTGAACTGGAAGTATCCATTGTCGGAGACCATGTTCCAAGACGAAGCACCCCCGTCCCACGCTCCATTGGATTGGATTTTAACCAAATTGTTTCCAGTCGCTTGGTTGTTGACCAGGTCAGAGATCTTCCAGACCACTTGCTCAATTGCTTCGGTACAAGCGGTAGTAGAAATAGTACCCGCTACGTAAAAGTCGATGGAGGTTGGTGCCGGCACCGCCTTGTTGGTGATGGAATTGGAGGTGTAAGGGGGAACCAATGTACACCCACCTAAATTTGGCGTGAGCACACAGGTGACCACGTCATTGTTGGCAAGGGCCGTGTTGGTATAGGTGGTGCTGTTGGTGCCCACATTGGCCCCATTGAGTTTCCATTGATAAGAGGGAGAAGCCCCTGCATTGACGGCCGTGGCAGTAAATGTTCCGGTATTGTAATTAGAGACAATGGCATTGGTCACGGTTCCATTAACAGAGTTGATGGACACGTCCACCAGCAGCGGCAGTGTGGGTGCCACCCCGCTGATGTAGCGCAGCACGTTGTTCTGGTAGTACCTGACCACGTTGGCCTCCACCGCTATTTTGAACACATCGTTGGCGGCATAGGGCGCCACGAAGAGCGTGCCGCTGCCCGACTGTCGGATCTCCCATTGGGCATCGCCCCGCAGGTAGATGGCATATTGTATGGAGGTCCAGTCGGCATTGGCGTTGGTGGAGCTGAGGCCGGCCATGCGGAAGGTATTGACCTCGGTGGCGGTGAACTGGAAGTAGCCGTTGTTGGAAACCGTGTTCCACGAAGCTGC
>JBKCJM010000060.1:0-37045 GCA_046301755.1 Cyclobacteriaceae bacterium
GTTGTGATAAATATTCGTGTTGTGAAGACCCTGCTGCACAAACAGCGTCTGGTAGCTTGAGTTCGAGTTCGTGGAATTGAAAAAGTTATTCGCAATCAACCCGCTGCCGCCCACGTTCGGATAATACAAGTACAACGCATACCCCGCGCCCCCTACAATCCGGTTGCGCTGCATCTCCAAAACCCCCGACCCGTTCCAGATCACCGTACCGTAGTAATCAAAGTAGCTCGTCCCCGTAATCACATTGTCGTTGAACACAACTCCGTTCTGGTACTGCAAAGACATCGGCCGCGCGTACACATTGCTTATCGTGTTGCCCGTAATCACCGTGCCCGCTGAATAGTTGGCTACCGTGCCGTTGCCCACGTGGATGAACCCGTGCGAGCCTCCCGTGATCACGCTGCTCAGTAACCGGATGTTCGTGGATACCGTGGGCCTCAACAATACCGCTGTCCGATCTTCTGTCACGCTGGTGGTCGCGGGCAACGTGATCCGCAAGTTCTCGAAGGTGAGGTTGGTAGCCCGGTTCACTGCCCAGATCGCACGGTTGAAATTCGTGCCCGCAGGCTGGAAGGTCAGGTTGCGGAACGTCACGTACGCGGCATTGCTCAACTGGGCCACGTAGTTGGTAGCCGTAGCCGTAGCCGAAAAGGTCAGGATCACATCGGCCGGGTTGCCCGTCTGCGATTGAAACGTGATCGTGTTCGTGGCCGATGATCCCGAGATCGAAGGCAGAACAAATTGCTCATTAAATGTCTGGGACGCCAGTTGGAAAATGACCGGCCCGCTGATCCCGTTGGTGCGCATGGCGCTGATCGCCTGGTTGATGGTCGTGTACGTCTGGCCTGTGCCCACCGTATACGTGCCATTGAGCGGGGTGAGTGCAGCTGCGCTGTATTGAACCGCGCCCAGACTCGGGGTCGTAGTGCGTGGGGCATTGTTGATGTCGGTGGCAATCGTGCCCAGCAGGTTCTTGCCCGCACTCGCTATACCCGGAGCTGACGGGGTCAGGTTGGTATCACTCGTATACTGAGGATCGAAAAACACCGAGTTCGCGTCAAGCCCTGAAGCCGTACGCCAGTCTTCCAGTGTGGCTACGTTCGTGGAGCCAAACTGCCCCAGCAGCGGACCCGAACTGAACAAATCGTTGTGGTCGCTCTCCAACACAGAGTTCACCGTAGATGGACTGCGGTGCTCTACCGCCAGACCCGTGTTCGCCCGAAAAATGTTGTTCACAATCCGATTACCTGCCGAAGCTGCTCGATCGAAATGAAAGGCATTACTGTTCGTACTCGTACCTGTGGCGTTCACACTGTTGTGGTAGATGTTCGTGTTATGCAGCCCTTGCTGGATGTAGAATGTGTAGTACGAACTGTTTGAGTTCGTTGAGCCAATAAAATTATTGGCGATCAATCCGCTGCCACCTGTGTTCGGGTAGTATACGTACAGCCCATAACCCGCACCTCCAACTATCCGGTTGCGCTGCAGCTCCAGATAGCCCGAACCGTTCCAGATCGTGGTCCCATTATAATCGCTGTAGCTGGTACCCGTGATCGCGTTGTCGTTGATCACCATCCCGTTCATGTACTGCAGAAATAACGGCCGGGCGTATACGTTGCTGATCGTATTGCCCGTGATTACCGTGCCGGCCGAATAGTTCGATACCGTGCTGTTGCCAACGTGGATGAACCCGTGAGACCCTCCCGTGATCACGCTGTTCAGTAACCGGATGTTCGTGGATACCGTGGGCCTCAACAATACCGCTGTCCGATCTTCTGTCACGCTGGTGGTCGCGGGCAACGTGATCCGCAAGTTCTCGAAGGTGAGGTTGGTCAACACATTGACGCCTTGTACCGCCCGATTGAACGAACTGCCGGTTGGCTGAAGCGTCAGATTCCGAAAGGTCAGAAAGCCCGCATTGTCCAGCCTGATGATATAATTGGTTCCGGCTGTGGTCGCGGAAAAGGTCAGGACTGCATCGTCAGGGTTTCCGGTCTCCGCTTCAAACGTAATGGTATTGGTGGCTGAGGCCCCTGCGACCGCGCCAATAATCACTTGCTCATTGAAAGTGCCGGTGCGCAAGCGAAATGTAACCGGACTATTAACTCCGCGTGAAAGAAGATCACTAACCGCTGCCGCCATTGTGCCGTAATTCCCACCGCTGCCAACCGTGTAAATACCCGAAAGGGGTTGTGCAGTGGCGCCAACAGAAATCAGCCCAACCAGCACCCAACTCAAAAACCAACAACGCCTGCTCATAAAAAATGGGGTCTACCGCCAACGAAGACCATCCCGGATTCTCGCGGGAACACCGGGGAAAGTTCGGCATAATGAAGGACTTAAACCCTCCCCGAAAAAGGGGATATTGTTAAACAGAAATGGTCGGGTGTTCCCGGCCTTTTCTTCGTTTGGAAACGCTATTTCAGTCGTTCCTTAAAAAAAGCAACGGTGCTCTGGAATGCATCGGCTGCCGCTTGCTGATTGTAGCGCGGGTTGCTGGGATTGGCAAAGGCATGGTCGGCTTCATAGGACTCTATCGTCAGCTTCTTGCCGGCTGCTTTCATGTTGGCCTCAAACTTATCCATCACCTCTTTATTAATCCACTTGTCTTGCGTTGGCCAGATGTTCAACACATCTGTGTTAAGGTTTTTTAGTCGCTCAACATTCTCTTCCGGCATGCCGTAATACATGACACACGCCACACCCTGCTTGCCGGCCGTTAACGTTGCCTGCAGCGACTGCCCACCGCCAAAGCACCAGCCCACTGTGCCCACGCGGGCGTCACTGCCAGCATAGCCGAGAGCACCCTTTACGATTGCATCTCCACGCTCTTGTTTAAAATCGCCCATGTACTTACCGGCTGTTTGAGCATCAGTGGCTAGTTTGCCATCGTACATATCCAGGGCCAGAACGTTTACATTGCCAAGGGCATTGTAAAGCTCTTCGGCCTGTCGTTTGATGTTGTCGTTGAGACCCCACCATTCCTGAAACACGAAAATCCAGCTATTCGACTTGGCCTTTGACTCAATCAGAAACGCGTTGGCTTCTCCTCCATCTGGTGTTTTGTAGCGAATCATGCGGCCACCCGCCTGCGACTCGTGCGTGTATTGTCGTGGCGCAAGGTGCGCAGCTTTAAACTCCTTGCTTGACGCCATAATGGCAAACTTATCGGCAGCCGGGGTGTGGCAAAGGGTGATGTTGTCCTGGGCCAGCGTAAGGGTTGCGAACGATAAAAAAAGAAAAGTAAATAACGTTTTCATATTTTGATTGGGTTGATCTGATCTTCGTTGGGAACACGTTCGCGAACACGAACTACTCCTGCCACTGCCCCGTCACCACGCGCTCGTAGGTGATGTAATCGGTGTTGATGGGTTCATACCCTTTCTGCCGCATGAGCAGCGCAATCTGTCCGCGATGATAGCTTCCGTGATTCACCAGGTGAATCATGATTTGCTCCACATCATTTTCGTAATAATCCCCCACGTAGTTGCGGTATTTCAGAATGTGCCGAAAGGATTTCTGGCTTTCAATAAATGAATTCCAGTTTTGGGCCGCATCCTCGCTCATGGTGCGCAATTCGCTGAGTTTGTATACCTGCCACAACGGGAAAGGCTCAGTGGGCAACCCCTTGATCCGGTTGAGCCAAATAAACTGCGCACTAAGCAAATGGCTGAACAACCTCAAGATAGCCTCATCGTGTACATCCTGCTTCTCCAGTGCGCGGAGCACGCGCTCGTTGCACCACGCGTTGTAGGCGTACCACTTCACGAAAAATTCCTTCATACAGTGTAAACGTTGCAGCGAATCTACACGGATTTTATCAATTTGGCAGACCTATGCTCCGGATGTGTTGCTTTTTCCTGTTTTCGGCCTGCGTGGCCTTCGGGCAGGCGCCCCCGTGTGATCTGAAACGCGATCGAGATGGTGTTCGGGTATTCACGTGTAAGGTGCCGGGCGAAAAGTTCCGTTCACTACGCGCTGAGTTCACCCTCGAAAATTTTTCGCTCAGCCAACTCGAAACCTGGATACGTGATGTGCCCAACTACGTCAACTGGCAATACAACATGACGGAGGCCGAGATTCTTGAAGAGGTATCGCCCGATGCCCTCATCATTCGAAGTGTTGTAGACGCGCCCTGGCCGGTGGAAAACCGGGAGATGATCACTGAGTGTGTATTTGACCACAGCACTCCGGGTGCCCTGCGGATCATGGTGAAATCAATACCACACGATTACCCAACGAGTGACGATCTCGTTCGCGTGCCGTACTCGCTGGCACAATGGAACGTAACGCAAACGGGAGGTGATCTGGCCGTGGTCTACTCCCTCGAAATTGATCCCGGTGGCAGTGTGCCGCCTGTGCTGGTCAATCTGGCTATGGCCGAAGGACCCCACCACTCATTTCGTGATTTGAAAAAATTGCTGGCCTCAAAAAAGAACTAGGTTTTCCGGAATGCTTGCCACTGCCCATAGGTAAGCGTGCGCCACAACCACTCCACCGGCCCAAAGTTGTAACGCTTTAGCCACCATTGGCTGAGTAAAATCTGGAAAACAAAAAGAAGGGTTCCAATCAAGAAGCCCATGCCGGCACCCATTTTCCCCAACAGGTTGAACCCAACCCCAAAAAACAGCAAGACGCCCACGGCAGATTGAACCAGGTAGGTGGTTAGCCCTATTCGTCCCACAGCATAGAAATGCCGGAGCCGTTGCCTCCACTCTTCTTTGAGCCACAACAACACAAGCGCAGACATATACAGCAACGCCATGGCAGCGTTGAAGGCATCGTAGGCAAAACCACCAACTGCCCATTGCACCGACTGTGGTAACTCGATGCCAGCGGCATAGAACGAACCAAAGAACGCAACAGCAAATAGTACCGTAGCGAGCAACGCCCACAATGAAAGTTTCAAAAGCTTACGAAATACCTCCCGCTTGCTGGCAATATCCGCGAATAGCTTCCTGCGGCCAGCGAGCATGCCCAGCAAAA
This sequence comes from Cyclobacteriaceae bacterium, assembly GCA_046301755.1. Taxonomy (GTDB): domain Bacteria; phylum Bacteroidota; class Bacteroidia; order Cytophagales; family Cyclobacteriaceae; genus ELB16-189. The sequence goes on from JBKCJM010000060.1 coordinate 4,987, forward strand.
AAAGTCCAAGGGTGATGAAAATTCTTCCGGAACCAACCTGAAAGCGATACTTGTTGATGAGCTCATCTGCATTTGCGCGCAACAGGGCCAGGTAATCGCCTGAAGTAACCGCATTCCAGTAGGCGAGATTATCGGCATCGGTTTGGCCGGTAAATGGATTTACAGTTGCATCGCCTGGTGCGGGCAACATATAGAAATCCAGAAACCGCATACCTACCGCGGGCACATCAAGCACGAGCAGCAAGGCGAGCACGAATACCCATCGGTCGGGCAGGCGTTGGGCGAGCAGCAGCACAAAGCCCAGCATGGCATAAATGGTGAGTATGTCGCCCCGGTAGTGAAGATGATGCACCCACCCGATGCCCAACAGCAACAACAGGCGCCAGGCAAACCGCCAGGATGACCGCCCTTCGCGGTTGCGCATCTGCAGCTCGAAGCTCAGGCCAAAGAGAAAGGAAAAGATGGTGAAGAATTTCCCGGCTATCAGAATGCCGACAACCCCGCTGACAATTTCATCGGCAAGCGAAAAAGAATTGTAAGGCGAGTGGCTCTCGGGTGGAATGCCGGCCAGGTATTGCTCGGTAAAATGCACCCATGCAATACCCAGCAACGCAAAGCCGCGCAGCACATCGATTATTTCAATACGGGTGCTTTGTAGCGGGGTCATTGTTACTTAATGACAGCCCAATCGCCCACTTTCCCCTATTGCCGTCTGTCTAACGAACGGATTGTGCCGCGCTTGGTTACTTCTTTCCAAGCGAAATGCGATAATCTTCCGGTGTGCCACTCACTTTTATGTTCACAAACCGTATGCGCCTGGCCGTATCGCGATACTGGATCGCATCCTCCTGATCAGGATCAACCTCGTCTGGTTTCTTGCCGAATAGTTTTTGCGTGGCCGCCTGGGTAACCAGGCGCCAGGGTACGCGCACCAGCAAATCCATGTTCATGTCGAGCGCCTGCCGGCCACTGATCTCAATAAAGCCCAGTGAGGAATTGATCGTCATGGCCGGAATTTCCATCACGCCATTGCGTAACTGAAAGGTGTTGCGTAGCGTGTCGAAAACGACTTTGCTCAGATTGCGATCGCCAAAGTAATTGGACATGGCCAGCAACATCGGGTAGCGCTCAAGCCGGCCGTCTACTACCTCCACGTCCATCTGCAAATCTGCTTCATTCAGTATCGGCACCAGGTCGGTGTGTACGCGTACCTTTCCTTTCACCGTGCCGGACAGTCTCCCATGAAGATTCTCCGACACGAGATGATCTTGTCCGAAGTTATCGAACTTGATCATAATCTTATCCAGGTCGAGGCCCCGGGCAGTCAGCGTAGGGTTAAAGTAAAGATGAGTAGGATCAGAGCCGTTAAAATACCCAGAGAGTGAAATCTCACCTCCGGCTGTCCGCATCGACAGCGTATCGACATACAGGTAATGATTTGTTTGCGTGCGAAGGCGGGCATGAAATTGGTCTATCTGATAGCGATGGTACCGCAGATGATCAATGTCGACAGCAAAAGTCATGTCGGGAAATGGAACGGTGTAGATGTTGAACACCGAATCGTGAGCATCAGAAGCTGCCGAGGAAGGCAGGGGCTGAAAAGAAAACAGCTCATCGAAATCCAGCATGGGTGCAGTTAGCGAAAACCGGTTGGTTACCCGCTGCGCGGGCCCATGACCGAGGTAGTAGGAAAGATTAGCCGTAAACTGACTGCGCCCCAGTTTCCCGGAAAAGTTCTCCACCGTCAGCTGCTGTTGCTCCACATGCACACGACCCCTAAACTGTTCGAACCGCATTGGGTGAATCTTCAGGCTGCCCTCGAGTTTATTGATATAGAGATCGGCCGAATGAAGCGAATCCTGAAAGTGAATATCTGCTTTACCCGTCAGGTGTGCACGGCTGATCTCTTCGTGCCGGTAGTCTTCCGGCACATAGTTCTCGCCACCATAGGCGAATAAATCCTCGAGTTTCAGCAGGTTCGAAGTGAGGTCAAACCGGATTTCCGTATCGCCTCTGGGCTGCTCCATAAACCAGAGATCGTAATTCCGCAGATTACCGGAGAAATGGAAATCGCTCTTGTCGATTACACCGCGAAAGTCGATCACCCGAAAATCGCGATCGGTGATGTAAACATCGGCATGAAAATCATGAAGAGTATGCGGGTAATTTTTCAGTTTGGCGTACAGGTTGTCAATAAAGAATTCACCTACCGGCAAGTTGGGTGATTCGGTGAAGGCGCGGGCAGAGCTGGTGAAATGCGTGTTTAGCTTCAGGTTCTCGATCACCTCATTTACTGGTTTCGAGTTCAACGTGTCTGCTGACGTTAACTCCCGAACGTCAAGTTTATCGGATGTTATGGCCAGAGCAACGGTTACGGGCAGTGCCGTGTGATGAAGAATGGCCGGCAGATCGCTCACGCTGCCGCTGATCGTAACATCACTATTGCCAACACGGACCGAGGCATGTTCAAGGCGTGCCGTGTGGCCCTCCATGCTGGCGCGGATATCGACCTCATGCACCGGCAAGTGAAAATCAGGGGATTCGAAGCTCAGGTTCTCCACCGTCAATCGGGTGAAGTACGATTCGTTGAGGCGCTCGATTGCTTTCTCGGGCTGATCAAGATCAACGATATCATGAAAGTTCATGCTGAGTGCGACTTTGCCTTTCAGGTTCTTAAGGTCGCGCACCTCCAGAAACTGAGCGAGGAAATCCAGGTCCAGCTCAGAGTCAACACTCATATCAATCTCAGGCGCCTGAAAATTCTTCACTTTGAGATAACCCTTGAAAAGGCCTGCCTCGGGTTTGGCAGACACATCGAGCAGGGAAAACTCTGCTTCTGACAAATCGGTCTGTGTGCCGGTGGAGAAGTGTCCTCTGAAGAACAGATCGTCCAGCTTGCGGTTGAAGTTGCGGTTATTAAAAAAGGCATCCTCACATCCAAAGTCGGCCGTCACCAGCGGCATGCGGCCGGCTGCCTTGCCCTTGATTGTAGCTTCGAAAAAGATTTTACCCTGGTTGTCGTACCGCTCCAGTACCGGGGTGAGTTCCTCCGGAACAAATGCCAGGAAAAGATCAAAGCTCGGCTTATTGCCGTGCAGATTAAGATCAAGGTTAAGGCTGTCATCCAGATCAATGTGACCGTCAATACCGAATTCACCCTTCTCCAGCATCAGGCGCGAAGGCCGCAGGGTGAGCACTTGCCGGGCAACATCAAAATCGATTTCGGTTGTTAGCGACAGATCTTTATGATGAAGAAAGGTGGTGTCCCCGCCAATCAACACATTAACAACCGCCTTTGACTGCAGAGCTGCATGAATCGATTCCGGCAGCGACTTAAAACGACCGGTGGCCTGTTCTATATTCACCGATACCCGGAGACTGTCCTCCTCTCGATACTTGCTGAGATGAACGTCCTCAACCTGAATGGATTTTAAATGGATGTGAAATTCTTCACCGGCATCTTCGATGGGCGCCTCTGGGGAAAGCGCATTCAACAGGTTGTAGCTTCCGTCCGGGTGTTGCACCATGTTGACGAAACCCTTTCGCACGCGAATCGACTTGATATCGATGTTACCGGTTAGTACACTCCAGATGTCGAAGCCGAGGTAGACATCGTGCAGGTGAAGCAGCGGCTGTTGCGCGGTGTCCTTTGCTTCAAAGACCCGTAAATCCTCGAGATCAAGTGAAACGTAAGGCAGGTTGGCAAAAGGAGAGAGGTGGCTATCGCGCAGCGCGACCGATCCCTTGAAATCCTTGTTCAGTGTGCCAATCAACTCCTGTACGGCTTCGTCCTGCTTCCAAAACAGGAGGGCGCATGCCAGTGCAAACAGCACAAGTGGCACCAGTATAACAAAAGCCAGGGTTCTCTTCCAGTAGTTACGCATCAGTACTTGTGCCGCCAAAAATAAGGACAGAAAACGACAGCCTCAATGGCTTGATTAAACATCTAGGACTCAACCCGCTCAATAATTTTTCCGGTCTTCTTTTCTTTGAGAATCCACTTGCGGGCACCGTAATGAGTCACTTCTTCTTTCACCAGGTAATGATCGTCATCGTATGATTGCAGGTGACTGTCTTTGGTTACGCCCGTGCGTCCGCGCCATATGTCGAGGTGTACGGGCTCCCAGAGTTTCGATTTTGCGCTCTTGTATGCAGCATCAAGAATGGCATTCACCACATAGCCATCGTAGAATGTCTCGCGCGGTGGTTCGTTGCGTTCCATCGCGTTGAACATATCTGCAAACATATGGTTGTAGCCAAGCTCGTTGAGTTCATCCCCCACGGGAAATACCCAGCCCGAATTACTCTCCGCCTTTTCGGCCACATAGTTGGCGCCTTTGCCGCTGGTGAACATCTCGAAGCCGGTGCGTAGAAATCCATTTGTCCAAATTGTTCCTTCGCTGCCCATTACTTCATCGCGCAGGTCAAGACCTCCGCGGAATGTCCAACTTACTTCAAACTGGCCGATCGCTCCGTTCTCGTATTTCACCAGGCCGATGGCATGGTCTTCGGCTTCAATGGGCTTTACCTGGGTATCGGCCCAGCACATAACTTCCACCGGCCTGATGTCTTTGCCGATGTAGGTGCGGGCAATCTCTACGCAGTGGCAGCCGAGGTCCAGAATCGCACCTCCGCCCGCCTGCTCCAAATCCCAAAACCAATCGCTGTGGGGGCCGGGGTGCGTCTCGCGCGACTTTGCCCAAAGGATTCGCCCAAGGGCACCACTCTTAACACTCTCATACGCTTTGATGAATTTGGGCGTGTAAACCAGGTCTTCCAGGTAACCGTTGAAGATGCCGGCTTTTTCCACTGCGTCCATCATGCGCTTTGCCTCGCTCGCATTTCGGCCCAGGGGCTTGGTGCAAATCACTGCTTTGTGGTGCTTCACGCACAGCATGACGGCTTGTTCATGCAAGTGGTTGGGCAGCGAAACGCATACAACCTCCACTTCGGGCCGGGCAATAGCTTCTTCAAGATTTGAAGTGGCAAAGGCTACCTTGTAGTCCCGCGCAAACTTGTGCGCGCTTTCGGCTTTGCGCGAATAGATTGAAACTATTTTGTCTTTGCTGCGGTACCCCTGCAGAGAATCCGCATAGAAACGACCGATAAAGCCGGAGCCAAGCATAGCAATGTTCATGATGACAAAAATTAGGGAGTTAAAGTTAACCGTTTGCCGGGTAAATCAGGATGGCAGCAAGGTAAGCACGGCAAAAAAATGGAAGATGCTGCCGGCCAGAACAAAAACATGCCATACGCTGTGGTTATATCGAACGTGGCTGCGCGCATAAAACACAGTGCCCAGCGAGTAGGCCAGGCCACCGCCAACCATCAGCGAAAAACCGAAGCCCGACATTTGCTCGTACAAGGGCTTAAACGCAAACACACCCACCCAGCCCATCCCGAGGTAGAGGAAGGTGGAAAGACGGTCGCGACCCCCGATGTGAATGGCTTTTATAACTGCACCCAGCAGGGCACATCCCCACATCACACCCAGAAACGTCCAGCCAAGCCATCCCCGCAGCACAGTAAGGCAAAACGGAGTGTAGGTGCCGGCAATGAGCAGGTAGATGGCAATATGATCCACCTTGCGGAAAATTTTCTTGAGCGGTGTACGGGTGACACTGTGGTAGATCGTGGAGGCGAAATACAACAGAACGAGCGTGATGCCAAAAACGGTAAACCCGACCACATGCCATGCTGTGCCACTCATGGCGCTCAACACGACCAGCACCACGAGTGCGGCAATGGCCAGCACTGCACCAATGCCGTGCGTGACCGCATTGGCCAACTCTTCATGCCGGGTTTGCTCGCGGCTCATATCAGGCAGTGGCCGAGATCGCGCGCTTCTCGCGAAAGAAAAGCACGAATAGAATTAAAACAGCGGCTGCAATGTACGCGGGCATAAGCCAAACGGGCGTCCACATATGACCCGTGCCCACAGCATAGCGGTCAGCGGTAAACCCACTAAACCACGTGCCGATAAACATGCCAAGCCCGTAGGTAGCAAATGTGAAAAGGCCTTGTGCAGCGTTCTTGATTTTCTCGCCTGCCTTCTTTTCGGTGTACATGTAACCGGTAACGAAGAAAAAGTCATAACAAATGCCATGGAGAATGATGCCCGCATACAGCATCCACAAGTTGGAAGTGGTATCGCCCCAGGCGAAACATAGGTAGCGCAAGATCCAGGCCGCCATGCCCAGCACTAACATGTTTTTAACTCCGATTCGGTTAAACAGCAGGGGAATGGCCAGGATGAATACCGCTTCACTCACCTGACCCAGAATCATCTTGCCGGCCGCATTTTCTACACCCAGTTCATTAAGAAACACATTTGCAAATCCGTAATAGAATGACAGGGGGATACAAACGAGAATAGCCGCCACAAAAAACACGAGGTAGGAGCGGTTGCGCAACAAAACAAAAGCCTCGGCTCCGAGTGCTTGCCCGGCAGACATGGCCCGGTCTCCGTGTGGCGGTGTATGGGGCATTGCAAAACTGATTGCCCCCAGCGCAGCCGAAACACCAGCCGCGATGTAGAAGGTGGATGCCGCTTTTTCAATGGCGAGAAACCCGATGGTAAGACCGGCAACGATCCAGCCGATAGTACCAAACACGCGTATCCACGGAAACTGTGTACCGGGATCGGTCATTTGCCGGAACGCGATGCTGTTGCTCAGGGCAATGGTTGGCATGTAAAGGAGCGAGTAGAACAGGATAATCCAGTAAAAGGCCGCACTGCTCTGCACCTGTGTTGCCAGGTACAACAACATGGCCCCCAACAGGTGGAGTACACCCATGATACGCTGGGCAGCAAAAAAACGGTCAGCCACCAGCCCCACAAAAAAGGGTGAAATCATTGTGGCAATGGCCAGGGCGCTATAGGCAGCCCCGATGTCGATGCCGCTGGCCTGCAAATGCTCCGTCATGTAGGTGCCCATGGTTACGTACCAGGCGCCCCAGATGAAATACTGGAGCAACATCATGAGCGAGAGTTTGATAAAGGTGGCGGGTGTCATCAGCCGAAAATTATCAATTTTGATGAGCTCAGTCTTCTTAATTATCTAAACAGCAAGTTAAGTAGCTCATCCGTGAAACCTTGCGATGCTTGCTCTATCGCTGGTGTGTATGACGGCCTGGGCATTGGAGCGCTTGTCGAGTTTTTGCTGTCAAAGGAACGCAACTCATAATTTTTGAGTCAACATGATTGGGATTCCGAAGGCATTCATTAAGACTTTAGAATATTTTAGCTCTTCGTAGCCCAATCCTTTTATTTTATGTTTTAACTGGCATGTAAATTCTTTGAAATTTTTGCAGCTAACATCTGAAATTTCTATAATCCTTTTGTTATTCTCATATATGTTGATAACTGCCCCCTCAGAAATCTTGGATGGTTCCCAAGAATGTTTGAATCCTGTAATCTCTCTGTATGGAATTTGTCTAATTGGTCCAAGACCTAAGAAGGATCTAACATTTAGCCCAGTATTTGTTACTTCAACATAGTTCCACTTGAATCTAATCTCTCTTAATATAAGAATTATGAGTGTCAGCAGAAAAACTACTCCACAAAAAATACCTACATTAATTCTGTCTGGGTGTCGAATTGTATAACTTAATAGAATTGTTATAAATGAAAGTAGTCCTATGATTGATAGAACTGCTAATATCAATACCCAAAATCTGAATTTAATTTTCATAGCCTATCTGTCGCCCTGAAGTAAAGTTTTAAATTCAGTCAACCGAAATTATCCGTTTACACGTCACTGTCCATTTAGATGGCCCAATTACCGCCAACATTCAAAATTGGTCCAAATGTTTCCTATTCGTAACGGGTTATGCTTTGGAAATATGATAACGAACAAGGGCCAGATGAGTTCCTTCTTCAAAATGGGTAAGAACGGCCTCCTTGATATTCGACTTTAATTCAGGAAGAGAGTCGGCTTCTGTAAAAATACTCTCACCAAGTGCCCGGGCCTCAAAACCACCCTCCGGGGAGTCGGTCACCAAAAAGATGATCTCATTTTGCATATGCGAATTTATCATTTTTTCGAATACTACCCGGTTGTTCACTCAGCGCTCCACCGGACGGTATTTGGAATCGCGCAAGATCTTCTCTGCCGAAGGCTCGGCCATGATTTGCGGCAACGTAAGGGCCTGATTTTTCCGCACATATTCTTTCACGATCTGCCAGCCCGTGTAGGTCGCTATTCGGCCCGGACAGGTTGCGCCCACTTCCAATGTCTTCGGCCGTTCGCTGATGTACTTTTGCTTCACCTGGTTGCTGGTGGAGAAAAGCACCTCGTCATCTACCAGCTTTTTCCAGATCAAATCCTGGTTAAACCACGCGTCTTCGGTTTCGGTTGCCGTGTAGCCGATGAACACACTGTCGGGTACGCACGGCATCATCTGCTTGGCGAAATAGTAAGCTTTGCCGTACGCCATCATATCGGCCAGGACGGTGCGGTCGCGCAGGTCGGTTTGATTGTAGCGTGTATCAATACCATACAGCAACAGCGCTGATGGCACCACAAAGTTCTTCTCATACCGCTTCAGCATGTACTCATACATGTTGGGCCGGTAGCGAGCGCCTGCACCCAAGAAATAATCCAGGCCCACAATGATCAGGCTGTCGCTTACCACCAGGTCTGCCTCAAAGCCGGAAATTACTGTCTGGATGCGGGGCACCCGCACATCGGGGTAGTAGTACTTCATATTCCGGAAGGCTTCGGTGAATTGTTCCTTCAGATATTCCCCGTTACCAAACACACGCCTGGCCTCGAGGCGCAACGAGTCAAAAGCCGGGTGGGTAAACCGGCTGTACAAGGAATTGATAAACACAGAATCATCCGGATATGCCCCGCGGCTAAAAAAGTAATCGCGCAGAGGTGTGTGTCGCGAAAAAAAGTCTACCAGCTCCTGTTTGCTGCGAAACTGCGTTATCGAATCCTCAAGGTGTTCAACCGCAAGGTCGACCGTAATATCCGACACGTTGGGAATCTGGGCGCACCGCTCTTCATAATCACGGCCGCCACAACCCGCCAGGCCCAGGCCAGCGGCCAGTAATACCCAAAAGGAGACACGCTTCATGCGCGCAAAGATGCAAACAAACGATTGAAGTTTTTAACTCGTCACTGCCACCCGATTGATGAAATGGCTTGCGTAACTTGAAGCAATGAAATACACCACGCTGCCGATCCAGAAAGTGAAAAACATTGCGCTGGTTGCGCACGACAACAAGAAAAAGGACCTGAGTGAATGGGCACGCTGGAACAAGACGATTTTACAGAGCCACAACATTTTTGCCACCGGCACCACCGGTAAAATGCTGGAAGATGTGCTGGAAATGCGCATCACGCGCTTTCAAAGCGGGCCGCTGGGAGGCGATCAGCAGATTGGATCGCACATCACCGAAGGCAAAATCGATTTTCTGATTTTCTTCTGGGATCCACTGGAACCTCAGCCGCATGATCCTGATGTAAAGGCCTTGCTGCGCATCGCGTTGGTGTGGAATATCCCCACCGCGTGCAACCGCGCCACGGCCGACTTTATCATCAGCTCGCAACTGATGGAGAAATCGTACAATCGCATTGTGCAGGATTTTTCAGCGTATCATCAGAGAAAAATTCTACCTTAGCTTACCCATGATGTCGGTGCTTCAAAAATGGTTTCTGATAGGTATTGCATTTCTGGGCATGGTTTGTTTGATAATTTTTGATGAACGGAAAGCTCGCAATACGCGAAAGCAGTTTTTGAAAGACTTCCCTCCCGTGAGTCGCATGAGTTATTTTGATGATCTTGTTACTGAGGTCAGGTGTCCTCCCGAATTTTGGTGCGGCAATAGCGCATTGATCGCTTTTGAAAACCGGTATAGTTTTATTGTTGTCAATCATAAGGACATTACGAAGCTGTATCATCTTAATGATATTTTAAGTGTTGGTTGTCGTATTGTCAAGGAATCAAATAGCGACACGTTGGTAATCAAAAAAGCAGGCAAGAGCTATCAATTTCTAATTGCGGAATAATGATAAATTTTGAAAAAATCATGCCCGTTGCTTTTGTCGGGGCGGTGCTTGGATTTGTTTATGGTGTTGGTGTTTTAGCTCTATCTTTTACGGTCAATTTTTCAAAAGTTCTTGATTACCCATCGATTCTTTCTGGCATTGGTCTTTTGATTTTTCTATGCATTGGCTTTAACCCAGCGTTTAGGAAAGATCGCGGATTCACCATGCAAAAGGCCCTGCAAAGCCTACCCAAAACAGTTTTGGTTTTGATTTTGGGTGTTGCGGTTATAACGGTTTATCTTACCTGGACACGTGAGTCTTATCAGGGCGATCCTCAAATGGAAGATGGCCGCTTGGTGCTCAAACGAAACGACCAAGTGGTGAAGATCCTAACTCCTGCAGAGTTTTCCAGAATGGTTAGGGAGCGAATACAACAAAAATTTGAATTGGGAAATCTGTTTTATTGTTTCTTCCTCTTTATGCTTTGGCCGCGCAAAGTCAGATATGAATCATCAACCGATTCAATCTCACCGTAGAAAAATCGAGTACCGAATCTGCACAGCCACATTAAGGCGTGGCTGGCCGGCAACAAACTTAGTAGCCGACAGGCTGAGGGCCGATCGTTCGGTGGCCATCCATCCAAAACTAAGTTTCAGGTAAAGAAAGTAGGTGCTCTCCGAGAGCGAATATTGAAAGGGCGCATCAATCCCCAACCACGCACGTGCCTCCGGCAACTCCATGATTACCGGCAACTGAACGGACAACAACTGCAAGCGACCCTCACTATCCGTGTCCTCAGGATCAGGTAATCCGTCATTTCCGCCAAGGCTGTTAACGTCTCCGGCCGAAAACTGAAAGCGAGCTTCGGGGTAGAACATGACACCCGGGCTTACGGGCACCGTAACCACCATGCCCGGCTTGAACAACCAGGTGCCCACCCCTCGCCCGGCTACCGGGTTGCCGGTGGGCGCGGAAAGACCCGCCACCAGCGATACGCGTTCAACTCCATGTTGCTTTTTCGAAACAAACGGCACCCACCAATAGGCGAACTGCAGATCACCAATACCCGTGGTGTTCTCCAACCCGCCAAAGTCGGCATTGATAATGGTGTGGATAAACGGGACATGCAGGCTGAACAAGTGCCTCTCATTCGAAAGGCCATACGCATAGCCGGCTGCGAGTGTGTAGAACCTGTCCTGCGCCACAAACAGGTAGGTGTTCGCATCAAACATCCACCGACTGGCCATCAGGGCGGGATCGTAGGGCACCACTTTTTCCGGAAAAACGCTCTGAGCGCGCGCAGGTCCGGGCATCGCGAAGAAAAGAGCAACGATCAAAAGCCTGGGCATCATGCGCATCTGATTTTCAACGTAAGAAAGATAAAAAATTGCGTACGGTTTGCCCATCTTGCGCTGAATTTGATATGGTTCCGGTTAAACACATTGCCATCGCGGGTAACATTGGCTCGGGAAAAACAACTCTGGCCGAAAAGCTAAGTAAACAATACGGCTGGGCTCCGTTGTTTGAGTCGGTCGACCACAATCCCTACCTCCGCGATTTTTACAGCGACATGACGCGGTGGGCATTCCATCTCCAGATTTATTTTCTCAACAGCCGCTTCAATCAAATACGGCAGATCCGCGAAAGCGAAAAAACGATAGTTCAGGACCGCACCATCTATGAAGATGCGCACATCTTTGCTGCCAACCTTCACCGGAGTGGTCACATCAACGACCGCGACTACCAAAGCTACCTGGACATCTACAATTCCATGATCCACTTTGTGCAGGCCCCCGACCTGCTGATTTACCTTCGGGCTGACATTCCAAAGCTGGTGCACCAGATCGCCAAACGCAACCGCGACTTTGAATACAACATCAAGCTGGAGTACCTGAAAAACCTGAACGAGCACTACGAGACATGGATCAGCAACTACCGGCACGGCAAGTTGCTGGTGGTTGATGTAAACAACCTGGACTTTGTGGAACGGGTCGAAGACTTCTCGTTTATCGTGAGCAAGATTGAATTGGAGCTGAACAGCTTGTTTTCCTGAATTTTGTATTCGGCCCTGATGGTGTATTTTAGGGCTTTGTTACCATGCAAATCCTGAACTCTATTCTTACCTGGGTCATGAAAAAGCGGATCCACCAGATCGAGCTTTTCAAGAAATACCCGCACGAGGTTCAGGACGAACTGCTGAAGCGACTGATACAAACCGCGCGCTACACGGAATTTGGCCAGCGCTACTCGTTTGACGACATGGTGAATTACGAAGATTTCAGGCGCAGGGTACCGGTGAGTTCATACGAAGCCTTCTATCCGTACATCGAGCGGATGATGAGGGGCGAGCAAAACATTTTGTGGCCCACGGAAATCCGCCAGTTTGCCAAATCCAGCGGCACCACCAACGCCCGCAGCAAGTTTATACCCGTTTCACCCGAGGCACTGGAAGAATGTCATTTCAAGGGTGGCAAGGACTTGCTTTCCATTTATATCAACGCTTTCCCGGACACGCAAATATTTTCGGGTAAGTGCCTGGCCGTGGGCGGCAGTCACCAGGTGAATGAACTTGACCCCGGGTCGCAATCGTATTATGGTGATGTCTCGGCCGTGATTATGCAGAACCTGCCGGTGTGGGCGCAGTTCATCCGCACGCCCAGCCTCGATGTGGCGCTGATGAACAACTGGGAGGAAAAAATCGAAAAACTGGCGCGTGACACCGCGAAGGTAAATGTAACCCACATGGCCGGTGTACCCACGTGGACGGTCTTGTTACTCCAACGCATACTCGAACTCGAGAAAAAGAACAGCATACTCGAAGTGTGGCCGGATCTAGAAGTTTTCTTTCACGGGGCTGTTGCCTTCGGGCCATATCGGTCGTTGTTCCGGTCGCTGATCCCCGGCAGCGATATGCACTATTGGGAAACCTACAATGCGAGCGAAGGGTTTTTCGGAATACAGGAAGAAGCCAACTCGGAGGACCTGCTGCTTATGCTGGACTACGGCATTTTTTACGAGTTCATTCCGCTCGATGAGGTTGATCAGGAGTTTCCCGAAGCGATAGCGCTGGCCGAAGTGGAGCTGGGCAAGAACTATGCGATGGTGATCACGACCAATGCGGGCCTGTGGCGATACAACCTGGGCGATACGGTGCGGTTCACATCCGTTTCACCCTACCGCATTCGCATCAGCGGACGAACCAAGCACTTCATCAACGCGTTTGGCGAGGAGGTGGTGGTGGAAAATGCCGAAACCGCGATCACCAAAGCGTGCGAAGCTACGGGCGCTCTGATTGAAAACTTTACAGCCGCACCGATCTACCTGGAGAAATCAAAACGTGGCGGGCATGAATGGATCATCGAGTTCCGAAAAAACCCGGATGACCTCAACCATTTCCGCCATGAACTTGACAACACGCTGCGCGCAATCAACTCCGACTACGATGCCAAGCGCATGCACGACCTGGCGTTGGTGGCCCCCACCATTCACCCGGTGGCCGAAGGGACCTTCTACAACTGGATGAAAAAACGGGGCAAGCTGGGCGGACAAAACAAAGTGCCGCGGCTTAGCAACTCGCGCGAGTATGTTGAGGATATTCTGAGCATGCTGGCGGTAAATTCCTGAGCGTGTGGCGTTATTGGCTTCTCGGGTTTGTCATGTTGTGCCTGCTGGCGTGGGCGGCCATGGGATTAATCTTTTACCTGGCGGCCAAGTCGAACAACGAGGACATGGAGCGCCACCGCGCTTTCGAAGATCTGTTTTACCTGCCGAATGACCTGCGCGTGCGCCCGCAGATGGAGCAACACGCGGCACGGGAATCCAACCGCGTGGATGTGCTGCCCATCACCCGCGACAGTATTGACTACACCGTAGAGCGCCAGATGTTCGCAGACGGATTTGGTTATCGCCTGTGGGCCACGCGCCCGAGCGGAGAAGCCATCTGGAAACAGGATTTTTTCCGTGCATACTGGAAACAAGGCATTGACAAGCGGGCGCAGACCGCGTTTGTCGTAGATCTGTACTTCGTTGAGAACAACGTTGGCGTCAGGCTTGAAAACGCAGAACCGCTTTTCTTTGATGTGCAAACCGGGGAAAAGCGCTGATCGAAACGCTGCCCGCAGTATATCCGATCAGGACGCCTTATTTACCCGCAGCTGCTCAATTTCGGCCCGAAGTTGCTTGAGCTCCTTCATCACTTCCTGAAATCCGGCCTGCACTTCCTGCTCTGTCTCCTGAATGTCGCCTTGTAATTCGGAAAGCTTCGACTTGTTAACCTTTTGATCGGTTACGAATTTCTCGTGAACCTGCGAGGTAAGAACCGCAACAAAAACATTGAAGCTCACAATAGCGGTGAGAATAACGAAGCTGATGAAATACCCTTTTACGAGCCAGCTGTCGTTATAACTGCCACTGGCGGCATACATCATGTCGCTCCAGCCATCGAGTGTCATGAGTTGGAAGAGCGTGATGAACGCATGGCCCAGCGTAGTAAAATCAGCGCTCTCATACTGGTGGTGACTGAACAAATAAATGCCCACGATAGAATAGATGTACAGCAGAATGCCCAACAGCAGCGCGAACGAAAAAATGGTGGGGATAATCGACACAATTTTATGTTCAACTGCCTTTAGCTCGCTGCTCACCTCCAGCAATCGCAAAACCCGCAGTACTCTGAATAGCCGGCTCACGACCAAAAACTCGGGGTGTTCAAACAAGTGCTGAAACAAACTGGTGACGCTCACCACCACAATGAGAAAATCAAACCAGTTCCAGAAGCCATCCTCGTCAACATGAACCTTTTTGTTACGAACCGATAACAATCGAAAAAAGTGAATCGGTGTCTCTTCACTGAAAATCCGAAGGATGATTTCACCCAGGAAAAAAATGGTAAACGTAAAATCGAGAATATCGAAAAGCAGACGGTGCTCCGGATAAAATGTTTCAACGCCCAACACAATAGAGCATAACACAATCGCGATACTAACAACGGTTTGAAAACGCTTGCTGGACGTAAACTGGTGCGAGAATAAATTCATGATTACTTTTTTACAGCCGCGGCAATTTATTACGGGCAGATTTCAATTAAAAGTTGAAATTGCAACTTTCAGAAGGAATTCGCCTGCCACCCGGCAAAAGCAAGAACTGCGTGCATGAAAATGAACCCAAATATCACAACTGAAAGACCGCAGGTCAATCCCTTTCTTCTGTCTATTGCGCACATGATGATTTGGAGCGCAGTAGCCGCAGGGCTCTACCGGATCTTCTTTGCGACACGCCCGGTGCAGGAGAGTTACCTGGAAGGTTTAGGTATACCGTTCGGGCTCGCATTGATGTTGATCGTGGGCATTAATCTGTATATCCGCGCCACCCGAAAGAGAGATCAGCATGACGCCCTGGCACGACTGGTAAAAGAAGAAAAAGAAATCCGCGTTCAAAACGTATTCAAAGTTCCGTTGGTCATCTCCGACCGCAGTGCTGATTTTGTGGTGCTATATCAATTCCTGTTGTCGGCCGGTGGTGAGGTAATCAAAGTTCACCCCTCGTTCGAAGAAGCTGTTGCCGAAGAACGCCTCGCCACCGGGTCGAAAATCAAAGGGTCTTTTGTAAAAATTGGTGATAGCCTTGAACTCCTTGACCGCCTTGTGGTAATCGACCATCCACCTGCTGGCCCACAGACGACCGGGTTGGGGGAATCGGTTTTACTGGGAAACGTGAGTAAAGGAAAGGGTGTCGTTCGTGAAAAGTTTGCGGCTGAAGCCCTGCCCCGAACTATCAAAAAAGATGATGGCATTGAGTTTTGGTACAAAAACAAAACGATACCTCGGTCATCCAGTAAAGCATTCAAAGAAGACTCTAGTAACAAGCAGCGCATTCTGTTGGCCTCCGGTGGCTTGGAAGTTGAGTATGCGAAAACGAAGCGTAGAAAAGTCCTGACGTGCGTACTACAGGTAAATGACGACTTCGTATCTGTAGACTGGGACACCTTTTCGGCTGTCCACCAGGGTGACTATGTAACCTATGAGATGAACTACGAAACCGAAAAGGGCCATGCGTATAGTTTCAGCTAGTTGGCGTTTTGGGCCACCTTCGCGTCAATGATTTTCTTCACCTGGGCATAGCGTGCGCCTAATGACCCAATTGGTATGTAAACGGGTAAGTCTTCATCATTTGCACCTTTGAGTTGCTGAGCCTGGTTTAGACCGGTGGCCTTCACAGCCGAGCGCAACATACTTACGCCTACGGGTTGTTCTTGGTTGTACTTGTCCGGCTGTTTGAGATAAACAGCCAATGCCGCTGAAGAACCCCGCCCATCTCGTATCTGCTGCTGCTCAACTTTTCTAATGTCTTGCCAGCGG
Organism: Cyclobacteriaceae bacterium; assembly: GCA_046301755.1. Taxonomy (GTDB): domain Bacteria; phylum Bacteroidota; class Bacteroidia; order Cytophagales; family Cyclobacteriaceae; genus ELB16-189. The sequence continues at coordinate 21,341 of JBKCJM010000060.1, forward strand.
ATCAAGCCTGTGCTTACCCCGTGTGTTTTGGATTCGAATCCCTCATCATAAACGGTGAAGATCGGTTCGTTGACGAAAAAAGCCCTAAACCACTGATACGCCAAAAACAACCCGACCAAGATGAAAAATGAAAAAATGAATTTCGGGGTCGTCTGATTTTGAAATTCTGAAGTGATGTCACTCAAGAATATCAAATAGAAGAAGAGGCCAGAGAGTACCAGTGCAAGTGGTGCTAAAAGCAAATAAACAAATCGATTGTGTCGGATTTCTAAAATGGGTTTCATGTTTTTTTCCATTGCCCGCAATTTAATAGGCGCATATTGATTTTGTATGCTCGGATTAGAAAAGGATGCAACGAGAAGTGCTGCGTTAGAAATGCGATTCGGGAATCCTGCGTCTATTTGTACCGTCTGCCTTTTTTGATCACCATCTTCACATCCTGCAGCAGTGCCATGTGGCGCAGCACATCGCCCTTCACCGTTATGATGTCGGCATACTTGCCTTCGGCTATGGTGCCGTAGTCCTTTTCCACGCCCATCATCACGGCAGGCCAGTAGGTGGCGGCACGGATGGTATACATGGGGTCAAGGCCAAACTTGTTCACCCACACATCGAGTTCGTTCCATGTGCTTTGGCTGTGGAACTTCATCGGAATGCCGCTGTCGGTTCCGATGAGCAGCACCACACCGGCTTCCTTCAGTTGCTTGATTTTCTTCTCCAGCGTGGGCCTGCGGATAGGGTTCAGGCCGAAGTAGTTCAGTCGCCCGGGGTACTGGAGTGATTGTTTGATGTCCTGAATGACGGAATCCGGCAAGCCAAGGTGCCAGCTCGGATTATCAAGTGCCTCCGGATTGTCGCGTGTGTATTCAAAGTTGAAGAGGCCCTCAACGGTAGGCGTCCAGAACAACGGGCCGAGGCTCATCTTGGCGGTTCGCTCTTTAATCATCGCCATGATGTCGTCCGGATATTCTGGCGCAGCCGCTAAACCCGTGTGTTCAAAATTATCGACACCGGCTTTCATGCCCCTGCGGATTTCATCGGGGCGGTGCGAGTGCGCGACTACTTTCAATTTGTTCTTATGCGCTTCGTCCACCACGGCCATGTACTCGGCCTCGGTCATTTCATCCTGATCAATGAGCTTGATGCAGTTGACGCCTGCCTTTGCCAGTGTGCGCACTTTGTTGCGGGCATCTTCAGGGCCCTTCACGCCCCAGCGAAACTCCTGCGTGCCCGGGTAGGGTTCGTGCTGAATGAACGGGCCGCTCATATACATCGTAGGGCCGGGTATTTCACCTTTGTTGATTCGATCTCTGACCGACAAACTGGCTTCGAGTGGGCCGCCTAAATCTCTCGCACTGGTGACGCCCGCCAGCAGCAACTGATGCGCGCTGGACGGCATGATCACGTCTTTCTGGATTTTCATGTACTTCTTATCCCAATGCGCGTAGTCGCTGTGGCCGTTGATCATCAGGTGCACGTGCATGTCCCACAAGCCGGGCATCACGCTCATGCCTTCGGTGGAAATGACCTCGGCATTTTTCGGAATTTCGATGTTGCCCACCGTGCCGATGGCTTTGATGCGCTCGCCCTCAATGATGATGACAGAGTTTTGCAGCGGCTTACCTCCGTAGCCATCGATGAGCGTGCCGCCCACCAGGGCTTTGGTTTGAGCGTGTGAAAGAAACGGCAGCGCAAGCAATAGGAGCAACAACTTTCTCATAATAGTAGGTGAGTTTAGGAGGAGAGAAAGGTAGCGAAAAAAATACTTGCCACGAAGGCACAAAGACACGAAGTGAAGTTTCTTAATGCCTTGGTGTCCGATAGCTATCGGACTTAGTGGAGATACGGTATTGGCTTTTGATTTTTATGCAGCCCCCTCGTTAAAGCACGAAATTGAAAAAACGTTTAGATGACCTCTTCGAATCTTCTAGTCGTATATTCGCTATATGAATGCAGATTCCATCATACAAGCCGCTATTGATTTTGTTGATTCTAAACTGTCGGCTTTGTCAGATGACTGTAAAAAGGACTTTGCGCAGCGACTACGGCTTGAGTCGCAACCGGCAAATACCACCTTAGTGAAAGAAGGTGAATTCTCTGACAAGCTGTTTTTCATCTATGCGGGCAGTGTACGCGCCTACTATGTAAAGGACGCCAAAAACATAACTGATTGGTTTGGATTCGAAAATGATTTTATCTGTGCCATCAACAGTTACTTTCTTAATATTCCAAGTCCCCATTATATTGAAACAATAGAACCAGCCACGCTACTAATCATCAATCGCCAGGACATAAACTATTTGTGCGACACCTATCACGATTTCGACCGGTTTGGCAGACTGGCCGTTACTCAAACCATGTTGCAATTACAACAACGCGTTGTCTCTCTCCAATTTGAATCAGCTCAACAGAGGTATGAAACGTTAACAAAATTGCGGCCTGATATCACGCAACGTGTTCCGCTCGGCCACATCGCTTCGTACTTGGGTATGACATTAGAAACGCTTAGCCGTGCTCGGCAACCCAGAAAATCGAATTTGATTTAAATCAAATGGCATTGCCAGATTTTGCCTCATCTTTCGAAAAAAACAACTTATGAATGTGGCTTTACTTGCAGCAAACGCGTTGGTGCTGCTTACGTTTATCGCGCACACTTTTTGGGGCGACAAAGAATACAAAATACTTGAGCCCGTAGATGGAAGTACTGACCATCAAGAAAAATGGACAATGGGGCGAGGTGCTTTTCATATCGTATCTGCTGATTTTCTGTTGGCTTTTATCGGGCTAACGCTCATCAACTTTACAGAATACGTAAAAGAGAAATCGCTGATCCTGACTTTGTTGGCACTTTACTTTTTTGCCTACGGATTGGCGTTCTTATTAACGCTTATCATCTCTAAAAAATTTAAAAATAGTTTTTTTAGGCTCGGACAATGGTTGCTTCTTTTTACCATTGCAGGATTAATCTATTGGGGAATTGAATGAGGCACATAACGATTCGTAAAATTCATTTTGTCAGTGGCATAACGCTTACCATTTTCATTGGCCTTCATTTGGCTAATCATTTAGCGAGTATAGCTGGTGTAAATAGGCATATTGATTGGATGAATGCATTACGTCACTTCTATCGCGCACCCTTCATTGAATTTTTACTTTTAGCGGCTGTGCTGGTGCAGATATCTTCTGGTATAAGGCTTTTTCTATTGAAAAGAAAAACCAACAAGGTTGGATTTGAGCTTTTGCACATCTACACGGGTTTATATCTCGCTGCCTTTTTAGTTATTCATGTAAGCGCGATTTTTGCCGGAAGGTTTATCCTTCACCTTGATACAAATTTTTACTTTGGTGCTGCGGGTTTAAATTCCTTTCCTGTCAACTTATTTTTTATTCCCTATTATGGTTTTGCTATTCTTTCCTTTTTCGGTCATATCGCTGCTATCCATCATTGTAAAATGAAAAACGCTATGTGGGGAGTATCGGTGAATAGGCAATCCAAAGCTATTCTGATTTTGGGGGCATTGGTGATGTTACTCATTCTTTATGGAATGACCAACGGATTTATGGGAGCCATCATACCTGAAGAATACAGACTTTATTAAGTTCCGCTTATGAAAGTTATCAATGTCCACCAGCGAATCATTCATCAACCCAAATCGGCCGTAGTGGAATTATTCAATACGCTTGCTTCTAAAAATGATTTGATGCTAGCCAACAACAAATGGCCAGCTATGAAGTTAGATAATGGGCTAACAGTGGGCTCCAAAGGAGGACACGGGCCGATTCGTTACACAGTAGAAGCGTACTCATCTGGAGAGTTTGTTCAGTTTCGATTTTCGAAGCCTCTTGGCTTTCATGGTTTTCATCGTTTTGACATTGTCGCATTGGATACTCACACAACTGAAATCAGACACATCATCGACATGCATACTTCCGGATTCGCTTTGCTAACCTGGCCGTTGGCCATCCGGTGGCTACACGATGCGCTGATCGAAGATGCTTTTGACAAAGTGGAAAATCATTTCACCGAAAAGAAAAAAATCACCCACTGGCGTTTGTGGGTGAAGTTTCTGAGGTGGGTTGTAAAGTAGTACTCATTACAAGTCTATTTCCTTCCCAACACCCACCCAATTGCACCGCCCGTCAAACTCATCATTACCGACATCACAATCGGATCGACCAGCGTGGCCGTCAGGTTGGAGATGTTCGTGGTGCCGTACATGTTCAGGCCAAAGCCCAGCGACATGATGAAGCCAATAATCGCGCCTGCTTTTACGCCCCCGCCAAACGTAGTGATGTTGGCCCAGTTGCCGAAGATGTACACCAGCAGGTAGGCCTGCATCACGTTACCGGCAATAAGCGCCCACCACTGCATATCAGCATCGGTTCGCATCACGTTGGTGGCTGTGCCTGCGTTAGCCGCCATGAAGTCCATTAGCAAAATACCATACAACAGAAATCCGAGCAGGAAGTACACGACAAACCCGGCCAGGGTTGCCATAATTCTCTTTTTTGCGTCCATAGGTTTGGGGTTTTGGGTTAATGAGGTGAAGATACGCCATTCTCTTCACTTGATAGCGCTGCCCAAAGTTTCATTTCAGTTCACCCTATTTGGTTACACTGTAGGGGGGATAAAACTAAAAGTATAAATATAATTTTGGCGGATTTGCCGCAAAGAGCGTGAATTTCCCAGTTTTTGGCGGTTTTGCGGCCGGCCGCCATTACAAAACCAAAAGGCTAAAATTTTGCCGCAACTCGTTTGCGCCAGCCATAGCAACCCCCTTTAAAGACCCTCCAAAGGCGGTTTATGTACCAGCTACCTTCCCCCTTTTCTTCCCCACCTACCTTCCCCCCCTTTATTTGCACTCGCAATCACCCAAGAGAATACCATAAGCATTGTCCCTTCTCGATGATCTGTGACTACCAGCCGCAACAACGTTGACTTTCCATACACTAGCCCGTCTAGCATTCAGACGGTCGCATAGATAGCACGCGTAGCCGTCTCTTCTGGTGCCATCATCCAGGACTGTGACGTACATTACTCCTGCATCATTTATAAAAGCTTCAATTACCTTGGGTTCCTCCCGTTCGATTTGATCTGCAATTCTCTCCAGTAACGGATCAGGCGCTCGTGGCACATAAAACCACCTAGCGTACACAACGAAAGCCAGAATAATCAACATGATACCGATAACAACATTACCCAAGCAGGTTCTCATGGCTTTGATTTTAATCCTTTCCCAATCTCATTCAGTGCCTGTTTGAGTGTTTCGTTTTGAATTCTTAAGCGCTCCAATTCTTTGCTTACAGCCTTGTATTCAGGTTCCGGCTCTGAAGCGATCAATGGAGACTTAGACAAATCAACGTCCGTTATTCTGTCGAATGTGACTCCGAAATAGTGGACAATATTACGGATCACATGCAGGGTTGGTTCAGATTCACCGCGCTCGTATTGGCTCAAAGCCGACTTCGAACAGCCTATTTCCAGGCAGAGACCATCCTGCGAGAGACCACGCTGCTCCCGTAAAAACCGGAGGTTCCTAGAAAAAAAGTTGTCCGTCATCTTGGATTTAATGTCCGTTATCCTGTATCATTGTCCCGAAATCAAGACAAAGATTAGTGAAAAGTCTTAAACAAATCCAAGAATTAGCTGAAAAGGGCGATTACGTGCGAATTGGGGCGATAGTCAGTAAGAGCCCCGACCTGGTTCGGAGAGTTATTGCCGGTGAGCGCGAAGATCACCACAACATACAGCAGGTGTTTAGCGACATGCTCGAAGCTCGCGAGCGCCTCGCCAAACGCGAAGAGAAAAGACGCCAACGTAACCGACTTGCCGCATGAATTTCAAAACGGTTGGTCAGATCATGGAAGGGCACTTCAAGAAGACCATCGACAAAGTAGGCCTGCTGCCCGAGGAGACGAAAAAGCTGAGCGAGATACGCTTTGCCGCCTGCACTACGTGCGACACCACACCCCACCCCACCGTGCCAAGCCAAAACGGCCCCGGCCTGCGCGATAACCAATACTGCCGCGCGTGCGGGTGCGACATGCAAGCCAAAACCAAAGTGATAGAAGCCAAGTGCCCGATAGGAAGATGGTGATCATTAACGACATCGTGCATTTTACTGTAGCCGATTTGATTCCGCTCGGATTCAAGCGCGCCCAGGTGGACAAGAAAACCTCCGAAGGCACCTACGCATTTATTTTTCACGAGGGCGTAAAACTCATCCCCTACACGGGCATACCCGAAACCACACGGGCCGAAAAGAACATGCCGCCTCACGAAGCACTGCTCGCTACCTGCCGCCAGGATCAACTGCTGCGCCTTTCGGGTTTTGATGATGCCGCCTACAATCACTACCTCAACCACAGCATGGTGAAGCGCACGCGCACGCACACGCGCGAGGCCGCTGCCAAAGCAAAAGCGGAACAAGTCCACGTGCTGGCCCGGCTGGCTGCCATGACCAACACCGAAGCCCGCGCGCTGGGCTGTTCCAGCAAAGAAGATCTCTATACCCGCGCCATACCCGCTCTGCAGAAGCTGGCCGAAGAGCGCAACTGGCCCCACTGGAAGTGCACCACCGTGCCCGGGTTGCGCAAGCGTTTAAAGCCCTTTATACAATTGCGCAAAGGCAAGATCAACGCGACACAGGCGTACGACAGCCTGCTGAACAAGCGCGTAGGTAACGACAACGCCCAGTGCCTCGGACCCGAGCAGCACAACCTCATCATTCAGCTTTACAGCGATGGCAACGCCAAGCCCAACACGGCCCAGGTGCACCACATGTACAGCAACAAAGCCAAGGAGCTGGTGAACGCTGGGCTGTGGGCCGACAAAGTGCTGGTGGAAGAAAGCACCGTGCGCCAGTTTCTCTACAAACCGGCCATCAAGCAGCTCTGGTACGAGGCCCGCCATGGCTACCAGCAATACCGCAACATTTACGAACTGGTAACCCACCGCCAGCGCGCCAGCTTTGCGAACGCGATGTGGGTTATCGATGGTACACCCAGCCACCGCTACTTCCAGGCGGGCGACAAAGGCCGCTACTTCCGGTTCAACATCTTCCCGATACTGGACGCGCACAGCTGGTGCGTGGTAGGCTTCTGGCTGAGCGAAACCGAAACAGCCGAGGCCGTGCTCGGGGCGCTGCGTGCCGCCTGCACCGTTACCGGCTGCATGCCCTACCAGATACTGTACGACAACAGCAGCGCCATTAAAAGCTACGTGGCCCAGGAGGCCATCCACAAAATCTCCGTTACGTCTTTCCCCACCACGGTAGGCAACGCCCGCGCCAAGATCATTGAGCCGTTCTTTAAGCTGTTCAACAGCGAGGTGCAGCGCTTCCGCCCGGGCTACACGCACAACCCGTTTGCCCTGCGCCTGGATAACCGGCCCAACCGCGAAGCCCTGGCGCTGATGGTAAAAAGCCACGAGCTGCCCGCTGCCGCTGCCGCCATTCAGCAGGCCATTGAAGACTTCACCCTGTGGAACAACAAGCCCCGCAAAATGCTGGGCGGCCAAAGCCCCATACAAGTGCTGCGCGCCAGCATGGAAGCTACGGCCAGCCGCCAGCGCAAGTTCACCAAGGCCATCGACATTGAAGCCTTCTACACCCTGCCGGGCGAAGAGAAGCGCGTGCGCACCATGATTGACGGCAAGCCCGTAACCAGCAACACGTTTATACCCAACACCTATGAGCTTACCAATCGAGGGATTGAAATTGTATTTGCCGGACAAAGAGTTTATTACCAAGTGGCAGAAGCTGATTTCAGAGCTCAGTTCACTGGCCAAAAATTCTCAGTTCGATACGAGCCAAATAAAGAACTGTGGCAAGGCGGTCAGCCAGCCGAGCTCTTGCTCTACCTGCAAGGCCAACCTGTACAATGGCAAGGCGTGCACATGGCCGCAGTGCCTGCCCAAAAGTTCGCCATGGCAGTTGCCGACTACCGGCCCGGAGAAGGCGCACAGCTGCGACAACACCTGAACGGCAAAAAGCAGCAGCGCCAACTGGTGCAGCAACGCTTTGCCGATGTAATTGAAAGCACCAAACGCAACGGCACCTACACCGAGGTAATTACCGACAACGCCTTCGACAAGCAGGTGCTGCAAGATGCCCAGGAGAACATCCTGAACCAGGTGATCAACGGCCGCGAATACAACTTACTCAATGCGCCCACACCGGAACCCGACACTACCCGTACCGACCGCCTGGCCGACTACGACAAGCCCTTACCACTAGACTAAACATTCACCAAAACAAACAAACTATGCAACTTTCACTTGATCAGAAACGCGAGCTCTCCGAGGCCGTAAACCGGTGGATCGATGAGAGCAACCCCGCCCGCAGCGGCAACAAACTGGCCGAAAAAGCCGGTGTAAATCCCAGCTACATCAGCCACATTAAGTCGGGCAAGTTCCAGTTCCAGAGTGGCGACCGTATTGTGGTGATCAAAGACAGCTACTTTCAGCGCATTGCCGATGCCATTGGCCACCGCCTGGACGAGCGCCTGCACTGGGAGTTTATCGACAATTTCAAGAAGATCACCAAAGCCTGCCGCAAGGCGCAGAAGCGCGCCATACGCATGGTGATTGACGGCTGGACGCGCATGGGCAAAACCCACAGCCTGGAGCACTACAACGCCACCAACGATTACGTGCTGTACGTGAAGTGCACCCAGAACATGAGCAGCAAAGACCTGCTCGATGAAATACTCCACGCGCTGGGCGTGCACGATGGCATACGCGGCAACCACAACAAGCTGCGCACCATCAAGGGCATGATCACCCGCCACAAAGGCTACCTGATCATCATTGATGAAGTGGAAGTGGTAAAGCCCGGCATTTACGGTGTACTGAAAGACATCAGCGACTGGGCTCACGGCAAGGCCGGGTTCGTGATCTGCGGCATGGACATCATCAACAAGCTGGACAAGTTGGCCACCCTGCGCAAGCCCGGCTTTCCGCAACTGCGCGGCCGCTTCTTCGGCAACAAAGTACTTACCGCCAGCACCCTTACACAGGCCGAGGTGGTAAACGTATGCGAGCACGAAGGCATCAGCAACACAGGCGCGCAGAACGTGATGGCGCAGTTTGTTACCGACCTGGACATGCTGGCCCAGTACGTGGCCGATGTAAAAGACTGGCAGGAAGCCAACCGGAAGAAGATAACCGGGCGCGAGCTGGCTGAGCTTCTCGAAATCAATGTGACATCATTCAAAGCAGCCTGAGTTATGGACGCCAACGAAATTCAAAACCAGATCATGTTCCTGGTGCGGCTGCAGAAGGCAGTAGAAACCAACAAGAACGGTGGCGCGGTGGTGTGGCAGAGCGATGCCAAAATGATCAACGACATCGAGCGCAGCCTGCGCCACCTGAAAGACACCCTTAAACCGCAACGCCATGGCCGATAACAGCGCACACAGCTTTACCGAAGGCTACCAGATAGACGTAGCCGCGGGCTGCCGCCCCAACGCCTGCCACTGGCCCAACTGCCAGTGCAGCGCACCGCCCAAAGCAACGGAGCCGGGCAGCCTGCCGCGCCAGCTTGATTTTGTCAGCGGCATGCGCCAGCTGCTCACCCGCGACCCCAAGGCGCAGGTGATTATCGATGCCGATAACCTGCCCCTGATACACGCCATTGAGCAATCACTAAACCGCCTTGCCGTATGAGCCGCACCGAAGTACTGGACCAGATCAACAGCGCCATTGGCCCGGTGGTCATTCGCCTGGTTGATCTCAAAAACGAAATCGCCATACTGGGCGAACGCCTGGCCGGAGCTCTACAGCCCAACGTGGCCGAATATCAGGCCGCCCTGGGCGAGCGCCAGCGCGAATACAACGCGCTGGAAACCCAACTGCGCGAGCTGCGCAAGCAACTGATTGCCGCCTACGAGCGCGACCTCAACATCATGGAAATGGAAAAGCAGAACACGCTTGATCCGTTCACTATTGAAGAGCTCAGCTGGCTGCAGCAGCAGGTACGCACCAAGATAGACCAACTGAAAAAACTGGTAGATGAAAACTAAACGAAAAGCCGTGCAGCCGGTAGTGGTGAAGATCAATACAACAGGGTTGACTATTAAAACCTCTAATCTCGCCTTCGAAGCTATGTCCTGGGAAATCGGGTTGCAGCTGTACAAGTTTGATAATTTACGAAAGACCAACAGCGTACGAAACGTTGCCGGCCGCATGGCGTTTCATAACCTCCGCGATTTCTACAGCCGCAACAGTTTTCTCGAACACAACAAGTCATTTCGTGCAACGCGCGCGCAAGCTGCAGCTGTTGTTCTGGCCATCAGCAACAGCACAAACCCGTACCTGATCGAACTGAAAGCCGAACTACTTAAACACGTGTAGTATGGAACTGCAAAACCAAATTGAAATCACCAGCCAAACCGTGCGCAACATCACCGGCCTCACCCGCGAAGAGGTGGCCGAGCTCATGTTCGAGAATGCCTACCTCTGGCTGGCCCACATTGGTGCCGATGACCCGGCCGCCAGCCAGTTTGCACGCACAGCCGAGTTCTGGGGCTTCTGGAAAGCCGCCTGGCACGAGGTAGACCGCGAGTTTCTACGCCACCACCACAAGTGGCAGTACGCCCGCACACAGGCAGCCGAGTGGTACCGGTGGTTCCACAACCCCAGCGGGGCGCACACCAACAGCCCGCGCATGGAGCACCAGCACCACGTACTGATCAAACAACTAGCCGTAAAGCGATGAAACCGCAATACACCTGGGATGTGCCCAAGCGCACGTACTTTTTTGATGTTGCCGTAACCGGGCAGCAGCAAACGCGCAACAGCGTCATGGAGGCTGTGTGCGAAGAAATGAACGTAACAGCCGAGGAGCTGCGCGGCAGCCAACGCAAGCGCGCCATGGTAGACGCGCGATCGGTGTACAGCTACCTGCTGCGCAAGTACCTCAACGATACCTATCACCACATCGGCATGGAGCTCAACCGCGATTACACCACCGTGATCAACCTGCACATGCGGGCCGAGTCGCTCATCAGCATCAACGACCGCTCGATCAGATACATCATCAACAAACTGGAACAGAAACTTTTTAACCACCAATAACCAATGACACACGAAGAAGCAAAAGCCCACGTGGTTCAGTACTTCGATCTGCAGGACCGCAAGGCGGCCCTCGATGCGGAGATGAAGGCGATCAAAGCCAACCTCGAACAGTTCGCCAAAGAAAACGCCAGTAAGTTTGCCGATGGCGTGTACCCGTTCGACTGCTGCGGCTACCTGCGCATGGGCTGGGAAACCAAAGTGAAGCTGAACAAGCGGTTCTCCATCGCCCGGTTTGCCAGCGCATTTAAAGGCGCTGTGAAAACCCAGTTCAACATCAGCTACCTCAAGGCGCTGTTTAAAGAAAGCGAGAACAGCAAGAACAAGGCGCGCAAGCTCGGGCTCACGCTCTACAGCGACCCCAAGTTTGAGATCGTAAAGACCGGCCACGAGCAACTATCCAGCAACTAGTATCCAGCATCCAGTATCCAGTATGTTTTGCCCCAACTGCCAGCACGTGTTTAAGCAAGGCCCCCACTGCCCCCAATGCGGGGGCGTGGGCCAGGCCGAGCAGCGCCAAAGCCACGAGGAAATTGCCCGCGACTATGCCGCCAGCAAAGACCGCATGCGCAAGAAGCTCTTTGCGCTGGGCTACAACATGCAATGGCAGGTGCCGCAAAGCCAGGCCGAGGTTACGATGCAGCCCTGGGCCCGCGTAAAAAAACGGATTAACGCCTTTTTACTGAGCGATAAAAGCCCTGTTAAAAAGCTGCTGGACGATCTCACCACCACCGAGCTGACCACCGTAATCACCGTGTTCGAAAAAATGTACCGCGATTATCTGAAAAAAGTATGAGCAAGAACGGACGAAGCAAGCGGTACCTGGAAAACCAGGCACGCAAGTGGCGCGAGGTGCGCGATTTATACAGCCACCTGCGCAAGATTTACCGGCCCGCTATTGTGTACCAGCTTTTTGAGGTGCACTACCACATACACGAGGCGCAGGTAAACTGGATACTGAAACATGTAGACAGCCGGCCGGTGGAGAACCCCAGCCTGGTGTACCAGCAGTTCATTAAGCCGGCCGTCAACATCCTCGACTTTATGCCACAACAACCACTATGAAAATTCAACAAACCACCGATTACGCGCGGTTCCGCTCCATCATCAGCAACCGCGAGGTAGACAAAAAGCACGTGCGCAAGCTGGCCGATAGCATTGCCCGGAAAAACCTGCTGCACATACGCCCGGTTATCTGCAACCACGAGATGCAGGTGATTGACGGGCAGCACAGGGTGGCCGCCTGCCAGCTGTTAAAGCAGCCCGTTTGGTTTATCCAGGTAGATGACCTCACCAAAGATGACATCGCCCTGCTGAACACCGCCCAGAAAAACTGGTGCATGCTGGACTTCATCAACTTCTACACGATTGAAGGCCGGGAAGACTTCCGCAAGTTTAGCCAACTGCTCAACCGCTTCAGCGAAATGAAGGTTACCATACTGCTGCGCCTGTGCGGCACCAGTCGCAACGTGCGCGGTGGGCAGATTGACATCAGCAACATTAAACAGGCCGAGCGCGTGTGCATATGGGTGCGCCAGCTGCGCAACAAGGGCGAGAACCTGGCCTTTGTACACGAGCGCAACTTTGTGCGGGCCGTGGCCGCCACGGTTGAAGTGGAAGAAGAGTTCGACCGGCTGCTGAGCCGCGCCACCGAGCTGACCAAAGCCTACAGCGAGCCCGAGTACAAGAAGCAAATCAAAGCCATTATCCGATGATTGTAATTCAGTTTTACGGAACTGCAAAAAGCAAGTACGACCAGAAGGTTAGAGCCATGGCAAGCCAATACCAAGGGTCAGAAATGAGCCTTTACTCGTTTGAGTCAGCGCTGAAAAAGGACATCGAGACAATCCCGCGTGCCAACATTGCGGTTGCCAGCACACAATACAGAATACGACACAAGAACGAGTTCACGAATGAACACGAGGTCGAAATATGGAACGATTCGATGCCTGGCAAAGAGAGACTGATTGCGACCATAACAAACAAGTCATGATCTGCTCCTACTGCCGAAAAAACCCGGGCATCAAAGGCAACGGCCTGTTGATGGGCTTCCGCGATCAGGATACCGGCCAGATCGTGTGCAGCCAGTGCCGCAATTTGCACTACATGCAAAAAGGCAAGGGCGAACATGCCGGCAAGTACAGCGAGGTGCCCGTAATGGCAGAAGCCCCGCAGCTCACGTTAAACTTTAGAAAATGAAAACCATCTGGAACTTCATCCGCGCCCGGCTGTTCAGGCGCCAGCGCTCGTTCATGTACCGCTACAAGTTCGATATTCTGGTGCAGCACCCCGCGCTGCCGCACGCCCTGGTGCGCGTGCCCGTAACCATCGATGCGCCTAGCAAAGCCGCTGCCCGCAGGCAACTGAAAAAGGAACTGAAAATAACCGTGGGCCGCGCTGTGCACGCACAGTAGAGCCCACCTAACCCAACGTAACTATGCCACGTTCACTGGGCGTAAGCTCCATCCTCAACAAAAACTACCACACGCTGCCCTTCACCGGCACGTGGGCGCAAAGCTTCGGCACCCCGAGCGATCCGTTTCACATGCTCGTGTACGGCCATCCGAAAAACGGCAAAACCACCTTTATGATGCGCTTTGCCAAGTACCTGGCCATCAACTTCGGCAAGGTATTTTACAGCTCCATTGAAGAGGGCGATACCAAAACCACGCAAGATGCCTTTGTGCGCGAGCGCATGCACGAGATACCCGATGGCCGCTTCATGCTGGGCGATCAGTACTTCTTTGCCGACCTGGTGGAGTACCTGAAAGGCAGCAACCGCGGCAAGTTTGTGTTCATCGACAGCCGCGATTACATGAAGCTCACCGCGCAGCAGTACATTAAACTGGTTACGCTCTTCCCCCGCAAAAGCTTCATCATCATCTGCTGGGAGCAGGCCGGCAAGCCTGCAGGCAAGTTTGCCAAAGACATCGAATACATGGTGGATATCGTGGTGCACGTGCACGACTTCCGGGCCAAGTGCCGCGGCCGCTTTGGCGGCAACGAAGATTTTGTGATCTGGGAAAAGAAAGCCCGTAAGGGCGATCAACTGCGCATCGCGGTATGACGTACAAGATAACCATACCCCGCGCCACCGGCTGCGCCTACTGTCTTTACGAAGCAGGCACGCTGCAGTACTTCATCAACGAGCTGGCCGGCAACCACGTGCTGATGCTGCTGCCCGCGGTGCCGTTAACCGAAGCCGAACTGAAAGCGAAAACCGGCATTGTGCTAACCGAGCTGAAGCCGCGCACCGCCAACGAAAAGATAGCCGCCTTTATGATGGCCTACCACCGCCACAAGGGCGTAGCGTACCGGCCCACCAAAGAGGAGCGGGCCAACATTGTGCACGTTACCGTAAACGATCAGCTGCTGGAGGTCTACTTTAAGGCCACACACTACCCGCTGGCCGGGCTGAAAAGCATTGGCGACTACATACGCCACTACAACGAAGTGCGCGACCTGGCCAAAAACGGCACGCGCCTGCGCAACGAATTTCCGGATGTGTACGACCGCGAGTTTGAGAAGCGCATCAGCGAAGATCCCGGCAAGCTGCAGCGCTATTGGCAGCACTTGCGTAACTTCGGGTGGAAGAAGACAGACGGAACGTGGACGAACCAACCCAATACGTTATGATAGAAAAAGGTTTTGAATTTGAAGCTGGCCGTGCCATGCTTGGCTTTTTGTTAGCCGTAGCTGGCATCGCCCTTGTGCTGGCTTACTATGTTGGCCTGCAAATCTATTATTGGTTACAAGAATACTTTAACAAAAAACGCAAATGAAAAAACTACTCATCATTGCAGCGCTGCTGGTGGCAGCGAGCTGCACCGAAGAACCCGGTATTCAGTACGGTTGCCAAACCGGCATACCCAAAGCCAACCCGGCCGCAGGCCGCGTGCTCATTCGCTGCTGCACCCAAGAGGAGCACAATGCCGGTAGCAACATTCACATTGGCGGCATCAGCGGCTTTACCAACTACAGCCTGGTGCAGTGGCAACCCGTAAGCGATTGCAGTCAGTGCAAGTAGGCTAAACGTAAAGAGCAATGCTGTACAAAAACAAAGAGGACTGGACATACAAGCTCCAGACTGGTTCGGCCAGATCAATCCAAACGGACAAGATGCTTTGGACATTTAGTGCCGACTGCGGAAAGTTTGGCACTGATGAAGTCCTTGGCGCGTACGAGCTCAGTGTTAAGGAGCTTTTGCAGATCATTCAAAAGCATTTTGAGGGTGTGGAAAATGAAGCCGAGAAAGCGACAAATCGTATTGCTTGAAGAAAAGTACTATGCGGCCAGCTGCCTGCACTGGAAATGCCTGTGCACAGGAGAAAAGTTTAGCGAACGTGTACTGCGCCCCGCTACCGGCTACGAGCTGCAAAGTGGCGAGGGCGAGCAAAAGATTTGGACCGATAGTGAAGTCATTTTTCGAACATTTCAATTGCGCTAGCGGCCCAGCTGCCTGCTATTGGCATCTGGTTTTAATCGATGCCAATGTTTAGTGCATATGACGGCTTGGGCTTTTGAAATCCAATCCGTCCCAAGAAACCAAACTAACTAATGAAAATGAAACTACAAAACATCTCCGAACCCCAAGCTGGAATATGCACGGTGTTGTATGCAGTAGCCCCTGA
>JBKCJM010000061.1:0-9248 GCA_046301755.1 Cyclobacteriaceae bacterium
TGGATGGCAACGACTTTCTCTTTTAAGTCGATTTCGCTGGCCTTTACTGTGCTGACGTTGCTCTGAGTCATGCGTTTAAAATTTTAAACCTCCCTCTCTGGCGCCTTCGGCCAAAGCTTTGATGTTTCCGTGATACAAATACCCGTTGCGGTCAAACACAACATCTGACACGCCTGCGGCTACGGCCTTTTCAGCCAGCTTTTTACCGACCGTCTTTGAAATAGTCAGGTTGACACCGCCTTTTTTGTCCAGCTCGACAGATGAAATTGCCGCGATGGTATGTCCCTTGGAGTCATCGATCAACTGAGCGTAGATAACGCGGTTGCTCTTGAACACCGATAGACGGGGGCGCGCCTCACTACCTTCTACTTTCTTGCGGATGCCCATCTTAATCCGGTCTCTCCGCTGTGCTTTTGTCTTAATGTTCGCCATAGCTCAATTATTTAGCTGCTGCTTTACCAGCTTTTCTGCGTACATACTCACCCACGTAGCGAATACCTTTTCCTTTGTAAGGCTCCACTGTGCGAAGCGACTTGATTTTGGCAGCCACCTGGCCAACCAACTGCTTATCGATACCCTCCAGGATAATCATAGGATTTTGTCCCTTCTCCTGAACGGCCTGTACCTTAATCTCACCGGGCACTGCCAAAAACACGCTGTGCGAGTAGCCCAGGCTTAACTCCAACACGTTGTTCTGGGCCGAGGCTTTGTAACCTACACCCACCAACTCCATCTGGCGCTTATATCCCTGAGTTACGCCCTCTACCATGTTGGCAATCAATGCCCGGTAAAGTCCATGCTTGGATTTGTCTACCTTCTGATTAGTGGGACGCTTCAGCGACACTTTCCCCTCGTCCACGTTGATGCTGAAATCGCCATTGATCGGCTGGTGCAATTCGCCCTTGGGGCCCTTCACCGAAACCTTGCCGTTGGCATACGTGCACGAAACCCCCTTGGGCAATTCGATAACTTTATTTCCAATTCGTGACATGGCTCTTTTGAATTAATAAACCAGACATAAAACTTCGCCACCCACATTGAGTGCTTTCGCCTCCTTGTCGGTAATCACGCCTTTTGACGTGGACAGGATGGCAATGCCCAACCCGTTGAGTACGCGCGGCAGGCTGTCGGCCGGGCGGTACTGGCGCAAACCGGGCGTACTTACCCGCTGCAAACTGGTGATGGCCGATTCCTTCGTCTCCGGATTGTACTTGAGGGCAATCTTGATCATGCCCTGCCTGTTTTCCGTAGCCTCAAACTTGTAGTTGAGGATATAACCCTTTTCGAACAACACCTTGGTCATTTCCTTCTTGAGGTTCGAAGCCGGCACCTCCACCACGCGATGGCGGGCCTTGATTGCATTGCGCAACCGGGTTAAATAATCTGCAATTGGGTCTGTTGTCTTCATTTTACTTCCGCTTTATAAAAAGCAAACCCCATTTTTAAACGGGGCTGCAAAGGTATCAGAACAATTTCTGTTATCCAAGACTGTCATCTGGTTTCGTTTCAGGCTTTTTAGGCCCTCTACGACCTTGATACTCAGCAACCTATATGTAAAAACGCGCTACCAGCTCGCCTTGGTGAGGCCCGGAATCTTGCCTTCCAGGGCCATTTGGCGGAACTGGTTACGGCAAATGCCGAACTTCCGCATATAGCCACGGGGGCGGCCCGTAAGCTTGCACCGGCTGCGCAAACGCACGGCCGAAGAGCTGCGGGGCAACTTATCCAGAGCAGCATATTCGCCAGCTTCTTTCAAAGCCTTGCGCTTAGCTGCAAAACGCTTCACCAATTCTTCCTTCTTCTGGGTTCTGGCAACGATCGATAATTTAGCCATGTTACCTGTTAGTTTTTGGTTACAAACGGCATCCCGAAAGCCTTCAGGAGCTCATAACTTTCTTCATCCGTGCGGGCGGTGGTCACAAACGTGATATCCATGCCGTTGATCTTCTGAACTTTATCAATAGAGATTTCGGGGAAGATGATCTGCTCTTTTACACCCAGTGTGTAATTACCGCGGCCATCAAAGCCCTTGTCGCTCACGCCACGAAAATCGCGCACCCGGGGAAGGGCCACGTTCATCAGGCGGTCCATGAATTCATACATCTTACTTCCGCGCAAGGTTACGCGCACACCGATCGGAAGATCCTCGCGCAGTTTGAAGTTCGAGATCGCCTTCTTGGACTTGGTCGATACGGCCTTTTGACCGGTGATGGTGGTGATCTCTTCAATTGCCACATCAACGAGCTTCTTGTCAGCTACCGCTGCACCCACTCCTTTGTTGATGCAGATCTTTTCAATTTTGGGCACCTGCATGATCGACTTATACTGAAACTTCTGCTTCAGTGCCGGCATGATTTCCTTGGTGTATTTTTCTTTTAGTCTGGGCGTTGCCATAACGTCAATTACTTAATGAATTCTCCTGTCGTTTTTGCGTAGCGCTGAAGCGATCCCTTGTCGTCACGCTTGCGCCCTACACGTGTTGGTTTTCCGGAAGCCGGATCAATGAGCATCAGGTTGCTGATATGCACCGAAGCTTCGGTTTTCTTGATTCCACCTTCAGGCTTGCCGGCTGTCGGCTTCTGGTGCTTGGTCACAATATTGATGCCCTCCACCACGGCACGGTTCTTCTTTATGAAGATTTCCTGCACGCGGCCGGTCTTTCCTTTATCATCTCCAGCCAGCACCTTCACGGTGTCGCCTTTGCGGATGTGCAGCTTGGGCTGCTTGTTAAATTTCCTTTCCATGGCTTACAATACTTCAGGGGCCAGTGATACAATCTTCATGAACTGCTTTTCGCGCAACTCGCGGGCCACCGGGCCGAAAATGCGGGTGCCGCGGGGTTCATCCTGTGCGTTGAGCAACACAGCCGCATTGTCTTCAAAGCGAATGTAGCTGCCGTCCTTGCGTCTCACTTCTTTGGTGGTGCGCACAACTACGGCCTTCGATACGGTACCTTTTTTCACCTGGCTGGTGGGCAAGGCCGACTTCACGGTAACCACAATTTTATCACCAACGGAGGCAGAGCGTCTGTGGGTGCCACCCAAAACGTGCAAGCAGAGCACCTCTTTGGCGCCACTGTTATCGGCTACGGTTAAGCGGGTTTCGGTTTTGATCATGGTTACTTCGCTTTTTCGATTACTTCAACTAATCTCCACCGCTTGCTTTTGCTCAGTGGACGGGTTTCCATGATGCGAACAGTATCTCCGATACCGGCTTCATTTTTCTCGTCATGAGCCATGAACTTGGTGGTTTTGTTCATGAACTTGCCATAAATCGGGTGCTTCACTTTGCGGTCTACCGCAATGGTGATGGTCTTCTGCATTTTATTGCTGACTACCCGACCAACTCTTTCTTTCCGTAAGTTTCTTTCTTCCATAACCTGGTGGCCGAAGCCTGTTATTTCGTTTTCATTCTGGCCGATAATTCGGTATTCAACCGGGCAATCAGTCTGCGGTTTTCGCGCAGGCGCATCGGGTTTTCGATGGCCGATACCTGGTGGGCAAACTGCAACTTGCGAAGGCTTTCCTGCTCCGAACCGATTTTCTCCTTCAGTTCGTCAACGGTCAGTGACTTGATCTCCTGATTTTTCATACACTTAACTGATTAACCTTCTACGTAATCTCTGCGAACACTGAATTTCGTCTTGATTGGCAACTTGCCATCAGCCAGCGCCAACGCTTCCTTGGCCGTTGCCATCGTTACACCACCGGCTTCAAACAAGATCGTGCCGGGTTTTACAACCGCTACCCAATACTCGGGCGCACCTTTACCTTTACCCATGCGCACTTCAGCAGGCTTACGGGTTATAGGCTTATCCGGGAAAATGCGAATCCACACCTGTCCTTCACGCTTCATGGCACGGGTTACGGCTACACGGGCAGCTTCGAGCTGGCGGGCGGTAATCCATCCTGGCTCCACGGCTTTGAGCGCGAAGGAGCCGAAGGCGATCTGATGCCCGCGGGTGGCCAGGCCTTTTACGCGGCCTTTCTGCGCTTTTCTAAATTTAGTACGCTTCGGTTGTAACATGACTAATCTATTTTCTCAACCTTGTTAATCCCTGTCTCTGTCTCTGTCGCGATCGCGCTCTCTGCGCGAACCACCACGCTCCCTGCGGTCGCCTCCACGTCCTCCGCGAGCCGGTGCACCGCCCTTAGCATTGTCGCCACGTTCGTTGCTGATCATGCCGATGTTCGGGGAGAGGTCGCGCTTGCCGTATACTTCACCTTTGAAGATCCAAACCTTGATGCCGATTTTACCATACACTGTCTGTGCCTCTGAAATGGCATAGTCGATGTCGGCTCGCAGCGTATGCAATGGAATACGACCTTCCTTATACTGCTCCGTCCGGGCCATATCAGCACCAGCCAACCGGCCAGACAACTTTACTTTAATTCCTTCAGCTCCTACGCGCATGGAAGAGGCAATGGCCTGCTTCATGGCTCTGCGGTACGAAATACGTGCCTCCAGTTGCTGCGCAATTGACTCACCGACCAATCGGGCATCTAACTCAGGACGCTTGATCTCAAAAATGTTGATCTGCACATCCTTGCCGGTGAGCTTCTTCAACTCTTCCTTGATCTTATCAACCTCACCACCACCTTTGCCAATTACCACACCGGGGCGGGCCGTGTGAATCGTGAGGGTGATGCGCTTCAACGTGCGCTCAATAACAACTTTGGCAATGCCGGCTTTCTGAATGCGGGCATCGATGTACTTGCGAATCTTCTGGTCTTCCACCAGCTTATCCGAAAATGTTTTGCCACCGAACCAGTTGGAATCCCAACCGCGGATGATGCCCAGGCGTAAGCCTACCGGATTAATTTTTTGTCCCATTATTCCTTGGTTTCTGTTACCGCCACTTCAGTTTTATTCTCGGCCGGCATGCGATCCAGCACTATTGACACGTGGTTGCTGCGCTTGCGAATGCGATGAGCGCGGCCCTGCGGTGCCGGACGAAGACGCTTCAGGATACGGCCTCCGTCAACAAAAATTTCTTTCACATACAAATCGGCTACGTTGCCATCGCTGTTGCGGCCTTCCCAATTGCTGATGGCCGAAAGCAACAACTTCTCCAGCCGGGCTGCGGGATGCTTCGCCTCGTACTTAAGTAAGTTAAGGGCGTGCGCCACGCGCTGGCCACGAATAAGATTAGCCACCAGCCGCATCTTACGCGGTGACGTGGGCACATTGTTCAGGTACGCTACAGAAGGGCCGGTTTTAGCCGCCTCTTTCACGGCTTTGATCTTAGCCCGCTTAAGTACCGAACGCTTCGTTTTTTTCTCTGTCGTTTCCATAGTCAGCTATTAATTGCGCCCAGGTTATCTACCTCCGGCAGCCGCTTCTGCTTTATTATTGCCCGAGTGACCTTTGAACGTGCGGGTCGGTGCAAATTCGCCCAACTTATGACCCACCATGTTTTCGGTTACATACACCGGGATAAACTTATTGCCATTGTGCACCGCAAAGGTATGGCCGATGAGATCGGGAGTAATGGTGCTTCTGCGCGACCACGTTTTGATCACCGACTTTTTGCCGGATGTTTCTGCTGCCGTCACCTTCTTGGCGAGGCGGGCATCCAGGTAGGGTCCTTTTTTAATTGAACGTCCCATTACTTCTTCCTCCTTGCAATGATTAAGTTGTCAGAATACTTCTTCGGATGACGGGTCTTCTTGCCCTTGGTGTACAAGCCCTTACGCGAGCGAGGGTGACCACCGGAAGCACGACCTTCACCACCACCCATCGGGTGATCAACGGGGTTCATCGCTACACCGCGCGTGCGCGGGCGAATACCTCTCCACCGGCTACGGCCAGCCTTACCCACACTTTCGTTCATGTGGTCGGCATTGCTTACAGCACCTACGGTCGCCATGCAGCGATCCAACACATTTCGCATTTCTCCGCTCGGCATCTTCAGGGTGGCATATCCGCCTTCGCGGGCTACCAACTGCACGAATGAGCCGGCACTGCGTGCTATCGAAGCACCTCTTCCCGGCTTGATCTCCACATTGTGTACAATAGTACCGACCGGAATCTTAGCCAGCGGCAGCGCATTGCCAACTTCCGGGGCCACTTCCTGCCCCGACACAACCTTTTGCCCAACCTTCAGGCCCTGGGGGGCGATGATGTAGGCCTTTGCACCATCGGCATAATACAGCTTGGCCAGACGTGCCGAACGGGTCGGATCGTACTCGATCGACTTGACCGTTGCCGGAACATCGAACTTGTCGCGCTTAAAATCGATAATGCGCAACTTCTGCTTGTGACCGCCTCCGATGTAGCGCATCGTAAGATGACCTACATTATTGCGACCACCGGATTTTTTCAACGGAGCCAACAACGATTTCTCGGGACGGCTCTCCGTAATATCGTCAAAGCCGGGTGCCAGCCTGTGCCGGGTACCGGGCGTTACGGGTTTTAGTTTCTTCAGTGCCATGACCTATGCTGGGCTTTCGATTAAACGTTATTATAAAAATCAATCACCTCACCCGACACCAGCGTAACAATCGCCTTCTTGTAGTTGGGCTTGCGGCCCGATACAAAACCAGCCTTGGTATAACGCGTCTTGGACTTACCCATGACCGTGATGGTGTTTACCTTCTCCACATTTACCCCGTACTTCTTCTCTACGGCAGTCTTAATCTCTACCTTGTTGGCATTCATATCCACAATGAAGCCGTACTTTCCTTTCTCGTTGAGGGCCGAAACTTTTTCGGTTACCAAAGGTCTCTTCAGCACGCTCATGTTACTTCTTATTTAAGATGGAGTCGATCTTATTCACGGAGCTCTCTACGAGTATCAGGCTGTCTGCATTGATCACATCGTAGGTATTGAGTTGAGCGGCCGTTACCACTTTCGTATTGGGAATATTACGACCGGAAAGCGCTACAGAACGATTTGTCTCTGGCAATACCAACAACGTCTTCTTATCGCCCAATGCCAGCGACTTGAGCATGCTCAGGTATTGCTTGGTCTTGGGATTGTCGAACTTGAAATCTTCGACAACGGCAATCGAATTATCCTTGGCTTTGTAGGTAAGGGCCGATTTACGGGCAAGATCTTTTACTTTCTTGTTCAGCTTAAAGGAATAGTCGCGGGGAGCTGGACCGAAAATGCGGCCACCGCCTTTGAACTGAGGGTTTTTGATGTTACCCGCACGGGCGCCACCGGTTCCTTTTTGCTTCTTGATCTTTTTGGAAGATCCGGTGATTTCGTTCCGCTGCTTGGATTTGTGCGTGCCCTGGCGCTGGTTGGCCAAAAAGCTCTTTACATCCAGCCATATGGCGTGGTCGTTCGGTTCAATGCCAAACACATCGCTGTTCAGGCTCACCTTGCGGCCCGTCTGCTCACCACTATATTTAATAACAGCTAAGTCCATCACTTTTGCAGAATTATCGTTGAATTTTTAGCCCCGGGTACCGAGCCACTGACCAGAATCAGATTTTGCTCAGCCATGATTTTCACCACCTTCAGGTTGGTCACCTTCACCCGATCGCCACCCATACGGCCAGCCAGACGCTTGCCTTTGATGACGCGCGAAGCAAAAGAAGCGTTACCCATAGAGCCGGGTGCACGCAAACGGTTATGCTGACCGTGTGTTTGCCCACCTACTCCACTAAAGCCGTGACGCTTCACCACTCCCTGGAACCCGCGACCTTTGGAAGTTCCAACCGCATCCAGGAAATCGCCCTCAGCGAATACATCCTGAATCCGAATCTCTTTTCCTAATTCAACGATTCCTTCGAACTCCTTGCGGAAGTCACGAAACTCTGCCACTGCGCGCTTGGGCGTAGTGTTGGCCTTTTTGAAATGACCGACCAGAGGCTTGGTGGAGTTTTTCTCCTTCTTTTCGCCAAACGCGAGTTGAACAGCACGATAACCGTCAGTGTCCTCATTTTTTACCTGAGTCACTACACACGGCCCGGCCTCAATCACGGTGACCGGCTGACTTTGACCGTCCGGGCCAAATACGCTGGTCATCCCAATTTTGCGTCCTATAATTCCAGGCATGGTTGAAACCTTTTTACTTGTTTTTTAAGCCGATTTGCAGGGTATGCCCGCAAAAAGGACTGCAAAGATAGAAGCTAATGCCGAGATAGCAAGACGGGGTTTGGAATTTTATGGAACCGAGCCAATCTGCTCCTAAAAACCCGATTTCAGGCTTATTTATCTACTTTTCGCCCATGAATCGAAAAGGGCGGGCAATTCTCATCTTGGCCATATTGCTGGTGGCGGGCTTGCTGCTGGACACCTCGCTCGGTTCGGTTTCCTTGTCGCTGGGCGACCTCTGGCAAGCCATGGTCAACCCTAAACCGGGCGACATGGCGACCGAGATTTTATGGCATTTTCGCATTCCCAAGGCGGCAACGGCAGCAATGGCTGGCAGTGCCCTCGCGCTGGCGGGCCTGGTGATGCAAACCCTTTTCCGAAATCCGCTGGCGGGCCCCGATGTACTCGGCCTCACGGCTGGCGCGGGGCTGGCCGTGGCCCTGGCTGTAATGGCGGGCATCAGCATTGGCGGGATTGGCCAGGCCTGGGGGTTGGCAGCTACCGCCAGCATCGGCAGTTTGGGGGTGTTTCTGCTGATGGTGGCTTTCTCGCGCAAAATGACCGACCCGGTAGGTCTGCTCATCCTGGGCCTCATGGTGGCAGCCATCACATCTTCGGTGGTGAGCGTGCTGCAGTTCATCAGCCAGGCTGAGCAACTGCAATCTTTCGTGATCTGGACCATGGGTTCAGTCGGCAATACAAACCCCCGCGAACTGGCTGTGATGATGGTGATTGTTCTGCTGGCCCTGCTGATCATTCTCTCTCAATTAAAGGCGCTAAACCTCTGGCTGCTGGGTGAGAGCTATGCCGGCAGCCTTGGGGTCGGTGTAAAATCGTCACGGCTGTGGCTGGTGGCCGCTGCCAGCTTGCTTACAGGCGCAGTCACAGCTTTCTGCGGGCCGATTGCGTTTGTGGGCATTGCCGTACCGCACCTGGTGAGGTTGTTATTGCCCAGTGCGCACCACGGCTGGTTGATTCCGGGGGTCATGCTGGGCGGAGCTGTATTGCTCTTGCTCTGTGATGTGCTGGTTCAATTGCCGGGCGGCACGCAGTATCTGCCGCTGAATGCTGTGACGGCCCTGCTGGGCGCCCCGGTTGTGATTATGGTGGTGATGAAAACCAAAAACGTGCGCTGGTGAAAACGGACGACATCGTTTTGCACACCACCGAGGCGGACATTGGCTACAGGAAAGGCCGCCACG
>JBKCJM010000062.1:0-21651 GCA_046301755.1 Cyclobacteriaceae bacterium
GTTCGCACCGGTGGGGCTGAACGCACTGCTTCTTTGGGGTGCCGTCTGCAAGGCAGAAGCCGTTTTATCAAAGATAACCAGAGAGCCGGCTTCGGAGCACGCGGTAGAGGCCAAAACCTGCAGGCGGTCATTGGGCTGGCCGGGGTAGGGTGCGTAGGCAACATCAAACTGCAGCAGGGCCTGAACGCTGGCGGCCAGGTCCACGGGTGGCAACACCAGCACATCAACTGCGCCCTCGTTCTCGTAATCATAAAAATTCAGCCGCATGGCCTGGTTGCCTGCGGTTCCGTTGTTGGCCGCGATGAGTTGCCAGGTGGTGAGCCCATCCGGATTTTGGATTTGCCAATTGGCGGGCAGGCCTCCGCTGAAAGACTCGGCTAACGGTGGACTGATCGCCCCGGTGGCAAACACCGCGATGGATTGGTAATTGTTAGATGCCTTGTTGTCCGATCCGCTGTTCACGCTTTGCACGTCAACCTCCACCAGTGAAACTCCGGACGAAAGAGTAATCGCAGGTAAGGATACGGTCGCAACTTCTAGGGGATTCAGTATTTGCGTAAAGTTTGCGTTCTGGCTATTGCCATTCACGCGTACCTGAAGCGTGAAGTTTGTAACGGTATTCGAACCATAGTTGCGTACCTGAACTTGTGGTACAAGTGAACCTACGCAGGCTGATGCTTGTGGGTTAGTAATGGACCGAACACCAAGATCATTGGCGACAATCGTTGGGGGTGTCGCACCTGGAGATGTCAACAGGCTGGCTCTGCGTGGCGAATTGTTGATGACTACATCCATACGTGCCACCTGCTGGGCGGTAAACAGGTTCATGCAGGCATCATCGGTGTAGTCAAGGTAGTTCTGAAACATCTTGTTGCCTCCGCACACAACTTGTGGATGGCCGGGGCAATTGTTCGTTGGGCCCGATTGCGGGGGTGTATCGCTCACATAGTCGGTGCCGTTGCAGTTGTTTACATCGCCCCAGATGTGGCGTAGCCCAAAAAAGTGCCCGACCTCGTGCGTGCCGGTGCGTCCTTTGTTGAACTTAGGGTCGAGCGCAAACGGACCATCGTCTACCGAGCCGGTGACATCGTAGTGCAGCACTACGCCATCAGTTGTCGCATCGTTGGACGACTCTTCCAGCCCGGGCAGAGGCGATACCGGAAATTGCGCATAGCCAATGATGCCTTTCGGATCAATCAGGTTACACACCCAGATGTTGAGGTAGCGATCCGAACGCCAATAGCTCAATGCCTTCAACTGGTAGTCATCGGCTTGCAGCCAACTGGCCTTAGTGCCGGGCACACGAACGATGCCTGTTGTGGCCAGTCCTTCAGGGTCTTGCTGCGCCAGCACGAATTCAACGTCCATCGTTCCGGCCACTGATTGAAACTGAGCGGGAGTGTTGGTGGCATCCGTGTTTAGTCGCCTGAAGTCTTCGTTCAGCACACTGATTTGAGAAATGATCTGTGCATCGCTGATGTTGGTGCCGGTGCCAACCGGTTCGCCATTGTGAATGACGTGAACGACTACCGGTATGGTGTAGGTGGCCTGTGTTTGATTCAGCCGCTCCTGGGCAGAACGCTTGGGCAGCAGTTGACGCGACATCCAGTTTTCGAACTGATCGATCGATTCAAGGTTGGGGTTTCGGAGTTGGCGCAACTTATCATATTCAACCGTACCACAGCGGTCTTGCGCACGGGCAGCCAGGGCTGTCAGAAGACTTAGCGTGAGAAGAAGCTGGCGCATCAGGTGTAAAAATAACAATGCCAATAGGCAATCTTAGATGCCGTTGACTAAAAAAGGTTTACTTGGTCAATGCTAAAACCCGGTCAATCGTAACCGGCTACACCGGCATCAGGTTGACCACTTCAATCGTCTTGATTTCCGGAACGGCTTTGCGTACGGCTTCTTCCACCCCGGCTTTAAAGGTCATGGTTGACATCGGACAACTGCCGCAGGCACCAACAAATTCCAGGCGCAGCACCAGGTCGCGGGTAAGCTCTAAAACGCGCACGTTCCCACCGTCCGCCTCCAGGTAGGGGCGAATGCCGTCAAGCGATTGCTCAATGCGACTTCGTAAATCGGCAGGAACTCCTTTCATACACCAACCGTGAATTCAACTTTCTTTGTTTGGGCAAAGGTAGCATTTCGGATGGCAACCTGCCGGGCCAGGGCCTCGGCCAGGCCGGTAAAGGCTTCAGCCATAGCGCCACCTTTCATCACAGCCGGAAGTCCGCTGTCACCGCTTTCGCGGATGCCCTGAATGAGCGGGATCTGACCCAGCAAGGGAACACCGTATTTTTCCGCCAGGGTTTTTCCTCCATCCTTGCCAAAGAGATAGTACTTGTTGTTTGGCAACTCTTCCGGTGTGAAATAGGCCATGTTTTCGATTATGCCGAGCACGGGCACATTGATTTGCGGTTGCTTGAACATGGCCAGGCCTTTGTTGGCATCGGCCAGCGCCACCTTTTGCGGAGTGGTTACAATCACCGCTCCCGTTACGGGCACGGTTTGCACCAATGTCAGATGAATGTCGCTTGTCCCGGGGGGCATGTCGATCAACAGGTAGTCCAGTTCGCCCCAGTCGGCATCGCTGATAAATTGCTTAAGCGCGGCACTGGCCATGGGGCCTCGCCACACCACTGCGCTGTCGGCCGGAGCCAGAAACCCGATCGACATTAGCTTTACACCGTATTGCTCCAGCGGAATGATGACGTTCTTACCGTTGATTACCTTTACTTCCGGTTGTTCATTTTCGCAGTTGAACATCACCGGCACCGAGGGGCCAAAAATATCCGCATCAATCAGGCCAACCTTAGCACCACTTTTTGCCAGCGCCACCGCCAGGTTAGAGGTTACGGTTGATTTACCCACGCCTCCTTTTCCCGAAGCAATTGCGATAATGTTTTTCACCCTCGGTAGCAAAGGGGTATTGTCGCGGCTGCTGGTTACCGATGACGTCATGTTGATCTTCAGGCGCATACCATCAACCAGCAGGGGTGTAACAGCCTTCTCACAATCCTGCCGAATCATCTCTTTCAGCGGGCAGGCTGGTGTGGTGAGCACCACGGTGAAACTTACTTCCCCAGGTGTAACCGCCACATCCCGCACCATGTTGAGCGTAACCAGGTCTTTTTTCAAGTCGGGGTCGTGCACCGTCCCGAGGGCTTTTAGTATATCGGCTGATGTTAGGCTCATTTCGTTCTAAAAACACGGCAAGTTAGGTCTTGGTTTGGTTTTTCGGGGAAAATTGCGTGGAATTATTGTCGATAACAGCAGGTCGGTTTACCCTATCTTTGGCGTTTGTTTTTCCTTGCATGATCAGCCCCGCCACCATCGATGAAGTTAAGAACCGCATGGACATCGTGGATGTTATCAGCGACTTCGTTTCACTGAAGAAGTCGGGGCAGAATTACAAAGCGCTTAGCCCGTTCACCAACGAGAAGACGCCTTCCTTTTTTGTAGTTCCCGGCAAAGGGATTTTCAAAGACTTTAGCAGCGGCAAAGGAGGGGATGCCATCACCTTTGTGATGGAGCACGAGGGCATGAGCTATACGGAGGCCATCCGGTTCCTGGCAAAAAAATACGGAGTAGCCATTCAGGAAGAGCAGGCGGAGTCTTCGGTGGAAAGTCAGGAGCGCGATGCCCTCTACATTCTGATGTCATTTGCCCGGGACTACTACCACGAAAACCTGTTGAAGTCGGACGAAGGACGCTCGGTTGGTCTAACGTATTTCCGCGAGCGCGGATTTAACGACCGCACGATTGAAAAGTTTGAACTGGGCTACGCCCTGGAGGGATGGGAAAACTTCAGTCATGAGGCGATCCGGAAGGGATACAATCGCGAGTTGTTGGAGAAGGCAGGGCTGGTGGTGAAGAAAGAGGATGGATCGACTTACGATCGTTTTCGGGGCCGCGTCATTTTCCCCGTTCATTCCATGTCGGGTAAGGTTATTGCATTTGGTGCACGCATGCTGGGCAAGGATAAGAACCAGCCAAAGTACATCAATTCGCCCGAGACGGAGATTTACCACAAGAGTAATGTTCTCTATGGTCTTTACCAGGCAAAAAATTCAATTCGGCAGCACGACAACTGTTACCTGGTAGAAGGCTATACCGATGTTATTTCCCTCCACCAGTCGGATGTTGAAAATGTTGTCGCGTCTTCCGGTACTGCGCTTACCGATGAGCAGATCAAACTCATACGAAGATTTACCGAAAACGTAACGGTTCTTTTCGATGGCGATGCAGCGGGTATCAAGGCTGCTCTTCGGGGCATCGATATGATTTTAAAGGGCGGCCTCAATGTTCGTGTGGCTCTGTTCCCGGATGGCGAAGATCCGGACAGCTATTCGCGAAAAGTGGGAACGTCTGCGTTTCAACAATTCCTGAAAGAACACACGCAGGATTTTATTTCCTTCAAGGCCGGCCTGTATGCCCGCGAAGCCGGGGGCGATCCCATCCGTAAAGCCGAGTCGATCAAGGAAATTGTTCAAAGTATTTCACTTATTCCCGATCCGGTTAAGCGATCGGTTTACCTGCAGGAAACTTCGCAGCAGTTGAAGATCTCAGAGTCGGTGCTCATTACCGAGCTGAACAAAATCCTGATTCAGGAGCGGAAGCGAAAGGACCGGGAAGCACCGAGCGAGCCGATGCCTCTGTCGGTGGAGACAACCGTAAACGAGCAGGTGGTTTCCAAACTGGATCCGGCCAGCATGGTGTATTACCAAGAGCGCGAAACCATTCGCCTGCTGTTGAATTATGCCGACCAGGCCCTGGAGGACAGCAAAGTGTCCAGTTTTCTGGTGCAGGAACTGGAAGACGTGGAATTCACGAACGATGTATTCCGCAACATCTACCTTCATTTTAAGGATGGCCTTGAGCGGGGCGAGCGCATCGACAGCCAGTATTTCCTGCAGCAGGGCAGCGCTGACGTGAAGAAGGCTGTCACCGATTTGCTGACTTCGCGTTATGAGGTAAGTCCCCACTGGCGCGATAAGTATAAAATCTATTTCCCCGGAGAAGTCGACAATCTCACCTCGCTAACCCTCACCAATGTGCTGCGGTTAAAGTTCCGCTTTGTGCAAAAGATGATGGATTCGAACTTGCAGGAGATTAAAATGGCAGAGGAAGGGGGCGACTGGGATCAACTGGATGAGGCGTTGCAAACCCAGGAAGGACTAAAAAAGGCAGAGCGCGAACTGGCCGCGGCACTGGGAATTGTAGTAGCCCGGTAGCGGAACAGGGAAGGTATTATTTTTGTTGTTGGTTTAATAAATTTCAAATGGCGGATCATTTTAAGTTGGATAGTATTGAAGAAGCACTGGACGAGATCAGGCACGGCAAGGTTATCATTGTAGTGGATGACGAGGATCGCGAAAATGAAGGTGACTTCATTTGCGCGGCCGAGTGCATCACTCCCGAAATTGTGAATTTCATGGCCACCCACGGGCGCGGCCTCATCTGCGCACCGCTCAGTGAGGAACGTTGTGAAGAACTGGGCCTTGACCTGATGGTGGGTAAAAACACGGCCACATTTGAAACACCCTTTACCGTGTCGGTCGATCTGATCGGTCATGGATGTACGACCGGCATTTCGGCACACGATCGCTTTAAAACGATAAAGGCCTTATGCGATCCGGCAACGCGACCGGAAGAGTTGGGTAAACCCGGGCACATTTTTCCACTCAAAGCAAAGAAGGAGGGCGTGCTCAGGCGGTCGGGCCATACCGAGGCGGCCATCGACTTTGCCCGGCTCGCGGGATTTCGGCCGGCCGGGGTGTTGGTGGAGATCATGAACGAAGATGGCTCCATGGCGCGCCTGCCGGATTTGCGAAAGGTGGCTGACCGCTTCAACCTGAAATTGGTCTCCATCAAAGATCTGATTGCGTACCGAATGAAGCATGAGTCGCAGATTCGCAAACATATGGAAGTGAACATGCCCACGGTGCATGGCGACTTTCGCCTCGTGGCCTACGAGCAGGTGAATACAGGTGAAGTACACATGGCACTGATCAAAGGCGAGTGGACGGAAAATGAGCCAGTGCTCGTTCGGGTTCACTCCTCGTGCGTAACGGGCGATATTTTCGGGTCGTGCCGGTGCGATTGCGGAAATCAGTTGCACGATGCCATGGCTATGGTAGAGCACGAAGGCAAGGGAGTTGTACTTTACATGAAACAGGAGGGGCGGGGTATCGGGTTACTCAACAAGCTGAAAGCCTATAAACTCCAGGAAGAGGGGCTTGATACCGTGGAAGCAAACCTGAAACTGGGTTTTGACATGGACCATCGTGACTACGGTATCGGGGCTCAAATTTTGCATGACCTGGGGGTGCGCAAGCTGCGGCTGATTACGAATAACCCGCGCAAGCGCGTAGGACTCATGGGTTATGGACTGGAGATTGTGGAGAACGTGGCGATCGAAATAAAGCCGAACCCGCACAACGAGAAGTATCTCCGTACGAAGCGCGATAAACTTGGGCACCAGATCTTGAAGTAATATGATGCGCGTGCTGTTGCTGATTGTGGGGGTGATGTTGGCCAGAACGGCCGGGGCACAGCAATTTCCTTTCGAGTACTGGCATGAAGGCAAACTCGTGCTGGAGGCAGGCGATACGCTTAAGGGACTCATCAAGTACGACTTGCAAACCGACCTTATTCAAATTCAATACAACAAGAAGGCTGAAAGCTACACCGCCCGAAAGGTCATCTTTTGCGAAATCTTTGATGCCACCGCCCGTACCTACCGGCAGTTTTATTCCCTGCCGTATGCCCTTAACGGCACCTACCGCGCACCCGTTTTTTTCGAGTTGCTCAGCGAAGGCAAGCTGACCGTACTGGTGCGCGAAGCAGTTGAATACCGCACTTACAATTCTATGTACTTTTACGGTGGCACGTATACCCGGCTGGTGCTCGTGTATAAATATTTCAGCATGAAGGAAAATGGTGAGATCGAAGCCTTAACCGGTAAGAAGAGCGAGTGGCTGGATAGCATGGGAGGTTGGGCGAACGATGTGCAGAAATATGCGAAAGCCAATCGCCTCGATTTTGACGACCGCTACGATCTCAAGCGAATTCTCGATTATTACAACTCCCTGTTTAAAAAAAGATAGAACATGCCGAAACCTTTGATCCTGGTGTCCAATGACGATGGCATCACTTCGCGTGGAATACGTACGTTGGTTGATATCATGAAAGAGCTGGGCGATGTGCTGGTGGTAGCACCCGATGGGCCACAAAGCGGGATGGGGCACGCCATAACGGTGGGCGACACGCTGCGGTTAGAACAGTCCCGGATTTTTGACGGAGTAGAAGCCTATGAATGCTCAGGCACACCGGCCGACTGCGTGAAAATGGCGAGGCATTTCGTGTTGAAGGATCAACGTCAGCCGGATATAGTCGTAAGCGGCATCAATCACGGGAGCAACACCTCCATCAGTGTGCTGTATTCGGGCACGATGTCCGCTGCCATTGAAGGGGCCATTGAAGGCACGCCCGCTATTGGTTTTTCGCTCTGCGACTACAGCCACGGAGCGGATTTCTCGCATACTGCGCCTTACGTGAAAAAGATTGCTGAGCAGGTGTTGCGAAAAGGATTGCCTAAAGGAGTGGCTCTGAATGTAAACATTCCGCCAAAGCGCAACGAACCCGTCAAGGGGATCCGTGTTTGCCGCCAGGCTAATGCCAAGTGGGTGGAGGAATTTGTAAAGCGCTACGACCCCAATGGCCGACAGTACTTTTGGATGACCGGTAACTTCGTCAACTTCGATAAGGGCGAGGATAACGATGAGTGGGCCATCGCCAACAATTACGTTTCGGTGGTGCCGTGTCAGTTTGATTTAACTGCCCACATGGCGATTCCGTTGCTGAACGAGGATTGGGAGATTCTGGGGTAGTTTTGTAAATTGAAACATGATTACAGGATTGCGGGTGCCAAAAAAAGTAATGAACCTCACGAATGATGAGTTATTTGATCTTTGTGCCGCCAACAGCGATCTGAACATCGAACGCAATGCTAACGGAGAACTGATCATTATCTCACCAACTGGCGGGTTAACAGGAAACAGGAGCTCCAGAATCCTTTTTGCGCTTTATGGTTGGAACAATCAATATGATGTTGGGTTTGTATTTGATTCTTCCACTGGTTTTTTGTTGCCGGATGGTTCGATGCGCTCGCCCGATTGCAGTTGGGTATCAAAACCGAGATGGCAATCGCTCACGCGCGATCAACAAGAGAAATTTCCCCCCATCACTCCAGATTTTTTGGTTGAATTACGGTCGCCTAGCGATGACGTAGCCGGACTTCGTGGGAAAATGAACGCATGGATTGAAAATGGCGCGAGACTAGCTTGGCTGATAGACCCCATCGACCGGAAGGGCTACTCCTTTGCCCCAGGGCGGCCTGCGCGGGAGTTAAGCTTCGATGATGCGCTTTCAGGAGAAGATGTCCTACCCGGGTTTTTCTTGAAACTTGAATCGATTGAATAGGTTTCGGGACCTACATATTCAAAAGGGTTTGAGCGCACGCGCCATTTTTCACTAGTTGGGATCGACATCAAACACGATCCGCACATTTCGGAATTCTTTACGGGTGTGCAGGTGATCACTTGCTTTCAGTAGTTCCTGTTTGATTACGGCAAGCTGGCCCTGATCGCGCCTGATTTTAAGTAGCAGGTTCATCCGGAATTCGTTTCGGATTTTACCGATCATCGGCTCGGCCGGCCCCAATATCCGTATGTGGTGCAATGTATTTCGTAGTTCGCTGGCGAGTTGGTTGGCGGCCGGATGAACCACGTTCTTATCGGCATGGCGCAGTTCAAGGGCGATGAGCCGGAAGAAGGGCGGGTAAAAGTTTTGTTCGCGGTCCTTCAGCTGATGTTCCAAAAATCCGACTACATCGTGCTTTTGCACCCACTGAAAAAGGGTGTGCTGGGGATCATTGGTTTGAATGACAACCTGTCCCGGCTTGTCCCGCCTACCGGCCCTGCCGCTTACCTGCATCATCAGTTGGAAGGCGCGTTCGTGCGATCGAAAATCCGGGAAGTGCATCATGCGATCAGCATCAAAAATGCACACCAGGCTCACATGGTCAAAGTCCAGTCCTTTGGTTACCATTTGTGTGCCTACCAGCACGTGGGTTTTTCCGGATTCGAAATCCTCAAGAATCGATTCGTAGCCGTGTTTGCTTCGGGTGGTGTCCAAATCCATCCGCTGAATTTCAGCCTCAGGGAAATGCAGGCGAAGTTCTTCCTCCAGTTTTTCCGTGCCGTAGCCCAACGTGAGCAGCTGCCGCGAGGAACAGGTGGGGCACTGAGCCGGCACATCTTCATGATAACCACAGTAATGACACACCACCGCGTGGCGGTATTGGTGATACGTGAGGCTGACCGCACAATTGCGGCACTTGGCCAGCCAGCCGCAGTCGTTGCACTGAAGAAAAGGTGAGTGGCCTCTCCGGTTTTGAAACAGGATTACCTGCTCTTTTCGTCCCAGGGCATCTTGCATGGCATTCAGCAGGTGGGAGGTAAACTCGCCTTTGGCCGTCTTCTGTTTTTTTTCGCGACTGAGATTGGCTAGTTCGATCCGGGGCAATTGCGCATCGCCAAAACGCTGGTTAAGCGTTACCCAACCGTACCGCCCTTGTCGGGCATGATAAAATGATTCGAGTGATGGCGTTGCGCTCCCAAGCAATACCTTGGCGTTGTGCAGCGAAGCCAGCATCAGCGCTGCATCGCGGGCCTGGTAGCGTGGCGCAGGCTCCTGTTGCTTATAGCTGGGGTCATGCTCTTCATCAACAATCACCAGGCCGAGATTGTCGAAAGGCAAAAACACAGAGGATCGGACACCGACAACCAGGTTTGTTTTTCCGCTCATTAAGTTCTGCCAAACCTCAACGCGCTCATTATCCGAAAACTTAGAGTGGTAAATGCCCAGTGTATTTCCAAAATTCTTCTTCAGCCGCACCACAATCTGGGTGGTGAGTGCAATTTCGGGCAGCAGGTACAATACTTGTGTGCCGCTGTCCAGCGCCCTTCGAATCAGATCAATGTAGATTTCCGTTTTGCCGCTGCCTGTTACTCCATGCAAAAGAGCGGCCGGCTTCTGCTCAAAACCTTTCAGGATTTCGTTTCGGGCAGTGGTCTGTTGCTCGCTTAGCAGCAAGGGTGGCGCCACGTGCTGGTCAAATGAAAAACGGGGAATCACCTGTTCAAATTCCTCGAAGATGCCGTGTTTGATGAGTGTCTTCAGCGGGGAGTCGGACTTAGCTTCATCCAATAGTTCGCCCCGGCTTACGCCCCGGTTGTTTAAATCGGGAAGTTTGCTCACGGGCACTTTTTGCAAGTACCGAAGCAGAATATCCTCCTGTTTGGGCTTGTCGCCTAACCGGGCAAAAAGTTTTTCAAGAGATTCCTCATTGGCGTGAAGGGCGGCCAGGCGAATGCGATGCTCCACCTTGGGCTTGTACTTCTCTTTTACCTCCTCATAAAGAACAATCGCGTCTTTTCCGGAGAGTGATTTAAGGATCGCGTAAATGGACTTGGTGCCCAGTATGCGGGCGGCCTCCGTGTACGTCATGCTCTCCTGCTGAAGATGGCGCAAAATCACTTCTTCCTTCTCCGAGAAATCATGAGAAGAAGTTTCCCGATCAAAACCGGGATGGATTTGTATGCGCGACTCACTGGAGAGCTTTAACCCCGAGGGCAGCGCGGCTTTGAGTACTTCGCCTTCGGTGCACATGTAGTACCCCGCCATCCACTCGAAAAAGCGAAACTGAATGGTGGAGATTATTTCCTCGGCACCCAAAAGATCCAGTAGCAGCTTGGCTTCGTATTCCTGCGGGGGTTGGTTATGGAGGCGGGCGATGATACCGGTTAATATTTTTTTCTGCCCGAACTGAACTATGGCCCGTTGCCCTACCGCAACCGAGTTATTGAGTGCGGCAGGTACCCGATAGGTAAACAACCGCGGGATCGGCACCGGCAGGAGCATATCGGCAAAGAGGGTATCGCCAGCCATGGCGTAAATCTACCGGAATAAAGGCAATGCATCAGCCACCCGGGTCACCGGCAACTGGCAGGTTTGATTGTAGCAAACATGGATGATCGTTTGGTCCGGCACCAGGCTGCGGTTTTGAAAAAGAGGAAGAGAACTGCCGGTGGCAGACATCATCCACAGCGCATAGGGTTTATAGTGACGATGAAATTCAAAAATAAATTTGCGACCCTCGGGGCCAATCATCACCACTTCGGCCATACCCTGGGTCATCTCGGCCATCACCAAACCCCAATGGCACATGTACACCGGCTCCTGTCGGATGATGTGCTGCAATCCACCCACCATGACGCTCGCCATCTCCACCCATGGCTTGTGGTCGAGGATAATGCCGAGGTGGAACAAGTTGCGGGCCATCACCGCATTGGAAGAGGGGATGACGTTGTCAAAAATCTCTTTCTTCCGGGCGATCAGCGCCTCAGCAGCCGATGACGTGTAAAAGAAGTATCCATCTTCACGATCGAGAAAATGATCAAGTGTGTAGTGGAGTATGTCCTTTGCGCGGTGAATATAGGTCTCATTTCCGGTGGCCTGATAAAGCTTTGTGAAGGCGGCAATGACAAACGCGTAGTCCTCCAGAAATCCCTCGGTGGACGATCGTTTGCCTTTCCAGGAGCGGAATACTTTTTTGTCTTCCATCAGGTTTCGGCTTACAAAACCCATGATCTGTTCCGCCCGGGTAAACCACGAATCCTCGCCTAGCGCTAGTGCGGCATCGGCCAGCCCGATCACGGCCATGGCGTTCCATCCGGCCAGAATCTTATCGTCCAGGCCAGGCCGGACGCGTTTACGTTGCGCATCCTGTAGCACACGTTTTGCCCGACTCAGTTTGCTTTCAAATTCAGTCGAATTCAGGTTTCGCTCGCGGGCAAAATCTTCCGGGGTTCCGATGGGGCGCAAGATGGAGGCGCCATGCTCCCAGTTGCCCTCCGGCTCCAACTGGTAGTATTCAGCCAGCAAGGTGGCATCGGCACCAAGTAAACCATGCCACTCCTTCCAGTTCCAGAGGTAATACCTGCCTTCAATTCCTTCGCTGTCGGCATCCAGCGCGGAATACAACCCACCTTCGTTGTGTTGCATTTCGCGGGTTAGCCAGCCAACCGTTTCTGTCAGCAAAGTCTTGAAGTAGGGGGAGGGCGCCAGCCGGTATGCCTCGGCATAGAGCGAAAGCAACTGCCCGTTGTCGTAAAGCATTTTTTCGAAATGGGGAACAAACCATTCCGCATCAACCGAGTATCGCGCAAATCCCCCGCCCACTTGATCGTACAATCCCCCGAAGGTCATCCGGTTCAATGTATCAGTCACCATCCGGTGTGCATGTTCATGCTTTACGGAAATGCCAAGCCGTAGAAGCAACAACCAAATGGATGGCATCACAAACTTGGGTGCCTTGTCCAGCCCGCCCCAGGTTTTGTCGAACTTTGATTCGAGTACGGACACCATTTCGCGCAGAGCCGTTTCTTCAAATAACGCAGTGGAGCCTGGTTGTACGAATCGCTTCGTATCGGTTTGGCCGATGTGTTGGGTGAGTTCGTTGGCGGACGAATCAATTTCGTTTCTGCGGTTCTGAAATGCGTGGTGAAGTTGAGTAAGTACACTGCTCCATTGTGCAGGTGGAAAATACGTGCCACCGTAAAAGGGCTTCAGATCGGGTGTAAGAAAGACGTTGAGCGGCCAGCCACCATTCATGCCCATGGCCTGCACGGCCTCCATGTAAATCTGATCTACGTCCGGTCGTTCTTCCCGGTCAACTTTAATGCAAACAAAGTGGCGGTTCATCAACTCAGCTATCGTGTTATCCTCGAAGCACTGGCGCTCCATCACGTGGCACCAATGGCATGATGAGTAGCCGATACTCACCAGTACGGGTTTATCTTCCTGCTTTGCCCGCATGTGGGCCTCTGAGCCCCACTCGTACCAATCCACCGGGTTGTGCGCATGCTGCAACAGGTAGGGGCTGGTAGCGTTCTTGAGACGGTTGGCCGGTTTCAAACTCATTTTAGGGAACTGATTTGTCGAATAACCTCTGCGATTTCATTTTCAACGTCCAGCAACTGGCGGAGCTCGGTAAGGTGCTCCAGAAGATTCTGCAGCCGCTGTTTGTTGGCCTTTGTTTCGGGTGCAAATGCACGATGCCGTAAGGCTGTGGCAACCGATTGCCATTTGGTCATAAGCATTTTGGTTTCCGGTGACATCCAGGCGTCACAAAACTTTTCCCAGATGTAGTCGAGGGCCTGACGGTTGGGGTGAATGAGGTCCGGTTCATAGAAACGGTAATCGCGCAGGTCATCCATTACGATTTCGTAGGATGGGAAATACAACACGTTTGGGTACTTCTCCGCAATCAGGTGCAAAGCGTACCGCAGCACAGATTTGCTCACCTGATTCAACGGAAGACTGTCCCGAGTGTGGCGAACCGGGCTGAGCGAAACAAGGATATTGAGATCGGGTTGTACATGTCTCAGGTTTTCGAGTAGCTCCTCAAACGAGGAAACGATTTCATCCGGGTCAAGCAGTCGTTTTCTAAAATAATGCCCGGGAAGTTTTTGACAATTCGCAACGGGTTTTCCGGATCTTACTAATTCGTAAACGAAGGCTGTTCCATATGTGATAATCAGAAAGTGGGAGTGCAGCAGGCTCTCACCCACATTTTCGCGGACGCGAGTGATATTCGTCTTGAGTTGATCGAGGTTTGTGTGGTTGAACGAGGAATGAAACTGCACATTCTTCCATTCCTCCTGGTCATTAAAGAAGTCTTCATCGGGCAGCTCCGGGTGATGGAGTGCATCGATAAGTTGCTGATGAGTGGAGATAGGATTATAAACCGTTCCGAACGGGCAATTCGACACAGTAAACTTGTTGTCACTCAGCCGTTCGCCCATATTGAAGGCAAAACACGAGCCTGTGGTAACTAATCGATGTCGGTAATCCAACAAATGGGTTGCAGGCGATAGGGGTAGTTCTGTACGGAAAACCATCGAGGTCAAAGGTAGCGGGAACATGAGTATTTGTAGGTAACCAATAGGCAAACATTTTATCTTTGACGCAGTTTATGCCGGTAACATTCTCAGTGAGCCCACATCCGCGGGAGCGGTTAATCATCGGCCTGATGTCCGGCACTTCGTTGGATGGATTGGATGTGGCTCTTTGCCGCATCAAAGGCTCAGGACGCTCAACCCGTTTGAATCTTGAGCAGTTTACAACGGTACCTTACACGCCTGAATTCAAAAGCATGATCCGCGAGGTGTTTGCCTGCGATCAGGTTGACTTTCTTAAACTTTCGACCCTGCACACGTGGCTTGGTCAGCAACATGGCGTAATGGTGAATAACTGCCTCAAAAAGTGGCGCGTATCCCGCTCAGCCATTACCGCCATTGCGTCTCATGGTCAAACCGTTTTTCATGCTCCGGCCTTTATGCATCCAGAGAACCCGGTGAATTCAACTTTTCAGGTGGGCGATGGCGATCAGGTTGCGGTAACTACCGGGATTTTGACCGTGAGTGATTTCAGGCAGAAGCATGTTGCGGCAGGAGGTGAAGGCGCTCCTCTGGCTGTGTATGGAGATTTTTTGTTACTGGCCCACAAAACAGAAAACCGCATTCTGCTCAACATCGGAGGAATTGCAAACTTCACGTACTTGCCAGCCGGGCAGAAAGCCAGCCGTGTTTGGGTGACGGACACTGGCCCCGGCAACACACTAATCGACCAACTTGTCCGCCATTTTGATCCGTCCATGTCATACGACCGTGATGCGCGGTGGGCGCGCGAGGGTAGGGTGAATGACCGGTTACTGGGGGAACTCAAATCACATCCCTTTTTTAAATTGACATTTCCAAGAACTACAGGGCCGGAGCTGTTTAATGTCGGCTACGTAGCGCAGGCGCAGGAAAAATCCAACACCCAGCTCCTCGGGCCAGCCGATTTGCTGGCCACGGTAACCCGCTTTTCGGCTGAGACAATCGCGGAGTCAATCCGCGCGACTTGCGGGAAGAAGTCGTTCACGATTTACCTAAGTGGGGGTGGTGCTCACAATCCGTTGCTGGTGAAGTGGTTGGGCGAGCTTTTGGGAAGGTATCATTTGTCAACGACTAGTGAATTAGGTGTGCCGGTCGATGCAAAGGAGGCAATTTTGTTTGCTGTGCTGGCGAATGAGACACTGTTTGGCAAGCCGATCAACTATGGCAAACGGGGAAAAATACCATCCGTGAGAATGGGAAAAATTTCATTTCCGGATTGAGAATTAGACGCACAATCAAGAAGCGATACACAATGATGTTATCTGAAAGCCCTGAGAAGATCCCAACCCGAATTTTTGAGAACTCGGAAAAAGCATCGGTATATGTTGCGCAGCAAATTGCTGCCTTGATTCGGCAACGCCAACGTGAAAAAAAGATGTGTGTATTGGGCTTGGCCACCGGCTCTACGCCCACGCGCGTATATGCGGAGCTGGTGGATATGCACAAGAAAGGCCTCAGCTTTCGCAATGTGATTACATTCAACCTGGACGAATACTATCCTATTCAACCAAAGTCGCTGCAGAGTTACGTCCGGTTTATGCACGAGCTGCTGTTTGATCACATCGACATCATTCGTTCTAATATTCATATTCCTGACGGTACAATTGCCAAAGATAAGGTTGGTGCATTCTGTAAATCCTACGAAAAGAAGATTGCTGATGCAGGGGGAATTGACATCCAGATTTTGGGTGTAGGTCGAACCGGGCACATTGGGTTTAACGAACCCGGCTCCTCAGAGCGATCGTCTACACGTATGATCACGCTCGACCAGGTAACCCGTGTAGATGCCGCCAGCGACTTTTTTGGAGAAGAGAATGTACCACGCAACGCCATCACCATGGGCGTAGGCACCATTTTGCGCGCCAGGCAGATATTCATGATGGCCTGGGGCGAGGGCAAGGCCCCGGTTGTGCAACGCGCGGTAGAGGGCCCGATCACCGACCAGATTCCATCAACATTTCTTCAGCGTCACTCCAATACGCTGGCGGTGCTCGATCAGGCCGCGGCATCAAATCTCACCCGAATCAAAACACCCTGGCTGCTGGATACCTGTCAGTGGGACGATCGGTTGTTGCGAAAGGCGGTGGTGTGGCTTTGCCAGACGGTGGGCAAGCCCATTCTTAAGCTGACGAATCATGATTATACCGAGCACGGCATGTCGGATGTAATTCATGAGTGGGGATCTGCCTACAATGTCAATATCAAAGTGTTCAATGAATTGCAGCACACCATCACCGGCTGGCCGGGCGGAAAGCCAAAGGCGGATGACACCAACCGGCCGGAGCGGGCCAAGCCATTTCCCAAGCGAGTGGTCATTTTCAGTCCGCACCCGGACGATGATGTGATCTCGATGGGGGGTACCTTCATTCGCCTGGTGGATCAGGGTCATGAAGTACACGTGGCTTATCAGACCTCCGGCAATATTGCCGTGTTTGATGACGATGCCATTCGCTTTGCTGATTTTGTGCGAGACTTCAACGAGGCCTTCGGCTTGAAGAAGGCGGATGCGGAGAAGTTTTACAAAAAGATTGTCAAGTCAATAAAGGACAAGAAGCCCGGGCAGGTCGATCCGCCCGAGGTATTGACGATTAAAGGATTGATTCGCAGAGGCGAGGCAAAGGCGGGCTGCCGGTATACCGGCATTCCCGATTCGCAAGCTCACTTTCTTGACATGCCTTTCTATGAAACCGGTAAAGTGAAGAAAAAGCCCCTTGGTGAAGACGACATTCGGATTATTGTTGACTTGCTGGAACAAATCAAACCTCATCAGATTTACGCAGCAGGCGATCTTTCAGATCCGCACGGCACACACCGCGTTTGCCTGACGGCTATTTTTGAAGCGGTTAACCGATTGAAGCGCAAGCCCTGGATGAAAGAATGCTACATGTGGCTTTACCGAGGAGCTTGGCAGGAGTGGGACATTGATCAGATTGAAATGGCAGTGCCGCTTAGCCCCGATGAGCTACTGCGGAAGCGCAAGGCGGTGTTTAAGCATCAATCGCAAAAAGACAGCGCTTTATTCCCGGGCAATGACGCCCGCGAGTTTTGGGTGCGTGCGGAAGACCGCAACCACGCCACGGCTGCTGCGTACAATCTGCTGGGTCTGGCCGAGTATGAAGCAATTGAGGCGTTTGTCAGGCATAAATTCTAGAGATACATGAGATTGATTTCATGGAACGTAAACGGTATCCGCGCGATTGTTAAGAAAGGGTTTCTCGACAGTGTGGGGGCCATGAATCCCGACATACTTTGCCTTCAGGAAACGAAGGCAGGCGAGGAGGAAGCGGCCGAAACCCTGCGGGCATTGAGCGGCTATCAGGTTTTTGTTAACTCATCCAAAGCGCGCAAAGGGTACAGCGGCACGGCCATTATCACACGCCAAAAGCCTCTGAGTGTTACCTACGACATGGCTATGGACGAGTTTGATCAGGAGGGTCGCGTAATCGCAGCCGAGTATCCCGATTTTTTTGTAGTTACCGTGTATACACCGAATGCGGGAGAGGGGTTAGCCCGACTCGACTATCGCGAGCGCTGGGACTATGAATTTAACTATTACATTAACTGGCTGCGAAAACGGAAACCCGTAATTGCCTGCGGTGATTTCAACGTTGCGCACCAGGCGATTGATATTGCACGGCCAAAGGAGAATTACAATGTTTCGGCCGGTTATACACAGCGCGAGATTGATGGCTTCACGGGGCTTCTCGAAACGGGGCTAATCGATACCTTCCGCGCCTTACATCCGCAAGAAGTGAAATACACGTATTGGAACTATGTCACCAACGGACGCGAACGCAACGTAGGCTGGCGCATTGATCACTTCCTGGTGGATGAGCGGCTAAAAGGAAATGTAAAGGAAGCTATGATTTTCAACGAGTATTACGGCTCGGATCATTGCCCGGTCGGGCTGGTATTATAACCTTACTCCGATCAGAAGGCCAAACTTAGGTAATATGCCCTGATAGCCGGGATCTGTGATATCGTTGTAAAATCCGTAAAAGGCATTTGGTGGAAGAGGTTCCGATAGCGTCTGATTGGCAAATTGCAGGCCACCACCAATGTAGGCATCAATAAACAAAACCTTCCAAAGCGTTCGGTTAACACCCAATGTAAACCCAAAGCCCATATTGTTAACTTCTTCGCGAACGTCATACTGTGCGGTAGCAACTGGTGAATTGTTCGTTGGGTATACGTAAGTGGTTATGGTTCCCTCGCTGCTAAATCGCCCGGCCTGAACGTATCCACTTGCATAGATTCCCTGCAAAAAACTCTTGCCGCGCCTCGTCTCCATTTTCTTTATCGGACTGATGTATTTCCGGTAGGCGATCTCTGTCCCAAGGCCAGTGTATACCTCACCGGGGTAAAAATACATGGTTTGGTCCTGTTGTGAGAGTCGGCCATACAAGGATAGATTCAGGCTCTTTTTTCGTTCGGCCCCCAGAAAAATCTCACCCCACATCTTGAGTTCATTCTGCGTGAAGTTTTGAGGAGCCAGTTTCAGCAAAAAGCCGGGAGTTATCAGTTCGTCATCCTGACAACGCCCTTTTGTGAATAAGGTAATACAGAAGATTACGGTGAACGCTAGCGAACGCATGATGTTTTTTTTGTATCTCAACGAAAACAGCAATCAATTATTACAGTCGATCAATTTGGGCACCCAACTTTCTAAGTCGTCCTTCGATGTCCTGATACCCCCGGTCGATCTGCTCAACATTTGAAATTTCACTTTCACCGCTT
Source organism: Cyclobacteriaceae bacterium (assembly GCA_046301755.1). Taxonomy (GTDB): domain Bacteria; phylum Bacteroidota; class Bacteroidia; order Cytophagales; family Cyclobacteriaceae; genus ELB16-189. The sequence goes on from JBKCJM010000062.1 coordinate 18,807, forward strand.
GCCGAGAGGGCAGCGATAAGCAGCGCCACGCCAGCCCGGATGTCGGGTGATGACATCTTGATGCCGCGCAGGGCTTGCTTGCGGTCGAGCCCAATAACGGTTGCACGATGGGGATCGCACAAAATGATTTGGGCGCCCATGTCAATCAATTTGTCAACAAAGAACAAGCGGCTCTCAAACATCTTTTGATGAATGAGCACTGTGCCTTTGGCTTGGGTAGCCACTACCAGTACAATACTGAGCAAGTCGGGTGTGAAGCCCGGCCAAGGCGCATCGGCCACTGTCAGAATGGAGCCGTCAATGAAGGTCTCAATTTCGTAGCGCTCCTGCGAAGGAATAAAGATATCGTCTCCGCGGAACTCCATTCGTATCCCCAGCCTCCGGAAGATTTCGGGTATAATCCCCAGCATATCAATCCGGCAATTCTTGATCGTAATCTCAGATTGCGTCATGGCTGCCAAGCCGATGAAGCTTCCGATTTCAATCATATCGGGAAGTATGGTATGGTCGGTTCCGCGCAATGTCTCAACCCCTTCAATTTCCAGCAGATTTGAGCCGATGCCGGAGATGCGGGCGCCCATGCGGTTGAGCATGGCGCACAACTGTTGAAGATAAGGCTCGCAGGCTGCGTTGTAAAGCGTGGTCTTGCCTTTGGCCTTCACCGCTGCCATCACGATGTTAGCGGTGCCCGTTACCGAGGCTTCGTCCAGCAGCATGTACTTGCCCGTGAGGTGAGTAGCATCGATATGGAATAGATTGCCGTCAGCCTCGTAGCGAAACTGGGCACCCAGGTTCTGGAAACCCAGAAAGTGCGTGTCCAATCTCCGCCTGCCAATCTTGTCGCCACCAGGTTTGGGTATGCTCGCCTGACCAAACCGGGCCAGGATGGGCCCCAGAAGCATCACGGAGCCGCGCAGCGCAGCCGCTTTCTTTCGATAGGCCTCCGACTGCAGGAAATCGGTATCGATGTCTGAGGCGGTAAACCGGTACGATCCTTTTCCCAGTTTTTCAACCGTGCAGCCCAAGTCGCCAATAAGCTCGATGAGCTTGTTGACGTCCAGTATGTCGGGGACGTTGTGAATGGTTACCGGCTCGGGTGTGAGAAACACAGCGCAGAGCACTTGAAGGGCCTCATTTTTGGCCCCTTGCGGGATAATATCACCAGATAATTTTTTCCCGCCTTTGATGCGGAAAACACTCATGAGTCGCGCCTGCGATGCGGGTTATGACGATTCTTATTGAACGGGCGTTTACCGCCCTGATGGCGCTGCCCGCCACCGCCACCTCCGCCCTGGCCGTGCTGGAAGGGCTTCTTCTTGTCGCGGTACAGCTTTTCGAAAAGATTGTCTTCCCGCACTTTTTCAATGTTCATGGTGAGCTGCCCGTCCGACATGGCTTTGATGTCTTTTAGAATCACCGAGTCATCGAGCATCTCCTTGTTCCAGTTGCTGTAGAAAGTCTTCATCAGCTTGCCCAGGTAGATCACCGCCTCTTCCTTGTCTTTGATCGTTTCGTCCTTCAGCACCTCTTTCACCAGGCGTTCGATGTTTTTGCCATAATGCTTCCAACGCACGTTTTCCTGCGGATACGGCATGCGCTTTGGCTTTTTGAACAGGATATCGCGCTCCGGCATTGGGTAGGGGCTGTTGATATCCATATCAAAATTGGCGATCACAAAAAGGTCGTCCCACATCCGTTGGGGGTTTTCTTGATTGTCCTTGCCCACCGGGGCTAACTGTTTAATAAGCTCAAGCAGGGTGGTCGCCATTTCGGTGCGTTTTTCCTTGTCGGGCACCGAGCGGATGTGGTCCACTAATTTTTGAACGTTGCGGCCGTACTCTTTGAGAATAATGGGTGACCGTTGGGAGTTGTATTCGCCTATCATTTTATTTTGGTAAATCACGTACAGAAAGTATTTGAAGTTCGGTTACAGCATTTAATCCCTGGTCATTCGTCAGGAATTTTGTGCATCCAAATCGAATTGCAGCGGACAGTTGAATAGCATCCGCCATCTTGATTTTGGGGTACTTCACCCGAAGATCGGCAGAGAGCTCAGCTACATCAATCGAAATATCAGCAATCAAAACATCGTACTCATTCAGTTTATCCTTGAACTTCGTAATAACGCCTTGGTCGTTTCGTTGCTTTGGTTTCACTAAGAATTCGGCAAGGGTGATGGTACTCGTGAAAAACTGCGACTCAAAAATCGAAAGCTGATCAGCAAAATAGTTGACAATTGGCTGTGAGAATTCGGGGTGTCCTTCTACCAAATAAATGAATGGTGCGGTATCAACAAAAACGTTGTTAGACGCGCTCATCACCCCTAAGTTGACTCACATATTCCTGAGCATCTATCTCCCAAATGCCTTTGCCCGATCCTTTCAGCTCGTTAAGTGATTCAAGAACTCTTGCTCGCTTTTTCAATCGGGTTGACAGCTGGCCATGAAGTTCGATTTGATCTTTCACCGGAAGTTTTTCAATCTCCGACAAGATGGCCGTAATACTCATGAAATCAACTAATTCTGATGAATTTTTAGCTTGGCAAAGCTAAGTAATAATGTCTTCTCACCAAAATCATCAAAACGAATGTGGGCTTTCCGGTCGGCCCCGCTGTTATCCATCTTCACCACGGTTCCAAAACCGAATTTGGGGTGCTCTACTTTCATGCCTTCCTGCAAGCCCGAAGTATCGCTCGGCTTGAAGTCGGCCGAGGGTTTGTAAGCCGATGGCTTGGCAACGGGTTGGGAGGCCAGCGTTTTTCGCATACCGCTGACAAAGCTTCTGGCAAAGTCGGGGTGGGGTGCCGCTGGCTCTGATCCGCGAAACTTGGTGCTCACCTTTATGA
>JBKCJM010000063.1:0-122671 GCA_046301755.1 Cyclobacteriaceae bacterium
GTTGTACGCCTGCGACTGGGAAAATGCCGTGCAAACGTTCAAGTACGTTAATACGAAAAGCAATGACGCTGCTGTGCGACACAAGGCCCTGGTGCATTTGCTGCGCACGTTCACAGAAATGGGCGAATTCGACAAAGCCGAAGAAGTGGGCGCCTTTCTGGAAAAACAAAAACTGGAACGCGAAACACAAAAAGATTTCTATCTCAACAAGGCTTACTATTTTCAGGTGCGCAACAATTACGACTATATGGTGCGCAGCCTCACCCAGGCTGATTCTCTGCTGACCCGGCAGGACCGGAAAGGCCGAATCTACTTTCTCATCGGCCAGGTCTACCAGCAACTCGGCTTCGGATCGGAAGCGTATAATTACTACCGCAAATGCCTGGCTACGCACCCCGACTACGAGATTGATTTCTATGCGCGACTCAACCTCGCGCAGGTTGCGCGGTTAGATAATTCGCGCAACGTGCGCACCATCCGTAAGCAGTTTGAAAAAATGCTGGCTGACTCAAAGAATGCCGAGTTTGTCGATAAGATTTACTACGAGCTCGGTGAGTTTGAACGCAAGCAGGGTAATCTGCCTCAAGCGCTCGAAGATTTTGAACTGGCTGCCCACAGCGGCACTAACAAACGCGTTCAGGGGCAGTCATTTCTGCGCATGGGGCAAATCTATTTTGATTCGCTGCAGCGATACACGCTGGCCAAGAACTACTACGACAGTGCGGTTCAGGCGCTGCCCCGCGATTTCGAAAACCTGGAGGCGATCAAGAAGCGACAGGAAATTCTTGGCGAATTTGCCTTACATACGGAAACCATTATCTGGAACGACAGCCTGCTTGCCATGGCAGCTATGGATTCTCTCCCACTCCGCCAGTTACTCGATTCCACGCTGGCCGCCAGAAACAAGCCCGTGACCAGCACGCGAAAAAAACGAAAGAAAAATACGGGAAGTTCTACGCCAGCGGGCCCGCAGAGCGAGTTCTTCCGCCAGTTTAACTCGGGCGATGACAATACCGTGGCCGATTGGTACTTCGGCAACCCCAGCGCAGTGGCACTCGGCCAATCGGAGTTTCAACGCATATGGGGCAATATTACTCTGGGGGACAACTGGAGACGCTCTAACAAAGCGGCCGAGCAACTGAGCGGGCCCCGTGTGGCCGATGTTCAACCCGTAGCAAAAGATTCGGTGGCGAACATCCCGCAAACTGAAACCAAGGCGGTGGATGAAGTGGGGAAAGTTTTCGCACAGTTGCCCCGCACCGAGAAACAAGTAAAGGAAGCCAACGCTAAGATTGAAGAAGCCTATTTTCGCCTGGGCGATCTATATTACTTTCAATTGTTGGAAAAAGATAATGCGGCCGAATCGTACGAGAAACTGCTTACCCGCTACCCGCAATCGGCACGTGTGCCCGAAACGTTGTACAAACTCTACCTGATCGAAAAGGAAAAGGGCAGCGATAAGGCCAATCAATACGCGCAACAGTTAAAAGACCAGTATCCGACTTCCACATTCACGCGGATTCTCATCAACCCGGACTACCTGAAAGAGACCAGCGTGGCAGCCGAAAAACAGAAGCTGATCTACAAAGAAGCATACGCATATTACCAGGAAAACAACCTGCGGATGGCGCGCGCCCGCCTGGATGAAGCAAACGCGTTGGGCGAAACATTTTTCTCACCTCAACTGGAATTATTCGGCATTCTGCTTGTCGGTAAAACGGAAGATATTGCCCGTTATCAATATGAGTTAGCTGAATTCGAAAAGAAGTACAGCGAGACCGATCTAGGGCGTTATGCCGGCCAGCTGTTAGCCACATCACGTGCCTTGACCGAGCGCCTGGAGAAAGCGAAAGGCATTCGGTTCATCGAATCCTTTGATGAACCCCACTACTTTGTTGTGATCTACCGGACGGCCGATCGGTTGACCAATGCCGTAGCCACCGCGCTTGACCGATTCAACGCTTCGCAGTGGAAGGAAAAAAATCTGCAGACGAGCAGCCTGGTATTGAGTGACGAATTTGTGCTTACCCTCGTACAGCCATTAGCCGACAAAGAAGAAGCCTTGGCGTATTTTGACAAGTTTCGAAGCCAGACCGAAAAGCAACCGCCCTTTTCGATGTATAAATTCAATACCTTTGTTATCACCAAAGACAACTTCCAGATTTTTTATAAAAACAAAGCGCTGGATGAGTACCTCACCTTCTTCGACCGGAACTATCAAAACCAAACTCCGTAAACTGCTGGACACCCGCAAGAACTGGGTGCCCAAGGTCATCAAATACATCTGGATTTTTTTCCTCTGCTTTATTCTGGGGCTCCCGCTATACCTGTACACCGTCAGCATCGACTTGTTCGGCTTGTATGGCGGCATGCCCAGTTTGAAAGAGATTGAAAATCCGGAGAATGACTTGTCATCCGAACTGATTGCGGCCGATGGCGTCTTACTAGGCCGTTACGTTCGCTATAACCGCAGCCAGGTTACCTACGATCAACTTTCGCCAATTTTGGTTAATACCTTACTCATTTCAGAAGATCACCGCTTTCATCAACACTCGGGTCTGGACTTTCCTGCTTACCTGCGTGTGATTTACGGTGTGCTTACTTTTAACCTCCAGGGCGGAGGTAGCACCATTACGCAACAGTTGGCGAAAAATCTGTTTACCATGAACCCGGACAAAAGCTCTGACGGCCACCTGGCCAGGCTTGGAAGCTTACCTAGGCGCATTGTGCAGAAGAGCAAAGAATGGATCATTTCGGTTTCACTTGAACGCAACTTTACCAAAGAAGAAATTATTGCATTATACCTGAACACAGCCAACTTCAGCAGTAACGCATTCGGAATCAAAGTGGCGGCCGAAACGTACTTCAATAAGCCGCAGGACAGTTTGAATCTCCAGGAGTCGGCCATTCTCATCGGCATGTTGCAGGCGCCTTCCAGATTTAATCCTTACAGAAATCCCAACAATGCGATGCGGGTGCGCAACGAAGTGTTGGCGAAAGTATACCGGCACGGCTTCATGATTTCCACCCGCGAGCAATATGACTCCATCAAAGCCTTGCCCATTGAACTGGACTATAATGTTCAAAATCAAAATGACGGATTGGCGACTTATTTTCGAACCGTGGCAAGCAACTATTTAATGGCTTACTGCAATGCAAAAGGAATTGACTTGTGGAATTCAGGGCTGAGAATCTATACCACAATCGATAGCCGGCTGCAGCGCTATGCCGAAGAGGCCATGAACGAGCACATGGCTGTTTTGCAACAACAATTCTTTGATGAATGGGCGAAACGCAAGCGAAACCCTTGGGTAAACGAAGACGGGCAGGAGATCAAAACTTTCCTGCAAACGCGAATCAAGGCAACCGATACGTACAAAAACCTGGTGGCGCGCTACGGAGAGGGTGATGACTCAGTAAAGATCATGCTCAACCTGAAAAAGCCGATGACGATTTTCACCTGGCAGGGTGAACGCGACACGCTCTTCAGTAGCATGGACTCACTGAATTACTACAAGCGCTTCCTCCAAAGTGGGATGATGGCAATGGATCCAAACACCGGGCACATCAAAGTCTGGGTCGGAGGGTTCAATCACAAATTCTTCAAGTTTGATCACGTCAAGTTGGGCAAACGTCAGCCGGGTTCTACTTTCAAGCCTTTTGTGTACGGTCTTGCCATGGAGTCGGGCATTTCGCCCTGCGAAATCAAATCAGATATTTCACCTCCTTTCTCATTGCCCGAGGGCGGCACGTGGCAACCGAAAAACTTTGATGGTTCGTTTGGCGATGGATCAAAAATGACACTGCGGCAGGCTATGGCCCGCTCCGTGAATTCGATCACGGCTCAACTCATGCAGGAACTCGGTATGCAAAACGTAGTTCGCTTTGCCCACGATGTGGGCATCGATAGCGAGTTGGCCGCAGTGCCTTCGCTGTGCCTGGGTACGAGCGATGTGTCTCTGTTCGAGTTGACGGCTGCCTATTGCACCTTTGTGAATTCCGGCATTTACACCGAACCCTTTTTCATCACCCGCATTGAAGACAAAAATGGAAACGTGATCGAGAATTTTGTGCCCAAAACCCGGCAGGCGATTGATGAGCAAACAGCCTACAAAATGATTTACATGCTGAAGGGCGGTGTGGAAGAAGAACGCGGAACGTCCGGAGGACTTCCGCTGGAGTTGAAAATCGATAACGAGCTTGGCGGCAAAACCGGAACCACCAACGATGCCAGCGATGGATGGTATGTTGGTTGCACGCACGACCTGGTGGCCGGTGTTTGGGTGGGTGGCGATGAGCGCTCGGTACACTTCCCTACCTGGGGGTTTGGCGCAGGTGCCAAATCGGCACGCCCGATCTGGAGCAAGTTCATGCTCAAAGCCTATGCCGATACGCAGTCAGGTATCGTGAAAGGAATGTTTAAGCGGCCCGCGAGCGGATTAGATATGTCGCTCGATTGCAGCCGTATGATCATAGAGTCAGATACGCTGAAGACAGACGAAGAACCGTGGGATATTGACAATTAGTCTACGTGGGTAGGCACTTTCTCAGCAGGGTGCCCCTTCCAGCGCAAGTCAAACAGGAAAGAGATCTGAAAAAAATTACGGCCGATTTCGTCCACAAGGCGATAGTCAAACTGCTGCATGTAGCCGGTTTGCAGCGTCAGGGTTTCGGTCATCTTTCGGCCCACGCCCATGAAAAACCGGTTTCGCTCGAAGTAGGGTGCCTGGTTGGTAAAAAAAATCTCATTTGAGAAGTTCAGGTACCAGACGCCTGCCACCACCTGGCGCTGCTTGCCGAGCGGAACCACTGCATTGATGCGGTAACGAAAGCGATGGCGGAATCCCGTCTGGGTCCAACGTTGCTCGGCCCGGTAGCGGTGTTCAAACTTCACGCGTTGAAAATACTGTTTCATGGTTAGCTGTTCCCACAAACGCTCCTCGTCACTCAACTTCGGGTCTTCAAATGAACCACCCGGGCTGTAGGTGTTATAGCTTCCACCGGCTATCGCAACCGAAAAATTCTTATCGAGATTATACTGCACGCCTCCCTTGACTTCGTAATAGTGAAAGTCATCGTAAAACTTAAGTGAACGAATCTGGCCCTCAGCAAAAACAGCCCACTTCTCGTTGAGCTTTACGTTCGCGTTCAGGATACTCCAACTCCCCAAATTCGAAAACTGGCTCGACTGAGCCTGAGCGACAAGAGAGAAAACTAATCCTGCAAAGGTGAGGCGTTGCTTCACGGGCGTGGTTGGCAGTTCGAAAGTAAGCAAATGGCGGATATTCCGCTATTTTTGAACAATGAAGGAAGCGGTGCGCGATCAGGTAGCCTCTCTGCCCGACCAACCGGGCGTGTATCGCTTTTATGATGCTGATGAAAGGCTCATTTATGTGGGCAAGGCCAAGAGCCTGAAAAAAAGAGTAGGCAGCTACTTCAATAAGCAAAGTCAGTACAATCGCAAAACCGAAAAGCTGGTGTCGGAAATCAGGCGGCTGGAATTCACCATCACAAATTCTGAATTTGACTCGCTGCTGCTAGAGAACAACCTCATCAAAGAGAATCAGCCGAAATACAACATCCTGCTCAAGGACGATAAAACGTTTCCGTACCTGTGCATTTTGAAAGAACGCTTTCCGCGCATCATCTCCACGCGCAAATACATTCCCAGGCAGGGCGAGTATTTCGGGCCGTACACCAGCGTAGTATCGATGAAGGCCGTACTGGAGCTTGTGCGTCAACTGTATTCCATCCGCACCTGCAGCCTGCTGCTTTCCGCTGAAAATATTGAGCAGAAGAAATTCAAAGTCTGCCTGGAGTACCACATCGGTAACTGCCGTGGCCCCTGCGAGGGGTTGCAAGATGAAGCCAGTTACCTGGAAGATATCGCGCAGGCGCGCAGCATTTTGAAGGGCAACGTAAGTGTGGTCGAAGAAACTTTTCTCGCGCGAATGAATGAGGCGGCCCAAAAAATGGAGTACGAACAGGCCGCGCGTTACAAACACAAACTGGATTTAGTGGAGAAGTTTCAGACCAAATCGCTGGTCGTTAACCGGAAGCTCACCGATATTGATGTTATCACCATTGCCAGCACCGAGCAGCATGCTTACCTCAACTACATGATGGTGAAAGAGGGCGCCATCATTTTTTCTAAAAATGTAGAGGTAAAAAAGAAACTTGAAGAAACCGATGCCGACCTGGCCGGCCTGGTGCTGGTGAGCCTTCGGCACGACTATCACAGTGCAAACCCCATCGTCTTCAGTAATGTTGAATTGGCGTTGGAGGCTGAAAACCTAGAAGTGGTTGTGCCGCAAATTGGCGACAAGCGCAAGCTGGTGGCGCTTTCGCTGAAAAACGCCCTTTTTGCGAAGCAAAAAACAGAAACAGAAAAAGCAGAAAAGAAGACGAAGAAGAACGAAGTGCTTCACATTCTTCAAAAAGATTTGCGACTCACTACGTTTCCCAAGGTTATCGAGTGCTTTGATAACTCCAATTTTCAGGGCACCAACCCGGTGGCCTCCATGGTGCGCTTTGTTGACGGGCAGCCTAACAAGGCAGGTTATCGTCACTTCAATATTAAAACCGTTACCGGGCCTGATGACTTCGCCTCCATGAAGGAAATTGTGAACCGCAGGTACAAGCGCATCATCGAAGAGCAGGGTGAATTCCCCAATCTGATTGTGGTGGATGGTGGCAAAGGCCAGTTAAGCAGCGCGTGCGAGGCCTTGCACGAGCTGGGCATCTACGGAAAAATTCCCATCATCGGCATAGCCAAAAAACTGGAGGAAATTTATTACCCCGAAGATCCGTTACCGCTGCACATCAGCAAGAAATCAGCGGGCTTGCTGTTGCTGCAACGCATTCGCGATGAGGCCCACCGCTTTGCCATTACCTTTCACCGGCAGAAGCGAAGTTCATCCACCTTTGTTACCGAATTGGAGGGCATTCCCGGCATTGGTAAAAAAACGGCCGACAAACTGTTGGCCCACTTCAAATCTGTTAAAAAGATAAAAGAGGCCAACTTGCCCGAGCTAATTGAACTTGTTGGTGAAAAAACGGCACTTAAAATAAAGCAGCCAAATGGCTGAAATGGGTGCTGGATGCTTGATACTGGATATTAGATACTAGATACTAGATACTGGATTCTTGTATCAAAAAAATACAGAATCCAGCATCGTGCTTTCCTCCTACATTTTCTCCTTCGCAATTGGCGGCAGTACGCCCATGTTGTACCACGCAAACGAGTAGTAATCGGCAATCAGGTCAATGCTCTTGCTGATATTGGATGAGCCATGAGCTGAATTAACGTCAATGCGAATAAGTGTCGGATTATCGCCCGCCTGATGTTCTTGTAATGTTGCGGCAAATTTGAAGCTGTGGGATGGCACTACCCGATCATCATGGTCGGCCGTGGTTACCATGGTTGCCGGGTACTTGGTGCCGGGCTTTAGCGCGTGCAATGGTGAATATGCCTTCAGGTATTCAAACATTTCTTTTGAATCTTCAGCCGTGCCATAATCCGTGGCCCAGGCAGCACCAATCGTGAATTTGTGATATCGGAGCATGTCCAGCACGCCCACCTGCGGCACCGCGACTTTTGCGAGGTCGGGTCGCTGGGTCATCACCGCACCGATGAGCAAGCCTCCGTTGGAACCTCCATTGATGGCCAGGTAGTCGCTCGAAGTATACTTCTCGTTGATGAGGTATTCACCAGCCGCAATGAAATCATCAAATACGTTTTGCTTGTTCATCTTAGTGCCGGCCAGATGCCATTTCTCTCCATACTCGCCACCACCCCGCAGATTAGGCTGGGCAAAAACGCCACCGTTCTCCAGCCACACAATGCGCGAAGTGCTGAACGAGGGTCTGAGGCTGATATTGAAGCCACCGTAGGCATACAACCAGGTCGGATTCTTGCCGTTCAGTTCAAGGCCCTTTTTATGGACAATAAACATCGGAATGCGGGTGCCATCCTTGCTGGTGTAAAACACCTGCTTCGTTTCGTAGTCTTCGGGATTGAACTTCACGGCCGGGCGTTCATACTCAGTAGACTTCCCGGAGGCCACGTTGTACTTAAAAATGGTGGGCGGATACGTAAATGAAGTAAAGGTGTAATACACATCCTGATCCTCCTTGCGGCCGCCAAAACCGGAAGCACTGCCAATGCCGGGCAACTCCACTTCACGTTCCAGCTTACCCGCAAGGTCATATTGCTTCACCTGCGTTTTCACATCTACCAGGTAGAAGGCAAAGATTTTTCCTCCCCCTGTGGACGTAGTCAATGTGTTTTTAGTCTCGGGAATCAAGTCCTTCCAGTTTTCGAAAGAGGGATTTTCAGCATCGACCCACACCACCTTGCTATTGGGCGCATTGTAATTGGTTTCAATGATTAGTTTGGAGCCATCATTCTCGATCACGTTCTGGTCACTTTCAAAACCGGTTTTAATCGGAATGATAGTACTGCCCGGTTTCGCTAAATCCTGCACATACAACTCGTTTCCTGTGGTACTCTCTGCGGCACCAATGATAAGATATCGTCCATCTTCTGTAACAGTGCCTCCGACAAACCTCCTTTTGATTTTGTCTCCAAAAATGACCAGGTCTTGCGATGGGGGCGTGCCAAGCTTGTGGTAGTATAACACCTGATACTCGTTACGAGCAGCCAGGTTACTTTTTAGACCTTCGGCAAACCGGTTGATGTAATAACCCTCATTGCCCTTCCACGAAATGCCACTTTGCTTCATGTTCCGAATGGTGTCTTCCACCAATGTCTTATCGGCCGTGCGAATGACAACTCCCTCTCCGCGGTCGGCACCTCCTTTGGAAATCTGAAATGCAAGCAGCGAACCGTCCTTTGAGAAAGATAAATCGCTCATCGTGGTGGTGCCATCCTTTGAGAACGTGTTGGGATCAAGAAACACTTCGGGCGCACCGTTCTCACCCTTCTTGCGGTACAGCACCGACTGATTCTGCAAACCCGTGTTCTTGTAGAAGTAGTAATATTCACCTCTCCGGAAGGGCGCACCGAGTTTTTCGTAATCGTTCAGCTCCTGGAGCCGCGCCCTAACGGCATCGCGGTAGGGAATGTTTTTGAGGTACGAGAACGTAACGTCATTCTGCCGCGTAACCCAATCGGCTGTTTCCTTTGAAGTATCGTTTTCGAGCCACCGGTAGGGGTCAGCTACGGATGCACCAAAGTAGGTATCGGTACTGTCAACTTTTACCGTTTCCGGATATTGACTAACGGATTGAGGCTTGGGCGATTGGCAGGCTACAAAGGCCCCCAAGGCAACCAGAAGCAAACCAGCAGTTTTCATCATCAAAAGGGTGTAAGGGGAGCGAAAGTAGTATTGCTATCGGGCAAAGGCAAATGAAAATGGTATCCGGCAAACCAATCCCCATCTCCGGTGTTTTAATGGTATGAACTCCAAAATATTTTGGCCCCTCGCAAACACACTCGGCTTCGCTGCGGTTATTACGGTTAATGCCCTTGCGAACATATTACCGATCAACGGCATGAACACAGGGCAGATCTCAGCCCTTTACCCAAGCCTGTTTACACCAGCCGGAATCACCTTCGGCATCTGGAGTGTGATCTACCTTCTGCTACTGGGCTTTGTGATTATCCAATGGGGCACCCTTCGCCAACAGCTCTGGTTTCCTGAATTCAGCAAGTGGTTTTTGATCTCCTGTGCGGCCAATGCCGCATGGATTCTGGTGTGGCATTACCTGCTACCCGGGTGGTCACTTATTGTCATGCTGGTGCTTTGGTTTTCCCTCAGCCGAATTTTTCTGTTGCTGCGGGGCGCGGTTGAGCTGCGCGTGTGGCTTCAGCGCTTTTCGCAAACTGCATTCTCAGTCTACTTTGCGTGGATCTGCGTGGCCACGATTGCCAACACATCGTGCCTCTTGCTCCATTGGCAGTGGAGCGGCTACCCGCTTACCGGCACCACCTGGACGATCGTCATGATTCTGGTGGCCGCAGTGCTGGCCGCTGGTATGACGTGGAAGTACCTTGCCCTTTCTTTCACACTGGTCGTAGGCTGGGCGATTCTTGGAATTTATTGGCGATGGCAATCTGCGCCCGAGTCCGTCCTGGCAAACGTATCGCTGCTCACATTGGTTGTACTGTTTGCGCAAGGTGTTTTATTCATCGCGATCAACCGAAAGAAACTTGCTACGGCTGCTTGAAGAACGGGATGTTACTGATCAGTCCGAGTTGGAGCGTATGGTTATCTTCTACCTGAGTTCCGTTGCTCTTGAGTAATAGCTGATGCATGTAACCGAACTCAAGTCGGCCGATCCTGGGAATGCGATAACCTAGTGCCACATAAGCCCGGTTCTGATCAAACACATTCATGCCTACATGCTTCCCAAAGCTGACAAAGATTTCATCGTAAAAGGTGACATACCAGCTTTTGTCAACAATCGTCTCCCCTTTGAACGGGATTGAAAACCGCGTGAATATCCGGAACCGGTTTTGATACACGGCATCGCCCGGAGCAAAACTGCCATCACTCTGCTGAACCGGAAGATAAAGCCAACGCTGTTCAAGCCGAAACCGGCTGACCATCTCCCATTTATGCAATTGACTTTTAACCTGGGCCTGCTGCCAGATGCGATGCTCCGGGAAGGTGGCTTTCACGGGAAACTCTCCGTAAGGATAGGTCTCGATAAAAGCATAACCGGCCGTCAGAAACGTTTGGTCGGTAAGGTGGTAGTTGATGCCCGTACGGAGCAGCAATTGTTGCCCGCTGGTGATGACGTCATGCCGCCTGAATTGAGCCTCGAGATGCACGCCCCATTTAGGAGAAATCTTATGATCGCCAAAGTACATATACCAGCCGTTGCTATTGCTGGTGTGCTGGCGAGTTCCCTGAGCAAACGTGGAAGCGGTGACCAGCAAAAGGAGCAGAACCCGAATGTGCATCATTGCAGTAAAGTTACACCGTAGCATTCGCCTTGCGGTGGGCCGCTTCAACAAAATCAGCTGCCAGCTGCCCCAGCCGCGCGATTTCTTCTGTCGCCAACGTATCCATTTTCATGTAGATCAGAAGTTTGTGCTTGTGGCACTCCATGTGGATGTCATCGTGGGTCTCCAGAAACGAGATTACGTCCGAATGAAAGAACTCTCGGATTTTCCGCTCATCAAACCCCCGGAGGTAATACTTCCGTGAAAAGACGGGAGAGGCCGAGAAGTCTATGTCCTTGCCATGAATCAGGTCGGATAAGCGCGTACCAAAGCTCTCCGGCTCAAGCGCAAAATCAGGTAACCCCAGTTCCGTTTCGGTAACAAAAGCAACAGTCATGTGGGCCTCCTTCCGTTCCTGTCGCGCACCTTCAACCAGGGAGATGTCGCTGATTTCAATTTTATGCGTGTCGGTGAACTTGCTCAACATATTCTCCTCGAATTGAATCTGGTTGCCCTTGGCAATGGGGAAATCTTTATACTTGGCAGCTGTGCGCGCCCGTTGAGGGAAGAAGTTAAAGTCCTGCTGCTCGGCATATCTGCGCAGCTCCAGTTGGCGCGGGGTAAGCCGAATCTCCAGCATATTCTGCTTGCCGGGATCATACTTGCGAGTCGCCAGCGGGTGATTGGACAGTGCCCGGAAGTTATCAAACCCAATGGTCAGGATTTCATCTCCCCGCTGGTGCCGCTCTTCCTCAATGTGATGCAAAGCTTCCATAAACGTATGGTCGACAATGCGGGCATCTGCAAAATTGATGATCACCTTTTTGCCAGGCTTGAATTGCGCGAATAGTTTCTTGTAGCTGATGAGATTTGAAAAAATCGCTGAATCCTTGACTTTAACATGCTGTTCTGTTTCTGTTTCAAAATACTCGTAGCGAGCGCGGAACAAACTGCGCAGAGGCGCTCCGTTAATGATGTGAAAAATGAATTTCATCAAAATGCCTGCACCAACACCCAGGAGCAAATCCGTGTACAGAGTTATTATGATTGTAACGACAAAAATTATCAGTTGCTCCGATCCGATTTTATACGTCTTAAAGAACTCATTGGGTGATGCCAGGCGGTACCCAACCGCAATCAACAGAGCCGCCAGAGCCGTATTGGGTATCATTTCAATCACCGGAATAAAAAGCAGCATGGCCACCAGCAGAAAAAAGCCATGAAAGAAATTGGCCCAGCGTGTGCGACCACCGAAAGAGACATTGGCCGAACTTCGGGCAACTTCCGAAATCATGGGCAGGCCGCCCAACAGGGCCGAAGTAGCATTTCCAACGCCCACCGCCACCAGATCTTTATTGGGGTTCGACACCCGCTTCCACGGATCGAGCCCGTCAATGGCTTTAACCGTGAGCAGCGATTCGAGGCTGTTAATGAACAAAAACATAAACACATACTTCCAAAACACGCCCGTGCCCAACATGCCAAAATCAGCGTTGAAACCAACCATCCCCCAGAAGTCACCAATCTTGACCAGATCAAACGCAGGCTCCGTGTGCTTGAAATCCATGATGAGTGCCATCGGAATCGTAATGCCCAGAACAACCATAGGAGCGGGTATTTTTTTTACCCATTTAGACTTGATGAGCGGCATCCCGAAAATGATAATAAGGCTCACAAGGCCGACCAGCGTAACGCGCGGATCGGCATGAGTAATTGAGTGTGGAATTTGCTGATAGAGTTCAAATGGCTCGAGCCCCTTTAAGGTGGCTGGATCTATGCCAAGCAAAACATGTATTTGTTTCGAAAAGATGATAAGCCCAATGGCGGCCAGCATGCCGTGCACAGCCGAGTGAGGAAAGAAATCGCTGAGCGTGCCAAACTTGAGGAAGCCAAAGAGAACTTGAATAGCAGCCGCTACCACAATGGCCCCCAGCGCAAAATGCCACCCCGCGGTACCGCCACCCATCTCCATCACTGCACCGGCACAAATAGTAATGAGCCCTGCCGCAGGTCCTTTAATTGTAAGGCGGGAGCCGGCAAACAAGCTTACCACCATGCCTCCGATCATGGCGGTAAGCACCCCCATGGCAGGCGGAAACTCACTGGCTTTAGCGATGCCCAGGCTCAGTGGTAATGCTAACAAGAAAACAAGAAAACCGGAGACTGCATCGGCACGCCAATTCTGCTTAAGTCCGATGAGCCCATCTGATGGGATTTGTTGATGAACCATTGAATACGTTTTGTTGATTTAAAAATTTGAATATGATTTGGGCGCAGAGCATCCCTGAACGGGCCTGGTACCAGGCCGAAACCGTATACTCAAATAATCAACGAGCAGTGAAGGCGAAACAATGGCGGCCGCAAATTAGCCCGAACATTCAGAAGACCGGGTTTGACACGATTTGCCACCCGGGTGTAATCGAAATCAACACCTGATATGCAATACAGTGGAGCGGCATCAGCCGACTCTTTGTGCTCGCGTTCCTCTTCATCAGATTCAATAACGCTTTCCACAGTTCCATGCAGCTGCGACTTCTCAAGCCGATCACCGGGCAGATAGTGCCGCGGCATCGCTTCGAAAAGACATAGAAGCAGAATTGGAATCAACCACGAAGCAGCTAACGTGTAAGCTATACTACGGAAGATAAAAGTATTACTGCTGCGCTTCATGGGTAGAAAATGCAAAAGCAAACATGATCTATTTCCAAGAAAAAAACTAACTGATAAAAATGAAAGTTAACAACATTGCGTTACCTTGCTTTGTGACTAATCTGGTTTTGAATCGATCCCTGGCTTCTTTGCTTGTAGTTGTTTGCCTGGGGCTTGAGGTTGGCTACGTTATGGAAAATACGTTAAGCCAACACGATACTCATGCAACTATCCGTGCAAGCGACCATGACTTCAACAACGCGCATGTTTGGCTACTAACCGATGAAATTGAGGAGAATTCCGAAGGGAAGTCGAAAGAACATACCGGCCTGGATGTTTTGGTTACTAGACTTGATCACATAAGCAGGCTACCCAAGGCAAAGTCCATTCAAAACTGTTTTCTTACCGGGTGGCGGATTATCGCGCACCACTTGAAGCACCGCGTTCTGCGCATTTGATTTTGAAACTCCCCGGGCCGTTTAACGCCCCAGCCAACCGAGTCTTCAATTTCAATTCATCAATTTATGAACCATGATTTTGCTTCCGGCTTTCATTTGAAGTCAACCATCGAGAAAATAAAGCACCACTTGCCCGCGCAGGCTCCCCTCAAGGACTTTATTCATCACAACACTCTTCATGCATTTCAGAAGATGAAATTCTTCGAAGGCACCCGGCACGCCTCGGAAATTCTGGGGTACAAGGTGTCCCTCAAGCTTTCGGAATACCGGGAGTTGTTTGGGCAAGGCCGGATCCGTGAGGAGGTACTCGAACAACGTATTCAACTGCGCCACGGGCGGGCGCAAATGCAGGAATGGAAACAGCGCCTGCTTTCAAAACACTACGAAAAGGGCCCCTTACCCCGAATTGGCTCGCTCCGGGCTAACTGGAAAAAAGTGCACAAGATTGACCTCGATTCGCTTGTTCACCCCACGCTCTTTCGCATTCTGTGCAGCTATCTCGATCAGGGCATTTCGATCTGGAACTTTCCAGTGTGGCACAAAGGCTTTCTTGACTCAATTCGTGAAATGGAGCAACGCAGTTTTACCAGCTTTTTTAGAAGTAGGCGGGCACGAAAACTGCTAACCGATCCTTCGTTGAAAATAGAAGACTTGCTCGCAATTGTAGTCGGTGATGAATCGCTGTACGAAACCTATTTGTTCGATCAGCAGTTCGCCCATCAGGGATGGTCTGGCATGGTGTCCGTCATTGAAGATTTCCCCCAAACCCTGCTTGACACGCGGCAGGCAACATTACATGACCTGATTGTTTTCGAACTTCTGCTGGAAATCGACAGCCTCGACTACGTGCTGGGCGACCGGTGGCAGCCGCTGGCAAACGCCCTGCCTTCAAAACCCGGGTGGCTCTTTGCCAACGTTGATCAAACGGAATTGCACGAGGCGCTTGAACTTTGGCAGGAGGCATTCGAGTGGAGTTACTACGACCAGGTGTTGGCCGGCATTTCTACCCAAAAAACCGACCAATTAACAAGCCGCATTCCCAGTTTTCAAAGTTTATTCTGCATTGATGACCGTGAATGCTCGCTCCGAAGGTATCTGGAGAAATTTGATCCGGCCTGCGCCACCTTTGGCACACCTGGGTTTTTTGGAGTTGAGTTTTTCTTTCAGCCAAACGATGGAAAATTTCTCACCAAACTTTGTCCGGCACCGGTAACCCCAAAATTCCTCATTCGCGAGGGTGGTGCAAAAGCTGACAAAACCAAAGACCTGCACTTCACAAAAGAAACTCATTCTCTTTTTCGTGGCTGGCTGATCTCCCAAACCTTGGGCTTTTGGTCGGCCCTGAAGTTGTTCATCAACATCTTCAAACCCACAATGGGCCCGGCCACGGCCAGTTCATTCCGGCACATGAACAAGGCTGCTCATTTATCGGTGGTGAACCAGCACCTGGAAAAAGAAAACGGGTTGCAGGTGGGCTACACCATTGACGAAATGACGAACCGGGTGGAGGCGCTGCTAAAAAGCATTGGGCTGATCAGCGATTTTGCTCCGTTAGTGTATGTTGTGGGGCATGGCTCCAGCAGCGTTAACAACCCACACTTTGCAGCTTACGATTGTGGCGCGTGTTCCGGGCGCCCAGGCTCTGTCAATGCACGGGTGGTATGTATTATGGCCAATCACCCGGAAGTTCGCACACTGCTCCAAAACCGGGGCATTGTAATTCCCGAATCAACACGGTTTGTTGGCGCACTCCACGACACTACCCGCGATGACATTGAATTCTTTGATGAAATTCACCTTTCAGCCGAGCAGTTACGCCTGCATGTGGCCAACATCGACACATTCAACAAGGCGCTGAACGCCAACGCTAAGGAACGCTCGCGCAGGTTCGAATCGATTGATACCCACCTGACCGGGCAGCAAGTTCATGAGCAGGTACGCGTACGCAGCGTTTCCCTTTTTGAACCCCGACCTGAGTTGAACCATGCCACCAATGCACTTTGTATTGTGGGGCGAAGAAGTATGACGCGCGGTTTATTCCTCGATCGCAGATCATTCCTGAACTCGTTCGACTATCAGGTAGATCCGGATGGCAAGTACTTGTTCAACATTCTTAAGGCTGCGGCCCCGGTCTGCGGGGGTATTAACCTTGAGTATTTTTTCTCGCGCGTGGATAATCAAAAGCTGGGTGCTGGCACAAAGCTGCCCCACAATGTGATGGGCCTGTTTGGTGTGGCCAACGGCATCGATGGTGATTTGCGCCCGGGGCTCCCCAGCCAAATGATTGAAGTCCACGACCCGGTCAGGCTGCTGATCATCGTTGAGCATTTTCCTGCGGTAGTGCTTCAAACCATTCAACGCTCGCCCGAAACATACGAGTGGTTTGCCAATGAATGGGTGAACCTCGTAGCCGTAGACCCCAAAACGCGGGCTTGTTATTCCTTTAAAGATGGTCAGTTTCATCCTTACGAACCACTGGCCCGCGAGCTGCCACGAATCGACAATCTCGATCAACTGCTCGAAACGAACGCTGAAAACTTTCCGGTTTACGTAATCAACTGACATGACCTCGCTGCTCGAAATATTCATCATCATCCCGCTTGCGGCTTTCCTGATCAGCCTGCTGATACCGGGGAAAAAGGAAGGTCTAATGTCGCAGGTTGCCTTCCTCTCGGTTGGACTCCACCTCGTTTGTTTTCAGTTTTTTTTGATCTACTGGTTGTGGCAGGGCTACCCTGACCTGAATTTGAAAGACGTGGTGCTCTACCGAACAGACGGGTACGAGTTTTACCTGGACTTCCGGTTCGATGAGATAACCGCCACCTATGTGTTCGTGGGGTCGTTGCTTACATTTCTGGTGACTATTTACAGCCGATACTATCTGCACCGCGAAACCGGTTACAAGCGTTTTTTTAACACAATTTTGCTTTTCTACCTGGGTTACAATGTAGTGGTCTTTTCGGGCAATCTGGAAACACTCTTCATCGGCTGGGAGATCCTTGGCATTTCCTCCTTCCTGCTCATTGCCTTCTACCGCAACCGCTACCTGCCCGTGAAGAATGCTGTGAAAGTGTTTTCAATTTACCGCATCGGAGATGTGGGTCTGTTGCTGGCCATGTGGCTGCTTCACCACTTCTGGCATGAGAATATCACGTTCGAAGCGCTTGAAAATTCTGCATCGGTAAGCCAGCACCTGGCCAGCCATCATTGGAGTGGCATGTTCATCTCGCTGATGTTTCTGATTTCAGCTGCCGCCAAGTCGGCCCAGTTGCCGTTCTCGTCCTGGCTACCGCGCGCTATGGAAGGGCCTACACCCTCGAGCGCCATCTTCTATGGCTCACTTTCTGTGCACATTGGCGTGTTCATCATGTTGCGCACCTTTCCGTTTTGGGAGCATCAAATCCCGGTGCGCATTCTCATTGCCGTAATGGGGCTAACCACCAGTATTGTGGCAACCGGAATTGCCCGTGTTCAATCTTCGGTAAAAAGTCAGATCGCATACTCTTCGGTTGCACAAATTGGCCTTATTTTTATTGAAGTAGCAGCCGGCCTCGAAGCAATTGCCCTGATTCACTTTGCGGGTAATGCATTCCTGCGGACTTATCAGTTACTGGTTTCACCTTCGGTTGTCAGCTATCTGATTCGCGAGCAGTTTTACAACTTTAAGCCACGTCAGCACACGCTGGAAGATTCCCTTCCTAAACGCCTCGAGTACTCCTTCTACATATTATGTCTGAAGGAATGGAACCTCGATGCTTTGCTGTACCGTTACCTGTGGAGCCCCGTTAAGTGGGCCGGACGAAAACTAAATTTCCTTGCGACTCATCGAATTCTGTTTTTCTTCGTTCCGCTCTACCTGGTTGGGTTGTATAGTGTGTACCACAAAGAAATTGTGCCGCCTTCCTTAGCCTCAACACTCCCCTACGTCTTTAGTACCATCGGATTGGTATTCGTTCTGAAATCATTCACCGAGCGGATCCATGCCCGCATCAGTTGGCTCATGGTTGTGATGAATCACTTTTGGGTGGCGTTGGCCGTTGCGTTTAATGAGAATTTCACCTTCAACGAAATTCATATTTACCTCAGCGGCATTATTGTCTTTGGATCGCTGGGTTACTACATCTTGTACCAAATCAAGCAGCAGGAGAAAACCATTGACCTCGATCAGTTCCATGGCTACTCCCACCAACATCCAAAATATGCGCTTGTATTCCTGCTGGCCAGCCTGGGGTGTATGGGCTTCCCGATATCACCAACTTTTGTGGGGGAAGACCTTATCTTCAACCACATACATGAAGATCAGATTGTATTGGCACTCTTTACCTCGCTCAGCTTCATCATCGATGGTTTGGCCATTGTGCGAATTTATGCGCGTGTGTTTTTAGGTCCGCACGCCAAATCGGTTTACGAAACGGCTTACCGGTCAAGTTAAATCGTATCAAAACCGGTGTACGGCACCAACACCTTTGGAATGCGGATACCTTCGGCAGTCTGATTGTTCTCAAGAATGGCCGCCACGATGCGGGGCAGTGCCAGTGCGCTGCCGTTAAGTGTATGCAGCAATTGTGTCTTGCCATCAGCTGTTTTGTAACGCAACTTCAGCCGGTTCGCCTGGTATGTTTCGAAATTGCTCACCGAGCTAACCTCCAGCCATCGCTGCTGCGCTGCCGAGAACACCTCCATGTCAAATGTCTGGGCGGAATTGAAGCCCATGTCGCCCCCGCACAACAATAACTTCCGATAGGGCAGTTCGAGTTTCTCCAGCAAACTCTGCACATGGGCACACATCTCATCCAAAACGCGATACGAATCTTCCGGACGGGTAATCTGAACGATCTCAACCTTATCGAATTGATGAAGGCGATTGAGGCCCCGCACGTGCGCCCCCCAGTTTCCCGCTTCGCGCCTGAAGCAGGGAGTATAGCCTACATTCTTCACCGGCAACTCCGCTTCGGTCAGGATTACATCGCGGTAAAGATTTGTAATGGGTACCTCGGCTGTGGGAATCAGGTAAAGCCCGTCCTCCTGAACAAAATACATCTGCCCTTCTTTGTCTGGCAATTGGCCGGTTCCGTACCCACTTGCCTCATTTACTACAATGGGCGGCATCACTTCGGCATACCCGGCCCGGGTGGCTTCATCCAGGAAAAAGTTAATCAGCGCGCGTTGGAGTTTCGCGCCCTTGCCTTTATACACCGGGAATCCCGCTCCTGAAATCTTGATGCCCAGATCAAAGTCAATGATGTCGTATTTTTTGATCAGTTCCCAGTGGGGCAGCGCTCCCTGCGGAAGGGCGGGAATGGCTCCATACTGATGTGCCACGATGTTGTCTTCGGCCGACTTGCCGGCCGGCACGGCTTCACTCGGTACATTCGGGATTTTGTAAAGGCTGGTGCGTAAGTCACTTTCAAGGGACGTCAATTTGCCTTCCAGTAATTTCAGTTCGCCTTTCCAACTGGCCACTTCTTCACGCAGCAGGTTTGCCTGGTCCGCTTGCTTATTTTTCATCATTTCCCCGATCTCGCGCGAGCGGGTATTGATGTCTGCTTTGAATTTATCCAGTTGTGTTTGTGTCTGCTTCCTCTCGTCATCCAGGCGAATCACCTCATTTATCATCGCCTCGGCCTCCTTCAGGTTACGTTTGAGCAAGCCATTACCGGCTTGTTGACGATTCTCGCGCAGATAGCTCAATAGCAGCATAGACTCAGTTTTTTGAAGGTGCGCAAATTAGCTACTTTTTTCAAGGCCGGTTTGATAATCGCCAAATTTACCCTATACTTGCAGAGTCTTTCAGGCCCTTCCGGGTCATCAATTCTAAAGACTAATCAAAAACTCGACTTGTACTTTAACCGGTTTTGAATCGTTTTGCGATAGTTTCTCCATAAACATCAAATTCTCCTTTTAACTAACTTTTTATTTTTCTGCATGTACACAATTGACGACCTGAATGTCAGGCTCCTGTCTGAGCTTAAAGAGATTGCCGAAGGCATGGGCGTAAAAAATGCCAAAAAGCTTGGTAAGCAAGAACTCGTTTACAAAATCCTGGACCAACAGGCGGTCAGCCCTGAAGGCAAGGACAAAACACCCGATCCGCCTCTGGCTAACGACACCGATCGTAAGATTCGCCCGCGCAGGCGTGAAAACGTGGCGCCAAAGCCACCCAAAGAAAGTGGCTCAGACGAAATTCTCAAGTCGATTGACGATATCGACCTGAGTTCTACTGTGCCCGCGTTTGAACCGGAGCGCCCGGCAGCCCGGCCAACCGAAAGCCCGGCACCCGAAGTACGCGAAGAGCGTGCGCCACAGCCACCTCAGCAGGTAAACCAGCAGGTGGCCAGCAGGCGCGAATTCATCAAAGAATTTGATGGCGCAGTGGGCAGCGAAGGCGTTTTGGAAATCATGCAGGATGGCTACGGATTTCTGCGCTCATCCGACTACAACTACCTGGCAAGCCCCGATGATATTTATGTTTCGCCTTCCCAGATCAAAATGCTGGGCCTTAAGTTGGGTGACACCGTGCGCGGCACCATTCGCCCTCCTAAAGAAGGTGAGAAGTATTTTGCCCTGCTTAAAGTTGATACCGTAAATGGCAAGACAACAGACGAAATCCGCGACCGCGTAGCGTTCGAGTATCTAACCCCGCTTTTCCCAAATGAAAAGCTGAAGTTGAGCACAACTCCGGATAACATGTCCACCCGCATTCTGGACTTGTTCTCTCCAATTGGTAAGGGGCAACGCGGCATGATTGTAGCCCAGCCGAAAACGGGTAAAACCGTTTTACTGAAGAACATTGCAAATGCGATTGCCGAAAACCACCCGGAGGTTTATCTGATCGTTTTACTGATAGACGAACGCCCGGAAGAAGTTACCGATATGGCCCGCAGCGTGCGTGCCGAGGTAATCGCCTCCACGTTCGATGAACAGGCCGAACGCCACGTGAAAGTGGCCGGTATTGTACTGGAGAAAGCCAAGCGCATGGTCGAGTGTGGTCATGATGTGGTGATTTTACTCGACTCCATTACGCGCCTGGCTCGCGCCCATAATACGGTGGTGCCTTCCTCCGGAAAGATTTTATCTGGTGGTGTGGATGCCAATGCGCTTCACAAACCGAAGCGCTTTTTTGGAGCAGCCCGCAAAATTGAAAATGGCGGATCACTCACCATCATCGCTACAGCCCTGATTGATACCGGCTCGAAGATGGACGAGGTGATCTTTGAAGAATTTAAGGGTACGGGAAACATGGAACTGCAGCTCGACCGCAAGCTGTCGAACCGCAGGGTGTACCCGTCTATCGATGTTCCTGCTTCGGGAACCAGACGCGAAGATCTGCTGATGCGCGAAGAAGAAATGCAGCGCGTGTGGATTCTGCGCAAGTTCATGGCCGACATGAATTCCATAGAGGCCATGGAGTTCCTCCAATCCAAAATGAAAGGAACCCGCAACAACGAAGAGTTCCTCATTTCGATGAACGGCTAGATCACTCCACCCGTTTAAGCAATCTATTCCAGCGGACCTTGTTCACAAGGTCCGCTTCTTTTTCTATCGACATCCAAATAAACAGTGGCTTGCCCAGAATGTGATCCTCCGGTACAAAACCCCAGTAACGCGAATCGAGCGAATTATGCCGGCTGTCGCCCATCATAAAGTAATAATTCTGCCGAAAGGTGTAGTCCGAAGAAGCTTTGCCATCCACAATCAGGCGGCCTTGCCGGAACTCAACCTGAGCGTGGCCTTCAAAATTGGTTATGTAGTCACCATATATGCCCCACGTTGAGTCCGTCATTGGTATTGTCATCCCTTCGGCCGGCACCAAAAGCGGACCATACTGGTCACCATCCCAACCTGCGGCTGTGCCCTTTGGGAAAAGAGGAGCACCCATCCTGCTCGTTACGCCACGATCGGGCTCTACGGCTGTAACGAACGGCAGGCCCTCCAGTTCCAGGCGCTTTTTTTCCGTGAGCAGCATGCGATAGGTCACGCTTTGCTCCGACTGTCGACCCAGGTGCCAGACATGCTCACGTGAAAGTCCGAGCCGGGCAAGCGTTCGGGCACTCAACTCATCACGTGTGGTTACGAAATAGCTGTGCTGAAGCCCCTCAGGCTTTGCCTGAAGTTTATCATTCACATAAAGTTGACCATCCCGCACCTCCACCTGATCACCGCCAATCGCAACACAACGCTTGATCAGGTAGGTCTTCAGATCAACCGGTCTTTGGGTGGGATCCAGCAAATCGTATGGCACATTAAAAACCACCGGTTCACCACGCTCTACCGACCGTATGCCCGGCAACCGATACGAAGGGAACTGGATCCAGTCCAGGTAGGAAGGAATCTCAGTCCCCCAGATTTTCTGGTGAGTGAGCGGGATTTGTAAGGGCGTGCGTGGCGTTCGGCTGCCGTAGTGAATCTTACTCACAACCAGGTAATCGCCCACCAGCAGGCTGTTTTCCATCGATGATGTTGGTATTACAAAGGCCTCCGCCAGAGACCAACGAAACAAGGTAGCTACCACCACAGCAAAGACAAGCGCATCGCGCCACTCCCGAAGTTTGGATTTAGTAGTGTTTTCCGAAGCCATTCGAGGATGTTTTCCTCAAGTATACGGCCCGGTTGAGATAAAGGTTAGCGTTGCGCCAACAGCGATCGCGCAATTACATAGCGGTGCGGGTTCGATCTGCAAAGAGTTTGGAGCAAATCAACTACCCGACCAGCCCCTATTTTTCCGCACCATTCAAAGGGGCCAAATGGGTAGCCGGTTCCAAGCTTCATCGCCACATCAATATCCTGGCGCGTGGCAATTTCTTCGTCAAGCGCCATGTGCGCTTCATTGATAATCATGGCAACAACACGTGGCGCAACCAGGCCTACCTGGTCGTTGACGGGCAAAAACTCAACCGCGAGGCTTTTGGCCAACTCGGTCAGTCGGTCCAAATGGTCATCACCCGGCAAACACACTTCAATAGCGGGACGTGAGAAAAAGCCCGGCCATCCGCAGAAACCAAACATGCTGCCGCCTGAGTTGCCAAACGCGGATAGCGGATACTTCATTACATCGACAAAAATCGCGGGGCCATCCGGGTATTGCTGGTCAGGAGTCGGGCGAAAGTCAAACAACAGATCGTAGACAACCGGTGTCAAGTCGGTAACAGACACATACCTGAACTTCTCGCCCAATCGGGCGGAAACTTCGTGATATTGATGTTCATCTCCGCGGATGCCAATCTTCATGGCTGGTGTGCTATCTTGCAGTATTGTAAAAGTAAACAATATGTCAAAAGAAGTGATTTACTCCGAGCGGGCACCCGAGCCAATCGGTCCGTACAGCCAGGCTGTGAAAAACCATCATTGGTTGTTCGTTTCCGGCCAAATCGCCATCGACCGCAGCACCGGCAACCTGGTGACAACAAACATCGCAGAAGAAACGATGATGGTGATGAAAAATCTGGAGCATATCCTGACAGCAGCCGGACTCGATTTTCACCATGTGATGAAGTGCACCATATTTCTCAAGAACATGGCCGACTTCCCGAAAGTAAACGAGGTGTATGGCTCGTATTTCACCCACAATCCTCCTGCCCGTGAAACCGTGGAAGTGAGCCGCCTTCCCAAAGATGTAAACGTAGAGATTTCCTGCATCGCCATGGGGTGATGATTAACTGGCCTCACGCACTCAAGACGTTTGTTATTACCCTGTCGGCCGAGGAAGTTGCCGGCCGTCTGGCTCCCGTTACCGTGCCCCGTCCTGCCGGCATGGGCGGGAAAATCATTTTTACCGGCTGGGTACGCACCAGTCGCTTTCGCATTATGCGGTATGCTACCCGGGTCAATCCGTTTCAGCCGGTGGTCCTAGGGCAACTTGAGTCGACTTCCCGGGGTTGCATCCTCGTATTGCAGTACCAGTTACTTCCTGTAACCCAATTGCTTCTGATTTTCGGGGGGTGCCTGGCCACCCTGCTGGCTGTCACTACCAGCTTTCAGTTGAAAGAACCCCTGATCGCGTTAGCAATAGCCGGAGGCGCAGTGCTCGTTGCCGTTATCGCCTGGCTCAACTTCCGGCTACACCGGCAAGATCTTGAACTGCACCTCCTGCGTGTGCTGCAAGAAGACTGACATCCAAAATAACTACCTTTCAAACTCGTTTTGATCAAATGAAACCCGTTCGCGTTCGTTTTGCGCCAAGTCCTACCGGTGCGCTGCACATTGGCGGTGTACGCACCGCTCTTTATAACTATCTGCTCGCTCGCCAAACCGGAGGCACCATGATTCTTCGAATTGAGGATACCGACCAGGAGCGCTTCGTGCCGGGCGCGGAACAATACATTTTAGATTCGCTCAAATGGGCGGGCATCGAAATCGATGAAGGCGTTGGCGCAGGAGGGCCATATGCACCCTATCGCCAATCGGAGCGCAAGGAGATGTATCATGTTTACGCGCAGCAACTGGTACAGGCAGGCCACGCGTACTATGCGTTCGACACCGCGGAGGAACTTGATGCCATGCGCGAGCGGCTGAAATCGGCCGGAGCCGCAAACCAGCAATACGGCAGCCAGACCCGGCTTGCCATGCGCAACTCACTCACGCTGCCTCCAGATGAAGTCAGCCGTTTGCTGCAGCAGGAGACACCGTATGTAATCCGGCTGAAGATGCCGGGCGAGGGTGAAATAAAACTAAACGATCTCATCCGGGGCGAAGTAGTATTTCAGGCGGCCCAGGTAGACGATAAAGTGCTCATGAAATCAGATGGCATGCCTACCTATCACCTGGCAAATGTCGTGGACGATTATCTGATGAAGATTTCACACGTCATCCGAGGCGAAGAATGGCTACCCTCGGCACCGCTTCACGTTACCTTGTACAAGATGCTGGGCTGGCAAAACAACATGCCGCAGTTTGCTCACCTGCCGTTGTTGCTCAAGCCCGATGGGCACGGTAAGCTTAGCAAGCGCGATGCCGATCAGCTTGGCTTCCCGATTTTTCCGCTCAACTGGCAAGACCCGAGAACGAAAGAGACCAGCCGCGGATACCGCGAGTGGGGCTATCTGCCGGAAGCTGTTATCAATTTTCTTGCCCTGCTGGGCTGGAATCCCGGAACCGAGCAGGAACTGTTCTCGCGCGATGAACTGATTCAGATATTTTCACTCGATCGAATTAACAAAGCCGGGGCCCGGTTTGATATTCATAAAGCACAGTGGTTCAACCAGCACTACCTGCGCGCCCAGTCTGATGATGTGCTGGCAGGCCACCTGCTTGCCTCGCTGAAAGAAAATCAAATCAGCTGTGCGATGGAAAAAGCTCTAGCCATTGTCCGGGTGTTACGCGAACGGGTTACCTTTCCGGCTGATTTCTGGGAGCAGGGCAAATTCTTTTTCCGGGCACCTGCTGAATACGACCCACAGGTGGTAACCAAAAAGTGGACTGCCCCGGTGGCTGCCGCGCTGGATGCCTATCGTATTGAAATGGAAAACGTCCGCAACCTGACGCACACCGAGGCCAAGCAAAAACTCGATGAGGTTTGTGCCCGCTTGCAGGTAAAAACCGGTCAGGTGCTTCAGCCATTGCGTACAGCCATTACCGGTGGTGCCTCAGGACCTGATTTGATGGTCACACTTGAAATACTAGGATCGGCTGAGGTAGCAACTCGGTTGGCCACCGCCTTAACCACCATTAAACCCCTTGCCTGATATGCCCAGCCAACAAAAACCCGGCAAAAAGAAAGCAAAACCCCGCGTGCACCGCGAGTTGGAAGGGTTTGAAATGAGGGTGAATTCGTTTGGCGAAATCTCTTCGAACGTGGACATTGAAAAGATCAACGAATTCCTTAATCGCAACGTGGACGACAAAAAGTTGGAAGAGCGTGACGATTATTCGGAACTCAAACAGGGAAAAACCCGTAAAAAGAAGAAAACCCGTTGACTCATGAATTCTCATGTTATTGACTACCAGATTAAGGGCGAAAGCATTCAAATTGTAGAGGTGGAATTGGATCCGATGGAGACGGTGATTGCCGAAGCGGGCGCTATGCTCTTCATGGAAGAAGGAATCCAGTTCGAGACAAAAATGGGTGACGGCTCAAACCCGAACCAAAGCCTGTTTGATAAACTGTTATCGGCCGGTAGCCGTGTGTTAACCGGTGAGTCGTTGTTCATGACGCACTTCACCAATCGCGGTAACCGAAAGGCCAAAGTGGGATTCTCGGCTCCATATCCGGGCACCGTTATTCCGGTAGACCTGGCCTCCATGCGCGGTAATGAGCTGGTTGTTCAGAAAGATGGTTTTCTGTGTGCAGCGTTTGGTACAAAACTGAGCATTGTCTTCAACAAGCGAATTGGCGCGGGCCTTGTCGGGGGCGAAGGCTTTATTTTACAAAAGCTTCAGGGCGATGGAAAGGCTTTTGTACACGCGGGGGGCACACTGATTGAAAGGACGCTAAATAACGAAACACTTCGTGTGGACACCGGTTGCGTAGTTGCCTTCGAATCCCAGATCGAGTTCGATGTAGAAACCAGTGGCAGCCTGCGTTCCATGGTCTTTGGTGGCGAAGGAATCTTTCTGGCTACATTGCGGGGCAGTGGCAAGGTTTGGCTGCAATCGATGCCCATTCGTAAACTTGTTCAGGCACTGGCACCATATGGAAGCAACAGCCGCAAAGAGTCCAGTTCGTTGCTGGGCGGTTTGCTCGAACGCTAGCGCCAGGGCCAGCGCGGTATCACCGGGGGCACTTCATCGCGGTAGTGGCGGTAGGCATCTCCGAAATGGCGGATCAACTTCCGCTCCTCAAGCCAAATTCCAACCGGCAGGTAAAGAAAGATACAGCCGGCTGTCAGCAAAGACGAATAGGTAGGTACAAACAACAAGTAGCCCAGCACGATCAAAATGGTACCGCTGTAGAGTGGGTGTCGCACATACCGTAAAATTCCGCCCGTGCTGAAAGTGCCCGCATCGGGAGAAAATCCCAGGAAGGACTTGAGTGGATATTGCCGGAATGCGAGACGAATGACGAACACCCCGAAAGTAGCCAGCAGTAATGCCACATAACGAAGCCCGGTATTGGGAATGATCCAATACCGGGGACGTATCAACGCTGCCAGAACGAGCAGCCCGGCAAGCCCGAGGGTTGCCACCACCGAGTAGATCAGCCGAAAGGCTTGGGGCGATATAAAACGATAGGTGTAATTCTTTACTTGATCGGCCGCCAGCAGACTGTGGAGAAAAAAGTAGATAATCCAACCGGTAGCCAGAATGCCATATGCCATACCCAAAGGTACCAACAAAATCAGGGGCTGAAATAAATGGCATTTGGTACCTTGTAGCATGATTACCATCGGACTGATTCGCGAAGGCAAGGTGCCACCGGATAAACGCGTTACGTTCACCCCTTTGCAAGTTGAGGAGATTTACCAGCGGTACCCCAATGCCCGGGTCGTATGCCAGACCAGCGCAATACGTTGTTTTGCCGACTCGGAGTATAGTGAGTTGGATATCCCCGTACAGGACGACATGAGTGCCTGTGACATTCTGATGGGCATCAAGGAAGTGCCGATCGCTCAGTTAATTCCGAACAAAACATACTTTTTCTTTTCGCACACAATCAAGAAGCAACCCTACAACCGCGGGTTGTTGAAAGCCGTACTGGAAAAAAATATTCGATTGATCGATTACGAAGCATTGAAAGACTTCCAGGGAAATCGCCTGGTGGCTTTTGGCCGGTACGCGGGTCTGGTCGGTGCCTACAACGGATTGCTGACCTATGGAAAACGAAATGACCTCTTTCATCTCAAGCGAGCCGGTGACTGCTTTGACGTGAATGACTTGAAGCTGGAAGTCCGTAAGGTGAAACTGCCGGCCATCAAGATCGTGCTAACCGGGGCCGGCCGGGTAGCTAAAGGAGCCATGGAAACGCTGGACACAGCCGGCATCCGTAAGGTAGCGCCCATTGATTTCCTGAATCAGACATTTTCGGAGCCAGTGTACACTCAGCTGTCAAGCGCAGACTTTCACAAGCGGAAGGAAGGAGGTCATTTTAATCGCGAGGAGTTTCACCAACATCCCGAGCGTTACAACTGTCACTTTGTTGACTTCGCGCGCCAGAGTGATCTTTTGCTTGCCGGAGCTTTCTGGAACCCCAAAGCGCCCGTTCTATTTACCCGGGCCGATATGCTGCGTCCTGATTTTCGCATCCGCGTCATTGCCGACATTACGTGCGACATCAACGGCTCAATTCCCTCCACCAAAAAAGCGAGTACCATAGCCGATCCGTGGTACGACTACGATCCGGCAACGGACAATACTGTTTCGCCATTCAGCGGCTCAAGCCATATTACCGTGATGGCGATTGACAATCTACCTTGCGAATTGCCCAGAAGTGCCTCCGAGGAATTTGGACGCGATATGCTCGACCGGATTATGAAACCCTTGTTGGAGGAAGATCATGATCAGATTATCGCGCGGGCCACGATTGCTGAAAACGGCCGCCTCACTCCGTACTTCAGCTACCTGCACGACTACGTGGCGGGTTAACTTTTGGTGTGCTGGTGCGACCAACTGGCTACCTCTTTTCGAAACCAGGTGTCAGCTGCCTCCGTCCATTTGTAATGATCGCGGATGTACTCCATCGTATCCTTCTCAACATCGGTGTAGGAGCCCGCATCGTGTACAATTTTAAAGAGCCCATGAGCATCCTCCAGCGAAATCCGGCCATCCCCAACTCCACTCACCGCCATTTCCGCCCCGGAAAGCAGGTTGCCGTCCAGTTTTTTACCATTCATCACCTTGTAATACGTATGTGCCATAGCATCAATCGTGGTTCGAAGCTAGCCACGTTCGGTGGCATTTTGAATGACTTTGATCATACCTTTGCGAAATGGTGATTTATAATGTGACCGTTGCCGTAGATAAGGCGATTGAGCCGGAATGGGTTCATTGGATGAAAACCGAACACATGGATGAGGTGTTGGCTACCGGATATTTCTCGGAATACCGCCTGTTCCGCATTCTGCCCCAGGAAGACGAGCATGTGGTGTCGTATGCCGTTCAGTATCTGGCCGATTCTATTTTTGCCGTAAATCAGTATTTTCAAACCAGTGCCCCGGCCCTGCGACAGAAAAGCCAGGAAAAGTTTGGCGACAAACAAGTGGCCTTCCGTACGTTGCTGGAGGCCGTTTAGGCACCGGCCAGCCCCTTACGAATTGCCTCTGCCTCCAGCGAACAGTTCACCCATTCCGGATCAAAAAACGAATCATACTTTTTGTAGAAATCGATGGCCGGTTTATTCCACTCTAAAACCTGCCACATCATACCTGTGCAGCCTTCCTCGAGGCACCTGCGCATGGTGGCTTCAAATAGCAGTTTCCCAATGCCTTTTCCTCGCCACGCCTCGGTCACCACAATGTCTTCCAGATATAAGCGCTTTCCCTTCCACGTTGAGTAACGCCAGTAATACAACGAAAGCCCAACGATTGCCCCATCGGCTTCGGCAACAAAAAAGCCAAATACCGGGTGGTCGCCAAAGCCATCCCGCTCCATTTGCTCAACTGTCGTAATAACTTGGTCACCCGCCTTTTCAAAAACCGCCAATTCGCGAATGAGCGCAAGAGCAGCCGGCAGATCGACCTTTTTTCCTATCCGAACTGAAATTGCCATAGCCTTAAAAAAAGAAACCCCGGCATAACCGGGGTTTTGAAATTTTTAAATGAAAGATTAATACTCCCACAGGTTGTGCTCTTTCTCCATCAGCTTCATTTCCTCTTCCCAGCGAGCAAATACCGATTCCCAATAGGACCGGTTGTTATTCCGGTAAATCTCAGTGATGGTCCGGTCGTCCGGATTCTCCACCTTGTCGATTACACCGTGGAACAAGCGAAGCTTGAAGGCATCGTTAAAGGTGCGGTTTTCAGCCGGGTTATACCGGTTACGCCATTGCACCTTATCGCGATCATTCAGATTCTTACTATGAGCAAACTGATCGACCAGCTTATAGATATCCTTGTAGTACAGGAAGGCAATCGGGTTCAGGTCCGTGGTACCCGGCCGCTGCGCCAATATACCGATAGCCTGAATGTCATAGTACAATCTGGAACGTCTCTTATCGAAAATGACGTCCTCAATCAGCGTAATAGCAGGAATTTGGGCTGCCGAATAATACTCCGTTTGGTCAGTCGTCTTCTCCCACCAGGCCGCATCGGTCGGTTCGTGCCCCTTATTGTCATTCTGCAATGACGAATAGTTTACACCTTTGTAGCTTACTTGTTCGGTTGATACATAAAACTTGTTCGCGTCCCACTCTGGCTGCATCACAGCCGTATTACTCACCAAAATTTGTTCGGGCTTAGCGACATTTTTTAATGAGTCATCGTAAGCCAGTAATTTCCCGGACTTTACATTCTCGAGAATAAATTTGATGAGATCTGACTTGGCCGACTTGAAGCCCATGTTCTGCTTTTCCTGCAGGTCGATGGTGCGCCATACCCGGTACCGGTACAATTGCTCGTAGAAAGCAATGCGCTCGGTTGAATTCGGATTGTACACCGTATCCTGCTGCGCGTAAGCGCCAAAACCAGCCAACATCAGAACAAAAACGCGAATCAGTTTCATTGTCAAGTTTTAATTAATTCGTTCCCATGCGGTAGAAGCCTTCAATCTTGGCATTCACCGGCTTGTTATCTGCATCGCTCGGATCCCAGGTAGAGCGAACAACCTGCACGTTCGAAATGGAGAAGGTGTCGCCAGGGCGCAAACCGTAGCGGCTCAGTTCAATTGTGCCCGAGTTTAGAGTTATCGGAGTCTTACCGGTTACCTGCATAACCATACTTGTGATGCGGTAACCCGCATCCTTTGCATTATTGCGAACAAAGGCATCGTCCGTAATTGACGGTACAATCTTCACGATCGAGGTGCCGGGAGGGATTCCGCGTTTTACATCATACTCGCCATTACCCACCTGCATTTTACCGATCGGTGTGGGCACCGGCTTTGCTTTGAATTGCTTGTTGTCAATCGTTACGCCATCCATGCGAACGGCCACGTTAATCTGAGGGCGGGTGGGGATAATTACAAACTTGCCCGCACCCTGCTGGATGATCTTGCCCTGATCACCGGGAGCTGACAGCGAAATACCAGACGACTCGGTTAAGCCGGCAATACTTACAGTCATCTCGTTACCGCAATCCAGATAGAGTGTGCTGGCGCTTTCAGATTCAAACTTCGCTACCGGCTGGGCTACTTTGTATTTCACCACATCCTCGTAGGGCTTTCCTTTGATGTTAATCTTCACATTGTAGCTCTTCTCCACTACACCATTCTTATAATCTCCACCCGAAGCTTTGAATTTAATCTTTCCTACTTTCACACCATTGGCATTGGTCTCAACCTTAACAGGGCCACCATTGAAAAACATCTCTGGCTCGATACCCGAAGCCGCAGCGCTAATCAACAGGTCAGCCTCATAGTCCAGACCCGCAATCACAATGTTTGCGTTGGGGCGCACCATCGGGAACACCTTGTCAAACTTAATTTGAACACCTTCAGCTACTGCATTGAGTGAATCTAGTGCAGCACCCTCGTATTCGAGAATCTCGGTTTGCATCTGGCTGATGGTTGCGATGGCACCCATGGTAGGAGTACCCTCGAAAGAGAACTGCAGAAACGTCTTGCCCTTATGGTGCTGCGAGTTCTTAAATGCCTCATACTCGGTTGGGCCCTTGGTTAGCTTCGCAAATTTGCCTTGCTCCGGACCCATGATTTCGTTCAACTTCGTAACGTACTCGTTCAACTTCTTCTCATACCCCTGGCCAATTTCCGGTTTGCGGTGGTCGAGCATTAACTCCTCCGCCCGATTGGTATTCAAAACCAACTCTTCTGCCGGAATTGATTTACCGTCCGCTTCAACCTTCATCTTGCTCTTTAAGTCATCCAGGTAGGCAACTGCCTCCTTAGTGAGGTCGCGAACTTTCTGAGCCCGCTCCTTTGCCTCCAACACCTTAGGCTCAGTGCTGGTTGAGCCTAAAACGGCCTTCAACTTGTTCTCATTTTTTTCACCGCCCTCCCGAATGAGGGAAATCAGCGTCTCATCAATGATGGCAAACTTTTCCAATACCGCATTGCTTACGTTCAACGCCAGTAGCGCTGTAAGCACGAGGTACATCATGCCAATCATCTTTTGTCTCGGTGTTTCCTTACCACCTGCCATGGCTTATGTTTTTATGGTTAGTTAATTCGATCTAGTCTATTTCCCGTTAAAAAATTACTTACCGCCTGAGCCCTTCATGGCCGTCAGCATACTGCCGTATACATTATTCAATGCCGTGAGGTTATCGGTGAGCTTGCTCAGCTCGCTTGTGAACTTAGCTGTGTTATCGCCCACCTTGGTGAGGCCGGTCATGGCACCGGTAATGCTTTCATAAAACTTGCCCATATTCTTAACGTGAGCATCGGCATCCTTCAGTTCCATTTCATAAATGGTGTTGAGGGCAGCCAGGTTTTTGGTCACCTTTTGCACCTGAGCGTGGTATTCGCCTGTATCCTTCGATGCATCGGCCATGGCACTTACGGCCTTCATGGCGGTGCCGTACGACTTATTCATTTCAGTCAGAGCTGAAGATGCTGCCTGCACGTTCTTTGCATAGTCGTTGGTAGCCACCGCAGCATTCGACAAGTTGCTCATCTGGGAAGCAGACGTAGCCAGGTTGGTTAATCCTTTACCTAAATTATCCAGCAGGTTCTGATCAACTTTGGCTGTCTTCAGCATTTCGTCAATCTTCAACAGCGGAGACTCACCAGCTTTAGGGGCGTTGCTGATGCGGGTTGCCGTTTTTTCAGCGGGAGCTTCAAAGTCTTCTGCCAGTTCCGGGTAAACTTTTGACCAATCCGGCTCGTGGTGCTTGGGTTCAAACGCACTAAGGAAGAAGATTGCCGCCTCTGTGGTCAAACCGATAAACAACATTTCGTTGGCACCATTCAAGTGAAGAATTTTGAAGAGAGCTCCTACAATTACCACCGCAGCACCAATACCGTAAATCTTGGGCATGAGGGTTGAGTACAATAGCTCTGAGAATCCGCCTTTTTTCTTTGCCATGGTTTTAGAGAATTTAGGTTTAGATCAAATTTTAGTTTTAAGTATGGGAAATATAAACATTCGTTAGTTGCCACCAAATTCGGTACCGGACGAACGGCCCAGGTAGGTCATAGCACAACGGAAGCCGATGTATGCACGGGTAGAGTCCTTATACTCATACGAGCGGGTGCCGGTTTCCAGGAAGTACGCTACGTCTTTCCACGATCCGCCACGAATGACCTTGCGGGCATTGTAACGCGCCTTTGAATTTCCTTCGCGATCGTAGGCATTGGGGTCGATAAACTGCGGATTCAAATCCCAAACCGTAGGCACCGAAGCCGGGTTGAAGTCATCGAGGCACCACTCGCTCACGTTGCCGGCCATATCCCACAATCCATAATCATTCGAAAAGTACTGCGCCACCGGGGCGGTGTAGGCAAAACCATCATCAAAGAAGTTACCACGGCCCGGCTTGAAGTTGGCCAGCATACAACCCTTCGAGTTACGGATGTACGGGTTACCCCAGGGATACTTGGCCATGTCGTGGCCGCCACGCGAAGCATACTCCCATTCCGCTTCAGAGGGCAGACGGAAACTTGGCATAGGCGGCTGGCCACCATCCTGCTTACGCCATTCGTTCAGGAAAGATGATCTCCACTTCCCGAAGAATGTAGCGCCTTCCCAGCTAACGCCCACTACCGGGTAATCCATATAGCCCGGGTGTTGCCAGTAGTAATCAACCATCGGATCGCCCATGTGGTGCGAGAAGTCTTTCGCCCATACGGTAGTATCCGGGTAATATTTCTCTTTGAACTCATCGGTGCCAATGCTCGGCAAACCGGGCATCTGGGCCTGTTCGGCCTGGCCATCGAGGAAGAACCGAACGAACTGTAAATATTCGTCATTGGTGATTTCGGTGTCGTCCATAAAGAACGGACCAATCGTGATCTGCTTATTGAAGTTGATTTGGGTAGATGCCGGATCTTCATCCGCCTGCCCCATGTGGAATGTTCCGGCAGGGACGGGCACCATACCGTATGGCACGGTCATTACCATACCCTCGCGTCTTTCCAAAATGGATTGGCCAACCAACTCGCCATTGGCATCGCCACCACCCTTTTTGCCACCAATGCCCAAAAGGCCGCAACCGGCCATAAGGGCACCCATGCCAACCACTAATGCGAACTGAAGACTTTTTGAGAATGCACTTTTACTCATATGTAGGTATCGATAATGCCTTTGGTTTCCGTTTTAAGCCAACGTACAGACCCGAAAGTTATTCTATTTGGCCGGTTTTTTAAAACAAGCGGAGAGCAAATTCTGCAAAATCCCTCAAAAAGCAAAAAAACTCAATCCTTTCTGAATCGGGGGGTTCGCTGAATCTTCCGTACACCCGAACTTACCGGCAGGTTGTACATCAACACAAACTCATGGCTGGTTGGCTGCTTGGCATCCCTGTCGTTCACCACGTAGTCGAGGGCATATCCCAGTCGCATGTTCTTGTCTTTCAGGAAGCTGTAGCCGACCAGCAGGATCGCGGCCTCGGACGGCCGGAACGACAAGCCGCCCCACAGGGTGTTCTTGAAATAAGCAATGCCGCCCGCCTCGTAGCTGGTTTTGGTGAGGTCAGATTTGACCAATCCCGAAAACAAAACTTTAACATCAAAATTAACTTCATACCAGTAGCCACCCGTCACATAAACGTGGGGCTCCAGGCTGGAAAGGGAGCTGGCACCACCAAAATCGAACTGGCCGGGCAGCAAATGGGTGGCTGAAATTCCGAAGTAGTATTTCTCGCGGTGGTAATAGGCGCCTACTGCTACGTCAGGAAGAAATTGCGACTGTTTACCTTCCCGGCCGACCAGTTTGGGGTCGTTAGCATCAATAAACCGCCACTGATCGAAATCAATGCTCTGCGAAAACATGCCAGCCCTAACGCCCAGGCTCAGGCGTCCGTCTTTTATGCGGAGGTGATGAGCAACGGTTGCCTGAATTTCCAGGTTCGTTACCGGTCCCAGCCTGTCATTTACTATGTATCCGCCAATGCCACCGCGAATGGGTGCCAGAGGCATGGTAAAACTGATCAACTGGGTAGAAGGAGCCCCACCGG
Source organism: Cyclobacteriaceae bacterium (assembly GCA_046301755.1). Classification (GTDB taxonomy): domain Bacteria; phylum Bacteroidota; class Bacteroidia; order Cytophagales; family Cyclobacteriaceae; genus ELB16-189. The sequence goes on from JBKCJM010000063.1 coordinate 35,178, forward strand.
CATCAAAAGTTGACTCATACCCCAGCCATTGACTGCGGTGCAACGCGGTAAATCGGGCACCGTTTTCAATACCGGCATAGGCGGGATTAAAGTAGAGTTGGTTGAACATATAATGGGTAAACTGGGGGTCCTGTTGTGCATGGCAGATCCCTGCTGTCAGCACAAACAAAAAAAGAAACCAGGCCCGGACTACACGCATCATGCTCGGAAATATAACGGCAATATAAAATTTTTTGGGAACAGCGACCCGCTATCCGCAAAACGACCGACCAGAAGTACTTATTTAATCCCGTTCGCCTTTTTTACGTACAATTCCAGCGCGCCCGTCATGGAGGGGGCGTTGGGCAGCGGGGCTTCAATATCCAAAATGAGGTTGGCTTCGCGCACCGCTTTGGCGGTTGCCGGACCAAAAGCGGCAATCCGAGTATTGTTTTGTTTGAATTCCGGGAAGTTCACATAAAGAGAGTGAATGCCCGAGGGACTGAAGAAAGCGAGCACATCGTAGAACACTTCTTTAAGATCGCTCAGGTTAGCTGCCACCGTTTGGTACATCACCGCCTCGGTGAAGGTGAACCCGTTCGCAGTCAAAAAATCAGGAATATCGGCCTTGCGGATGTCTGAGCACGGGAACAGAAACTTTTCGTTTTTGTGCTTCTTGATGATCTCCAGCAATTCTTCCGTGTTCTTCAAACCGGTGAAAATCTTGCGCTTGCGGATCACAATGTACTTCTGCAAGTAGTTGGATGTCTGATCGGAAATACAGAAGTACTTCATTTCCGGGGGCATCTCAAGCTTCAATTCCTTACAAATAGTGAAGAAGTGATCTACGGCATGACGGCTGGTGAAGATGATGGCCGTGTGCTGCAGAATATCGACTTTCTGTTTTCGGAAATCCTTGATGGGGAGGGCTGCAACCTGGATGAACGGACGGAAATCAATCTTAAGGTTATACTTTTCGGCTAACTTGTAATACGGGGAATTAAGGTCGGTGGGGGCCTCCTGGGTGACCAAAATGCTTTTTACTTTTCGCATTCGGTCCGTTGCAATTTCCGTCATATCAGCACCAGTCAGGGTTCGGGCAATCAATACAAAAACACCTTAATCAAAACAACCAACGGAATAATTTCCGAGACGCAAAGGTAGAAAAATAAATGGAATAGCGACTGCCTGCTGCGGCCCATCAGCTTGAGAAAGAGAAACAACGTGGCGAGGGCCAGTGCCATGTTCACCACGGGCAACAACCATTCAAAAAGTGATTGCCGCGAAAGTCCAAAACCATATAATGCCAGCGCGATCAGGGCAATACCTGCACAACTTTGAATTAGGATGCGCACAAAATTGAAGAACTGAAGACTGCTGAATTCCTGCATCACGAACACCGCGGCCCACACTTGCGTCAAAATAAACTTCACGACAAACGACCCGAAAAAAATAACCCCGAACCAACACCACCGCCACAGATAGCCACCGAGTGTTTCGGCCTGGGGACGCTCGTAATTGAAACTGATCAGCAGCACATATGCACACAATAGGCAGCAGAAAACAAGAAAGAGGATGTTGATGCTTGACGTGATGCGGGTGGCCTGCAGATTTTCGTCACGTTCGCGAAGGGCAAATACACGCGAAAGGTCTACGTAGTCTTGCATCAGCTTCGGGCTGGCCCGCAGCAGGACCAGAAAAAAGACAAACAAAAGCAAGGCCGCCAGAATTGTAAATTGATAAAAACCATCAGACGGCCGTGGCAACAGCATCAGGCTTGCGCGCACCTGGGCAGCTACCCGGTGTGTCTGCAACTGGCTCACGCCCGTTTCGCTATACACGCCCATGGTCAGCGGAAGTCCGACCTGTGCCGCCAGGGAATCGAGGGAAAGGCAAAAGGTACCGCGCAAGTCTGCACGCACAAGCCTGCCATTCATGATTATTGAGAAGCGCTGAGGTTGAGTAATGCACACCCGTGCGTTCGCTTCGGCCGACCGAGTCACCTGGAAGTAAATCGCATCTGCTTTGCCATCATCAAAAGGTTGATACCGGTCACCCTGGTACACCTGCCAGTCGGGGCGGTAATCATGCACGATGGTGGTATCCGGATACGGAAGATCCTGGGCTGCAAGCGCGTGAGCGCACCAAAATGCCAGCAGACCCAGTACAACGCGCATTAAGTTCTTTACTTTGCGATGCAAGTACGCAAAAAACCTACAGAGGCGTGGCAGGAATTTACATTCATATCCCATTTTGCAAGCAGGCCTGCCATTATTGCGATTTTCATTTCTCAACGCAGACTGATTTGCGTGACGAGATGATCAGCAGCATTCTGCGCGAAATGGAATTGCAGCGCTACTACCTCGCTGAACATCCGATCGAAACCCTTTACTTCGGTGGGGGTACACCCTCTTTGCTGGCCCGTGAGCAGTTAACAACTCTGGTAAGCGCGGTCAAAAAAAATTTTGGCCTTCAACCCGATGGCGAGGTAACCCTGGAGGCAAACCCGGACGACCTGACCCGGGAAACACTTGAGTCGCTCCGGGAGGCTGGCATCAACCGGCTGAGCATCGGGGTGCAGAGTTTTACCGATGCCGTTCTGACCTGGATGAACCGCGGCCATACGGCTGATCAGATCTTCTCATCTTACGCAGCGGCACGCGCGCTGGGGTTTTCCAATATCAGCCTCGATCTCATTTACGGAATACCCGGCCAGACCGATTCCTACTGGGCAGAAACCGTGCGGCAGGCCATCGCGCTCGAGCCCGAACACATTTCTGCTTACCACCTGACTATTGAAGATAAAACTGCATTTGGTAACTGGAGGAAGAGAGGCAAACTTCGGGAGGCACCTGAAGAACAAGCAGCCGGGGAGTTCAGCCTGCTCATGGATCAGCTTGAAGGGGCCGGGTATGATCATTATGAGATCAGCAATTTTGCGCGGGCAGGTTTGTACGGGCGGCACAACAGTAATTATTGGCGGGGCGAACACTACCTGGGCCTGGGGCCGAGCGCTCATTCGTATAATGGTGTTAGTCGCCAATTCAATGTTGCCAACAATCACCTTTACATTAAAACCATCACAAAACAGGAGGTGCCTGCCGAAAAGGAAGTATTAACGCGCGAGAACCAGGTGAACGAGTATCTCTTCACGGGGCTTCGCACCCGGTGGGGTTGCAACATTCGCAAGTTGAACGAGACCTGGGGCTACGATCTGCTCGCGTTACCTTATACCCGTCAACTGCTGGAACATCGATTGGCCACGTTGGCGGAAGGGCACCTGGTGCTGACGCGGCCCGGAAAATTTCAGGCAGACAAAATCGCGGCCGACCTGTTTCTCTGAAGGCGCTTAAAAATTCCATAATTTCGTGACGCATTTATGACGGCTGACGAAAAACGCGTGTACTTTTTATTGAAAGTGGTGATTTACAACTACCACGGCATTGATGAGCGCGAGCGGCACGACCTGGAAGAGTCATCGCGAAAGTTGGACGGGCAAGCCGAGTTGGATTGGGCTACCCAGTTTGTTGCAAAAGATTACATTACCGCCTTTGACCGTGCCCGCGAGTATTTGAGCGTGCCGGTAGGAGATTACCCCAAGAAAAAACGCCTGGAATTGATCGACATGATCTGGAAGGCCAATAACCTGAAAGGGTACGTCACCGAGATGGAAGCCACGGCTATGATGCGCCTGGCGAAGGATTGGAGTGTAGAAAAAGAGATGATGGAGCTGGTGCTTAGCTGATCAAAGAAAAAAAACCGCCCCGACAACTCGGGGCGGCTGATGCAAGGCCGGCCTCCTGTTTACCTCCTGCTCACCAACAAACCCTGCGACTTCACCAGGTTGATAAACTCAATCCGGTAGCCTTGCTCATCGCGGCCGCGGGCACCTCCGGCCAGTTGCGCTACGTCCTCCCACGTGTACCCCTTCACATACTCGGAATCGCGCAGCAACATACCGAAGGCCGCCACCGCAGCCGACCAGCGAAAGTTATCGCTGGATTTTGCCAGTGGCACCTGCTTGTCAACTACCGCGTGCACCAGTAATTTGCTTGTATTACCGTCAGGCTTCTTATACCGAAACTTGATGGTCATGATTTCATCGGAATCGCCAAACTGAACTTCGTCTTTCTTTTTCTGCGTCTGGTATTTGAGGGGATCAATACTGTGGAAATTGCTCTTGACACCCACGGGTATTACTTCGTACAAAGCCGTCACGGTATGGCCACTGCCCAATTCACCTGCATCCTTCTTATCGTTGTTGAAATCTTCATCTTTTAGCAGGCGATTCTCATAGCCAATCAATCGGTAAGCTTGCACCCGGGCCGGGTTAAACTCAATCTGCAACTTGACGTCTTTAGCGATTGTAAAGAGTGTGCCGCCAAACTCGTTAACCAACACTTTCTGTGCTTCCAGAATATTGTCGATGTAGGCGTAATTTCCGTTGCCCTTATCGGCCAGCACCTCCATCTTGGAATCTTTATAATTGCCCATACCAAAACCCAGCACGGTGAGGAACACACCTTCCTCGCGCTTCTGCTCAATTAGCTTTTCCATTGCCTGGTCGCTGGATTCGCCAACGTTGAAGTCACCGTCCGTAGCGAGAATGACCCGGTTGTTCCCACCTTCGACAAAATTCTTTCTGGCGATTTCGTAGGCCAACCGGATTCCAGCCCCACCCGCGGTAGATCCACCGGCTTCGAGTTGATCAAGACTCTCCAGAATTTTCCGCTTATCGTCACCACGGGTGGAAGGCAACACCTGGCCAGCGGCACCGGCATATACTACAATAGCCACGAGGTCCTGGTCGCGGAGTTGTTCCACGAGCATTTTGAACGATGACTTCAGCAGGGGCAACTTATTTGGATCGGCCATAGAGCCCGACACATCAATAAGGAAGACCAGGTTGGAAGGCGGAAGTTTTTCGGTAGAGATCTTCTTGCCCTGCAACCCAATATGGACAAGCTTATGCTGTGTATTCCACGGGGCCTCCGATATCTCCGTGTAAATGGAGAATGGATCTTCGCCTTTGGGCTGCTCATAGTCATAATCGAAATAGTTGATGAGTTCTTCAATTCGTACAGCGTCCACAGGTGGGCGCTGGCCCTGGCTGATGAAGCGCCTCACATTGGCATAGCTTGCCGCATCTACATCAATTGAAAAAGTGGAAAGCGGTTTATTGGCGGCATCGTGAAAGATATTCTCCTCAATGCCTTCGTATTCCTCCGTGTTGTAGTCCTGAGGTTGCTGGTAAACCGGTGCGCCATAATGCATGTCAGCCTTTCGTTTCCTTTCACCGCGCGAAACGCCCGGAACCCGGCCTGAAATTCCGGTTACCACCACCTCTTCCAATGATGTGAGGTCAGCAGCAAGCGCCACGTCAATGACTGAACGTGCTCCTACCGCCACTTCCTGCGTGACGAAGCCAACAAAAGAAAAAACCAGTTTGCCGCCTGTAGCGGGAACGGTAATCTGATATTCTCCATTCACATCCGACACTGCGCCCGTGCTGGAGCCTTTTAACAAGACATTGACTCCCGGCAGCGGGCTACCGTCACTTGCATCGGTTATCTTGCCCGTAACGGTACGGGACGATGTGCCGGCCATGAGCGCAAGGCTCAGCAGCAGCACGAGTAGAGAAAACGCTTTTATTTTCATATCATTTTTGCCGGTGAGATGCGGGGCTTAACCCGATTCCACAAAAGCGATCAAAAAAAATTACCTTACGGGAATGACGCGTCCGCAGCAAATGACCGATGACGAGTTGGTGAAGGGCTATCGCCAGGGTGGTGACCTTGCTTTGCTGGGGGAATTGTTTATCCGGTACCGCTCTTTACTTTATGGTACCTGCCTGAAGTACCTCAAAGACCGGGATGAAGCGCAGGATATGGTGATGCAGCTTTTTGAAAAACTGACCCAAACCTTACGCGAGCATGCCGTGGAGCACCCGCGCAGTTGGTTGTTTGTAACCGCCCGCAACCAATGCCTGATGTGGCTACGTGCCCAAAAAGGCCGGTTTTCACAAAATATTGACGAAACACCTGTGGAAAACGAGCTGCTGCTGCATCCGGCTGGCGAAGAGAATCAGGAAGAAAATCTTGTTAAATTGGAGAAGTGTATCGAACAGTTGGCGGCCGAACAACAAGTTTGCGTCCGGCAGTTTTATTTGCAGGAGCAATGCTACCGCGATATTGCCTCGGCCACCGGCTTTACGCTGAACCAGGTGAAGAGCTACATTCAGAACGGAAAGCGAAACCTGAAGATCTGCATGGATAAACATGAATGACCTGAATCGCGATATTGAAAAATACCTGAAGGACGAACTAACTCCGGCCGAACGGCACGCGCTTGAGAAAAAGGCATTGCATGACCCCTTTCTGGCCGATGCCCTTGAAGGGCACGAGCAACTCAACCCTGCCGAACGCGAACAGGACCTGATGCGGTTAGAGAATAAGATTCGCTCGGCCTCCACCCGCGGCAGATCGGGTTGGTACTTTCCTCTCCGCATTGCAGCCGGCCTGGCCCTGGTAGTTGGCATGGCCTGGTGGTTGATGAATCAAGGATCGGAACCAACACCGGAGCTTACGCAGCAGGATGAGTCAGCTGAAGAAAGCCCGGAGATAAAAGAGTTTGATGAAGCCGCTCCTCCCACCATGGCGGAGCGTATTGAGCCCCGACCATCAACCGAATCGCGGCAAACACCGGCTGCAAAGGTGACGCCCGCAACAGAAAGCCCCGATCTTGCCGTGAGCACCCAGACCGAAAAAGAAACCGAGACTCGCGCGGGTGACGGGGCTGGTGCCGCTCCGCAAGCCCTGAAAACGGAAACGGCCGTGGCCGATGAAGACTTGGCGAGGCGTGATGCGGCCGATGAGAAAACGATGAAAAAGGGAAAGGTGGAGGAATTGCGCATTGCCGGCCAGCCGATGATTCAAATGCAACTGGTTTCGGGGCAGGTGCGCTCAGCCGATGACGGCAGTCCAATACCCGGTGTTAATATTGTCGTGAAGGGAACAACGCAGGGCACCATCACCGATGCAAATGGTAACTACCAGTTAGAGGTGCCCGCAAATCAGAATCAGCTGGTCTACTCCTTCATCGGCTACTCCAGCAAAGAAGAAGCAATCAAAGATCCGCTTAAAAATGATGTGACTCTGGATGCCGATGTGTCCCAGCTTTCGGAAGTTGTGGTTACCGGCTATGGCTTCGATGAATTGGGGATGGCGAAAGCCCCCGAGTATGTTACCACACTGCCCGAACCTGAAGGAGGGCGAAAAGCATATCAGAAATACCTGGAGAGTAATCTGCAATACCCACAACAAGCATTGGACCAAAAGATCGAAGGCCGCGTTACCATACAATTTACGGTAACCTTCGATGGACAGTTGAACGACTTTAATGTCATCCGCAGCCTTGGCTATGGGTGCGATGAAGAAGTAATCCGGCTCATACGCCTGGGACCGGCCTGGTCGCCCTCAAAGCGAAATGAAGTTGCCCGCGACAGCAAAGTGCGCGTGCGTATGCGTTTTAAGTTGCCAACCAAAAAGGGGTAGTTCTGCCAACGGTTCTTGGTCAACTGATTATTCTTTTTACTTTTAGGCACCTAACTATTAATCTGTCACTCCCCGCATGAGTCTGTTTATTAAAAAGCCCCTGGAGCAATTGCTGGCGCAAGCAGCCGGAGATTCTTCAAAGAGTTTAAAGCGTACACTAGGCCCCGGCAACCTCATTGCGCTGGGCATTGGCGCCATCATTGGTGCCGGCTTGTTCGTGCGCACGGCCGAAGCCGCAGCCGAAGCTGCGGGTCCCGCAGTTGTCTTGTCGTTTGTAGTAGCCGCCATCGGGTGTGCCTTTGCCGGATTATGTTATGCCGAGTTTGCCTCGATGATTCCCATTGCCGGCAGCGCCTACACGTATGCGTATACTACTATGGGCGAGTTTCTGGCGTGGATTATTGGGTGGGCATTAGTGCTGGAATATGCGCTCGCCTCGGCAACGGTCTCGATTGCGTGGAGTGAGTATCTCAATAATTTATTGGGGGGATCCATACCGTATCAATGGTGCCACTCCCCCTTCGAAGTTTCAGCCGAAGGCGTCAGCGGTATCATCAACCTGCCCGCGCTTGGTATTTTGTTTTTCCTCACGTTACTGCTCATCAAAGGCACACAGGAGTCGGCTATCGTTAATGCCGTCATAGTGTTCATCAAAGTGGCGATTGTGTTAGTCTTCATCGTAATTGGCTGGCAGTTCATCAATCCTGCCAATCACACTCCGTTTTTTATTCCCGAAGGCACACCCGGCCATGATTCATTCCGCGAGTGGGGCTTTGGTGGTGTGTTTGGTGGTGCCGCCATTGTGTTCTTTGCTTTCATCGGCTTTGATGCCGTGTCCACAGCCGCTCAGGAAGCCAAAAACCCAAAGCGCGACATGCCGATCGGTATCCTCGGCTCCTTGTTCTTCTGTACCATTTTATACGTGTTGTTTTCATACGTGCTTACAGGCGTGGCCCCATGGCAGGAGTTTGGTGTTGCCGGTAAAGAGGCATCAGTCGCTTATGCAATTCAAAACTACATGCCGGGCTATGAGTGGCTGGCGACCCTGATCACCATCGCCATCCTGGCCGGTTTCAGTTCGGTTATCCTTGTAATGCTGATGGGCCAGTCGCGCGTGTTTTACTCCATGTCCAATGACGGATTAATACCCAAAGTGTTTTCAGAACTGCATCCTAAATTCCGCACTCCGTATAAGTCCAACATGATCTTGTTTGTGTTTGTCGGATTGTTTTCGGGATTCGTTCCTGGAAGCCTGGCGGGCGACCTCACCAGTTTCGGTACACTGTTCGCCTTTGTGTTGGTGTGTGCCGGTGTGTGGGTTATGCGCATTAAAAATCCCGAGGCGAAGCGTCCGTTTGCGACACCTCTGGTGCCGCTGGTACCTATCCTGGGTATGGTGGTGTGTGGCGCCCTTATCCTTTCGCTCGATCCGTTTACTCAACTGGTGGCCATGGGCTGGATGGTGCTGGGGCTGGTTATCTACTTCGCGTACAGCAAGGGCCACAGTTATTTACGTCAGCAGAAGTAGAGTAGCCAGAGGACTAATACCCGCCTATTCGTAGACGTCCTTCCGATGTCCGATTTTTCGTATGTCGATTATGCGAAGTATGTCTTCAATGGCATAGATAATGCGGTAATCCCCAACCCGGATTCTCCACACGTCTCCGCCACCTCTCAATTTCTTTGAACCTGACGGCCTGGGGTCGGTTTCAAGCTTTTGGAGCGCGGCCACAATGCGACCAATTACCTGTGCGGGCAAAGCCCGCAACTCCCGCGAGGCCGATTTGCTGACCAGGACCTTAAACATCCTTTGCCAACTTTCCCTCACTTTTCAATTCACGTATCAAATCCTGCAAAGGGATCTTTTCCTCTGACTTTCTCATCTCAGCAATCAAGCTGTCATAGAAATCCTCCCAGATTTCCCCATAGCGGGTAAGGTCAATTTGAACGGCAATTCGCTCGTTTTTATCGTCCAATACGTAGTTGATCCCTTCCATAAGCATTTCTTTGATCCCGAAGTTAACGAAATAATCCCACCCTAAAGTTCAGGCTGCTAATTATCATTTGGCAGTCTCCGCTATTTTTCTAATTTGAACGCATCCGGGTAGGACCTTGCCCATTTCGACAACTCTCCGCGCCCGTCAGTTCTCACCTTTAACTCTATGTGTTATGAAAGTATATGACGAAAAACACCTGAAGAACATCGTGTTGCTAGGAGCCCCGAAAAGCGGCAAAACGTTACTGGCCGAAGATATGCTGTTCGAGGCCGGCATTACGCACCGCAGGGGCACCATCGAAGGAAAAAATACCGTCTCCGATTTCCATGAAATCGAACAAGAACGCGGCAACTCCATTTTCGCCACGGAGCTGCACACCGAGTGGCACGACTACAAAATCAACATTATCGACACACCCGGCTTTGACGATTTCATCGGGGAAATGGTTTCTTCCATACGCGTGGCCGACACGTGCGTGATGGTCGTCAATGCCCAGCACGGCACCGAAGTAGGCACCGAACTGATCTGGGAGTATGTAGAAAAATTCCGCAAGCCGGTCATCTTCGCTGTCAACCAGGTCGATCATCCCAAAGCAGATTTTGAACAATCGCTTGAGTCGCTGAAAAAAACATTTGGGGCTCCCATTACCCAGATGCAATACCCCGTGAACCCGGGTGAGGGCTTTAACGCCATCATCGACTTGCTCAAAATGGTGATGTACAAATTCCCGGCTGACGGTGGCAAGCCGGAAAAACTTCCAATCCCGGAATCAGAAAAAGAAAAAGCCAACCAGTTGCACAATGCCCTGGTAGAAAAAGCAGCCGAGAACGATGAGAAGTTGATGGAAAAATATTTTGAAAAGGGCACGCTGGATGAAGACGAAATGCGCGAAGGCCTCAAGCTGGGCATGATCCATCACGATGTGTTCCCCGTTTTTGTTATGTCCGCCAGAAAGAACATGGGGAGCGGCCGCATGATGGGCTTTATCGATAACGTAGCGCCTTCACCGCTGGAGGCGCAGCCCGAGCGCACGACAGACGGCAAAGAGCTGAGCTTCGATCAATCAAAGCCGCCAAGCCTGTTCGTGTTCAAAACCCACCTGGAGCCCAACCTCGGCAAGCTCTCGTTTTTTAAAGTGATTACCGGGGAAGTAAACGCAAACGCAGAATTGATCAACAGCCAGACCGGTTCGGTAGAGAAACTTCACCAGCTCTTTATCATGGATGGGAAGACCCGCAACCCGGTGGACAAGCTGGTGGCCGGAGATATTGGCGCCACTCTAAAACTGAAAGACACGTACACCAACCAGACGCTTCACGCCAAAGGCTTTGACGTCACCATCGACCCGATAGAATATCCCCAGCCACGAATTCGCACGGCTGTGGTGGCCCAAACCAAAGGCGATGATGAAAAAATCGGTGAGGTGCTGAACAAGATTCATCAGGAAGACCCTACGCTGGAAGTGGGCTACTCGCGCGAGTTGAAACAACTCATCATTGCCGGGCAGGGCGAAATGCACCTGGCCGTGTGCAAGTGGTTTCTCGAACACCTCTATAAACTTCATGTTGATTTCCAGACTCCGCGCATTTCGTATCGTGAAACCATTCGCAAGCCGGCCTCGGCTATGTACCGACATAAAAAACAGTCAGGTGGTGCAGGGCAGTTTGGCGAAGTGCATCTGAAAATTGAACCCTATTATGAGGGTATGCCCGAGCCCACCGAATTCCCTGTAAGGGGTAAAGAAGTAATTGATCTCGAGTGGGGCGGTAAGCTTGTATTCTACAACTGCATTGTGGGCGGTGTTATCGATACACGCTTCATACCGTCCATTCAAAAAGGTATTATGGAAAAGATGGAAGAAGGGCCGATCACAGGATCGTACGTGCGCGATGTGCGCGTAATGGTGTACGATGGCAAGATGCACGCAGTGGACAGCAACGACATTTCGTTCAAGATTGCCGGTATGATGGCATTCAAGGAAGCCTTCCTCAACTCGGACCCGGTGCTGCTGGAACCATTACAGGACATTGAAATCATGCTGCCCGAAGATGTGATGGGCGAAGTAATGGGCGACTTGCAAACCCGCAGGGCGCTGATCATGGGCATCGACAGCAAGAACAACTTCCAGGTGATCAACGCACGCGTGCCGCTGGCCGAGCTCGACCGCTACTCCACTACGCTGCGCTCACTGTCGCAGGGGCGCGCACGGTTCACCCAGCGCTTTGCCGAGTTCGCCCAGGTGCCGGGCGAAATACAGCATAAGCTGGCCAAGAAGACGCAGGAGTTAGAGTTGGCCTGACAACATTGAGCGTTGAAAAGCAAATGCCCCCTTTCATGGACGAAGAGTTCGTGGAGGGGGTGTTTTTTGGTTATTGGTTCCTGGCTGTTTGACTATCCAAAATCAAGTATCCAGTATCCAGCAACTAGAATCCAGAATCCCCCCAAACTCCTATCTTGCGCCAGTTTTTACCAAAATCGCCTCATGGATACCAAAAAACTGGGTCTTGATATTCAGATCAACCTCTTCAAATTCTTTTTTGATTCGGAGTACATGCACTACGGCTTCTGGACGCCCGGTCTGGAAGTTAAGGGAACGAACTTCAAGCAGGCGCAGGAGAACTACACGCAATTTCTGATCAAACACATACCGGCCGGCACCAAAACCATTCTCGACATCGGCTGCGGCTCGGGCAAAGTGGCCGAGGAATTGATCAACCTCGGCTATCACGTTACGTGCGTATCGCCACCCAGCATCCTCACAGACAAAGCAGCGCAGCGGCTGGCCGGCAAATCAACCGTGCACGCCATGGGTTACGAGGACTTTTCCACGGATGAAAAATTTGACCTGTGTTTGTTCAGCGAAAGCTACCAGTACATTGACATGGCGAAGGGCTTTGCGCAATGCACGAAGTTCTTGAAGCCAGGCGGCCACATCCTGCTGGCGGATTTCTTTCGCACCGAGGCCGAGGGCACCAGTCCGCTCGGTGGCGGCCATCGCCTGGTGGAGTTTTATGACATCCTGAAGCAGCAACCGTTTGATGTGGTGGAAGACCTTGACATCACCAACGAGATTGCCCCTACGATGATCCTGATCAACAACCTGACCATGGACGTGGTGTACCCGGCCGTGCTGATGGTGGGCGAGCTAATCAAAGCGCGTGCCCCGTGGGTATACAAGTTTTTACTGTGGAAGTTCAAGAAGAAGATTGAGAAGAACCGCGTGAAGCACTTCACCGGCCAGCGCAACCCCGAAAACTTCAAAAAATTTAAGAGCTACCGGCTGGTGGTGTTGAGGAAGAGGTAGGGAATAAAATAATACCCCTTAGCCGCATTCATCGTGCCTGTTGTTGAAGAACACCAACATGGGTGGAGGCTCTGTGTAGAAACATAGCATTAAATCACTCAATCTAATTATAATAAAGAATTCTAACTGTCCGATCGGCCCCTGTATAAATTTCTTCAAGGCCAATGATCAAACGGATAGCAATACTGTTACCGTCCAACGGGGTCCCTCCTTCATTTTTATAATTGACCAGATTATAGCTTATCTCCCAACCCATATAGTATTTCGCACTTCGTCTACCATAACTCCGCATGCCAATGGTAAAATTGTAGTTTAATGAACCTATTCCTCTCCGTTCAGGGTATACGGGAGGATCTTTCTTCGAGGCTGTAAAAAAATCAACGCCTATACCCGCGCCACCATACAGTATGCCTTTCGGAAGAGAGGCAAAATCCTTTGACAATCCTAAGCCTGAATAAATCCCGAAAAATCCGTTAGCCGCAACTATTAATGAATCGTTGTAGCGAATGAGATAACTATTTCTTGACTTGCCTAACTTAAAGTCAGTTAACCAGTCCCCCCGCCATCCATTCTTATTCAATCCGATTTTACCTCCGACCAAAAAGTGATCGCCCAATAATCTGCTATTGCCTAAAGGTATCCACCCCCCACCAAAAATCTCGTAGTGAACATACGTCTTCGCTCTTGTTTCTTGACCAAAGGATAAAAACGCAAAAGGCAAAACAAAAACTATCAAAGATTTTCGAACAATCTTCATTTGAAGTATTCTCTATCTAACCATTCAGTAAACACTTCTCATACATGCCTCGCCTTTTTTGGCGTTCTTCACCAACAAGCATCCTACCTTTTCTCAAAAAACTCTCCTCCAAGTACTCGAAACTATTCTCACCCGGTGGGCTCACGGGTTTTTTATACACCGTATTGGCAGTCCGGCATTCCTGTCACCCATTTGGCCAATATCAGCTGACTGTTGAAAATTCTGGATGCGAAAAATCTTCGGCATATCTGATTCGATCGAGGAACTCCACCACATGGTATAAACGCCTTTACCCAGGAACACGACATCAAAGTTTATCCGATTGCCGGTGGGCAAACCCGAAAAACCACTTTCATTATTGGTAATCAGGTCATTGCCGGGCACACCCGGCTCAAGTGTGTAGGGCGTCCAGTTAGTCGTGGAGGCCAGGGCCTTTGCTATCTTATTTCCAGACCGTGTATCATCAAAGTTATAACCCTCACTAATCAGATAGGATGTTAACTCTATGAAATCGCTTTCGCTGGGCACAGACCAACCGGTTGGGCAAACATTGCGGGGGTCGCGAGCTACGAAATCCGTGTACAGTCTCCCAAAGACAGGAACGTCACTTTCAACGCCATTTGTTGGCCACTGATATTGGGGAGCGTTCTCAGTCAAAATGTCTTTCGTGGCCGGATTGGTAGTCGATATCGCGTCTCCGTTTTGATAACGGGTAGTTTTGAGGTTCTCTTTCAGCCACACCTGATTTCCGATGGTTACGCTGGTGTAGACATTTCCATCGACATCCTTTATTAAATCATCACTCCCAGGGTCGTCTTCATCCTTACAATTTTGTAAGCCAAAAAACGCGCCAGCAGCAAAAGCGGCAAGAATGAGAGGTCGGAATATGTACTTTTTCATCGCTATCAAATTTAATACAGAATCCCTAAATACTCCCAGTTGTCATAAATCGCCCAACCAAATTGATCGTTTAAACCACTGACATGAAAGAAAGGAACATTCCCTTCTTGCTGAACCCGTTCACACGCTCGGGGGCTGTTATCCGCGCCTGTAGAAATTGCTCCTCAATTAATCACATCATCCGTAATCGTCAGCAGTGAACCATCCAGCTCCGTGCGGTACTGCCGCAGCGGACGCCAGGCGGGGCCGCCACCGGGCGAACCATCGGAGAAATTAAAATTCGAGTTGCAGCACGGATCGGTCATGTACAACCCCGAAGTATGCACGTTCACCGTGGCGCAGGCCTCGTTGGGCCGGTACGAGCAGTTGCGCTCAAACGCCAGATAACGCGAAGACGATGCGCGATATACAATCACGCCTCGCACGCCAATGCTGTTGATCGTGCGCGAACCGCCATCCAGAAACAAGGCGGCATTCTCCGGAAACGAGAGATTCAAAACCAGCGGTGAGAAACTGGCCATCGGAATGGGGTCATCCACCGGCCCGGACTGGCAGGTGGCCAGTGCCAAAAAAATCAATCCACTGAAAATCTTACTTCGTGTACGCATAAAATCCCTCGCCTGTTTTCTTTCCCAACTTGCCCTCACTCACCAACGCACCCTGTGCCCGGCTGGGCCGAAACCGCTCAACCCCCTGAAAGGCTGAAAACAAACCCCCGGTAACCGAGTAGTTGATGTCCTGGCCAATCAGGTCAGTCAACTCGCACGGCCCCATTTTAAAACCGGCATTGCGCAGGGCTGCATCCAGCGTGGCTGGCTGCACTGCACCCGCATCAAGCAGGAAAAATGACTCGGTATAAAACGGCCGCGCTACCCGGTTAACGATAAAACCCGGGGAATCTTTTACCACCACGGCCGTCTTTTGAATTTGCTCGCAAAACTTCTGAAGTTCTTCCACCGCGGCTGATGCTGTGTCCTGGCCCTGAACAATCTCCACCAGTTTCATCAGCGGAGCCGGGTTAAAAAAATGAAGTCCGGCAAAGCGAGCCGGGTTCCTTAGCGGCTGCGCCAAAGCATCAATCGAAAGTGATGAGGTATTGGACACCAGCAGCGCCTCGGGCGAATTCACCTCTTCCAGCGTGCGGTAGAGTTCGTGCTTGATGTCGGCCCGCTCCACGATCGCTTCCACCACCAGGTCGGCCTTCAATTGACAGGCCTGCTCCACAACGTTCAGACGACCGGCTGAACTGGCGAAATCGCTCTCTGTCATCCTGCCCTTTTCCACGAGTTTGCGCCAGTTTGTTTTCACAGTAGCCCTCGCTTGTTCCGCCAGCGTAGTATTCACATCGAACAGCAACGTGGGGAAGCCATGCTGGGCGCATAGTTGAGCGATGCCCGCGCCCATCGTGCCTGCCCCGGCCACGCCCACGGTCTTGATCGTCATTACATCACGGGTTTGAACTGCCGGAGAAAACGCACATCATTCTCCGAGAATAACCGCAGATCATTGATGCCATAGCGCAGCATCGTGATGCGCTCAATGCCCATCCCGAAGGCAAAGCCGGTAAACTCCTGCGGATCAACGCCTGAATTTTTCAGCACATTCGGGTGCACCATGCCGCTGCCGGCAATTTCCACCCAGCCGCTGTGCTTGCACACGTTGCAGCCTTTGCCATGGCAAATGAAGCAGGAGATATCAATCTCGGCACTGGGTTCGGTGAACGGGAAATAAGAAGGCCGCAGGCGGATTTTTGTGTCAGCCCCAAACATCTCTTTGGCAAAATGGTAAAGCGTTTGCTTGAGGTCGGCAAAACCTACGTTGCGATCAACATACAGACCCTCGACCTGATGAAAGAAGCAATGCGCGCGTGCCGAAATCGCCTCGTTGCGGTATACCCGGCCCGGCATGATGGAGCGCACGGGTGGTTTTTGCTTTTCCAGAAGGCGAATCTGCACGTTGGAGGTATGGGTGCGCAGCAACACGTCCGGATTCTTTTCAACAAAGAACGTATCCTGCATTTCGCGGGCGGGGTGGTTCTCCGGAAAATTCAGGGCAGTGAAGTTGTACCAGTCGGTTTCAATCTCCGGCCCATCGGAAACATTGAAGCCGAGGCGCTCGAAAATCTGAATGATGCGGTAGCGCGTGAGACTGATCGGGTGCTGATTGCCCGTTTGATGCTGGTTTACCGGTAATGTGAGGTCCAGATCCTGGGCCTTTCCGTTGGACGAGCTTTCGAGGTTGGCGCTGAGGTCTTTCAGGCGGGTCTCGGCCAGGTTTTTCAACTGGTTGAGCGCCTGCCCCACTTCCCGCTTCTGGTCGGCAGGCACCTTCTTAAGTTCCTCAAACAATTCGGGAATGAGACCTTTTCGGCTCAGGTATTTAATGCGGTAGGCCTCCAGCTCCTGGGCATTGCCCACGGGGGTATCACGCACTTCGCGTTCCAGCAGTAGTATTTGCTCTTTCATGTTCAACCGGGGTGACGCGCTGCTGAAATGCCTTAAGGCCAAAGTTGATGGCCAGGCAAACGGCCAGCACGACCGACAAAATTAACCAATCACCCTGATCTTTCATGACCCAGGCGAGCGCGAGAAAAATCAAGTTAATCAGTGCCAGGACCAGTACCACCCGGCTGTGCGAAAAACCAAGTTGAAGGAACTGATGGTGGAGGTGGTTGCGATCGGCCCGGAAAGGTGATTGCAGCTTGCGAAGGCGAATGATTATCACGCGGAGGGTATCGAACAGCGGCACAATCAGCACACATACGGCTGTTGAAACTGAACTCTCGAATCGCCAGGCGTGGCCAGCCGGCAGGGCAAAGTTGCTGTTGATGAACTTGATGGCAAAGTAGACGAGCAGCAGGCCCACCGTAAGGGCCCCGGTATCGCCCATAAAAATTTTGGACGGTTGCCAGTTGAATACCAGAAACGCCAGGAGCGAACCGACAAAACACAGGGCAATGAGGCTGAGTGTTGCATCGCCAACGCCCCAAAACCAGATACCAAAAAAACCGAGCGCCACTACACCCACCGTGCCGGCCAGTCCATCGACACCGTCAATCAGGTTGTAGGCATTTGATACAATCACGATGACAAAGAAAGTCAGCAGCCAGCTGATGGCGGTGGGTAACGGTGCCTCTGATAAAAAGCCGTAGAATGAGGTGAGGTTGGTTTGGTCCAGCACGACCAGGATGACAATCGGCAAAAACTGGCTGAACAATTTTTGACGAGGCGAGAGTGCGAGTACATCATCGCGCAAGCCTATGAGGAACATGATCAGCAGAGCGATGAAGAAAAATTTCATAGCCAGCCACTGCTGGAGCGGCAAACCCATGAGTAAAGAAAGGGCGGCACCTAGAAGTATTGCAATACCGCCCATGGAGGGCGTGTACGTGGAATGAATCTTATGCTCGCCCGGGCTATCAAACAATTTCCATTGTCCCAAAAGTTTAATCACCACCGGCAGGAAGAGGAAGGCAATGAGAAACGAGATAACCGGAAAAACGATCAGTTTCACATGGGCAAAGTTAATAGGCTTTTCCGCTGCCCTTGAACATCTGCCCTATTGTTTGCAGGATGATTTTAACATCCAGCGGGAACGACCAATTTTCAATGTAAAACACATCGAGGCGGAAGCGGCCCCGCATGTCATGCAGTTCGCGGGTTTCGCCCCGGTAGCCTTTCACCTGCGCCAGGCCGGTTATCCCCGGCTTTACCGAATGGCGGGCCATGAACTTACCGATTCTTCGGGCAAAGTTCTCATTGAGCAGCAGCGGATGCGGCCGTGGGCCCACCACCGACATATTGCCTTGCAAAACATTGAGAAACTGGGGTAACTCATCGAGGCTGGTCTTTCGCAGGAACCCTCCAACCCGGGTTACACGCGGGTCGTTTCGGGTGGCCTGAAGTGAGTCGGCCTCATCGTTAACCCGCATGGTGCGAAACTTCCAGCACTTGAAGGCGGTGTTATTTCGTCCCGCCCGAAGCTGGCGAAAGAACACGGGGCCGCGGGAGTCCAGCCTGATGATTAGAGCAAGCAAAAGAAAAAGCCACCACCCTACCATGACCATAAACAATGACGCAAACGTTAGATCAAACAGACGCTTGAGTAACTGATTCCGCTTATCGTCCAGCGGCAAGGCTGTTACGCTCAAAATCGGGATGTTGTCGTAACGTTCCAGTTCGACACTTTTGAGCGAGAGTGCACGATACTCGTTGAGTACCTTTACTTTGATGAATTTGTCTTCGCACCAATCGATCACCTCCCGCACCTGATCATATGGCAGATAGGGTGCACAGCAATACACTTCTTCAATGCCCTCTTGAGAAACATGTTCAAAAAAACCCTCCAGATCACCGGAAATTTTCTCGCTGCGGTGATTGTCGTCAAAGAATCCGGAAATGCGATAGCCGAACTCCGGATGGCGACTGAAAAACCGTTGGAGTTGGATAGCGAGCGGTCCGTAGCCCAATACAGCAACGCGTTGTATGTTTTTACCCCGCAACCGGTTCCAGCGCAAGTAATAAAGGAAGATTAATCTCCAGGCGAGCTCGACCAACAAAAAAATGGAATACACAGCGGCAACACTCCACCAATGCACTTGGGGAAATGCCATCAGATAAAGCACTGTGGAGGTGATCAGAAACTGCTGGAAAATGGCAAAGGCAATGTCGCGAGCCAGATTACCCGCTTTGGTTACGCGAAAGACTTTGTACGGATTGGTGCCAAAAAGGACGATGAGCCACGACAGATTGATCAAGCCAAGAAAAACAAACCAAGACCGATCGATCGGATGAATGATCAGGTGGCCCCGAAAGTAAAGTGCCAAGAAGAGGATGTTCAGAAACAAAACATCCCCCAGGAAAAGAACGAACTTTACAAAACGCGCGAACCGTCCGCTGTTCATTGGAATGGTCAAAGTTACAATTTAGTTCGGTTACCAGCACCAGGTTTTCTGACCGGTTACGCCTACCGTTATCAATTATTACCTTTGCACCTTATCCCGGCCACACCTGTGAAGTTGCGAAAAGCTGATCTCGTTCTGCTCATTTTTACGCTCTACGGTATTAACCACTACATTTTTGAACGCGGGCTATTTTTCAACGAGCTGCTCAGTGTAATCGGTCTTTTGTTTTTTGTCAAGTATTCCTTCCGGGGAGGGGGCCGCATTCTATTCCCGCGCGAAGTGATCTACCGCAGCGTGTTAGCCCTGATGGTTCTTTTTCTTGTGTATGCCGTTGTAAGTCTAGGGTGGAAAACAAATTGGTACTACTACCTCCGCAACCTGAGTATCATTTACCCCATTTTCACCTTCTTTATAGGATTTCATTTATACCCCTATCAGGCCGAATTCCTGGAAAGGACGCGAAAGT
Organism: Cyclobacteriaceae bacterium; assembly: GCA_046301755.1. Classification (GTDB taxonomy): domain Bacteria; phylum Bacteroidota; class Bacteroidia; order Cytophagales; family Cyclobacteriaceae; genus ELB16-189. Next base: position 55,037 of record JBKCJM010000063.1, read on the forward strand.
GGATTTACGGTTTTGCTCTCTTTTCTTTCTTTACGGCTATTCCGAATCTGATCGATCGGAATGCCTTCATGTATTGGCTTGCGCTCATCCAGAAAGATTGGCGGATCAAGGGGCTTTTGATCCTGGTGACGCTAAGCGTATTGTACCTCCTGGCTTACACTTCATTGACAGTGGCAGTTATCTTGGCGTTACTTGTTGGCCTGCTTATTGTCCCCCGATTTTGGATTTTCGCATCCCTTGCCTTTCTCGGGCTAGTCGCCTTTGCCTTTATTTTCATTGAGGCTACTCCGTACCTTAAATTATACCGCCACAACAGCCAGTTTCTTTTTGGTAATGTACACTATGTTTACGCCCACCATCCCTGGTTTCAGATTGATCATAACACGAGTTGGCGCATGGTTCTGTGGTATCGGTCTCTGGTTGAACTTTTTCCGAAAAATCTAATTGGGATTGGTGTGGGCACGCCCATTATTCCCTATTTGCCAGCCGTAAATACAACTGGTCTCCCATATTCGGATGAGCATTTGGCCCATGTCATCGGGGCACACAATACGTTCATCTCGATTTTTGTTAGGTTCGGTATCGTTTCATTGGCCTTGATTTTCCTGATCTATTATGTAGTACTACGCGAGTTCTACGATTTTCGGACTTACTACCGTGCCAACCGGAATGACTTTGCCCTTTTTGTATCCTTTCTCACCATCAGCATTGTGGGTCTATTTAACGTTGTGATTGAAACGCCAACACTAGCCGCTGTCTTTTGGGTTTCATTAGGTTTTGTGTCCCGGGCAGTCTATTCACGTAAGAACAATAACACGACTGCTCCTACCAATTAGGAGAAAGTATGCAGTCAAAACAATAGCTATGACGTCCTCCTCAACTACTCCGGAAAGATGCAGAATTTGTTCATCCAACAGCACCTTGCTGTTTACCGCCAAGGTCCTTCGAAAGTACCAGGTGTCTTATTTCCAATGCACATCCTGCGGGTTTATTCAGACGGAACGCCCCTACTGGCTTAAAGAAGCCTATGAAAGTCCGATCAACTTCTCGGACACCGGCATCATCAGACGAAACCTGCGCATGGCGAGAATTTGCACAAGCCTAATCTTCCTGCTTTTCGATCGCAAGGAAAAAATGTTGGATTATGCGGGGGGCACGGGACTTTTTACAAGATTGATGCGGGATATTGGATTTGATTTCTACTGGACCGATCCGTATACGCTCAATTTCCTGGCACGCGGTTTTGAAAGCAACCCCAACACGAGATACCGGGTTGTTACTTCGTTTGAAAGTTTCGAACACTTCGAAAATCCTTCGTCAGAACTGGAAAAGATTCTGGCACTGGGTGATAATGTAATTGTGACGACCGAACTGGTTCCCAATCCAGCTCCAAAACTCGAAAACTGGTGGTACTACGCCCCGGAACATGGCCAGCATATCGCATTTTACACCCGTGCTTCTTTTGAAGTTCTCGCCAATCAGGCTGGTGTCTTCTATCTGAATATTGATAACGTTCATTTGCTTTTGAAGAAAAGGCCGGGTTTACTGGTGCGAGCCCTGCTTGCTGCGCCATTTGCCAAGTACTGGCTGTTCGCTGTTTCTTTTATTTTGGAGCTCTTCATCCGGACCAAAATTTTTGATGACCAGCAAAAACTAAGGTGATACCTACTTCGCGTTTCAGGTCTGTTTCCCGGGGCTATCCAATGTCTGTACGATGGCGTTCATGACATCCTCAACCTGAATTTCAGCCATGCAATTGTGGTGGGGGTAAAGGCACGTGATCTGCAAACAGGGACTACAGGGGAACCGTTCAACTCTTCGGACTACCCGACTGCCTTCGGTCAACGGTCGCCACATATTGAACTCACCCGGACCAAATAGCGCCACTACCTTTTTATTAAGGCAAGTGGCCAGATTCATCGGGCCACTGTCGAGGCCAATAAATATCGAGCAACCTATTGTCAATGCTATCATCTCCTCAAACGTTGTCACTTTGCACGTAACGGAATTCGGTAATGATAGCTTGGACGAAAGTTCGCTCAAAATACCCGCTTCACCTGGGCCGGAAATTACCACAACTGGCGTATCCTTACTGAGGCTGTCAACAAGGTTGACCCATTTTTCTGTCGCCCACCGCTTAAATTCCCACCCCCCTCCAATATGAACTAAGATAAACGCAGAGCTTGGGAGTGGAATATTATTCACTTCTGGGTGGAAACTGGGGAATGTAAGTGGTAAAAGGGACTCTTTAGGAATACCCATATGAGTTAACAACTCCACATTCGCTTCGTACCTATGGGTACGAGACGACTGGCGGATGGCATCAGTTAGCAGCAATCCGCGAGTTGACAAATTTGAACCCAGATATCGGGTAAACCCGATTCGTCTTTTACACCCAGCTAACACCATAACCACTTGTGAACGAATATCTCCGCGAGTATCAATTCCAATATCAAATTTCTGTCGCCTGATCCTCCAAACAAATTGCAACAATCGCCACAGGCGACTCAAGGGCATATTCTTTGCTCCGTAATCCGACCACGGGAAGTCAGCGAACAGAACCTTTACTCGCGGATCGCTAAGCAAGATGGCCCCACTTGACGGCTTCGTCAAAACGAAAATTTCCGAAAGCGGATACCTTCGCTTTAACGGATCAAACATAGGCGTCAGAGAAAGCACATCGCCCATTTGAAAAGGCTCCACTAAAAGAATTCGTGAGCCAGCCGACTTTTGTGCGTCCCACCACGAGAGCAGTGGACTTACGAACCAAAAGAAATACTCGACCAATGTCGCGCCAATGATTGTCTTTCTGGAATACGTGTATGGCATCACCTCATCCTAAATAGTTGCCTCAATAACAAGAACGCAAATAATGCATTTGTTCGTGTGTATCTACCGATCAGTCGCGCGGGATCCTGGCTAAGTCTGAAGAGCCATTCAAGTCCAATATTCTGCATCCAACGAGGTGCTCTCTTTTTCATGTCCGCGTGAATTTCAAACGCACCGCCAACGCCCAACAACACGCCCTTGACTCGATGGGTAACTTGCGACATCCAACGCTCCTGCTTTGGGCATCCCAGCCCTACAAATATTATTTGGGCACCTGATGAATTAATCTTCTCGACAATTTCAGAATTATCATCTAATGTTAACGGGCGAAAGGGAGGAGACAAAGCACCCGCGATCTTCAAACCGGGGTATCTCGCCAGGGTTGCAGCAACCAGTCGGTCTAACACCGCGGGGGTGGAGCCCAGATAATACACCGCCAATTGTTGCCGGGCAGCCTCCTCTAATATATCACCCATGAAATCCATTCCAGCAACTCGTTGCTGGCGAACACCATACAGCCAGCGAAGCGCCAGTACTAACGGTACTCCATCCGCGAAAGCAAATGTAGCCTGGTTAACCTGCTGCTGAAACTCCTGCGATTGCCACGCTTCAACCGTCATGTGCGCATTGCAAAAGCAAGCATACGCCTGCTGACGGTCGGTAGCCAACTCAATTATTTGCCGCAATGCAGCCGGGTACTCGACCAAGCTGATGTCCAGTGACACTACCCGGGCGCGCGTGTTATTCATAGCAAAAATCCTCCGGCCATGTCAACTTGTTTTGGATTCGAATTTGCCGGACGTAAGAGTCAAAATTGGCAAAAGAAAGGCAGTTATTAAGACACCTTTGTTTGTCTCCAACATAGATTCAGTTAACATACTAAAACACAGACACGCTAAAACTGATACAAACAACCAATCTGACCTACTCAAATAGAAAAGCACTCCTATCGCAAAAAGCCAGACCAGAAGGCCAAGCAAACCATGAACTACCCCCGTCTGAAGATACTGATTATGGGCATTAAATCGATTATACTGCGATGCAAAATAGAATTTCCTTGACTCATACGCCTCCTGGAGCACCTGCTGCCCATCACCTGTACCCGCACCCGTCCATGGACGTGCGCGAATCGCGTCCCAGGCACATTGCCAGATCGCTTCACGCAAGGCTATGCCACTCCAGTTTCGCCCAAGTGATGAATCCTGATCTAACTGAATACGATCACGATCTTTGACTTCCATGACCTTTTCGCGCCAGGCTGGCACCAGCCAAGTGGCCAGCACCAGAAACAAAATGGCGCTTGTCACCACCGCCCAGCGCAGTTTGCCAGGTAAGAGCTGCCAGCCTCCCAGCGTTATCAGCAAGAACCATGCAATAACAATCTGCTTTACGCTTAACAAAAAAATGAATGCCGATAGGAAAATGAGAAGCAGTATAACCACGTACCGGTTGCTTAGCAGAGGGATCATACTAATCCTTCTTTGGAGGGTGGCCGCCAAAATAATAATGGACACCAAGCAAAGCAATGCCATGATGTACGTATACAGGTCGATTTGCTCCACCAGACCATGCGCAAAAAAACGCTCAGTGGAGCCGTGTAGCCACCACCAATGAAATCCGTCAGCGAGACAGAAAAGACAGGCCCCGATGGTGGAAGAAACAAAGGCAGAGAGCGACCAACGTTGAATCTCTCGGGCCGCAATATCGGCCGTACCAATGGCTAACGGCAACAGCAGCAATAGCGCTTTTTGCTGAGTTCTGAAAAAACCCTCGTCCAGATCGGAGGTATAGAGCATCCCAATTAATGCAAGCCAAAAAAGAGCCGACTGCAACAAAGCAGCAATAAGTCTCGACCTCCTAAAATCCTTAGGCACCAAAACCAACCAAAAAAAGAATAGCAGCATGCATGCTACCGAGTTGTAAATGGCTTTGAACGGTAGAGTGATCGCCACAACGACAAGCAGAACCAGAAATACATTCTGCCTCCATGATGCTGACTGATCAACCGACTTAGTGGTCATGGCTTGTTTCATTCGGCCTTTTGTACACCAAATTGGCAAAAATCCACTGGCGGTTTATCAAAAGGAAAATCGACCCCATTAGCAAAAGCCCAAGGGTAAGAGTCACCAGGGAGTCACCAAAAAAATAACGAACCATTATGGGCAAGACCATGCAAATAGAACAACCAATCAGAAAGGCAAACCGTGGTGTAATTCGGAAATGTTCTCTGAAAAAGAGCATGAGGCCGGTTACAAAAACCAACTCACCGATCACCAAACTTGAGGTTAGCATGATGGCCGAGTCGCTGAAGGCCGATCCGACAGCCAAAACAACCACGGCAACCACTACTGCCGCGAGACATAGTTTCATTAACGCCCAATCCTTGTGGATAAGCAACAAATGACTTGAGAGGCTTGCGAACAGACTGAAAATCAACGCTGCTACTGCAACTTCAGTAAAAACGAGCTGATACTCGAGGAATTGTTGCCCAAACATCAGCGTGATTGTTGACGAGGGAAAGCACCCGATAGCCGCAACAACAAGCAAACTAAAAAGAACTGCCATGCGGTCTAGCGTGAAGCAGATGCTTTCATCACGCATTTGAGAAACAAAAGTCTGGTGCATAACCCGAATGGCCCCTTTATAGATCACATAGAATTTCAACGCAAGAAATGAAACCGCCAGCACAGGATCGCTATAAAAAGGTTGCGCAATAACAATCACTCCCAAGCCGAAAAAATACAGACAAAGGTTTATGATGCCAATGGGAAATGTTTGCCGATACAACTTCAGCGAGGCCCACGTTGGGGTAAACCAAATCCCCACTTTAAGGGTGTGCGCGATAACAAAGTTGGTTATCAAGAAAGTTAATGCGGTTGTAACAAAAAAGCCCGCTACTGCCCATGCCGGATCATTGGCGGCCAGCATCAGGCAAACCGCCAAAGGCACAACCACCCTTACCCATGAGATAACAGCCGCGGTAATGGCGAATCCTCTGGCATATAATCCGTAGTCTCCACTGACCGCCAAAATGGGTGCCAGTATCAGTACAAACCAAAAAATGTCAAACCATGCCAGGGCGATAAACGCCATCAGTAAAAAAGAAAAAGTTATCCGGGCCGACTGGGCATTTCTGAAAATAGGCTCCCAGTGTTGAGCTACTGCAATCCTTCGTATGGCATCCGTCTGCATACCAAATCCGAGGATGCCTATGATCAATTGCAAATAAGAATCGATTTTCCCGATACCTGCCAGTTCGGGCAGCGGAATCATACCGGCCAAACTTTTCAGCGCAAACACCGAAAAGACATAACCCGAGCCGATGATCAGAAACATTATTCCGAGGCGACCAATCATGGCTTCAGTTGGCGTTCAAAAAGACAAATCCTTAATTGACTCAGAGAACAATGGATTGACCTGATCTTTCACGGACATATGTACCATGTCCCCGACCATCCAGTTGATGCCAAGTGCCGGGTCATCATACCGAATGCCCCGCTCGGCAGCGGGGTTGTAAAAGGCGTCTGATTTATACAGCACCTCGGCCGTGTCGCTCAACACTAAAAAACCGTGCGCGAACCCCCGGGGCACCACCAATTGCTCTCGGTTTTCAGCTGAAAGCTCAATCGAGAAATGGCGTCCAAACGTGGGCTCTGCCTTGCGCAAATCAACGACAACATCCTGTACAACCCCCCTTAACACGCGCACCAATTTCGTCTGAGCATGGGGAGGTGCCTGAAAATGTAAACCCCGCAGAACACCCTTTCTCGACAACGACTGGTTGTCTTGCACAAACGTGAAATTCAAGCCCAGTTCACGAAACGTACGCTCGTTGTAGCTTTCAAAGAAATGACCCCGATCGTCCTGAAACAGCTTCGGCTCCAGCACCAACAAGTCGCGAAAAGGTGTTGTAATCACGTTCATAGCTGCTCATCCTCCGCAATGCGCAGGAGGTACTCACCATACTGATTCTTTACCAATGGCTTGGCCAACGTCAGTAATTGCTCGCACGTGATGTATTTCTTTCGATAGGCGATCTCTTCGAGGCACGCGATCTTCAGTCCTTGCCGATCTTCAATTGCCTCCACAAATGTCGATGCCTGCAAAAGTGACTTATGCGTGCCTGTGTCCAACCAGGCCATGCCCCGCCCCAGAAGTTTTACCGTGAGCGAATTCTCCTTCAGATATAAATTATTCAAATCCGTGATCTCCAACTCGCCTCGTGATGAAGGTTTGATTTGCCTGGCTTTCTCCACCACCGATGAGTCATAAAAGTAAAGACCGGTGACCGCATAATTTGATTTTGGGCGCGCGGGCTTTTCTTCAATCGAGATTACGTTACCCGTCTTATCAAACTCCACCACGCCATAGCGCTGCGGATCATTAACATAGTAACCAAACACGGTTGCCCCCGTTTTGAGTTGGCCTGCTTCTTCGAGCATACCACCCAAGCCATATCCATAGAAGATATTATCTCCCAGCACCAGGCAGCACGAATCGCGCCCAATAAATTTCTCTCCGATCAAAAATGCCTGGGCGAGGCCGTCTGGGGAAGGCTGCACGGCATAGTCAATGGAAATACCGAGTTTACTGCCATCACCCAGCAGGTTTTTAAACAGGTTAATGTCAGTGGGTGTTGAAATAATGAGAATCTCGCGAATGTTGGCCAGCATCAGCACCGACAGCGGATAGTAGATCATCGGCTTGTCGTAAATCGGGAGTATCTGCTTAGAAACCGACTTGGTGAGCGGGTAAAGTCGGGTTCCTGATCCTCCGGCTAAAACAATTCCTTTCATGTGTTAATACTTGCTTTTTTGGTCACATGGAATGGCCTTACTAGCATGCCGTTGGGTATAAAACATTTAGATGGCAACTTCATGACGGCTTGCTGTTTCGAATCACGTGAGCCAATTCAATAGAAGGACGAGTGTCGGCAATACCATAGCCCTGCCCGGCTAAAATGGCGCGGTAGCTGTCGGTGTGCAGGTCAGTAAAGCCCTCACTGAACTCCAACTCGTCCTGGCCGATGACTATGGAGCGATAGGTGCGCTTACCTTGGGCGACAACGGCAGCCGGGAGGTCGTTGGCATCAATGCTCAGCTTCCAGTTCACATTTGCCCGCTCCAGTTCGAGATGGCCTGTCGCCAGAGAATCCGTCATTTTTGTGACCTGGCTGTTTTGCACGTTTCCAAACACCCAAATGAGCATGTCGAAAAAGTGTATACCTATATTGGTGGCTACGCCCCCGGATTTAGCCAGATCGCCTTTCCAACTGATGTGATACCAATGACCGCGCGAGGTGATGTAGGTTAGGTCAACGTCAATCTTCTTGTTAACGGGCATCGCCTTTACCTTGTCACGTAGTTGTTGAATAGCCGGGTGCAGCCGCAATTGCAAAATCGTGTAGATCTTTCTCCCCGTCTCGCGTTCAATTTCTTCCAGTGAGTCGAGGTTCCACGGGTTAAGCACCAGCGGCTTTTCGCAAATCGCATCGGCCTGATGGCGTAAGGCAAACCGCATATGAGAATCGTGCAGGTAGTTGGGCGAGCAAATAGAGACATAGTCAATCTTCTGCCCCTGCCTCCGCAATTTGTCCAGGTGACGATCGAATCGCTCAAACTCTGTAAAAAAATCAGCCTGGGGAAAATAGGAATCCAGGATGCCCACGCTGTCAAAACGGTCGAGGGCAGCCACGAGGTTGTTCCCCGTTTCTTTAATCGCTTTCATGTGGCGTGGGGCAATAAACCCAGCCGCACCAATGAGGGCAAAATTCTTCATGACAGTTTCTTCACTTCTCCATTCGCTAATTGGTAGCGCTCGTTACTTTCCGGGCAAACGGCAAATCCATCGGTACCAAAAACTAACTTATGGCCGTATTCACTCATCCAGCCGGATTGCCGGGCCGGATTACCTATCACCAGCGCATAAGCCGGAACAGTTTTGGTGACTACCGCACCTGCCCCGATAAACGCAAACTCTCCGATGTCATGCCCGCATACGATAGTCGCATTCGCGCCAATGGAGGCTCCGCGCTTCACCACGGTGCGTGCATACTGACCTCTGCGGTTAACCGCGCTACGAGGGTTCACCACGTTTGTAAAAACCATCGAGGGGCCCAAAAAAACATCATCTTCGCAGATCACCCCGGTGTAAATCGAGACGTTGTTCTGCACTTTTACATTATTACCGAGCACGACCTCAGGGGAAATCACCACGTTCTGGCCAATGTTGCAATTGCGGCCAATGGTGCAGCCGGGCATAACATGACTGAAGTGCCAGATTTTGGTTCCTTCACCAATTGTGCAACCCTCGTCTATAACTGCAGTAGGGTGAGCAAAAAAAGAGGACATCTCAGGAAAACGCGTTAATGGCGTGGCAAATGTACGCCAATTGTTCCGAAGTCATTTCCGTATGGATGGGCAGCGAAAGCACCGTCCGCGACAACTCCTCGGTAACCGGGAAGCTGCCCTCCGACTGATCCGATTGGCGATATGCCTTCTGCAGGTGAAGCGGCACGGGGTAATAGATCATCGTGGGTATCTGCGCGCGCTCCAAGTGCTTTTGAAGTTCCTCGCGGTGGGAACTCTTGATGGTATATTGGTGGAACACGTGCGTGGAATTAGGTGAACGCCACGGTAACTCAACACGAGAACGATCCACGTGCTGATCATAATATGCAGCCGCCTTATTGCGTGCCTGCGTGTACGCAGCCAAATGCTTCAACTTCACCCGAAGAATAGCAGCCTGCAACGTATCGAGCCGGCTGTTGATTCCAATCAGATCGTGGTGGTATTTCACTTTTTGCCCGTGGTTGGCCACCATTCGCATGCGCGCAGCCAGGTCAGCATCGCGGGTGAATAGTGCACCTCCATCACCAAAACACCCCAGATTCTTTGACGGAAAGAAGGATGTACTTCCGACTATACCCATCGTGCCGGCCATCTGCACGTCACCTGAGCTAAATGTGTATTGCGCGCCCAATGCTTGCGCAGCGTCTTCGATAACATGCAAGTTATGCTGTCGCGCAACTTGCAATATCGGTTCCATGTCAGCGCACTGGCCATACAAATGAACCGGTACAATCGCGACCGTCTTTTTGGTAATCGCCCGCTCGATCTGTTCAACGTTGATGTTGAAGGAACGCTCGTCTACATCAACAAATACAGGTTTCAGCCGAAGTAAAGCAATCACTTCAGCTGTAGCCACATAGGTATGTACAGGCAAAATCACTTCATCACCGGGCTGAAAGCCAAGTGCCATCATGGCGATTTGCAGCGCATCCGTTCCGTTGGCACAACTCACCACATGGGCATCTACCACTGCACCCAGCTCTTGCTCAAACTGCTCCACCTCAGGTCCTTTAATGAATGCTGTTGATTCCAGAACGCGTGCGATTGCGGCATCCACTTCAGGCTTTATTTTTTCGTACTGCGTGTGCAGGTCCACCATTCGAATCGGGTGCATCGTAGGGAAGTTTTAAGACGTTGAATGAGCAAGTTTTAATTCCCAGGCCCAGGCGTGGCGCAAGGCGTCTTCAATCGAATACTGGCAATGCCAGCGAAGGCGTTCACGGGCACGTTTTACATCGGCATACGTTTTTACAACATCCCCTGGCCTGCGGGGCCCTATTGTAAACGGAACCTGCACACCGGTTGCACGGACGAACATATGGATAAGTTCCAGAACCGACACCCCTTGCCCGGTGCCAAGGTTAATTACCTCGAAGGCCTCCTGCTGCGGAGCCGTCAACAGGTGTTGCAGCGCTGCCACGTGTGCTTTCGCCAAATCTACCACATGAATAAAATCCCGAATGCAGGAACCATCGGGTGTCGGGTAATCATTACCAAACACGGTGAGCGACTTTCGCTTTCCGGATGCGGCCTGGGTGATGTAAGGAACCAGATTGCCTGGCTCGCCAATCGGCAGTTCTCCCAACCGGGCCGAGGGATGTGCGCCTATCGGATTGAAGTAACGCAGTGAAATCACCCGCAGACGACCCGTGCGCGCTTCATCTTCCAGTATGCGCTCACTCATTTGTTTTGTCGCTCCATAAGGAGACTCCGCTCGTTTCAGCGGTGCCGACTCATCGACCGGAATTTGGTCTGGCTCACCGTACACGGTGCAAGACGAAGAGAACACCATCGGCTGCACCTGGAAACGAGCCATCACGCGCGCCATTGTGAGCGTGGAGTTCAGATTGTTATTGTAGTATAACTCGGGCTGCTTCACAGATTCGCCCACGGCTTTGAAAGCTGCAAAGTGAAGAACGCCTTTAAGATCATGCTGCGAAAAAATCTGTTCCAGAAATTTTTCATCACGACAATCTCCCTGATAAAAAGTTAGCCTGCGGCCCAGCACGTCTCCGATACCGTTTAACAAGGTTTCATCGCTGCGCGAAAGATTATCGATCAGGATGGGCTCAAATCCAGCCAACGCGAGTTCAACAGCTGTATGGGCACCAATGTACCCGGCCCCGCCTGTTACCAATACGTTGGTGGCTTTGCTCACAAACGTGCTGTAATTTCGGATTTCGGTAAAATACCTTTTACGTCATACACAACGGTGCGCGGGCCACGGATTTTTTCCCAACTCATGGTCTTGAACTGATCATGGCCTACTGCCAGCACAATGGCATGGTAGTTCTTATTCAATGCAGGAGTCAGATCGAATCCGTACTCGTGTTTCACTTCTTCGGCATCGGCATAGGGATCAAACACGTCAACCTCGGCTCCAAAGCTTTCCAGTTCCCTGATCACATCTACCACTTTACTGTTACGAATATCCGGGCAATTCTCTTTGAAGGTGAGGCCCAGCACTAAAATCTGGCTCTTGTTGATCGGTAAATCGTGACGCGCCATCTGCTTAATGACAGCATTGGCTACGTGAACGCCCATGTTATCGTTGATCCTCCGGCCTGATAGAATAACTTCGGGCCGGTAGCCTAGCCCCTCTGCTTTGTAGGTGAGGTAATACGGATCAACCCCGATGCAGTGACCACCGACCAGGCCGGGTTTAAACGGCAGAAAGTTCCATTTGGTGCCGGCAGCCTCCAACACTTCATGCGTATCGATACCCATTCGTTCGAAAATCAGCGCCAGTTCATTTACAAACGCGATATTGATATCGCGCTGTGAATTCTCGATTACTTTCGCAGCCTCGGCAACTTTTATCGAAGACGCCTTGTGGGTGCCGGCTTTAATAATTCTACGATAAAGCTGATCCACTTTTTCGGCAATTTCAGGTGTGCTGCCACTCGTTACCTTTTTGATGGTAGAGACACGGTGCTGTTTATCGCCAGGGTTGATTCGCTCAGGTGAGTACCCTGCAAAAAAATCCACATTGAATTTTAACCCGCTGTGTTTCTCCACTACCGGAATGCAAGCCTCCTCGGTACAGCCCGGGTATACGGTAGATTCGTAAATAACAACATCGCCTTTTTTGATCACGCTGCCGACTGTGCGGCTGGCACTGATGAGCGGAGACAAGTCGGGCTTTTTGTACTCATCTACGGGCGTTGGCACCGTGACGATGAAGTAATTCGCCTTTCGCAGATCGTCAAGGTTTGCCGTGTACATAAGCCCAGCGGCTTCCTTCAACTCCTTGTCGCTCACTTCATCGGTGCGGTCGTGGCCGCGTTTGAGTTCCTCGATTCGCTTTGTGTTGATGTCGAATCCAATTACCTCCATGGTTTTCCCGAACTCTACTGCCAGCGGCAGCCCGACATATCCTAATCCAATTACACCAATACGGTCCATAATCCTTTAGTTAAACATGATAGTACTCGCGATACCAGTCTACGAACTTCCGCACTCCGTCTTCAATGGAGGTTGCAGGACGAAATCCAACTTCCCGTTCAAGGTCGCTGATATCGGCATATGTTTCCGGAACATCTCCATCCTGAAGCGGCAGCATGTTCTTGACGGCCTTTTTCCCCAATGCTTGCTCAATCACATTGATGAAGTGCATTAACTCTACCGGGTTATTATTGCCGATGTTAAAGACGCGGTAAGGCGCAAAGCTGAACGCAGGGTCGGGGTGCTCGCCCGACCATGCGGAATTACCCGTAGGTGCCTTCGGTATGAGCCGCACGATTCCCTCAACGATGTCATCGATGTAGGTAAAGTCGCGTTTCATTTTGCCGTGATTAAACACATCAATCGGCTTGCCTTCCAAGATGGCCCGGGTGAACAAAAACAACGCCATATCGGGCCGACCCCAGGGGCCATACACCGTGAAAAAACGCAAGCCGGTTGTGGGTATCTGATATAAATTCGAGTAGGCATGCGCCATCAGTTCATTGGCCTTTTTACTTGCCGCATACAGGGCCAGGGGATGATCAACGTTGTCGTGGACCGAGAATGGCATCTTGCGGTTGGCGCCATACACACTGCTGGATGATGCATAAATCAGGTGCTTGACCGGGTGATGACGGCAAGCCTCGAGTATATTGAGAAATCCGGTAAGGTTGCTGTCGAGATAGGCGTATGGGTTTTCAAGTGAGTAACGCACACCGGCCTGAGCCGCCAGGTTGATGACCACATCAAACCTTTCGCGTTGAAAGAGATCCTCGATGCCTTTGCGATCGGCCAGTTCCTGCTTCTGGAAGCTGAAGCCCGGTTGTTCCAGCAACTGGCGTAAGCGGGCCTGCTTGAGCGATACCTCGTAATAATCGTTCAGGTTATCGATTCCCTGCACGCGGACACCCTGCGCCAGCAGGCGCCTGGAGAGATGAAACCCGATAAAACCGGCTGCACCGGTAACTAATACGTGCATCTTACGCTCATTATGGAACTGGGCGGCAAAATTAATCAACCTGAATTCAGTTTGCTGGGTTTCTTTTTTAATAAAATTGCACATTGCTATCCGTATGAACCCTGAAGAAGAGATTGATCTCCTTAAAATTGCCCGTGACTCGTTTTCGTTTCTGCGCAAACATGGGTTGCACTTGGTTCTGGTTGGGTTGGCTGGCGTTGCCGTGGCCGCTGGGTACCGCACCTGGCGGACTGTACATTATGAAAGTGAGATTACGTTTTATCATGAGGTATTGACGGATGAGCACCTGGGCCCGATGGTGGAGGGCATCCAACAGCAACTCAACCAGGGACTCTATGACTCGCTGGCTATCGGCTTCAATGTGTCACCGGAGATATTGAAGCACATGACCGGTATCAAAGTTGCCGTAAATCCATTTGAAAAAACCATTAGCGAGCAGGAACGAGAACTGATGACGATTCAGATTCGCACAACTCGGCTTGATGTCTTGCCGGCCATTCAGGCTGGACTCATTCATACCTTTCAACACAACTCCTTTTTGCAAACACGTAGGGCCGAGCTGCGCGACCAATATCAAAATGCGCTGGAAACCATTATCCACGAAGAAAAGCTGCTCGACAGCCTGAAGCAGCAGTTATTCAGAAATCAAAGCGCCCGGGCTTCGTTCGATCCGGCCGGTGTATTCTATCAATCGGTAATACTTAGCCGCCAGCGGAATCATTATGAAACCAAGCTGAAGCGCCTTGATGATTGGAACCCGGTGGTTAACCTGAACCGGCATGTGATGTCGGATCAACCGTCCTGGTTTTCATTATTGACGAAAGGGTTTCTGGCGGGCGTGGCACTTGGCCTTGCCTTCTTTGCCGGAAAGAAAGTGTTACTCGGCCAACCCTCCTAGCGCGCGTGATGTACTGGCTGCTAAAAAAAGAATTCCAGTTCGAGTGGCGTTCTAAGAATGCGGCCCAGGGTCTTCTGTTGTACACACTTTCGATCGGGTTTATTCTTTACACAAGTTTCCTCTTCCAGGAGCACCTGGTCAACGCAGCTGTGTGGTCGGCCTTATTCTGGATTACGTTGTTGTTCAGTGCACTAAGCGCTGTAGTGAAGAGTTTTCTCGGTGATCGGGGTCAGACTGACTCGTACTACTACCAAATCGCGTCAGCTCATCAGCTGTTGCTCGCAAAAACCATTTACAACGTTTCGTTGCTAATGGTGTTGTTTGTACTCTCGCTGGTTGCCTTCAGCGTGCTCTTTGGCTCGGTAATGGAGGATACCGGATTGTTCATTGCACTCGGACTGCTGAGTTGCTCAGCGCTGGGCAGCGCGCTCACGCTGCTGGCAGCCATTGCCGCCAAGGTGCGCAACAGCCATCTCATCATGGCAGTACTTGGCTTTCCGGTAACGATCTCCATTCTATTGATGGCTGTCTCCGGCACACGCAATTGTGTTGACGGTCTTGGAGTTGATGCTTTGCTACGTGAGTTTGTCGTGCTTGGGGCCGTTAATGCCATCAGCCTGGCCGTTTCGTATTTATTGTTCCCCTATATTTGGCGCAGTTAAGGACCATGTTATCGTTTTTTAAGAAATCCTGGTGGAAGTACCTGTGCATGGCGTTGCTGATCTACACCACCGTGGCGGGCCTGCTCGTGTCTGTTCCAAGGCTGTCCATCGTGAATGAAACCATCCGGGCGCTTTACTTCCATGTGCCCATGTGGTTTGCGATGGTATTCTTGTTTGGATGTTCTGTTTTCTACTCTGTGCAATACCTTCGCCATCAAACCCGCGAGTTGGATTTTCTGGCCGTTGAGTTTGCCAACACCGGCCTTATCATGGGTATCCTTGGAATTCTCACCGGGATGCTGTGGGCCAATTACACCTGGGGTTCGCCCTGGCACGGTGACCCCAAACAAAACGGAGCCGCTATCGCCCTGCTCGTGTACCTCGCCTATTTTGTACTGCGCGGCTCGCTGGACAGTGCCGATCAACGCGCGCGGCTTAGTGCTGTGTACAACATCTTTGCCTTTGCCGCCATGGTGCCGTTGATCTTTGTCATTCCTCGCTTGCAGGACTCGATGCACCCGGGTAGCGGAGGTAATCCCGGTTTTAACGTTTATGACCTGGACAGCCGCATGCGACTTGTTTTTTATCCTGCCGTGATTGCCTGGATTTTGGCGGGTGTTTGGATTGCCGGGCTGCAAGTGCGAATGCGCGTGGTTAAACAACATCTTGAAGACGTATGAAACGGTTTCTTGCCTTTTTCTTTAGCTTAATCTCAACCTTTGCTTTTGCTCAATCAGAGGTTGAAATGGCGGACGTGATGCGTTCGGAAGGGAAAATCTACGTGGTGGTGGGCATCATACTCATCATTATCGTAGGGTTGCTCCTCTATCTCGTTCGCCTTGACAGGAAAATAACGCGGATTGAGGAACAAATTCGCAACGAGAATTCCGGCCGTTAGCCCCGAATTTTCCCTTTCCGGTAGTGGATTTTGCCTTAATTTTGCCGCCCGGAGGGAGGGCGCAATGAAGAAATCACACATTTATATCATCCTGGTCATCAGTATTGCCATCGCCATTATCATTTCTACCGCGGGCGATGCGAGCACGTATGTTAACTTCGAACAAGCATATCAAATGGCCGAAGCCGGCAACAAAGCCAGCATTCACGTGGTGGGTGAACTGAAGAAAGATGAACGCGGCCAGGTAGTTGGCCTGGAGGAAACACCTGATCATGTTTCCTGTACGTTCGTCCTGGTGGACGATCAGCAGAGAGAGCAAAAGGTTTTCTACAACCAGCCCATACCCCCGGACATGACCAAATCGGAAAAAGTAGTCGTGATTGGTAAGTACCAAAACGATTTGTTTGTAGCCGACAAAATCTTACTGAAGTGTCCGTCCAAGTACCAGGAGCAAAAATTGAAAGCCAGCCTGTAATCTTCATCTGACCCGCTCATGATTCATTATTTTATCGGCAACCTGGGTCATGCCTGTGTTATTGCCTCGTTCGTATCGGCTTTGGCAGCCGCCTTCTCGTATTGGAAATCAAAGCAGGTTACCGACTCGCTTCACCAGGAGGAATGGCGGAAGACTGCACGCACGGCCTTTTGGATACATGGCGCAGCGGTATTGGGGATCGCAGTTTCGCTGTTTATCATCATCGGCAATCATTATTTTGAGTATCACTACGCCTACAGCTACTCCGACACCAAACTTCAAACCTATTACCTGATTTCTACCTTCTGGAACGGCCAGGAAGGAAGCTTTTTGCTGTGGATGTTCTGGCATGCTATTCTGGGACTGATTCTGATGTACACGCAGCGGAACTGGGAGGCTCCGGTGATGATCGTGTTCACATTGGTACAAGCCTTTCTTGCGTCAATGATTCTGGGCGTGGTGTTGCCGGGCATCGATCTTAAACTGGGCAGCTCACCTTTCATCCTGCTTCGCGAAGCCATGGCCGATCCGATTTTCAAAGCAAACCCGGACTTTGTTCCCACGGAAGGGCAAGGGCTTAATCCGTTGCTGCAGAATTACTGGATGGTGATTCATCCGCCAACCTTGTTCCTCGGTTTTGCAGCCACACTGGTTCCGTTTGCGTTTGTGGTAGCCGGTTTGTGGCAACGCCAATACCGCGAGTGGATCAAACCTGCGCTTCCGTGGGCTTTGTTTGCTGGCGCGGTGCTGGGCCTTGGTATTCTCATGGGTGGCTACTGGGCATACGAAACGCTCAACTTTGGTGGTTACTGGAACTGGGATCCGGTGGAAAACGCAGTTTACGTGCCTTGGCTGGTATTAGTGGCCTCGATTCACACCATGATCACGTACAAGAACAGCGAAACAGCCCTGAAGGCTTCGATGATTTTGGTGGTAAGTGTTTTTATTCTAATTCTCTATTCAACTTTTTTGGTGCGGAGTGGGGTGCTGGGCGATGCCTCCGTTCACTCCTTCACCGATCTGGGCCTTTCTGGTCAATTGCTGGTGTACCTGTTATTCTTCCTGGCCATTGCCGTTGTATTGTTGATCATCAGGTGGAAGGAAATTCCAACATCCGAAAAAGAGGTGTCCACTTATTCACGGGAGTTCTGGATTTTCGCAGGCGCCACCACGTTGTGCCTCATGGGCTTCCAGGTACTCCTGCCTACCAGTTTCCCCGTAATCAACAAGTTGCTGGGTGTGTTTGGGATTGAATCAAAAATGGCAACGCCTGGCAACCAGGTGGCCTATTACTCCAGCATTCAAATTTGGTTTGCCATTGTTGTGGCGATGTTATCGGGAACGGGTCAGTTCTTTTGGTGGAGGCGGATGGACAAATCAAAGTTAAAAGCCGAAATGCTCGGTCCGGTATTGATCACACTCGTGTTATGGGCCATTCTCATTGCCGGAGCACGAATCTACCAGCCTGACTTCCTGCTGCTGGCGCTCAGTGGTTTGTATATCCTCGTTTCCAGTGCAAATGTGTTGCGCTCCGTGGTGCGCGTGAACCGGGCTTTGGCCGGTGGTGCGTTGGCTCATATTGGCGTGGGGCTGATGTTGATTGGTATTTTGTTTTCAGCCGGTTATTCGCGCATTGTTTCACTCAACAACTCGGGTATTGCCATCAGCAACGACTTACCGGATGATTTCAACCGCGAGAACCTCCTGTTGTTCCTGAACGAACCCCGGGGCATGGCCGGGTACGATATCGAATACAAAGGTGAACGCCTTGAACCCCGCTTTGGCTCCGGTTACATCAACAAAAACGATGTATACTGGACCGATGACGTATTCCGGGTGGTTGCCCGAAAGGACATACTGATTAACGGCAAAAAACGCTTCAGCCGGGGCGACACCATTGACGTGCGGCCGGAGAATACCTACTACGAAATTCAAATGAAAAAAGAGGGGCGCGTGGTGGCCACCCTTTTTCCACGCACGCAAATTAACCCCGACATGGGGGGCTTCCTCGCTTCTCCCGACATTAAGCGCAACCCGGGCCGCGACATCTACACGCACGTCTCGAACATGATGAACCCCGAAGCCGACCCCGAGTGGCGAAAACAGGACGACCTGCGGGTAAAGCTGGGCCAGGAGTTTTTCGCCAACGACTACGTGGCTGTGTTGGAGGGCATTTCGCGGCTGGACAACCTGGAAGGCGTTGACCTTGGCCCTGACGATGTTGCCGTGAAGGCGAGCATCCGGGTGGAAGGTGAGTACGAACCGTTTTATGCCGAGCCGATTTTCGTTATCAAGGATCGCACCCCGGGGGTTATATCCTCCGAAATTCCCGATCTGGGCATACGCCTTACGTTGGTCAATATACACCCGGAAACAAACGAATTCACCATCGGGCTCAGCCAGCGTCAAAAGAACTGGGTTGTGATTAAGGCCATCGAAAAGCCTTACATCAACGTATTGTGGCTCGGCACCGGGCTGCTTATGGTTGGGTTCTTCATGGCCATGGTGAGACGCTTTCGCGAATTCCGCAAGAATTCCAACGCCTGACCATTTTGGCAAGGCGCTGAAATTCACGAACTTTGCAGCCTTTGTTCAAAAATCCAATGGAAAAGAAGATTGTTCGGGTAGGCGCGATCGAATGTGGTGCCGATCAACTCTTCCTGATTTCGGGCCCCTGCGTAATCGAGGAAGAAAAAATCATGATGGAAACGGCTGAACGGCTGAAAGAAATCTCTGAGCGCCTGCGCATACCGGTTATCTATAAATCATCGTTTCAAAAAGACAACCGGAGCAGCCTGGGCAATTACGTAGGCCCCGGCCTCGACAAGGGCGTGAAACTGCTGGCCCGCGTCAAGGAACAGTTCGGCTTCCCGTTACTTACCGATATTCATTATCCCGATCAGGCGGCAGCCGCTGCAGGCGTGATTGACGTGCTGCAAATCCCCGCTTACCTCTGCATGCAAACCACATTGGTGGTAGCCGCGGCAAAAACCGGACGCGTGATCAACATCAAGCATGGTCAGTTTCTGGCGCCCGATAACATGAAGCACCCGGTGAAAAAATGTGAAGAGAGTGGAAACGATCAGTTGATCCTCACCGAACGTGGCTACACGTTTGGGTACAACGATTTGATTGTGGACCCGCGCAGTTTTTATCACATGAACAAGATCGGCTACCCCGTGGTGTTTGACGTGACGCACGCCATCCGCAAGTATGGAATACCCAGTGCCGACAAAAAGGGCGGAGCCCGCGAGTTCCTGCCAGTGCTGGCACGGGCAGGCGCTGCCTCCGGTGTCGATGGTTTCTTCATTGAGACACACCCGAACCCCGATGCTGCCCTGTGCGATGCAGCCAGCCAATTGAACATTGCCGATCTGGAAGAATTCCTGAAACCGATTATCGAACTTCATAATGTGGAAGTGAAGTATCGCCAAAAACAAAACATAACTACAAAATAACCTCGAACCCAATTTTTGTATGGAGCTATACCTCGATTCAGCCGACATCAAAGAAATTGAAGATGCCTTCAAACTCGGCTTTTTAAACGGACTTACCACCACGCCCACCTTTATGCACCGCGGGGGCGTAACCGACATCGATAGTCTGATCATCAAGCTGTCGAAAATGGTACCGGTGCTGCAGATTGAAGCGCTGGGCGATAAAGCGGAAGACATTGTAAAAGAAGCAAAGCGCCAACTCGATCTTGGTCTGGATCCAAAGAAGACCGTGTTCAAAATACCGGTTTCGCTGGAGGGCGTTAAAGGCTGTTACCTGCTTCGCAAAGAAGGTTTGCTGGTGAACGTTCACCTCGTATACACGCTGCAGCAAGCCTACATGGCCATGCAGGCCGGTGCCACGTACGTGTGCCCGCTGGTTGGCCGTCTGCAAGATCAGGGACACGATGCGCTGGAACTGGTGAAGCAATGCGTAACCGCGGTTGATCATTACAAGTACGACACCAAAGTAATGTTCAGTTCAGTGCGTCATGCTGAGCACGTGCGCAACGCCATCAACCTGGGCGTTCACACCATTACAGCACCCTGGAAGGTGATGAAGGCGCTTACCGAAAATAATTTCACCTCGCTGGGCACTCAGCAGTTTGTGGAGCATACGCGGTTGATCACCACCAAAGTAAAGGACGTTATTCGTAACGTAAATCCGATTGTGAAGGCTGATACAGCTCTGGCCGATGCCATTATCAAGATGACCGAATACGGCTACGGATGTGTAACGGTTGTCAATGCCAGCGGGCAACTCGTAGGCGTGTTCACCGATGGCGATCTGCGCAGGCGCATTCAGGCTGAAGGACGCGATGTCCTCAACCATAAAATCGGAGACTTTCAATACAAGCAGCCAATCTCAGTCGATGCCAATTCGCTGCTCAACGAAGCGGCCGATGTATTCAAAAAGACCAATGTCGACACTATTCTGGTAACCGATGGCGGCAAGCCGGTGGGCATGCTGGATATCCAGGATATCTGATTTGTGGAGAATATCAGAAACATTTTTGAGAAATCAGGGGGCTCCTTTCAACAGGAGCCTTCTGCTATTCAGCAAAAGCTAAATACCACCAGAGCCTTCCTCTTTGATTGGGATGGCGTGTTTAACGATGGTTACAAGACGGGTGCTGCCGGCAGTCCCTTCAGCGAATCGGATGCGATGGGCACCAATTTGCTCCGGTTCAGCTATTGGCTACGTCACGGAAAACTTCCCGTGGTAGGCATCATCACAGGCGAAGAAAACCCGGCTGCGCGGGAACTCGCCCTCCGCGAGCATTTTGATGTGATTTACTTCAAGTCATCGCGCAAGGCGATTGCCTTTGAACATTTCTGCAATCGTTTTGGAGTTTCACCCATCGAAACGGCATACACCTTTGATGATGTGCTGGATATTCCGATAGCCGGCCAGTGTGGTCTGCGGATGGCCATCTCGCGTGGTGCAAGTCCTTTATTTACGCGTTACCTGTCAGAAAACAATTTGGCCGATTACATTTCTGGGCATCCCGGTGGGCAGGCAGCCGTACGCGAAGTGACGGAAGTGTTGATCGCGTTACAAGGAAATTTTTCTGACGTAGTAAAATTGCGAGCAGCTTACACTGGGCAATACCAGCACTATTTTGAGACACGGCAGGCGGTTGTCACGCAAGTCTTTAAAACGGTTGATGGAACGGTGCAACCGGGTTGATTACCGGAGCAGTTCGCGCGAAATCACCATCTTCTGTATCTCGGTTGTGCCCTCATAAATCTGGGTGATCTTGGCATCGCGCATGAGGCGCTCCACGTGGAATTCCTTGACATAGCCGTAACCACCGTGAATTTGCACCGCTTCGGTGGTCACCTCCTGCGCAATCTCTGATGCATAGAGCTTCGCCATGGCGGCTGCTTTAACAAAATCTTTCTTCTGATCCTTCAGGATGGCGGCATGGAGCACCATCAACCGGGCGGCCTCAATTTTGGTTGCCATCTCGGCCAGCTTAAACTGGATGGCCTGATGTTCGGCCAACTTTTTTCCAAAAGCCTTGCGCTCCTTAGCGTACTTCACCGCCAGCTCATATGCACCGGAGGCGATGCCCAGCGCTTGCGCGGCAATGCCGATGCGACCTCCATTCAGTGTAGTCATGGCAAACGAAAAGCCAAAACCATCTTCACCAATGCGGTTGGCCTTTGGCACCTTGACATCCTGGAACATGAGCGAGTGGGTATCCGACCCGCGGATGCCCATCTTGTCCTCTTTCTTGCCGATCACAAAGCCCGGCATGCCCTTTTCGACAATTAACGCGTTGATTCCTTTGTGTTTCTTTGAGGCATCGGTCTGGGCGATTACCAGGTAAGTGCTTGCACTGTTGCCATTGGTGATCCAGTTTTTGGTGCCGTTCAACAAGTAATGATCCCCTTTGTCCTCAGCGGTAGTGCGCTGGCTGGTGGCATCGCTGCCAGCTTCCGGCTCACTCAGGCAAAACGCACCAATGCCGCGCGCAGCCAGGGGCTTCAGGTACTTTTCTTTCTGCTCCTCGCTGCCATACTTCTCCAGACCCCAGCATACCAATGAATTATTCACACTCATACACACCGAAGCGGAGGCATCGACCTTAGAAATTTCCTCCATGGCCAGCACATACGAGACGGAGTCCATACCGCCTCCGTTGTATTTGGGGTCCACCATCATGCCCATGAAGCCCAGCTCACCCATTTTCTTCACCTGCTCAGCCGGAAACTTTTGGTGCGTATCGCGCTCGATTACTTCGGGCAGAAGTTCGGTCTGGGCAAAATCGCGGGCGGCCTGCCGGACGGCCATTTGCTCTTCGGAAAGTTGAAAATTCATATCAGGGAATTGACGGTTCAAAGTAAACAAAAAAAGAGGCCCGGAGTTTTTTCCGGGCCTCGCTTTGTTCGAATTGATGATGATTAATCGCGCCTGCCCATGTAGAGCATCACATAATACAGCAACATGGTGATGGCACCGATGGCGGCCACCAGGTAGGTAGTCGCTGCGGTATTCAGCGCATCCTTCGCCATATCATGCTCCTGGCGGTTAACAATGCCGCGGTTCTCGACCCAGGCCAACGCCCGGTTGCTGGCATCATACTCCACCGGCAGTGTGATTACGGCAAACAGGGCAAACACAGCGTAGCAGGCGATGATTACTAAAAGGGCTGTATCATACGAAAACAAACCTTTAACGAAAAAGGCACCGAACATCATAGCCAGAAAAACCATGTTGATCACTTTCGCACTGATGTTCTGAATGGGCACCATGGCCGAACGGAATTCCAGCCAACGATACGCAGTAGCATGTTGCACGGCATGACCACATTCGTGGGCCGCTACGGCTGTAGCCGCTGCGTTTCGTCCGTGGTAAACATCGTGGCTCAGGTTTACCGTGCGGTTAGCCGGGTTGTAATGATCGGTTAACTGGCCCTCAACTGAAATCACTTGTACATCCTGCAGGCCGTGATCGGCCAGCATCAGGCGCGCTACTTCGGCACCGGTGAGATCACGGGTGAGGCGCGTTTCTGAATATTTCTTGAATTTCGACTTGAGGCGCGAACTCACAATCATACCGATGACCATGAAAATGCCTGTAATGATGATTGCTCCAAATCCCATATGGTCTGTATTTACGTTTTTTTTATTTTCTCTACAATTCGCGAAGTGGAATACCCCGGTACAAAGTCTATGGTTTTCACTTCGCCTCCGCTCCCTTTTACAACATCTGCGCCAACAATGTTTTCTGCCAAATAGTCACTGCCCTTCACTAACGTATTGGGTTTCAATTCGGTTATCAAATGTAGTGGGGTATCTTCATTGAAAAAAACCACCAGGTCTACAAACTGGAGGGCGGCCAGCACGCGTGCCCGCGATTGCTGATCCTGGATGGGGCGTGAGGGACCTTTGAACCGACTCACGCTGTCATCCGTGTTCAGCCCAATCACCAGCCGATCGCCCAGAGAGCGCGCCTTTTCCAGGTAATCCACATGCCCCAGGTGCAGCAAGTCGAAGCACCCGTTGGTAAAGACTACGTTAAGGCCCTGCCTCTGCCACCGCTCTACTTGCTCGCGGGCGCCCTGCCAGTCTCTGATTTTGAATGACGTTCTCTCCATTGTAGAATAAAATAGGAAACGATAAGGGCAACCACGCCACTGGCAATGATAGTGAGGGTTTGCCAGGCATGAAAGATAAAGACAAATGCGATAGCGTCCGCTTTGGGCAGGTTGTACAGCATAACCAGGCCGAGGGGTACCAGCGTGTGGTATGATCCCGTTCCGCCCGGCAGGGGTGCCGACATGGCAATCGCCCCGATGGCAAAAAGTGAAATCACCGCGCGAAAACCCAAATGTGCTGTTTCCGGAAAGGCCAGAATAACGCAATACGACATGGCGAAATACAACGCCCAGATCACCAACGACTGACCGACAAACAGAGCCTTGTTCTTCAGTTGAAAAACTGACAAGAGCCCTGACCGAAAGCCCACCCAGAGTTTTTGAAAACGCGCATTCTTGCGGATGAAATAAAACGCAAATCCAAGCGCCACTATGCCCGCGAGAACCAGCCAAAGCCACCACGGAATCGTGAACGAGGATGACTGTTCGAACAACCCCAGCGACTGGATAAAGCGTTGCAAGTGACTCCACTCCAGCCAAAACGCAATTAGCATAACTGCGAGCAGGCAAATCACATCTACGATTCGCTCTAACACCACCGTGCCGAACGAAACCTCGGCTGGTGCTCCATCAAGTTTGTATAGGTAGTAACACCTCGAAAGTTCGCCACCACGAGGAATGGCGAGGTTCACCAAATAGCCGATCAGCACAGCCAGAAAACTACCGCCAACGGTTACCGGGTTACCCGTGGTGTCCACCAGCATTTTCCAACGCCAGGCTCGCAAAACGTGGCTCACTACCCCAATTAACGCCATCAGCACAAGATAAAACTTATCGGAGCGCAGCCAGGTTTGCCATATGAACTCGGCCCTGTTCTCACCACCGTCTGTTTGCAACGTGCGCAGCGATAGCCAGACCAAAGCTGCCGCCAAGGCCAGCCAAAACAGGTATTGGAAAACGGCCTTGGTCCGGTTGATCATCCGGTCAATTTGTTATCCGGATCCGGAAAAACCAACCATGGCTTGAAGTTTTTTGCTTCAGCAAATGGCATAGAAGCGTACGAAATAATTATAACAACGTCTCCGACCTGGGCTTTGCGGGCGGCTGGTCCATTGAGGCACACCGTTCCGCTGTTTCGCTCGCCTTTGATCACGTAGGTCTCCAGGCGCTCGCCATTGTTCACGTTTACCACGTGCACTTTTTCACCCTCAATCAGGTTGGCCGCTTCCATCAGCGCTTCATCCAGGGTGATGCTGCCTACATAATGCAACTCCGCTTGCGTAATCCGCACGCGATGGACCTTCGATTTAAGTACCTGAATGGTCATGCTACACAAAGAGATTATCGATCAACCGAACCTCGCCCACATACCCCGCAATGAGCAGAACGCCCGAATCAGGCTCAATAACGCGATCAATCAGCGTTAAGTTCTCACGGTCGGCCAGTTCCAGGTATTCCATTGAAGTGCCGCGCGCGCCCGAAAAATTCTGAGCTACAAGCTTTCGGATTTCATCCATGTTCTTTCCCCGCTGCAACTCCGCCCGCGCCTGCTGAAGCGTACGGTAAAACACCAATGCATCAGCGCGCTGCACTTCGTTCAAACGCTGGTTTCGCGAGGACATCGCCAGTCCGTCAGGCTCGCGCACGGTTTCCACACATCGAAGCTGAATGCTAAACATCAACTCATCAACCAGCCGGGATATAACCTTGAATTGCTGGAAATCCTTCTGGCCGAAATAGGCAACATCCGGTCGCACCAGATTGAACAACTTGGCAACCACCAGCGAAACCCCGCTGAAATGGCCCGGCCGATAGTGTCCTTCGAGGATGTCGTCCAGCCCCTTCCACTGAATGTTGACAATACTGGAAATTGAATACATCTCGCTGGCAGCCGGTGCAAAGATGGCGTGGCAGCCTGCAGCCTCGAGCATGGCCTTATCGCGCTCCAGTGTGCGCGGGTACTTGGCGAGGTCTTCCGGGTTATTGAACTGGGTGGGGTTAACGAAAATCGTGGCGACTACCAGGGCGCATTCGGCTCGGGCTGCCTGAATCAGCGCGAGGTGGCCGGGGTGCAGAGCTCCCATCGTAGGCACGAGTGCCACGGGCGATTGCGCTTGTCGGGCCAGGGCCAAAAACTCCCGAAAAGGGCCAATTTGGTCGAAAAAATGCATTTTAGGCGCCCGTTCAAAGGGCCGCAAAGATAAGGGGATTATTGAAAGGCCGGTTTGGGAAGGGGGCAATTTTACGTACCTTTGTGGTCCCGTTTCCCAACCTTGGGCTTACGAGCAACCCATTGCTATGTCGAAGATTAGAATATTATATGTAGCCAGCGAGATTAACCCCTTTTTGCAGACCACGGAGGTAGCGGAGTTTGTACGCAAACTTCCCCAGGCGATGCAGGAAAAGGGCATGGAAATCCGGATTCTGGTACCCCGATTTGGCCTGATCAACGAGCGTAAGAACCGCCTTCATGAGGTGGTGCGGTTGTCCGGCATTAACATCTCGGTTGGTGACGAAGAAAAACCCCTGATCATCAAGGTTGCCTCTATTCCCAACGCCAAGTTGCAGGTTTACTTCATCGACAACGAAGATTACTTCCATCGCAAGTCGGTATTTCACGATAAGGAAAACCGGTTTTATGAGGATAATGACGAGCGTGCCATTTTCTTTTGCAAGGGCGTGATAGAGACCGTTCGTAAACTAGGCTGGGCGCCCGACATTGTTCATTGCAACGACTGGATCACAAGCTTTATTCCGTTGTACCTGAAAACCACGTACAAGAACGACCCGTTGTTTAAGAACACGAAAACCGTGTTTACCATCTACAACAACAGCTTCAGCCACAAATTCAAAGGTGATTTGATGGGCAAGGTGAAAATGATGGATATTGAGGATACCATGCTCGGACACCTGAAGACGGCCGACTACGAGGGATTCATTAAATTGGGAGCCCAGTTTTCCGATGTCGTTTCCGTAGCCGGGGACAATAAGAAACTAGAAGGTTTAGTTAAGAAGATTAAAGAGAAGAAAGTTGAAACCATTGAAAAGAACGATAACTACACCGAATCGTTTTACAATCTCTACACTGATCTGGTCGGTTAAGTTTTGCTTTCTTCTGCTGGCTACCGCATTCGTCCTGTCGTGCGAGGAGGATACCAGTTTCATTGGTGTACGCAGAGGCAGCCCGCCCGTAACTACGCAATACGCAGAAATTCCCTTGGAAAGCAGCGTGCTGTTAATCGATTCGGTTGGAACCTTTAACGTGGGTACCTCACTGGTGCAACGCCTTCTGGTGGGCAAAATGGCTGATCCCCAGATGGGAAACCTGATCGCCACCTCGTACACCCAGTTTCGCCCATTCTCAACCTCCACGGTTGTTCCTGCAAACGCCATCTTTGATTCGCTGGTGCTCACCCTGTCGCTCGACTATTACAATTACGGAAGCCCGGACGCAACACGTGAGGAAATTTCCATACATCGCCTAACCGAAACGTTGATCGGAGCCCGGCCCTATTTTGCCAATTCCACGGCCACCTTTGAGCCCACTCCGTTGGCAACACGTGACATTGTTGTGTCGACTGAATCTTTAGCTACCCGGTTGGATGAAAACAACGATAGCGATCCAAACAACGATAACATTGATACGCTGCAGTTTTTCCTTGACCCGGCATTTGGGCAGGAATTACTGGATCTGGCCAAAGCCAACACAGGCGATTGGACTGACTTTCTTGAATTCCGTGAAGTTTTTAAAGGCTTCGCACTCGTAGGAGGCTCCGCAAATGAAAAAGTGCTGGGTTACACAACCGTAAACGATAACATCAAGAAATTCTCACGGATGATTCTGTATTACCATTTCTTCAACACAACTACCAATGCTAATGAGGCCGGTACCATTGCGTTCTCGCTCAGCTCTACCAACGGTGTGATGGGGTTCTATGGTTTAACCGTAAACCGAACGGGGACGGAACTGGATGCCTTGCCTCCGTTTCATCAGGATTTTTTTCCACCCAGCGACAAGCGTTACCTGCAGGGGGGCTTTCCAATTGTTACCAAAATTGATTTCTCCCGATTTGCCGAGTATATGGATACCGTACAAAACGCGATTCTGAATTCGGCCGAAATAGTCATTGGGCCGGCAAACGAACTAGACGATTTGGCCCTACCCTCGGCCATGCGCCTCCAACTTCTGAAATCGAATAATCGATTCGCTCCGAATAATACGCGTGTCGACACAACCAACTTCCGGTTTGCCCTGCTCCCCACAACGGATGGTGTAATTATGGCAGGCGATACCGGACAGCCGCTTTCCCTGACGTTCAAAGAATCAAACGGAGAAAAATACCTGTCCGAATTCCTCACCGAGTATTGCCAGGCGATGTTTGACAATAAAACCCAGGCGCTGCAGTATAAGAACTTTGCACTGGTTGCCACCAATCCACTATACACCAAGTCGGTTCACCGATTGATTTTGGACACGAGTGAAATCACGCTTCGGGTCTACTATACCAAGCCCGTTCTCAGAAACAACAATAACTAACCGTTATGTGCGGCATTGTAGCTTACGTGGGTCCACGCCAGGCACACGAAATCATAATCAAAGGCCTCAAGCGGCTTGAGTACCGCGGTTACGACAGTGCCGGTATCGCGCTTCTGAACGGCTCGCTCAATGTTTATAAAAAGAAGGGCAAGGTGACCGAGCTGGAGGAATCCCTGAAAGGGCAAAACCTCAACAGCCACATTGGCATGGGCCACACCCGTTGGGCCACCCACGGTGAGCCCAATGATGTAAATGCTCACCCGCACTACTCTGCCACCAAGAAAATCGCCATCATCCACAATGGCATCATCGAAAACTACAGCGCCCTGAAGCAAGACCTCCTCAAGAAAGGCCATCGCTTTCTCAGCGATACCGATACGGAGGTCTTTATTCACTTCATCGAGGATATCAAAGAGAAAGAGGGCTGCACGCTGGATGAAGCTGTACGCCTCGCCCTGACGAAAGTCGTGGGGGCCTACGCTATTGTCGTAATGTCGCTGGAAGATCCTGATCTATTGATTGCCGCCCGGAAAGGCAGCCCACTGGTAGTGGGTGTAGGTAAAGGTGAGTTTTTCATGGCCTCCGATGCAACACCGATCATTGAGTACACAAACGAAGTTGTGTACCTCAACGATCAGGAAATCGCGATCGTCAACGATGGCAAGCTGACCGTAAAAAACGTAGCAAACCTGCCGCTCACGCCCTACATCCAAACGATCGACCTGGAATTAGAAGCGATCGAACGGGGCGGTTACGAGCATTTCATGCTCAAGGAAATTTTTGAGCAGCCCCGCTCAATCAAAGATTGCATGCGCGGTCGCCTGGATGCAAGCTCAGGCCGGTTGATTCTCGGTGGTTTGCGCGAATACCTCAATAAGTTGGTTCAGGCCGATCGCATTCTGATTGTTGCCTGCGGTACCTCCTGGCACGCAGGTCTTGTTGCCGAATATTTCTTCGAGGAGGTTTGTCGTATACCCGTTGAGGTAGAGTACGCCTCGGAATTTCGCTACCGCAACCCAGTGATCCGCGAGGGCGATGTTGTCATTGCGATCTCCCAATCGGGCGAAACAGCCGACACATTGGCTGCCATCGAACTGGCCAAGTCGAAAGGCGCAATTATTTTCGGAGTGTGCAATGTGGTGGGTTCGTCCATTCCTCGCGCCACACACGCAGGCGCTTATACGCACGCGGGGCCCGAAATTGGTGTGGCCAGCACTAAAGCCTTTACGGCCCAGCTCACGGTACTCTACATGATTGCCCTCACCGTGGCGCAGAAAAAGGGCACCATTACCGAACAAAAGTATCACGAGCTGCTGGTGGAGATGGAGAATCTGCCAGCGAAAGTTGAAAAAGCATTGGCGCTCAATGCTCAGATTCAAGCCATTGCCGATGAGTTTAAAGATGCGCGAAATTTCCTGTACCTGGGCCGCGGCTACAATTTCCCGGTCGCTTTGGAAGGCGCGTTAAAGCTCAAGGAAATCTCGTACATCCACGCAGAAGGCTACCCTGCAGCCGAGATGAAGCACGGGCCGATTGCCCTGATTGACGAACACATGCCGGTGGTCTTCATTGCCACGAAAGATGCCACATACGAGAAAGTTGTTTCCAACATTCAGGAGGTAAAGGCCCGCAAAGGGCGCGTAATCTCGGTCGTGACGGAAGGTGATCAGCTCATTCCAAAAATGTCGGAATTTGTGATTGAAGTGCCGGCTACGGTTGACCCTTTGATGCCGTTGATTTCGGTGATCCCGCTGCAGCTGCTGTCCTACCACATTGCTGTTATGCGCGGTTGTAACGTGGATCAGCCCCGCAACTTAGCAAAGTCTGTGACGGTGGAATGACAAAAATCAGTGATAATTGTTCCATTGGGTGCTAGTTTCGCCCGGTAATTTTGAACCGAAATCAGCCGTTTTTTGTAACACTATCAACTTAACTCTGACGATATGTTTTTTCAGCACGTATACGACAAAAGCCTGGCCCAGGCCAGTTATGTGATCGGCTGCCAGAAAACCAAGGAGGCCATCGTGATTGATGCCAAGCGTGATGTGGACACCTACCTGGAAATCGCAAAAGCGAATAACCTGCGCATCACGCACCTGACCGAAACTCACATTCATGCCGATTTTCTCTCAGGAACCCGCGAACTGGCCAAGTTAACGGGAGCAAAAATGTTCTTGTCCGATGAAGGTGGCGAAGGCTGGTTGTATGAATTTCCGCACGAGGGCTTGAAAGACGGAAGCGTGATCAAAGTGGGTAACCTCTCACTGAAAGTACTCCACACACCCGGCCATACCCCGGAAAGCATCAGCTTTTTGCTCACCGATCACCCAGCCAGCGAGGAACCCGTGATGCTGTTTACCGGTGACTTCGTCTTTGTGGGCGACATCGGCCGACCTGATCTGTTGGAGAAAGCAGCCGGCATCAAAGGCACAATGGATGCAGGCGCGCACCAGATGTTTAAATCCATAAACAAGTTTAACGCCCTGCCCGATTACGTTCAGGTGTGGCCGGGTCATGGAGCCGGATCCGCCTGCGGCAAGGCGCTGGGCGCTGTGCCCAGCACAACAGTGGGGTACGAGAAGAAGCGCAACTGGGCATTCCAGTATGCCAATAATGAAGATGGTTTTGTCAAGTATCTGTTGGACGATCAGCCTGAGCCGCCCAAATACTTCGCCATGATGAAGAAACTGAACAAGGTGGAGCGGCCGTTGCTCACGGAGGTGCCGAAGTTGAAGAAGCTATCCGCCACAGAATTCAAAAATGCTTTCGACAAAGGTGTCAAACTGATTGACACCCGGCACAAGACCGACTTTGCGGGCGGCTTCATTCCCGGCAGCATCAACATACAGGGCAACAACGCTTTTGCAACCTGGGCAGGCTGGTTCCTGAAGTACGATGAACCCTTCATGCTGCTGGCAAAAGAGAGTCAACTGGAGGACCTTACCCGAAAGCTGATGCGCATCGGACTGGATAACATCATGGGCTACATTGACGACCCGGCTGCATGGACCTCTCTTGGACAATCATTGGATAAAGCACAGGTGTTGACGTTAGATGAGTTCGAAAATCTTTATAAGAACAACGGCATTCAATTGGTTGATCTTCGCGGAGCATCGGAGTATAAAGCAGGCCACATAGCCGGTGCCGAAAATGTTTTTGTAGGCACCCTGCCGGATAACCTGAATAAAATCAACAGGGAAAAGCCAACGGTGATTTACTGCCAGAGCGGTGACCGCACTACCATCGGGTACTCGCTTTTGGCCAAACACGGCTTCAAAAAAATCATGAACTATTCCGGAGGGATGAGTGAGTGGACGAACAAGGGCAAACCGGTGGTTTCCTGATAGCCCTTTCGGTCAATTTGACACAAGTCCGGAGTTGGGTATCTTTGACGGGAAAATGAAAGTTGTCGTTGAAATTGCTGATCATGAGGCAGCCTTTGGAATGAAGGTGTTGAAAAGCCTTTCTTTTGTCAAAAAAACGAAAGCGATGTCCTCATCTGCGGAGCACCTCTGGAAGGATCTCCAGGAAGCAGCCGAACAGGTTCGCTTGCACAAGCTTGGAAAGATAAAGCTAAAAACAGCTGAAGAGTTCCTTCGTGAGCTATAAAGTGTTACTGACAGCTCGCTTTGAGAAAGAGCTTAAGCGGCTGGCCAAAAAATTCGCATCCCTTTCGAGTGACTTCTCAAAGCTAGTAAGAACGCTGTTGGAAAAACCCGAGAGCGGTATTCCGATTGGAAACAACTGCTATAAGATTCGACTTGCCATTCGCAGCAAACAAAAAGGCAAATCAGGAGGCGCAAGAGTTGTCTTCTACGTGTACATCGAAGCGAAGACGATTTACCTTCTAACGATCTACGACAAAAGTGAAAAATCTGACCTAAGGCCAAACGAGCTCAAAGAAATGGTCAATGGCCTTGAATTATAACTACTGTTGCTCGAAAAATATCTAGCGCTTCCGCTCATGAAACGCTCCCTTGAAATCCGGATCGGCCAGCCTCTTCTGCCGGTCAAGTTCACGGGCCAGTTGCTGCGCTTCCTCGCGACTTGTTTCCTCTACCGGTACCGGGGCCGGTAACTTCGCATGCCTGATCTTGCCGTGGATCAGCTCCTCAATTTTCTTCATGTGAAAACGGTCGGCATCCGTGGCAAACGTAATGGCAATGCCTGCGCGAAATGCCCTGCCTGTACGGCCGATGCGATGCACGTAATCTTCGTACAGCAAGGGCACATCAAAATTGATCACGTGCGATACCTGGTCGACATCAATACCGCGCGCGGAAACATCCGTGCTCACCAGTACCCGCAGCTTACCTTCCTTGAACTCATTCATTGCGTTGATGCGCGTGTTCTGCGCCTTATTCGAATGAATCACCCGGGCTGGCCCCAGGTGCTTGCGCTCCAGAAAATGCAACACGTTGTTGGCGGTATCCTTGGTTCGCGTAAACACCAGCACCCGCTTCAGATCGGGGTTTTGGAGCAGGTACTCGAGCAGGTTGATTTTCGTCTTCAGGTTGGGTACCGGGTACCAGATCTGCTCCACCTGAGTGGGCGTGCTGGCAGCCGGAGTGACCTCAACCTTAATGGGAAACGTGAGGAAGTCGTTGGCTAGCTCCTCCACGCGCGCAGGCAGGGTGGCGGAAAACAACAAATTCTGTCGCTTGGGCGGGAGGACTTCAAGAATTTTCCGCAGCTGGGGCCGAAAACCCATGTCCATCTTGCGGTCCGCCTCATCGATCACCAACTGCCGTATGGCTTTTGTGGTAATTGCCTGACGGGTGTACAACTCAAGACAACGACCGGGCGTACTCACCAACAGATCAACCCCTTGTGCCAACTGTTCAAGCTGACTCTTAGGTCCAACACCACCGTAAAGCGCCAAAATTTTCAAATCCGTGTTTTTTGCCAGCACTTTGGCATGGGCTTCAATTTGCACAGCCAGTTCTTTGGTAGGGCACAGTACTAATGCTCGTGGGCCCGGCCGCTGATGATAATTAACTTTCAACAAAATGGGAATCAGGTAGGCCGCAGTTTTACCGGTGCCGGTTTGCGCAATGCCAATTACCTCCTGCCCGCCTGAAATAAGCGGAATGCATTTCTGCTGAACCTCGGTGGGGTTCTCAAACCCGGCATCGTGAATGGCCGTGCGTAGCTGTTTGTTTAAGTTGAATACCTCCCACGAAGCTGTTGATGACGATGACACTGAATTGTTATTTATCTTTGAAAAATGATAACGAGCAAATGAAAAAGACACTCATCGTCAATGCAAATATAGTGAACGAGGGCAAGGTGGCGCCCGGAGACGTTCTGATTGCCGGGCAGCGGATCGAAAAAGTAGGGCGGCAGCTCTCGGACCCAACGGCACAAATAATTGACGCAGGCGGCCATTTGCTGATGCCCGGAGTGATTGATGATCAGGTGCATTTCCGTGAACCGGGGCTCACCCACAAGGGCACCATCAAAACCGAATCGCGGGCGGCCGTAGCGGGGGGCATTACCACCTATATGGAAATGCCCAACACCGTGCCGAATACATTTACCCAGCAACTGCTTGAAGAAAAATATCAAATCGCCTCGCGCGATTCATTGGCCAATTATAGCTTCTATATCGGAGGTTCGAACGACAATCTGGAGGAAGTGCTGAAAACCGACCTGACCCGTGTTTGTGGCATGAAGATTTTCATGGGCTCCTCCACCGGCAACCTGCTGGTGGACAACCCGAAGGTGTTGGAAGGTTTCTTCTCACGTTTCGAGGGATTGATTACGACCCACTGCGAGCACGAACCCACCCTCAAGAAAAACGAAGCCGAGTTCCGCGCCCGGCTGGGTGACGACATTCCACTTCATCTTCATCCGCAGATACGAAACGAAGAAGTCTGCTACCGCTCAAGCTCATTCGCGGTCGATCTGGCAAAAAAGCACGGCACCCGTCTGCACATTTTGCACATCTCGACCGCGCGCGAAACCGAGTTGTTCAGCAACGAACTGCCGTTGGAAAAAAAGAAGGTCACGGCTGAAGCCTGCATTCATCACTTGACATTTTCCGATGCCGACTATGCCAAACTCGGCACGCGAATCAAGTGGAACCCCGCCATTAAGACGAGCGAAGACCGCGCGGGCATCTGGAAAGCTTTGTTGGACGGGCGCATCGATGTCATTGCTACTGATCATGCACCACACACGTGGGAAGAAAAAAGCAATACGTACTTCAAAGCCCCCTCGGGCGGACCGCTGGTTCAACACAGCCTGGTGGCGATGCTCGAGTTTCATCTTCAGGGTAAAATCTCATTGCCGGAACTGGTTACTAAAATGTCGCACAACGTGGCCACCCTGTACCGGATTAAAGAACGCGGCTTCATTCGCGAAGGGTACTATGCCGACCTTGTGCTGGCCAATCTCGACAAACCGTGGACGGTCGCGAAAGAGAACATATTGGCAAAATGCGGCTGGTCGCCCTTCGAAGGAACTACCTTTCGATCATCGGTTGAACGCGTGTGGGTGTCAGGACACGAGGCCTATGCCAACGGAAAACTTCAGGAGGGCAAGGCCGGGGAGCGGTTAAAGTTTATCAGAAACTAACGACTCGGAATGAACTGCGGTGCCTGCCGGTGGTGCGTGGCCTGCTCATAGCTGTAGGCAATCTCCAGCAGCTTTCCCTCCTGCCAGGCCGAGGCTATGAACGACACACCTACGGGCAGCTCTTCAACAAAGCCCATCGGCACAGTGATGGATGGATAACCCGCGATAGCGGCTAACGAAGAACTGCCACCAATAAAATGGTCTCCGTTGATCAGATCGGTCTTCCACGCAGGTGATCCGGTGGGCGCCATCAGCGCATCAAGTTGGTGATCGGCCAGCAACTTATCAATTCCATTTTCGCGCGCGGCTTTCAACATCTTGACCAGAGCCTCCTGGTATTCTTTATCCTCCAGCGTGCCCTTCTCGTGCGCCATTTTCACCAACTGCTGGTCGAACCAACGCAACTCAACCGAATCCTTTTTGTTGAACTCCATCAGCTCAGCCAGGTCGCGTACGGGTGCCTGTTCACCGAGACTGGCAAAGTACTTCACCAGTCCGTCTTTGAACTCATACAGCATTACGGTAAACGAGGCAGAGTTGGCCTCGCGATCCATACGAAAATCGATTTCCACCACCTCCGCGCCTTGTGCCTTGATGTCGGCAATGGCTTTTCTCATCAGCGTATCCACACGGGCGTGGTAGCCCATGTTGTTTTTCAGCAACCCAATGCGCTTGCCTTTCAGACCATCCTTTTTCAGATAAGGCGTGTAGTCGGTTAGGGCCTGGCCGGCTGAGGCCAGTGTCTTGCTGTCGGTACTATCAACCCCCGTCAACGCTCCGAGGCAAAGCGCCACATCCGTAACGGTGCGCCCCATGGGGCCGGCTGTATCCTGCGTAAACGAGATCGGGATAATGCCCGAGCGGCTAACTAAACCAACCGTAGGCTTCATACCCACCAGGCCATTGTTGTTGGAAGGACATACAATTGATCCGTTGGTTTCGGTACCAATGGCAATCGCGCACAGGTTGGCCGATGCCGCCACGCCCGAGCCCGAACTGGATCCGCAGGGATTGCGATCGAGCACGTATGGATTTTTCGTTTGCCCCAGCACACCGCTCCATCCGCTGCTCGACATATCGGCCCGGAAGTTGGCCCACTCGCTCAGGTTCGCTTTCGCGATGA
This sequence comes from Cyclobacteriaceae bacterium, assembly GCA_046301755.1. Taxonomy (GTDB): domain Bacteria; phylum Bacteroidota; class Bacteroidia; order Cytophagales; family Cyclobacteriaceae; genus ELB16-189. Next base: position 91,411 of record JBKCJM010000063.1, read on the forward strand.
TCACGGCACCGGCTTCGCGCAGTTTCTTTGTGATGTAACTATCGGCTGGCGGAATGGAGTTTCGAAGCACGGTAGCACCGGCCGTTGTCGGCATATCGTTGGTGTTGATGTTATCTTTTAAAATTACTGGAATACCATGCAGCGGGCCCCGGTACTTTCCCTCTTTCCACTCCTGGTCCAGTTCACGCGCAGTCTCAAGAGCTTTCGGGTTTACATAAATAACCGAGTTAAGGCCGGGTCCATTCTTATCGAGGTCTTCGATGCGCTGGAGGTAATCGGCTACCACCTGCTCAATCGTGTACGTGCCATTGCGGTAGCCCGTTTGCAGTTGACTCATCGTGATTTCCTCGAGGGACTGATAACTTTTCACGGCTTTTTCAGGCGCCTGGCAGGCATGGGCCAGCAACATGACCAGCACAACAGCGTAGCGAACAGTATTCTTCATAATTGGCAATTTACTTTGTTTCGATCGAGGTGCCGAGTTGTTCCAAGGTCTTTCCCTTTGTCTCGGGCATCCACCGCCAGACAAACACGAACTGCAGCACCATCATCACGGCAAAAATGCTGAACGATGGCCCGCCACCCAATTCGGTCGCGATGTAGGGAAAGATGAACGAAATGACGGAAGCCATAAACCAATGCGTAAACGAGCCCAGCGCACTGCCCGCGGCCCGCACGGAGTTGGGGAATATTTCGGAAATGAAAACCCAGATAACCGCCCCTTGTGAAAAGGCAAAAAAGGCGATGTAGGCAAAAAGAAAAATCGGGACGCCCGCAAACTCATTGATGAAGAAGGCGCGGGCTGTCAGTGCAAGCGTGGCAATTAAACCCACCGAGCCCACCAGCATCAGCGAACGCCTGCCAAACCGATCGATGAAAAACATGGCCGCCATCGTAAACACAAAGTTGACGATGCCGATGCCCAACGTGGTGAGCAATGCGGTGCTGGTGCCGGCACCGGTCATTTCAAAAATCCGCGGAGCATAATAAATAATGGCGTTGATGCCGCTCACCTGGTTGAAGAACGCAAACAGGAACGCCAACACTACGGGCCAGCGATGTTTGCGATGAAACAGGTTTTCGCTCCTTGACCCGGCCTGGGCCGACTGGTCTGCGATAACGGCATCTACCTCAGCGCGTGCCGTAGCCGGGTTGATCATAGCAAATACTTTTTCCGCTTCGGCTACCGCGCCCCGTTTCAGAATAAGCCAGCGTGGGCTCTCAGGGATGAAGAACACCGCCACGAGAAAAAACAACGCGGGGAAAGCTTCCATACCTAACATCCACCGCCACGCATGTTCACCTGCATCTTGCAACAGGTAGTTGGAGAGGTACGCCACCAGAATGCCAAACACCACGTTGGCTTGAAACAGCGCTACCAGCCGGCCGCGATGTGAAGCGGGCGAAACCTCGGCAATGTACATGGGGGCTGTGATCGAAGAGGCACCTACACCAAATCCACCGATGAGCCGGAAGAACAAAAACGAATACCAATCGAACGCCAGGGCGGAACCAACAGCAGAAACCAGATACAGGATCGCAATCCACATCAGGGTTTTCTTTCGCCCCAGCCGGTCAGTAGGCAGACCTCCGAACAAAGCGCCCACTACGGTACCCCACAGGGCAATAGACACCGTGAGGCCGTGCTCGAACACATTGAGGTTCCACAGTTTTTGAATCGCTTGCTCCGCCCCAGAGATCACCGCGGTATCGATGCCGAACAAGAGCCCGCCCAGGGCTACGGTAATGGACCAGAGGTAGACTTTGGAATTCTGCATAGGTTGAGGTATTCCAAAGATAAGGAAACGAGATATGCCAAAAGCGCAGATCGGATGAGCGGCAATCAGCCCCGCAGTTTATCCAGGAGGCGGTTGAGCTCTTTGGCCTCGGCCTGCGTAATGTTGCGCAGCGACTCCAGCCAGTTTTCCGCTTCGAGGTCGATCTTTTTTAGCAACGCCAGGCCCTTGTCGGTGATGTTGATGTCTACCTGCCTGCGGTTGTTCTCGCAGATCTCGCGTTTCACCAGCCCCTTCACGCGCAGTTTTTCCACTAAGCGGGTGGCATTGCTGCTCTTGTCGATCATGCGCGCACTGATCTCCGCCAGCATAAGCTTGCTGGGGTGGCTGCCCCGCAAAATGCGCAGCACATTGTATTGCTCAGGCGTTAGTCCGTGTGGCTTCAGCCGCGCAGCGTTGTTGTTGTACAGCCAGCCGCTGGTGTACATCAGGTTGATGGCCATTTTTTGAAATTCATTGGTGAATTTCTCCTGTTTGATCTCTTGCTCCAGCGGCATGCAGGCAAAAGTAATGACAATTATTGTAACGACAACTATTTGACGGGCAGCGAGTGCTGTTTAAGCGGAACACGTTGAAGGGGTGAGGGAGAGCCGATTGAAAACTTCACGTGTACCCCGGCAACCCGCCAACCGCTTCTCCCGTTCTAGGATTTTAGATACCAATCGGTATCTTTGTCAGATGCGACAACCAGAGGCCACCAAAGCGAGGATATTGAAACAATCGGGGCAGTTGTTTAATACGCAGGGCTACAAAGCCACGTCCATCAGCGACATTACAGATGCCACCGGCCTCACCAAAGGGGCGATTTACCGCCATTTCAAGAACAAAAGCCATCTGGAAAAAGAAGCGTTGGGTTTCCTGGCCGAATCGCTGTTTAGCAACCTCCGCAACCGCATCAAAGGCGAGCCCACGGCACCGCGAAAACTGAAATCGATTTTCCGGTTTTTCGAAACGTACATTTCGCAACCACCCATCAAAGGTGGCTGCCCGCTATTGAACGTAGGCCCGGAAGTCGATGACGGCCAACCCGTCCTGCGCAGGCAGGCCGTTAAAGTGCTGGATGTGCTGCGCGAGTCGATCCGGCACGTGCTGACCAAAGGCATGGAGCACGGCCAACTGAAACCGAACCTCGATACCGACTACTACGCTTCGATTTTCATTGCCACGCTGGAGGGCGCCATCATGATGAGCAAGCTGCACGGTAACAACCGCGACATCCGCACGGCCATCCTTCACCTGGAAAAAATGACCGATGAACTAACCCTTTAAAAATTTTGATCAACAAGATACCGAACGGTATCTACACAAAATGATGAACCGATGAAACAACTCCTTCTCCCCGTACTTGGCTTTTACCTCAACGTGCTCAGCTGGCTGGCACCGCGAAAAGCGGGCCGCACCGGCTTCGCCTGGTTCTGCACCCCGGTGCGCAGTCCGCTCACGCCTGCTCACCACCAGTTCTTTGCCACGGCCGAAACAACTGACCTGGCGGTGGCCAACGAAAAAATTCGTGTGTACCGGTGGGGCCGCGGCCCGCGCAAGGTTTTGTTTCTGCATGGCTGGCAAAGCCACAGCTTTCGGTGGAAGAACTACATCGAAGCTCTGCCGATGGATGAATACACCGTCTACGCACTTGACGCGCCTGCCCACGGCCTGTCAACCGGCACGTGGCTGCACCTTCCCAAATACACGGCTGTGGTTCAGGCTTTTTTCGAGCGGCATGGCGAGGTGGATACCCTCATCGGCCACTCGTTCGGAAGTTTTGCCGCCTTGTACGCGTTATACCTGAACCCTGCTCTTCCCGTGCACAAGCTGGCACTCACCGGCACTCCGGGTGAAGTGGAGGATTTCATGACGTTCTATCAAAAAATGCTGCGACTCACCAACCGCACCATGGGATTGATCTACGCAGAGTTTGTGCGGCAGGTGGACCGCTACCCCTCTTTCTTTTCTGCCCCTCGCTTTGCGGAAACACTGAAGCTGCCGGGCGTCATCATTCACGATGTGGGCGATACCGACACACCCTTTCACCATGCCGAACGTATTCATCGCGCGTGGAGCGGTTCAACCTTGATTGTCACGGAAGGACTGGGACATAACTTACGTTCCGCCCGCGTAGTAGAACGAATTCTTGAACTCGTTCGCCAGCCGGTGGTGGGGTTTAATCACCTTCACGTGAGCCGATCTGAGCGTGAGATAAGCCTGTTGCCACAAGGATAGCCGCCATGCTCTCCTCTGCTAGAGTGCTGTCACGCATCGTCTCCCAGGCGCGGGGATTTGTGTGCGGCCGGGGACGATGCCATTATTCGCATCGTCCTCTTGCGAGAGACGATGCTCGACAGTCGAATTCTTGAACTTGTTCGTCAGCCGGTGGTGGGGTTTAATCACCTTCACGTGAGCCGATCTGAGCGCGAGGTAAGTTTGCATACCTGACAAACTCGTACTTTCGCAGGGATGACCCCCTCCCAACTCGAAGACCTGCGGCAACGCAACCTGATCAGTCCTGAACAATACGACCACATTGAGCCCATTCTCTCCGGCAAAATCGTGTCGGTCTTTTATGAACTGCGCACGCTGCTCTACCTCGGCATCCTGTTGTTTTCAACGGGTGCGGGCATCCTGATTTACCAAAACATCGGTGAGCTGGGGCACATCCTCGCCCTCACCGCCCTCATCGGACTGATGCTCGCGTGCTTTGCCTACATCACGCTCAAGCGCCCGCCCTACAGCCACGCGGCTGTAAAACCACCCACACCCTACTACGACTACATTGTGCTCCTCGGCTGCCTGCTGCTCGTGTCCGTGCTGGGCTATGCGCAGTACCAGTTCAACCTGCTGGAAGGAAACCTCGAGTGGGCCACGCTCACTACCGCACTCATCTTCTTTGCGGTGGCCTACCGGTTCGACCACGTGGGCATTCTCTCCATGGCCATTACCGCGTTTGTTTCCTTCTGGGGCATCCGGCTGTCGATTGCCAACTGGGCCGGTGGCGATTTTTTCACCAGCCGCGAGTTGTACATCACCGCGCTGGTACTGGGCGTAGCGCTCTCGGCCATCGGCTCGTGGCTGGACACGCGCCAGATCAAAACTCATTTCACTTTTACCTACCAGAACTTTGGCCTGCTCCTCTGGTTTGCCGGTTGCTTTGTGGGGATGGCCGCCAGCGACATTCCCTACGGCTGGTTTGTGCTGCTGATTTACGCGGGCTGCGCGGTGGCCTATTTCACTGCACGGTGGAAAAAGTCTTTCCTGTTTTTGCTCTACGCGTTCCTGGCCGCCTACATCGCCACCACGGTATGGCTGGCCGATCTCATCTTTGATCAGCACGAAATGCTGTGGTTCCTGTATTCGATCGCCTCCTGCGGGGCGCTGATCTATTTTGTTGTAAAGTACCGCAACCACTTCAGGCAATGAAGATCACCTTTGCTTACCACCCGCAGCAACTGGCGAATCTCAAACTGGTCAAGGAGTGCCGCGTGTGGCTGAAAGACGGATGGATCTCAGCCGAACAATTTGAACAACTGCAACAAACGTTTCCCAGTGCCTGCTACCATCCCAACATGATGATACGCCTGCTGCTGTTTCTGGCGGCCCTGTTGGCCCTGGGCGGTGTGTTAGGCATCCTCGGGCTCATGTTCAACGATCTTTCAGAAGATTTCATCTTTGCCGGCTTCCTGTTGTATGGCATCCTCGGCTGGTGGGCCGTTGAAAAACTCTTCATCAGCCGGCATCACTATAAATCCGGTGTAAACGAAGCGTTGATTTACCACGGCTGCGGATTTATCATTGGCGGAGCCGCGGGCCTGGCCGATGGCAATGAACATGTGCTTGGTATCATCGCCACGCTGGTGTTTTCGTTTGCCGCCTTTCGCTACCTCGACCTGCTGAGCACGGCCTGTGCAGTAGGATCGTTTGCGCTTACGCTGTTTTACGAACTGTACCAGGTAGAAACCCTGCGCACATTTATTCCGCCCGTCTTCATCGCAGTTTTTCTGCCCGTGTTTGTGCTGGCGCGGAAGTGGAAAGCCAAAGACCCGGAGCAGTGGTGGCACCATAACCTGGTGGTGGTGGAAAGCCTGAGCCTGCTCATCATTTACGCGGCCGGCAATTATCTGGTGGTGCGCATGCTCAGCGAAGAACTCATGGGCCTTTATCTGGAGCCGGGGCAGGACATTCCGCTGGCGTGGTTTTTCTATGCCACCACGGTTATTATTCCATTGGTGTATCTGTACCGCGGCATCCGGCAAAAAGATGCGGTGATGCTGCGCGTGAGTTTGCTGGCGCTGGCCTTCTCCGTGTTCACGTTCAAATATTACTTCAGCCTGGGCCACCCGGAGATCACGCTCACGGCAGCCGGTGTTATTCTGATTGCGATTGCCCTCTGGCTCATGCACTATCTCAAAACGATGCGGCAAGGCTACACCCGCGAAAATCTGCGCAGCTCGCGGTGGGCTGCCGTGCAGGCCGAGGCATTGGTGATTTCGCAGACATTGGGCGGCACGCAGGCCCAGCCGGGCAAACCCTTTGGCGGTGGCGCTTCAGGCGGTGGTGGCGCGGGGACTGGGTTTTAGTCCGATAGCGTCACGCATCGTCTCCCGTTGCGCAGACGTGTGGGCGGCAGGGGACGATGCCTTGTATTCCGCATCGTCCTCTCACGAGAGACGATGCTGGACATTGGAGCCCTTTGGCGGTGGCGCTTCAGGCGGTGGTGGCGCAGGGACGGGGTTTTAGTCCGATAGCGTCACGCATCGTCTCCCGTTGCGCAGACGTGTGGGCGGCAGGGGACGATGCCTTGGTATTCCGCATCGTCCTCTCACGAGAGACGATGCTGGACATTGGAATGTTATTTCAGCCTGGGCCACCCGGAGATCACGCTCACGGCAGCCGGTGTTATTCTGATTGCGACAGCCCTCTGGCTCATGCACTATCTCAAAACCATGCGGCAAGGCTACACCCGCGAAAATCTGCGCAGCTCGCGGTGGGCTGCCGTGCAGGCCGAGGCATTGGTGATTTCACAGACATTGGGCGGCACACAGGCCCAGCCGGGCAAACCCTTTGGCGGTGGCGCTTCAGGCGGTGGTGGCGCGGGGACGGGGTTTTAAGGAGCTAAAACAAACCTTTGAATCCCAGCTTTTGCGTGAATCTCTTTTAGTCATACTTGCCCTTCTCACGAAAACTCAAAAATTTTCTGTTTCGGTCGAAGAAATTAAATCCTATGTCAATGGTCACTTCGCGTTGCCCAAGTATATCGAATGTATAAAACTGTCCGTCTGTCGTTATCCCTCTGACCTGTTCTTCTGCTCTCTTATTGTATGGGTCGTCCATCTCATCAAAATGGGGAGCCCAAGTGTAATTTCTGATAAACCCGATTCGATACTTACTAGGTGCTTTGGTTTCGACCAATGTTCCTTTTCTTAGGTAATTCCATAGCAAGAAACTCTCTGACTGAGTCAAATCGCAAACTTGGTTTTCCTTCTCAAACCTGAAATAGTGCAAATCAAGATAAAATGGGACTTTAGTTGAGTCTAATCGCTTGAGTTCCAAACTCTCAAATAAGTACCTCAATGATGCATAAGCCCATACCAGTTCAGCCGGTCCCGCTTCTCCATAATCTTGAATTGAGTTGACGAATTCATTATTTAAAACAAATGTCGTTGAGATGGTTTGGTCATCCGTCCAATTGACCGAGTAGTTCTGTTCCAGTTTCTCAATCGAAGCATTCTTGAATTCACCCTTTATTTTATTGAAAGTTTCGATTGAGATTTTACCTTCGAAAAAACCCAACTTGTCAAGATACCTTTCCCCATAAAAAATAACACTACCCGTTGAATCAACGACAATGTTCATTATCGGGCATGTTCCGAAACAACCGGAGCTAGAAAGCGCAATCTCGTTAAAGTTTTTTGCGTCCATTCCTTCAAAAACACGTCTAAAGAACACGAATTCTTGGCCGTTGGAGTTAACGAGTATCAAGCTATCTCTAGTGACTTTTTTCAAGTATTTACCTTTTTCCCAAACAGAATTAGTCGGGTTGAATAGTTTAATTGAATCATTTAGAATTTGATACTTGGTTGTTGTTCCAATAAACTTATACTTTCTGTACTCGTTCTTCGACATTATGATTTTATAGTACGGCCTTTTTGTATCGACAATACTATCATTGATGAATTCATAGACAAGACCCCGGGAAGATCTATTGAACGAGGAGACTGGTTCGCTATTCATGGAGTCTACCACCATTCTCCAATTCCCAATTAAAAGATCACCCTTCGTCTTTCTGTGGCACGAAGCAATGGCAACCAAAATTGCAAAGTAAATTAGAGGCTGAAGTTTTTGTTCAAATCTCATTGGATAATTTTCTATAAAACCCTGTCTCCTAATATAAGTCACGAACTTCCCTTGAAACTCTTTGTACTAATGCAGTAACTTATTGTGTCCCGGGCGAGGGCTGACAAGGGACGATGTCCTCACAATATTCTCATGGTGGCAGTGCGGGGACGGGGTTTTAGCAGTTTCGACTAGTATCACATGACCTAACAATTAAGCGCGACAGTTAGGTAATCTCGAGTCTTTTTTTGTCGTAGTCATATTTCTGAAAAATAGTTCTCATTTGAAAGTCCTCGCCAGTCAAAGTCTCAATGTGCAAAAGAGCAGCGCTTCCTTCCTGTTCCCTAGCTGGAATTATTGATTCAATTGGCGGCTCCTCTATCAATTTCTCAACCACGTTTAGCTTGTAGAGAGCGTGATACCAGAAATATAAAGTAGATCTAAGAGTACGATAGACATCGACTTGCCGGCCATCTATCAGCTCTGCTAAAACAATTTTCTCGGCAATTTTATAGGGGCCTTTTGAGTCAGCATACTCCGTTATTACCACAACTTCGGTTATGGCACTCGCATCCCGAATCATCGGACTTCCCCGTTCTAATGATCGATGCTTATGGCAATTTGCCAGTCTTTTGTTATCGAAAAAGCAAATTCATTCTCGAGCAAGCTATTCTCAAACGCTTTGTAGTTTCTATAGCCCATTAATTTAGTTTGCTTAAACTCTTTAAAGATGTGCTCTGAAAAGTGGTAAAGTGAAACTGCAGAGGTTTGAGCATTTTTTAAGTCTCGCCCCAGGCCTATTGTTTTGTTTTGAAGGCCCGACTCAAATCTTTTGAAGTCCGCCACGACACACTCGACAAAAAAAGCTCGAAGGTTTCTGTACATTCCCGGTGATTGGTACAAGCTAAGAAACAAAAAGGACAGCACAACGGCAACCCATTGGCTCACTAAAGTCCAACTCGTCAAGCATAAAGGGGTCGTATTTCCTTTTATTGAACACGAGGATAGCCACCAAGGCACTAAGACACAAAGAAACCCAGCTTCAATACTCCCCCTTCCCCCGCCACTTCTTCTTTTCTGAATGACGTTTCTTGGCGTCTACTCTCCGTTTTTTGGCAGCCTTGGTCGGCCGGGTGGCTTTGCGCGCCTTGCGCGGGGTGAAGGCCTGCGCCAGCAGGTGATTTAGTTTGTCGATCACCAGTGCCTTGTTCTCCGCCTGCGAGCGGCTCTCCTGGCTGCTGAGCAACAACTCGCCTGCCGTGGTGAGGCGGCTGCGCCACCGCGCCAGCAACAGGGCCTTCTGCTCAGGGGTCAGCAACGTGGAATCTGCCACGGGCCACCGCATTGTCACCTTGCTGCTCACCTTGTTCACATTTTGCCCGCCCGGCCCGCCACTGCGCGAGGTGGTAAACGTGAGCTCCGGAAAAAGTTGTTGCGCCTGAATCACACCCAAAGATGCCGGTTTCGCGCTTAATTGTCACGCATCGTCTCCCGGGCGCGGGGAACGCGCACCGAAGGGGACGATGCCCCAACTCCGCATCGTCCTCTTGCGAGAGACGATGCTGGACAAAAACAGAAACTTGTCAGGTTGATTCCGACCACAGTCGGAAAGTCGAAACCTTCAAAGCATTAACCTGTCAGGTTGATTCCGAGCACAGTCGGAATGTCGAAACCTGACGGAACAACACTAAAAAACTCCAGTCTTTTGCCGGGGTAGAGATTGCCGCGGTCGTCCCGATCACAATCGGGACTCCCTCGCAATGACGCATACTTCATGGAGCTGGTTCAGTGTCACGCATCGTCTCCCGGGCGCAGGGAACGCGCGAGGAAGGGGACGATGCCGCCACTCCGCATCGTCCTCTTGCGAGAGACGATGCTGGACAAAAGAACGTGAGCTCCGGAAAAAGTTATTGCACCTGAATCACACCCAAAGATGCCGGTTTCGCGCCTGCCGGAAAAACGGGTTAAACAAAAACGGTAGTTATGGCAAAATGAAAACACGCAGGCTTCTCAGCCGTAAACACGTCTAAATCCGCTGCCATGCGCCTGTTACCCGTCCTGCTCCTGCTCTGCTCCTGCGCGCCTTATGTACCCGTGAATCAACCCGGACCGGCAGGTGTGGCCACGCTGCAGGCCCACCAGTTGACCCTGTACCTACAGCACCTCGGCACGCAACACGGCCATCATGTTTTTGATTTCGAGGTAGTCAACGAATCGGCCACACCTGTAGAAGTGTTCCCAGGCCACATCCGCGCGTACAGTGACGCACGACCGATTCACCATGAGCGGGGGCCCGACCTCAGGCGCCCGGGCCTGCCCCTGCACGCGATAGCCCGTTCCCCCGATTTTGTGCTGAATTACTACCGGGAGCGCGAGCGGGCCCGGCAGACGGCAGCTGTAATCTTTACCGTGCTCAGTGTGGGTGTAATGGTATACGATGCGGTGGAAGACAATAAGGACGCACGCAAACCGGTAATCAAAGAAGGGGATGTAAACCGGGCTGTTCAGCTCGATGCAGCTGTTTTAGCCAGCGCAGCGCTGGCCGATGTGGCGGGGCAGTCCGTGCAGGCGATGACCGAGGAAAACTACTTCCTGCCACGCGAAATTTTTCCGGATGTGCTGTTGCCCTCTGGTGAACGCCAGCGGGGCAAATTGTTTGTGCCCTCGGAAGTGAACATGCGCTACTTGCGCATCGTAGTGCCGATTGGGCGCGTGGAGTATGTGTTTGATTTCAAACGCAAGCGCTCATCTTAATCGCGCGCACGAATCACCAGGGTGTGCTTAATTGTCACGCAGCTTCTCCCAGGCGCGGGAAATGAGTACGGAGGGGGCGATGCCGCCACTTCGCATCGTCCCCTTGCGAGAGACAATGCTGGACAAAAACAAAAACTTGTCAGGTTGATTCCGACCACAGTCGGAAAGTCGAAACCTTCAAAGCATTAACCTGTCAGGTTGAGCCTGTCGAAACCTGACGGAACAATATTAAAAAACTCCAATCTTTTGCCGGGGTAGAGATTGCCGCGGTCGTCCCGATCACAATCGGGACTCCCTCGCAATGACGCATACTTCATTGAGCTGGTTCAGTGTCACGCATCGTCTCCCGGGCGCAGGAAAAGCGCAGCGAAGGGGACGATGCCCCAACTCCGCATCGTCCTCTTGCGAGAGACGATGCTGGACAAAAGTCTGAATCATGGGCTACTCCTTTTTTCGAATCACCAGGGTGTGCTCACCGGGCGTGGAAGGCGTGAAGAGTAACAACTGCTGTCCGGCATCAAACGCCAGTTGACCCCCGGAGTGCCACACCTCAAAGCCTTTGCCGAAGTGAAAGTCGGGCACAAAAATTTCCGTGGGCAACTCCGTAACGCGGTGCACCTTGAACCGAAGCGCATACTCGCCCTGCTCGTAATCAAAGTAATGAGTCAGCGGCTCGCCCGCCACTTTGTACGCATACGGCCGAATAGCGGCTTCCAGTGCGCGGCCTCCGGCATCGTCACCGGTCGTGGATTTTTTATGCGACAGGCGGTAGATGGTGAGATCTTCTCCGGTGCCATGATCGCCCCCTGCGGTGTGGTTGTCGCCCGTGTAGTTCCACAGTGTGTAGCTCAGCAAGTTCGACTCCATCGCGCGGAAGGATCGGTCGAGCGCTTCGGCCTGCATCGAAAAATCACCCGAGCGGTAAGCCGATTTCTCCTGCATATCGAACGGGATGCCGAACTCGCCCACCAGCGTAGGTCGCTGGCCCAGCGCATGGGCCGTCTCCTTCTTCTTGTCGCTCATCTGATCGTGAAAGGCCTCGCGCAGAGCCGTTTTACCCAGCAGCGGCTTTTGCGTGCGCACATCCGCACCGAGCCACGAGGAATAACTCTTGGTGAGCAGCGTGATAGCATCATACCAGTGCCCGGCATTTACCATTGCTTTTGACTCCGCAGCCGAAAACCGCGGCAGATTGGTGAACAAAGCCGCTTCATTGAAGATAAGCCAGGAGGAGTCAATGGCATGAATGGCCTGCTGAAACCGAAGGGCAAAGGGTTTAAAATAATCTTCAGGGAAATCCACCGCGCGCCCGTTTCGCTTCACGAAATAATCCGGTTGCAGTAGCACGGGTTGATTGCCCGAATCATAACCCCACACCCCGGCTTTGCGCCAGATGTCGCTCTCTGCATCTTTCCACGCCAGCAGCCGCGAAGGGTTGAGTTGCACGCGCCTCACTTCGCGCGGACCCGTAACGGCAAACTCATACTCGCCCACTTCCACCGGGTGGCCGGCCGCAGCCATCATCCCCTGAAAGGGCGTGGGCATAATGCCGTTCACCAAAATACCAAAGCCTTCGAGGTTGCCGTTGCCGATGTACCCCGCATGCGGTTCATTGAGTGTATCGAACCCGATAACGTTGGGCAGTCCTTTCAGTTTACGCGCCAGTTGACAGATGGCATTGATATAATGCCGCTGCAGAAACTCCTGTGCACTGAGGCTGTCAACCCGGGCGGCAGGCGCGAAGTCGTTACCGCCAAAGAACAGGGTAAACATCGTGGCTGCGCCAAGTTTGCTGTAGTTGGTGGGCCAGATCATTTTGGGGAACGGGTCGCCCTCTACATTGTGAATAATGGCAGCGCCTGTCTCGGCAAACTTCAACGGATCGAGACCAACTTTTTCCAACGTCCAGTAAGGCGCTCCATCGCCACCGGTGAAGCGGCTCCACACATCCTGATGCGGATCAATAAAAACATTGATGCCGTGCTCACCTGCTTTCTTCACCAGCGCCACGATGTAGTTGAGGTACTCTTCATCATATTTTCCGGGGCCGGCATGTTCGATGGCTTCCCACGTTACCAGCAACCGCACAAAGCGATAACCCCAGCGGTGAAGCCTGCTGAAGTGTTCATCGGCCTCGGCCAGCGGAAACGGCCTGCCCACGAAGGAGGCTGTGTACACCGTTTCGTAAAACCCTTCTTTCACGTGCGTGCCCAGCTTGGGCGTATACGGCACTTTGGTGCTGCCCCCGACATTAATGCCGTGCAGCATCATCGCCCGGCCGGTGCGGTCGGTGAACCACTCGCCTTGGGCAGTGATGTTTTTTGTCAGCGAATCGCCCACGACATTCACTGCCGTTCCACTGGGGATTGCCTCGCGGGCAACTTTCGTAAGAGAACCCGTGTCCATTCGCGGAAAAGGGCTGTCCGTAAACAGGTAAAGGAAGGTTAGTGCAACCAGCAGGGCCGCAGCCACGGCACTCCAACTGACGATCTTTTTCCAGCGCGGCATAGATTGAAATTTGTGTTTGAAAGATACGATACCGGTCGTCAAAAAAACAGGCATAGCCCAAAAGCCAATTTCCTATCTTGACATTCCAAATTTCCTTTGCCATGAAACGACTGCTCATCCTCACCGCCTGGCTGCCTTACATCGTGTGGGCGCAACAACGTGTTCCCTCCTTCGAAGACGTGATCTCACTGCGCAGCGTGGGTGCTGTTCAGATCTCACCGGATGGAAAGATGGTGGCGTACACCGTACAAACCACGGACTGGACCGACAACCGGTACGACACCGAAATCTGGTTGTGGAAGGAAGGCGCGGGAGCATTCCCGCTCACCAACAATCCGCGCAGCAGCAGTACGGGCCCGTTGTTTTCCCCGGACGGGAAATGGATTTCATTCTTGTCGGACCGCGGAAACAAAAATCAGATTTACGTCATTCACACGGGCGGAGGTGAGGCACGTGCAGCTACGCGCGAAGAGGAAGGTGTGTCGTTTTATGAATGGCACCCGGACGGTAAGGGTTTTGTTTTTGTGAAGTCTGAAAAAGAAGACAAGGCAAAAAAAGACCGCGAAAAGAAGTTTGGCGCTTTCGAAGCCGATGATCAGGAATTTTCGTTGTCGCACCTGTGGCAAATTGATTTTGATCCGCTGCGTGCTGAGCCAACGGAGCGGCCGTGTTACGAAACGGTGGACTCGCTGAAAGTGAAGGCGGGCTGCATCGAATGGCCGAAGGCCAGACGACTGACGGAAGGAAAATTCACTGTCATCGGATTTGGCGTCTCCCCGGATGGCGCGCGCATCGCCATCAATCACCAGCCCGATCCGCTGATTAACTCGTTTTTCAAAGCAGACATATCGGTGCTGGACATCGCTACAAAAAAACTAACGCCCGTGGTGACCAACGCCAGCTCGGATTCATTCGAAGACTGGTCGCCCGACTCGAAGCAAATTCTGTATACCTCCAACCTAAGCGACTCCACTTCGAACTATTACCTGAATTCAAAACTGTTTGCTCTGGTGGTGGATACTAAGCTGACGCGGCAACTTGCCAAAGACCTTGACGAAGATCTGGGCGGATTTAGCTGGGAAACCACCGGCATCTTTGCAGCCATCTGGAATAAAACGAAACGGCCTTTGTACCGCATCGACCCGGTCTCGGGCAACTTTTCAGTTGTAAAAAGTTCACCTGACCAGTTTCAGGGTTTCTCGTTTTCGCGCGATGGAGCGATGATGGCTTTCACCGGCCGCAACGGAGATGAACTGACGGACGTCTACCGCATGGGGCTTGCGGGCACAGCGGATCGGCTTAGCAGCATGAACGATCAAATCAAAAATTGGAAAACGGCACAGAGTGAAGTGATCAGTTGGAAGAGTAAAGATGGCGCCATCATTGAAGGCGTGCTGCACAAACCTGCCAATTACGATCCGGCCAAAAAGTACCCGCTGCTGGTTGTGATTCATGGCGGCCCCACCGGCATTGACACGCCTGCGCCTGTGCCCGGCAGTGTGTACCCCATTGTTCAGTGGCTCGACAAAGGATGCCTGGTGCTGCGCCCCAACTACCGAGGCTCGGCCGGTTATGGTGAAGCGTTCCGTTCACTCAATGTAAAAAACCTGGGTGTGGGCGACATGTGGGATGTGATGAGTGGCGTAGACTATCTCGATAAGAAAGGCATGATTGACAAATCGAAAATGGGTTGCATGGGCTGGAGCCAGGGCGGCTATATTTCCGCCTTTTTAACTACCAACACCACGGCCTTCAAAGCCATTTCGGTTGGCGCTGGCATCAGCAACTGGATGACGTACTATGTGAATACGGATATTCATCCGTTCACGCGGCAGTATCTGAAAGCCACACCGTGGAGCGATGAGGCCATCTACAAAAAAACATCACCCATGACCAACATCAATCAGGCTAAAACACCCACGCTCATTCAGCACGGTGAGTTTGACAGGCGGGTACCTATCGCCAATGCGTATGAATTGTTGCAGGGCCTGCGCGACAAAAATGTTCCGGCCGAGTTGATTGTGTATAAAGGTTTCGGGCACGGCATCACCAAACCCAAAGAGCGCCTGGCTGCCAACTGGCACAACTGGCAGTGGTTCAATAAATACGTTTGGGGGGAGAAGACAACATTTGGAATCTCGAACCAGTAGCTCCTTGAGACCAGAAAAAAATGACTGTTTCAGTTATTAAGACGTACCGTAAGAAAAAGTGACACAGGTAATACAATCAAAAACTCTGAGGATTTTTGCTCTGAGTCCGGCTGGCCGGTTATTGTTTGTTTCTCCTTGAGGAAAGTCAGGTAGAAGGTGGACTCCGTCCCGAGGAAAACCTGATCAGAAATACCAAACATGATGCCCGCTCGTGGCCCAAGGCCCCACTGCGTTCCTGTACTTTCAATATCTACCTGAAACCCCAAATGGTTGCTTTTGGTGTACTCCTTGGTTAACCCCAGTAGAAAGTCGTACCCATGCAACAGAATCCAACGCTTGCCTATGCTGTGCTTTCGTTCGTATCCAACTCTTAGCGCCAATGCGCGTTCAGTTGTTTCCCGGTCGATCTGAGTCGAGGTTTCCTTAGTACTCAGTCTCCGATACGAGAAGGCAGCACTTACGCCTTTACCACTGTTGCGGTTGTTGTTGGCATATTGCACCGTAAACTGATTGCCGGTTTCCTGATCATCCGAATCAAAATCCAGTATTTGATTAAGAAGGGGATTTAACTCAACACCTGCATAATTGTAGGTTGGCTTGAGCCGCGCTGAATTTGGCGGTGCAGGAACGTCAACAGGTGGAGCTGAGGGAGCGGTACTCTGTCCGCCCCGGGGGTAATACGTCCCGGTAACCCGCTTACAGGCATTGTCGTCAAGAAAATGTTTAACAAGGGCAGCTCTCGATCTAATGACGCGGGCAAAATGTTGGCGCGTACTGTCTGAACAGTTTACCTTTTCAAAAAGCAACTGCTGTGCTGTTGAGCCTGATGCTGGCGGTTTTTCATCTATGATCATCAATTGCTCGATTGGGCTTTGGTTGACCTGAAAAAAATATACTGACTTTTTTTCGTTTTCATAGACAAACAGGGAAGAAGGGCCATCAACCAGTGTCCACAGAAATAATCTTGCCTCCTGCCATGTAGGCAATTTTCCCTCGGTATCTCCAAAGGCACTCGTAAACACCGGCTGATGAATAATTCGGAATGACCCATCGACACCAAACTCCAGCACCTCGGCCATGGGGCGCGTGCGCGTCTCACCCCGAAGTTCGAGCCGGTAGGAAATGGTGCCTGTACTTGTCCACTTCTCCATCTGGATATAGCCCACCATGCGGTTTTTTTGATCGTCAAGGATATAGCCCTTTTCGAACACTTGCTGCGAATGGGCCGATGGAATCGCTGCCCAAAGCAACGAGAAGAACAACCAAAAAAATCTAGTCATCTATGTAATGCGGTGGGCTACTTTCGGAAAGGATTTGAAAACCGGGTATCAGAAATGAGTTGATAGTCCGTCAGCGTACCGAGAAAAGCGATTATCGCCTTCTTTTCAACATCGGTCATACGCATTTTTTTGGGTGCTCCGCTGGTATCACGAAGGCGGCTATCCAGATTAGCACTTGGTTTAATGCCTGAACTGTAATGATCCATTACCTCATTCAGCGTTCTGAACCGGCCATCGTGCATATAGGGGCCGGTTAGCTGAACGTTTCGCAGAGATGGGATTTTGAAGAGGCCCATCTCAGCCGGGTCTGCCGAAGTTAAAAACAAACCGTTGTCTTTTGGGGTCTGATCAAGACCGATGTCAGCAAAGCCATTCATTTCGTGACAATTGTTACAATTGAACTTGGTGAAAAACAATTGCCTCCCATGCTCCTCGATGGCCGACAACTGACTGCCGGGTAGATTCAGCGCCTGGCTACGGTTTGACGCGACAAAGTCAAATTTCGAATTGGTGGAACGAATGCTGAGCAGGAAAGCACTCAACCCGGCAGCGATACGATCTTTGTTCACTTCGGGCGTGCCAAACGCCTTTTGAAAAAGTGGTGGATAAGCCGGAATAGTAGCAAGTTTTGCCGCAAGCGCGTCAAGATCATCAATTCCCATTTCCACGTGATTCATGATGGGTCGCGTTACCATTATTTTAAGATCACTCTCCCGGCCATCCCAAAACAACCGTGTGGCCTGCACAAAAAAGGAAGGCGGAACTTCAACACCAGGCAGGTATGTGCCAACATCGGCCCCAATCGTATCTGTTGGAGAAATGGTTTCCTGAAAGGCCGATGAAATAATGTTTTGAATGGCCATGGAATTACGCTCAGTCAGCCGGTTCTGGAATCCCCGGCTTAGGGCTGCATTGTCGGAAAAAGCTAAAGCCTGTTTATGGCAACTAGCGCATGACACACTGTTGTTCATCGATAAACGAGGGTCATAAAACAACGCGCGACCAAGCGTGGGCACATGGTCGGATACCCCCCGCACGTTGTAAACCAGCGGCATTTCGGGCAGTTCCAATACCAACTCGTTTTGACTTTCCGTACGCGTCAAATCGCACGAACAGCATAGCGTTACCAGAACCAAAAAACCAACAGCGATCTTCATGACTTCCAATTTGTGAAAATAAAGTTAAGCAAATTCCCTGTACAAGTACGCAAGCTTCCGCGCGCCAACCCCGTTTTTAATCTCTGCACCTTAAAAACGCCCCGTTCATCCTATTTCGCATTTGGAATTTGCCTTGCAGACAGGTTTTTTTGGAAAAAAGACATATGAAGCTGCGTACTCTCGTAGTTTTCTTGGTGCTATTGGCCGCCTCGGCTGCCCTCGCCCAAACCAAAACCCCCATTACCGCTGGCGACCTGATGAAGATCGTCACCACCAACCAGATTGAAATCGCCCCAAACGGCACCCAGGCTGTACTCGTGGTGAACCGGAAGGCGATCCGGAACGAAGCCGACTATTACTACACCCGGCATCTTTATTTGCTGGACCTGACCGGCAAGGAGGAACCCCGCCAATTAACGTTTGGTGATCGCACGGATGGCGCACCCCAATGGAGCCCGGATGGAAAACAGATTGCTTTTGTGCGCACGGAGGGCGACAAATCCCAAATCTGGCTGATGCCGCTGGGCGGTGGCGAAGCCCGCGCAATTACAAAAGCAGAATTTGGCGCAACAAATCCGCGGTTCAGTCCGGATGGCAAGAAAATCCTTTACACATCCTCAATCCCCTATTACGCCATTGAGGGCGACCTGCCCTGGAGTTATGAGCGGCCGGGACGCAAGCCGGGCGATGAACCCAACTGGAAAAAACTGAAACCTGAAGAGCGCAAAAACATTAAAGCCAGCCCCGATGGCTCACTGGACGAAGTGCGCGCGTGGCTTTCGCGCAACACGCTGGACAACAACCCACGGGTGCTCACGCGTCAGCAACTTCAGGCCGAGTTGAATCTTCAGCCCGAGATGGATTTCTCTCATCTATTTGTGCAGCCGCTGGGCACCGATGAAAAGCCGGTACAACTGACCCGCGGCTTCCAGGATTTTGAAGGAGCCGATTGGAGCCCGGACGGCAAGCGCATCGTGTGCCACTCGCGCGTGTACAAAGTAACCCCGGATGACGAACAGGATACTGACCTGTGGGTGATCGACCCCGAAACCAAAACCGCCCGCGAGTTTCTGACCTGGTCTGGGTATAGCCTGAGTAACCCGGTGCACTCGCCCGATGGCACCCAGATTTTGTTTTATGCCGAAGTGCTGGCTAATCGCCACGCTACGCAAACGCAGTTAGCCGTGGTAGGTGCTACGGGCGGAAGCCCCGTGTCGCTTACGACCGCGCTTGATCGCGATGCCGGGGGAAGTGCATGGAGCGCTGACAGCAAGACAATTTTCTTTACTGCACAAACGGAGGGTGATATTCCCTTGTTCAGCGTGCCGGCCAAAGGCGGAAACATCTCAAAAATCATGGGGAATGATAATGGCATCAATGACTTTGACGTGGTGGGCGATAAGATCGTCTATGCGTTAACGGAGACGCGCAATCCGTGGGAAGTCTACCTCTATAACATCCGGGATAAATCGAACCGCCAGTTAACGCGACTGAACGAAGAATGGATCAGCAGCAAGATTGTGTCGGTGCCAAAAGAATACTGGCTCACGCGCCCGGATGGCGTCAAAGTTCAATACTGGGTTATGGAGCCGGTGGGCCGCCAGAATGAAAAAAGCTATCCGACCATTCTGAACATTCACGGAGGCCCAACGGCTATGTGGGGGCCCGGCATTTTCAGCATGTGGCACGAATACCAGGTGGAGAACAGCTGGGGTTATGGCGTGGTGTATTGTAACCCGCGCGGCAGTGGCGGCTATGGCGACAAATTCAAGAAGGGAAATTATAAGGACTGGGGCACAGGCCCCGCGGCCGATATCCTGGCCTCGCTCGATGAAGCCATAAAGCAGCACAGCTGGATCAACAAAGACAATCTGTTTGTAGAGGGCGGCAGCTACGCGGGTTACATGGTGGCGTGGATTGTGAGTCATGACAACCGTTTCAAAGCAGCGAATGCACAACGCGGAGTATATGACCTTACCACCTTCATGGGCGAGGGAAATGCATGGCGCCTGGTGCCTACCAACTTTGGTGGCTACCCGTGGGACCCCGCCACCAAAAAACTGCTGGACGAAAGTTCACCTCTTACCTACGTGGATAAAATCAACACCCCGCTGCTGATTATTCATGCCGATCAGGATTTGCGCACAGGTGTCATTCAATCGGAGATGCTGTATAAGAGTCTTAAAATTCTGAACAAACCCGTAGAATATGTTCGCTACCCGAAAGAAGGGCACGAGCTGACACGCAGCGGCAACCCCGGGCGCATGATGGATCACCTCCTGCGGGTGATTGAATTCTTCGAGCGGTATGCGCAGCATCCGAAATGAGAGTGGGCATGGCGCCTACTACCAAACAGGCGACATGAAGGGCCAGAAAATCAAGTATGTTGGCCTCGAGGACGACTTTGTCTGGGCCGTTGCCATCGGGCAGGATGGCACCCGCACTAATTTGTACTTTGAGAGGAAGTGGATTTCACTGGAGTGACCAGAAGGTTGATGATGAATCAAGTACGATATGCTTCAACGCCTGGTGCCTGATATCGTCAATTCACATACGGAACACGCACGAACTCACCCTGAAGTGATTTCTGATCAGTGCCTTGTGCACAAACGCTTTCAAAGGAACCTGACACAGTTTTATTTGTGCGATCGAGTTGGGTAATAACAATTGAACCTACCACAGGTTGCGGCACTTCAAGTGAGGTATGAGGCAAAGCACCATCCAATATATAGAACACGATTCCCGTGGGCGTGGTCGGATTATTACCTTGAACGGGGAAGGAACCAGCATCAACTGCAACTGAGGGGTTGGTGGAGGCGATGCGCAAAGAAATGGTGAAGCCACCCTGAGCGTAACGTGCCGAAATCCGCAAATCCGTCTCCACCTGCGAGGAGTTTTTGTCCAGATTAGCCGAGGCATCAGTTGTTGTATACTCCTGTCCATCGACCTTAACTATGACTGTTCCATCCGCCAGTCCGGGTTCCTCATCATCTTTACACGAAAGGGCTCCAACGCAAATCAACAACACGAGTAGGTAACGCATGGCTTTATTTTTCCTGCAATATCTTAATTCCATCCGATTCATTTCAAGCACAAGGCCCACCGCTCTTATCTGGCCTAAGCCACCCACACGACCAACCCTTTCAAATACTCACCCTCAGGGTGAAAAACAGAAACCGGGTGATCGGCCGGCTGGCCCAAGCGCTCCAGCACTTTTACTTCGCGCCCGGACTGAAGGGCAGCCGACACCACGGTATCATAAAAAAGCTGGCGATCCACTACCTGCGAACACGAAAAGGTGAAGATGATACCCCCCGGAGCAATCATGCGCATCGCTTCCGCATTCAGCCGTTGATAGCCTTTCATGGCCTGATGCTTCGAATCCTTGTGTTTGGCAAATGCCGGTGGATCAAGAATGATAAGGTCGTACACGTTCTTCTTGTCCTTCAGGAAATCAAACGTGTCGGCCGTAAACCCTTCATGAACAGTCTGGTCAAATCCGTTGATCTCTACATTTTTTCGGGTGAGTTCAATGGCTTTAGCGGAAGCATCTACTGAGTGGACAAGCCGCGCCCCCGAGCGCAACGCATAAATGGAAAACCCGCCCGTGTAACAAAATGTGTTGAGCACCGTACGGCCTTGCGCATAGTCACCCAATCGTTTTCGATTTTCGCGCTGATCGAGGAAAAAGCCCGTCTTCTGGCCTTCTTCCCAGTCTACCAGAAATGTATGCCCATGCTCGAGTACCTGGTGCGGAACACCCGCCATGCCCAGCAGGTACTCCGGTTCTGCAGTTTGCAGCACCGGTTTATAAAAGATGCTTTTCAGTTGGTCTCCCAAAATGGCCTGTAGCGCCTCGGCAATATGGTGGCGGTCGCGGTGCATCCCTACTGAGTGCGCCTGCATCACGGCCACGCCATTGTAAAAATCAATAATCAAGCCCGGCAAGCCATCACCCTCTCCGTGTACGAGCCGGAAACAAGTCGTGAAATCGTTCTTGAGCCACTGCCGCAAGTTCACGGCAGCCTGCAAACGCACTTCGTACACACGCGGGGGTAGAAAACTGCCGAAATGCAACAGCCGAACTGTGATTGATCCTTTTTGGTAGTGCCCAAGCGCCAGCGTTTGACTTTGGTGATCCTTCACCTCCACCCAATCTCCGTCCTGTGGATTACCCTCCAGCCGGGCCACTCCCCCGGAAAAAATCCAGGGGTGAAAACGCCTGACCGATTGGTCACGACCGGGCTTCAGAAAAAGTGTAGCAGCTATCTCCATCAGTTAACGCGTGAAAAAAAATACTTGATTGTCTTGGTGCCCCCGCTGATCAACGCCTGAAAGTGATCGTTATCCATTCGTTTATAGACGATGCGCTGGGGAAAATCATGTTCAGGGTTTTCGGCCACAAACCCCTGGGCATCGAAGGAGGTAATACGAAACCAGACCGGCCCCTGCCTGCCGGCTACATCGGGAACATAAAAAAACTGCTCATTCTTCTTAAGAATCCGGATTTGTTCGGTCACATTTTTGCGGCCCGTGGTTGCCTTTTCATAGCCCTCTCCGTACAGCGCCTTGCCCCTCTCCACCCAGCTTTCAAATGCCGTGCCCTCCTCGGTAACCCAGGTGCCCAACAGCCACTTAAAGTCGCCTACCTGGGCGGGGGCCATTGCCGACCTCAATAAAAGTGCAACTAAAACCACCCACTTGACCATGGTCAAAAGTACCCATTATATTTCGAGTGCGGTAGAAACCGGTCGGGGAACCCAACCTGACAAAATTTCGTATATAGAGACACGGCACACTTATTGAACAGGGGCCAGAACGTGCAGAAAAGATAAAACAATTGCGGAGCCGCCCGCATCATGAGCGGTTACCGAATCAGAAAAACAGTAAAAATGACTATGAAGCAATTTGCTATGGTATTAGTGGCGGCCGTGGTGGGCAGTGTGCTTACCCTGGCTGCACACAATTGGTGGGCGAAGGACCGGCAGGGCGTTATCATTGAACGCACGAATAGCCCGGCAGCAACCCAAATCGGCTACACGGTAAATGAAAAGGGCGAGGCCGTGCCGCTGGATTTCGTTTCTATTGCCGAAAAATCCATGAATGCCGTGGTTCACATCAAATCCACCCAAGGCGAACGATCGATGAATCGCGAGCAACCGCAGCGCAACCCCTTCGAGTTTTTCTTTGGCCCTGAAAACCCGTTCGAAAACCAGGGGCCTAGCGCCAGCAGCGGATCGGGTGTGATCATAAATCCGGATGGATACATCGTAACCAACAACCACGTAGTTCAGAATGCCGATGTGGTTGAGGTAACGCTGCACGACAATCGCTCCTTCACGGCAGAGGTTGTCGGCACCGACCCCGATACAGACCTGGCCGTGATCAAAATCAACCAAAAGCAACTGCCCCATCTGCAGTTTGTTGACTCCGACCAGGCCAAAGTGGGCGAGTGGGTATTGGCCGTTGGCAATCCTTTTAATCTCAATTCCACAGTAACGGCCGGCATTATCAGCGCCAAAGGGCGAAACATCAACATCATTAACTCGAACATGCAAAGGCGGAACAGCGAAGAAGGCGAAGTGCCGCTCAACACCGCCATCGAGTCATTCATTCAAACGGATGCCGCTATCAATCCGGGTAACAGCGGTGGTGCGTTGGTGAATATGACAGGCGGACTTGTTGGTATCAATACGGCTATCGCGTCCCCAACCGGGGCCTATAGCGGCTATGGGTTTGCCGTGCCTTCCAATCTGGTGAGCAAAATTATGGAAGACCTGATTGCGTATGGTACCGTGCAACGCGGCTGGCTGGGCATCACGGTACAAAATGTTACGCCCGATCTGGTCAAAGAAGAAGATCTGAAGGTAAACGAGGGTGCTTATGTAGCCGGGTTTGCCGATAAGAGCGCAGCGAAAGATGCCGGACTGAAAGAGGGCGATGTGGTTACTCGTCTCGATAACACCGAGATCAAATCCAACACCGCGCTGATCGAGTATATCGGCCGGAAGCGGCCAGGCGACAAAATCAGTGTAACCGTCAACCGCGCGGGTAAGTCGGTTGTGATTCCGGTGACACTGAAAACGCGCGAAGGCAGGGTAGAAACCCTCAAACGTGAGGAGAAAGATGCTGTGGCCTCACTTGGAATGGAGTTGGAAGACGTGGATTTGAAAACATTGAAAAAACTGGAGATCAGCAGCGGAGTGAAAGTGAAATTGCTTTCCAGCGGGCGCGTGGCGCGTTTGACTGACATGCGCGATGGCTTTATTGTGACACACGTAGACGATAAGCCGGTGAAATCAGCCGCAGATTTGAATACCATTTTGAAGAATAAGAAACCGGGCGAGACAGTCGTGTTCGCAGGTGTTTATGAAGATTACCCCCGCGAGTACATTTACGCCCTGCGTATGTAGAACTGATTTTTATTGATTATGAGGAGACTGTTTAGGATTGGTGACCGGGTGCGCAGTAAGCGTGACGGTCGTGTGATGGAAGTGTTGAAATACCTGAAATCGAACCTGGTGGAATTGCGCTGGTTTGATATTGAATCCAGGGAGGTGCGACACCAGAAGCTCAAGGAGGATCAGATATCCAGAGCTGCTTAAATCATTGGCCCCGCAAGGGGCCTTTTTTTCATTGATCAGGATCAACCAACCTCCGGAGTAAAACAATCCCCGTACCTTTGGGTTCTTACAGCAAATACTCGCGCGTATCAAAAAGTTTGACATACCCGTTTTCTACCGATCGTCCATCAGCGGCCGCGTAAAAGAAGCGCGCAGGTTGAACGATCTGCGTAAGCAGGATTTCTCCCCGGCCGAACTCGACTTTGGACCGGTCAGGTTCATCTTGCCCCGCCATTTTGGGTTTTGCTATGGGGTGGAGAATGCCATTGAAATCAGCTACCGGGCCATTGAAGAGAATCCGGACCGAAATGTGTTCCTGCTCAGCCAGATGATTCATAATCAGGAGGTGAATCAGGACCTCGAAAGCCGCGGCATCCGGTTCATCATGGATACAGACGGCACCCAACTGATTCCGTGGAGTGAGATCACGCGCGAGGATGTCGTCATCATACCGGCCTTTGGCACCACGTTGGAAATTGAGCAACTGCTGCTTGATAAAGGCGTGGAGGTGCAGCAGTACAATACCACGTGCCCGTTTGTAGAAAAAGTGTGGAACCGGGCCGAGAAATTAGGACGCGAAAACTTCACCATCATCATCCACGGCAAGCCCCGGCACGAAGAAACGCGCGCCACGTTTTCACACAGCACGCGGTCAGGTGCTTCGGTGGTTGTGCGCGACATGGAGGAATCAACGCGCCTCGCGGCCTACATCCGCGGTGATCGCCCGTTGGATGAGTTTTACCGGGAATTTGCCGGGCGATATTCACCAGGATTCGACCCGGCCATTCATCTGCAGCGTGTGGGGGTTGTGAACCAGACAACGATGCTGGCCAGCGAAACGCAGGGCATTGCCGACTTTTTCCGGCAGCAAATGATAGAAAAGTACGGTGCCGAAAATATCAAGCAACACTTTGCCGACACGCGCGATACGCTGTGCTACGCCACCAACGATAATCAGGACAGCACATACGAGTTACTCAAGACGAAAGCCGACCTGGCAATTGTTGTGGGCGGGTACAACAGCTCCAATACTTCGCATATTGTTGAATTGTGCGAGCGCCAGTTCCCGACCTTTTTTATCAACTCGGAAAGCGAAATAAAATCGCGCGAGGAAATTCATCACTTTGATTATCCTAACAAAGTCAAAAAAATCTCGCACTCCTTTTTACCCGGCCACACGCCCGTGTCTATCGTGCTAACGAGTGGCGCCAGTTGCCCCGACACGTTGGTAGACCGTGTGATGTTACGGCTACTCGGATTCTTTCCCTCCGCCCGGCCGCTGGACGAAATCCTTGGGCCCTACAACGTCTCCTGAGTTTCGTTCAAAATAGTACCTTTCGCCATGATTCGATGGCTCGTCATTCTCGGATGTTGCCTGATCACCAACCGGAATTTGCACGCACAAGGGGCACCCGACACCACACGTGTGCTGGAGGAAGTTACGGTGCGCGCGTTTGAAAGCAACCGCGCGGCACGTGAAATTCCCGCGGCTGTTGCCCTGCTCAGCCCGGCAGACTTCAACCGGTTTTCGAATGCCACGCTGGTGCAGGCTGTCAATACCGTTCCGGGCGTGCGCATGGAGGAACGTTCACCCGGGAGCTACCGGATATCCATTCGGGGCAGCACACTCCGCTCACCCTTTGGCGTGCGCAACGTGAAGGTTTACTGGAACGAACTACCCTTCACCGATCCGAGCGGAAACAGCTACATAAATGTGCTTGACCCCGGAACACTCCGTCAACTGGAAATCATAAAAGGGCCCGGCTCAAGCCTGTATGGAGCTGGCACCGGGGGCGTGCTGCTATTGCGCAGCGAACATCCGCGCGATGAGCGCAGCCTGGGTTTGGGATATCTGGCAGGAAGTTATGGGCAGCAGAACTGGCAAGTGGCGTACCGCGAAGGAGGCGACCGATCCAGTCATCAAATCCAATACCTCCACCAGCAGCAAGATGGCTATCGGGACCAAAGCCGCATGGTGCGCGATATGATCAACAGCACGTTCCGGTTTGAAACATCTGACCGCCAGGTATTGGAAACCTCGCTGCTGTATGCCGATTTGTATTACCAGACACCCGGGGGATTAACTCAGGCTGAGATGATGGCTGACCCGCGGCAGGCGCGGCCGGCTACTACCTTGCCGGGCGCGGTCGATCAGCAGGCCGCAGTGGCTTCCCGATTTTTCTTTGCCGGAATCACGCATCAATACCGGTTTGACCGCTGGCAGAACCGCACGAGCGTGTATGGTAACCTGGTGAATTTTGAAAATGCCGCCATTCGGAATTACGAACGAAGGGCCGAGCAGAGTTTTGGTGGCCGTACCGTTACCGAGGTGCCCTTCAAACTTGGCGATGTGCGCATTTCGGCATCCGGGGGTGCAGAGTTTCAATCTGGATTTTCACCAGTAAAAGTTTATGAAAACCTGGGCGGCCAAACGGGCCTGCTTCAAAGTGACAATGAGATACGCATCTGGACATACAGTGTGTTTGGTCAGGCTGAAGTTTTTTGGCGCAAGTGGATCGTAACAGCCGGTGCCAGCCTGAATGGCCTCAACTACTCCATATCCACTCTGAACCCTGCACCGGCCATTACTCAGGAGCGAAAGTTTTCGACCGTGATTTCTCCACGGCTGGCGACACTTTACACGGTCAACGATCAGGTAAGCCTTTTCGCTCAGGCCAACTATGGGTTTTCACCGCCAACCGTTGCTGAAATCCTTCCGTCCACGGGCGTGCTGAACACAAGCCTGAATCCGGAGACCGGGTTGAACCTGGAAACCGGGGCAAAGGGCGCTGTGTTGAAAAAGCAGCTTACGTTCGAGGCCTCGGTGTACTACTTTCAATTGGATGAAACCATTGTGGTGCGAAGGGATAACAGCGGGGCTGACTATTTCGTCAATGCCGGCAGCACCGATCAACGCGGGGTAGAGTTATTGACTGCTTTTGAGCCCGCCCTCAGCAACCGAAAGATTTCATGGAAGATCTGGTCAAGCCTTACACTGAACCGCTACTTTTTCCGCGACTACGCGAAAGGGACAGACGACTTCAGTGGAAATCGGCTGACAGGCGTGCCCAACGAAGTAGTACTGGCAGGGTTGGATGTTGCTGCTTCCTCCGGATTCTATGTGCGCCTGGTTGGTAACTATACCAGCTCACTTCCGCTCAATGACGCTAACCTTGACTTTGCAGACGAATTCTTGCTGTTGAGCGCCCGTGCTGGCTACCAAAATAATACTCGACTATACCGTCTCGATGTATTTGCCGGAGGGGACAATCTGCTTAACCAGCTTTATAGTTTGGGTAATGACTTAAATGCAACAGGAGGCCGCTTCTTTAATCCGGCCGCTACCCGCACCTTTTATGCCGGGCTGAATGTGCGCATCAACACGAAGAAGGATTAAGCCTTCACCAGGAATTGCTCAAGATCCTTTAGTTGCAAAATGCCCTCGTAGTAGGCTTTTCCAAAAATGACCGCAAAAATACCCATGTCGTTCAGGTGCTTGATGTCATCTACACCCCTGACGCCCCCGCTGGCCAAAATCTGCAAGTCGGGGAATTGTTCGCGCATCTCCTGGTAGAAAGAGAAAGCCGGGCCTTCCAGCACCCCATCGCGCGAGATGTCGGTGGTTTTTACATACTTCAAGCCGCGCTCATAGAAATGATTGACATGCTCAAAAAGAGTTACTTCACTTATCTTCTGCCAGCCCCGGAAAGCCACACGCTTGCTTTTGATGTCAGTAACGTCAGCCCCGAGGGTAATCTTTTCACGGCCGTAGCTCACAATCCAGGAGGAAAATAAGTCGGGTGCCGTGATGGCAATACTGGAGGCCGTGATATAGCTGGCACCGGCTTCGTAGGCCTTGGCAATGTCACCATCGGTGCAAATGCCGCCCGTAAAATCGATCTTCAAGTCGGTGTGGCCGGCAATTGCCTCAATCACATGAAAATTCTTTGGGCTTCCTTTTTCAGCGCCATCGAGATCAACAAGGTGAACCACTTCTATACCATGATCAAAAAAGCGTTTGGCCAGGTCAAGTGGGTTTTCATCGTAGGCTTTTTCGCTGGAAGGATCGCCCTTCCGCATCTTCACTACTTTGCCCTTGCGAATGGCTATGGAGGGTATTACCTGTATCATCGCGGGGTGATTTCAAAAATTGGTTAACGGGCCGTGAACGGAACGGCTACGAGGGTTTTGTCCCAAATCAATATCAGCTCGAACCCTTCATCTGTCTTTTCAACGTTGATGGTGAACTGCTCAAACTCCTTCTCCTGAATCACCACGGGCACCTCTACCTTCAAGGCATCAGTCTCGGTTGTGCGTGCAGGGCCGTCAAAGTTAACGCCCCACGATGGGATCGTGGTGTTGAAGATTACCGTCCAGGTTTGCTCATTCGGAATGGTCCACAGGCTGTACTTGCCTTTCTTTAGCTCCTGCCCGTTGATGAGCAAGTCCTGACTGGTTTCGAACGTAGTGGGCTCATTGGCACCCGTGCGCCACACTTTTCCAAATGGCACGAGGCCATCAGGGGCAAAAATGACCCGGCCCTTCTTGCTTGGGCTGTTGTAGAAGACATTCACCTTCAGTTCACCTGACGTGAAGTTTACGTTCTCCTCGGGGCTGAACTTTTTCGTGTAGTAAAAGCGGAAAAATGCCAGTATTCCCACGATGATTAGCGCCAGGATACCAGCAATAAGTAAGAATCGTTTCATTGCACCGAGTGGTTTATTATACCTTTTGGTTCTATTTTTTTGACTTCAGCTACAAAATTCCTGAAAAGGACTTTAATTTTACCCCTTCTAACGCAAAAAATAAAGCCCATGAGCGTCTTTTTGGTAGTTATTGCCCTTTTCATCCTCGCCATTGCCTGTGTGTGGATTATCCCCAACAAGAAAATCAGCAATAACGAGCACGACAACCGGCACTAAACAGCCACCCGGGAGCATGAACCTTTGCGTTTTTTGCGGCTCCCGTACGGGCGTCCACCCGGAATTTGAGCAGGCAGCCTTGACATTGGGGAGCCTGATGGCCAGGAATAACATTACCCTGGTGTATGGTGGTGGAAACATTGGCCTTATGGGCGTTCTTGCCGATACGGTTTTGAAAGAAGGCGGCCGTGTAATCGGGGTCATTCCGGACTTTCTTATGCAGCGTGAGGTGGGCCACCGCGGTGTTACTCAACTCGAGATTGTTGGCAGCATGCACGAACGCAAACGCAGAATGGCAGACTTGTCGGACGCTTTCGTGGCGCTGCCCGGGGGCTGGGGCACGCTGGATGAACTTGCCGAAATCCTGACCTGGAAGCAACTCGGTTTGGTGAGTGCACCCGTTGGGCTCCTAAACACGCGCAACTTCTTTACTCCCCTGCTGACGCAAATGAGCGACATGGTAACAGGCGGCTTCCTTGATGCCGCTTCGCTTCAAAGCCTGTCGGTAGAAACAGACGAGCAAAAATTGCTGGAACGGTGCGGCCTGATGCCCGTTTAAAGAACATCCACCGGTACCTAAATTTTTAATAGCTTACCGGAACCATCATATGGTTCAAACTATTGCCGGTTTTCTGGTGGCCATGGCCGTCACGTTCTGCACACACGGGCAGAGTGTGCTGGGCTTTTCCCTGGCCGAAGGCAAGCAAAAAGTCAGCATCCCCGTTCAAATCCAGAATAACCTGATCATTGTACCCGTAGTACTGAACGGCCAGTTGCCGCTGAAATTCATTCTCGATACCGGAGTAAGAACTTCCATTCTCACCGAAAAACTCTACAGTGATATTCTCAACCTGTCCTATTCGCGCAGGTATAGCATTGCCGGCCCCGGTGGCGAAAAGCTGGTGGAGGCCTATGTGACCAACGATGTTTCCCTCACGCTCCCGGGCGTCAACAGCCGCGGCCATGCCCTGCTGGTGTTGGAGAAGGATTACCTGGAGCTGCGCAACACCCTGGGCATGGATGTGCATGGTGTTCTGGGTTATGAACTATTCAGCCGGTTCATTGTCGATATTGACTATGAGCAAAAAATGTTGACCCTGATGTTGCCCGAGCGGTTTCACCCCCGCAGAAAATTTACCCGACTGCCCATCACGATCGAAGATACCAAGCCATACCTGGAAACGACTATTCAGATTTCCGACACGACTCATATTGACGTTAAATTGATGATGGACAGCGGAGCGAGCCATGGCTTGTTGCTGGAACAGACCGAAAACGGCTCAATCTATCTACCGCAGAAGCACGTGAGCAGCATTATTGGTCGTGGGCTCGGAGGCGTTATCACCGGTCAGATCGGGCGTATCAAATCGATTCAACTTGGCCGATACGAACTCAAAGGCCCCCTGGTGAATTTCCCGGACGAATACAGTTACCGGGATACCCTGAAATCCAGCGGTTCTGTTTTTCGCAACGGAACTATTGGCGGTGAAGTGCTCAGCCGGTTTCATGTCATTTTCGATTTCCCTCGCGAAGTTGTCTACCTGCGAAAAAATGCAGCGTACAAAAAGGGATTTTTCTACAACATGAGCGGACTTACACTGAAGGCGAAGGGCTCGCGCCTGCGCAATTTTGAAGTTACCAACGTACGACCGGATTCCCCGGCCTTTCGGGCGGATATCAAACCGGGCGATGAACTTTTGATTGTGAATGGTGCGAAAACATCCGACTTAACACTGGATGAGGT
>JBKCJM010000064.1:0-23681 GCA_046301755.1 Cyclobacteriaceae bacterium
GGTGACTATAGCGGTGGGGATCACCTCTTCCCATTCCGAACAGAGCAGTTAAGCCCACCAGCGCTGATGGTACTGGAGTAAAATCCGGGAGAGTAAGTCGTTGCCTTTTTTTATTCCTATGCCCAAGCTTTAAGCCAGGCATGATCAAAGCCCCGTAGAAATGCGGGGCTTTTTTATTTAGCAGAAAGCAAACCGCAATCCCACCAACAAACTTTTGTTGAATAGGTGGGAAGAGGTAACTCGTTGCTGCATTACTTACCGCGCGTTTTCTCCAATATGTCCCACATTTCGGACGGAATCATTTCGAGGTGACTGAATTCGCCCCCATTTCTAAGCCACTCCCCCCCATCAATGGTAATAACTTCTCCATTTATGTAGCCCGAAAAATCGGACAACAAATAGGCAGCGAGGTTCGCCAATTCCTGGTGGTCACCCACGCGCTTGAGTGGTACCCGTTCAGCCGGATCGAATTTCTTTACCAGATCACCGGGTAGCAGGCGACTCCACGCGCCTTCGGTTGGAAAAGGCCCCGGTGCAATGGCGTTGCTGCGAATATTGTATTTGGCCCATTCCACTGCTAGCGAGCGAGTTAGCGCCAGCACACCCGCTTTGCCACAAGCAGAAGGCACAACATACCCTGAACCTGTCCACGCATAAGTGGTAACGATGTTAAGAAATACACCACGCTGCTTTTTGGCAATCCAGTTTTTGCCGGCTGCTAACGTAGTATAGTAGGTACCCTTTAACACAATATCCACTATAATATCGAAGGCGCGGTGAGAGAGCCGTTCCGTTGGGCTAATAAAATTCCCGGCCGCATTATTGATCACTCCGTTGATGGGCCCGAATTTCTCCTCCGTTTCTCGAATGACACTTTCGATTTCTTCATACCTGCGAACGTCACAGGCAAGCGGCAAAACGTTACCGCCAGTCTCTTCCGACAATTGATCGGCTGTTTTTTTTAGCACGTCAAGCTTGCGGCTGGTGATGACGAGATTCGCCCCCAGTTGCAATACGTACTTGCCCATTGACCGGCCGAGCCCGGTTCCACCACCTGTAATGATAATGGTCTTGCCGTTAAAACAGCCCTCTTTCAGCATTCCATCCATAGCGCTTTTGACTTGTATGTTGAAAGTTACTAAGCTTGGGTTGTACACCAATGATTTATGGATAAATTTGCTTTACAATTTTTTAAACTCATGAGGCTTATCATTCTTAGCATTTGCGTTTTAGTTTGTTCGTCATGCGTAGTGACGAAAAAAAAGTATGATGACCTGCTGGCACAAAAAGTGAAGACTGACGGAGACCTGGCTGATGTAACAAAGCGACTCGAAAAGGCTAATGCAGAGTTAACAGACTTGTCTAATGCGATTAAAGAGCTAAAGGAGGATACCACTGAATTGAATGAGCGGTACCGGTCTACAGACCAGAAGCTTGCATCTCTCAACCGAGAATATGATCAGCTAAACGCCTATTACAAAAATCTGCTCAGCAACAGTGGGAAGCTAAACCGTGAGCTCACCCAGCAGCGGGAAGAGTTGCTGGCTATGCAGGAGAGTTATCAGAAGACAAGAAGAATGAATGATTCGCTGAATACCAGTTTGGCGGAACGCGAAAAGAAAGTGCAAGAACTCGAACGAGTTTTGGCAAATAAAGACAAGGCAGTTCAGGATCTTAAAAACAGGATCAGCAATGCCCTTTTGGGCTTTAAGGAGAACGACCTCACTGTTAAGGTGAAGAATGGAAAGGTGTATGTTTCGCTTGCGGAACAGTTGCTGTTTGGTTCGGGCAGCATTGAGGTTGACCAAAAAGGCGTGAACGCGTTGCAGCAGTTGGCCAAGGCCATTAAGGATCAGCGCGACATTCAGATAATGGTAGAAGGGCACACAGACAATGTTCCGATTGGCAAGAAATCCCAATACATGCAGGATAACTGGGACCTAAGTGTAATGCGCGCCACGTCCATCACCAAGATTCTTACGCAAGCTGGAGTTTCACCTCGCCAGGTTACCGCAGCCGGGAAAGGCGAATTTTTGCCGCTTGCTGCAAATGAGAATGCGCAGAATCGCCAGAAGAACCGTAGGACCGAGATTATCATCACGCCCGATTTGGACGAATTATTTAAAATTTTGGAATCAAACTGATGGTTCGTCTCTTACCCCTCATTTATGTTCTGTTGATTGCCCTCGCAGTCTGGGATGTTTTACGGAGCGATCGGGATGCTGAACGAAAAGCTCTTTGGATATTGGCAATACTCGTTGTTCCGGTAATTGGTGCATTATTTTGGTATGCAGTGAGCCGAAAGATCTTCAGATAGCCAGCTGGCCCGCTTTATTGCCAGTAGTCATATTGCATGTAGCGAGCTGTTTCCAGGGCAACTTCTCTGCCTTGCAGTCTTTGAACCACGTGAAGTGCCATGTCGATGCCGGCAGACACGCCAGCAGAGGTTATAACTTTGCCATTGTCAGTGAATCGTTTTTCGGGCGACACGCGGGTATTGGGGGCGATTTCGCGAAGGGCGTCTGCCGCAAGGAAATGAGTGGTCGCTTCCAGATTCTCCAGCAAATTTGCTTTTGCGAGGATCAGTGCACCAGTGCAAACGGACAGCACTAATTCGGCATGCTCTGCGTGTCTTTTGATCCAGCCAACCATCACCGGGTTATGCATTTCTCTTCGCGAACCAAAGGGAGTACCATCACTGTGGTAGCCGCCTCCTCCTGGAATCAGGATGATGTCGGGAACCGGATGATGCTCAAAGTTGTAGGTGGGCGTTATGCTCAGGTTATTTCTAGCGTTAATTCGAGAATGTTCGGCAATCGTGAAAACCTCAACGGGTTGCCCGATTTTGCGCCTTCCGGTCACTGAGAAAACTTCAAAAGGTCCAGCAAAATCGAGAACTTCAACTTCGTTGAACAGGACTATTGCAATTTTCTTCATTGGTTTTGCTTCTTTGTCTTTGATCGGGTGCCGTATTGAGGACGTCTGCAATTTGGAGGAAAACATATTGGTTTAAAAAGTATGCTGAATCAATATGGTGATAGAGTTATGCTGCCTACTCATGGCGGTTACGCTAATTTCGCGAACTGGATGCTACTTTTTTTCATTCCACACGGTTGGTTTATCTTGGTTCCTGGGTGCAACCAACCTGCTATTATGAAAAACCGAGGTGGAGTAAAAAAAATGCTGCTGACAGTTGTCATAATGTGCCTAGTGTGGGCTTGTGCCCTGGGCCAGCTATCCGACATTCGCGGCACCGTACGGGATGCGGATACCGGTGTCGTTTTGCAGGATGCAAATGTGCGTGTGATGCATTTGCCGATTAGCCATTTGACCAATGCAAACGGCAAGTTTGAGTTGCCCCGTGTGCCAATGGGAGAACTTGAACTTTGGGTAAGCAAACCAGGGTATGCCTTTGTCACTCTCAAGGTGACGTTGAAAGCCAGTTTAGCAAACATTGAAGTGCGGTTAAGTAAAGAAGAATTGCCACCCCTTTCTCCGCTGATGAAGGAACTGAATCAATATCGCGAACGAGTTGTGATGGTGACCGACAAAGTTTATTACTATCCGGGAGAGGTGATCTGGATGAAGGGGTTCCTCAACTATCTTGATATCTCTCGCAAGGACTCGCTGAGCCGTGTGGTATACGTTGAACTATTGGATGCACGGTCACAGATTGTGAAGCGGCAGATTCTCTCGCTGGACAGTGGTCAACTAGCCGGAAGCATACTGATTCCCGATTATTGGGTACCCGGCCAATATTTACTGAGGGCCTACAGTCGCTTTATGCTCAACTTTGGAACACATCATTTTTTCACAAAGGTAATACCCATTTTACCCTTAAATGTTTCGGTAGACCCTTCGGAAGGCCGACTATCGGAGCATGACGATGACTTTGTGATTGACACGGATCGAAGCAACTACGGCTTGCGAGAGAAAATACGGCTTGAACTTCGCGGGGTGGATGAGGATGAAGTTGCGGAAGGAGACTATGCCATATCCGTCACGGACGTTAGCCAGGTTGTACCGGTTGTGGAAACAAAACTAAAACAGTCTTGGGGATTTCCAGCAAACGCTGCACACGAGCCGCCAATCCGCAGCGATCAAATTGTGGAGAAGGGGGTGAGGTTCACTGGTCGATTTGTGTCTGAGTACCTGACTGGCAAGCAGGTGACGTTGTCTGTTTTTCGGAGAGGGATGACCGAAACCATGGAGTTCCAAACTGATGAGAAAGGATGGTTTCAAGTGAATGGCGTAAAGTTCTACGACTCCATGACGTATTTCTACAAGGCGAGATTTGGAAAGAAGGGAAGAGATTTCTACGGGCGTATTCAATTGACGCCCGAAGAGCAAATCGAAGTGCCTGTAGTTGTCCCGGGTTTATGGTTTGTTACCAGACAAACAGAGGGTCCGCAACGGCAGCTAGCTGACTACCTGGCGCCACCGGACGTGAAAATGCTGGAGGAAATTACCATAAGAGGAAAGCGAAAAGAAGAGGCGCAAGTGTATCGATTGCGGGGCGGGGCGGATAAGATGGTTGAAGCCGAGTCGCTTATGAATTTTGGAAATCTCTTGCTTTCTCTTCAAGGGAAAATCCCTGGGTTGATTATCAATTGTGCGGTTACGCCATGTGAGGTTCGATTTGCCCGTGCAGCTGGCTCCTCTTTTTCAGTGAGTACTGAACCTCTCGTTCTCATCAATGATATTCCTGTGGGAGGCCCAGCAGGATTCACCCTGCAGAATATCGACATTAACATAGTGGACCGAATTGAGGTCAGCCGGAGGATTAATGTCACCTATGGCGATCAAGGCCGCAACGGGATCATTGCTGTGTACCTCAAAGAGGGCTTTAACCGCTTTACCGATCCCACCAGTATTACGCCAAGGTTCGAAATTCGGGGCTTTGATCGGCCATTAACTTTTGTAAGCCCTCAATACGACCAACCTACCCAGGATAACTCTTCATCCGATTTCCGCTCAACATTATACTGGAGCCCACGAATGGAGAGGGACCCGGTTACGGGACGTTACACCTGCTCATTTTTTTCATCTGACTTGCCCGGCCAATATCGGATTGTAGTTCAGGGCGTAACACGCGAGGGTAAGGCGGTCTACCACGAGAGTGTAATTGAGGTCAAGAATAACTAATGGGTACTCCGTTATTGACAGATCGCAGTTCACCGTTTGCGCAGGACAGCTCACCCCCAACAAAAACCCGTGTAAATCCCTCCGAAAACTGGTTGGGGTTAGCCACCGTGGCTGCCCCGCGTATGTCCTTAGCATTGAAAATCGTGAGGTCAGCAATTGCACCATTTGCAAGCACGCCCCTGTTGCGCAGGGCGGGTGAGATTAGTTCGGCTGGTTGTCGTGTTAACTTATTCAACACGGTTTCCAAGCCAATGCCGGAGTCAATTCCGTAACGAAGGGCCGTGGCAAAACAGCCGGCTCCCCGCGGATGATTGTTCGCCTGCGCTTCTTTCAAGATCCCGCCATCGGAACCCACTAAACAGAAATCCCGTTGCAACGCAAGCTTGACGGTTTTCTCCAGCGGCATCGTTCCCTCAGGTGTAGCCACCAAAAGCCCCGG
Organism: Cyclobacteriaceae bacterium; assembly: GCA_046301755.1. GTDB lineage: Bacteria > Bacteroidota > Bacteroidia > Cytophagales > Cyclobacteriaceae > ELB16-189. The sequence continues at coordinate 5,585 of JBKCJM010000064.1, forward strand.
CTGCTGGCGGTAGCGTTGAAAATTCTGGGCTGTTATCCGTTCTCCCGTTCCCACGATCGTTAAGTCGTCATACGTCAGGTTAAAGCGTTTTTGCCATCCGGGGTCGAACCGCTTGCTAATCAGGTATGTTGCCCAGTAGCTGTAGGGATAGACACAACAGGTGATCGAAAGTCCTGAACGTCTACCTTCTTCAATCAGGTCAAGGGCCTTTTCCATTTGAAAGGTGCCCCCGGTTGAATGAAGATGATCAATGTGAACATGGGCCCCGCTCTCTCGCGCTAGTTTTACTGCCTCCTGAACTCCATCAAGTTCTTTTTCCTCAGATGAGTAGCGAAGGTGAAGGAACATCGGGCGGTTAAACTTCCTGGCGAGCTTCGCATACTCCCGAAGCTCTTCATAAGGTGTTGGCTGGTACTCAATACTGTGACAAACGGCCAGCCCGCCCTCTTCAAGGCCCTGCTCTACTTTTTTTAGCCTTGCGCTTAAGGTGGTTACCTGGTTGCGAATCATCATTACAAAAACACCAACTCCATAATTCACCAGATGGGGGCGGCTGTCCATGCTCAAATGGTATTGTGCCGGACTCGCTGCCCCACCATGCAATTGCAGCACCGTGGTGACACCATCAGTCAATTTATATTTTTCAAACGTGCGGTAGGTCTGGAGCTGCTGGCTGCCATTGTCACCCAGAATGTCGATGAATCCGGGCGCGACAATCAACCCGTGGGCATCAATGACTTCGTCAGCGTCTGCATCTCCAGTTAATAAGCGAAGAGTGGCGTTGCGATCAATGCCAATGTTGACGAGTTTCAGCCGGCCATCGATGAACGCCAATCCATTTCGTATCAGAATTCTGAGTTGGCGATTCTGCCCGAGCGTTATGTTAGAGCCGAGGGCTAGCGACATGGTTGCCAGCGCAGCTTTCGCCAGGGCTTTCCTTCGTGATATAGCGGTCATAGAAAAAAATCGAAATGGACGTTATTCTGCCGGAACGCGCAGAAAAATACTAACTTAAAGCCTCATCCGTACCATTAATTTATGAATACAATCACCTGGAGACGCCTGGCGCTAATTGGCGGGGCAGTTGTGATCGCTGCCTTCACAGTTTTTTACTTCACCTACCTCAAGGCCCGTTCCGGCACTGGCATCACTATTAGCCCGGCCTTTGCGGAATATGTTTCTTCTTACACCACCGGCACTATTCCGTCCGGTTCTGCAATACGAATTGCCTTTACCCGCGATGTTGTGGACTCAGCCCTTGTGGGGCAGCCGGCACCCGGCAAGCTTTTTTCTTTTCAGCCAACCGTCAACGGCAAGGCGTTCTGGCTTGATCAGCGAACGATAGAATTCAGGCCCGATGAGCGTTTTCTTTCCGGTACTGCGTATGAAATTGCATTTGAGTTAGCTACACTCTTTGAAAACCTGCCACGCGACCTGCGTGAGCTTGTTTACTCAATTCACATCATGCCTCAGCATTTTGAGGTCATGGTCGATAACATAAAGCCGTATGTAAAAACGGAGCTGAAACGCCAGCGGGTGGAAGGCACTGTTAGTACGGCCGATTTTGCCGATGCAGCAGCGCTTGAGAAGGCCTTCTCAGCTTCGCAAGACGGCAAAGCACTCCGGGTTTCATGGGCGCATGGTGGTGAGGGTCGCCAACATCAGTTTGTGGTTGAAGATGTGGCCCGAACGGAGGCTGCCGGCAAAGTGAAGATCAAAATAGATGGATCGCCTATTAACACAACTCAAACGGAGGAGCGTGATATTGACATTCCAGCGTTGGGGGATTTCAAAGTGGTGAATGTGCGGGTTGATCAAGGATCAAGCCAGCATGTTGTAGTACAATTTTCGGATCCCCTCAACGAGAAGCAGAACCTCGCGGGTTTGATATCTATTTCCGGATTAGCAGATCTTGACTATGATGTTAGTGAGAATGAGGTGCGGGTGTATCCCCCGGTGAGGCAGACCGGCACCAAGGTACTTATTGTGGAGCAGGGCATCCGCAATATCCTGGACTACCGCCTTGCACAGGGAAACGAATTTGAGCTTTTGTTCGAGCAATTGAAACCAGGCGTCAGGTTTACCAGCCGGGGCAACATATTGCCGTCCACCGATGGTTTGTTGCTTCCCTTTGAGGCAGTCAACCTCAAGTCCGTGGATATTGAAATCATCAAGATATATGAGAAAAACGTTATCCAGTTTTTGCAGGTCAATCAGTTGGACGGTAACTATGAAATGCGGAGAGTTGCTAAACCTTTGGTTCGGCAAACTATTTCGCTTGAGAATGCCGGAGTATCTGATCTGGGTAAATGGAATCGGTTTACCCTGGACCTGGCCAATTACATGACCACAGAGCCGGGGGCGATTTACCAGGTAAAAATTTCTTTCCGGAGGGCGTATTCAGCTTATGCGTGCGAGGGGAGTGCCAATGAAGCCGAGCTATCCGGTGAAGAGAGTGATTGGGATGAGGGCGAAGAAGAAAGTTACTGGGACGGATATGAAGATTACTACTACACCCCGGGCTATCAATGGGAAGAGCGGGATAATCCCTGCCACGTTTCGTACTACACATCCAACCGCGCGATTCGTAAGAATGTTTTGGCCAGTGATCTGGGGCTGATTGTGAAGCGGGGCGGAGATGGACAGACTCATGTTTTTGTTACCGATTTGAAAACCACACAGCCCCTGTCAGGGGTTCAGGTTGATCTGTTTGATTTTCAACAGCAGAAACTGGCCTCTGCGTCCACGGGCAGTAATGGTCAGGCGGTGTTGGCTTCGCGCGAAAAACCATTTCTCGTTATGGCTACCCAGGGTTCGCAGCGAGGCTACGTGAAGATGGACGATGGTGAGTCGTTGAGTCTTTCCAACTTTGATGTGGGTGGGGCCAGTGTTCGGCAGGGGCTGAAAGGATTTTTGTACGGTGAACGTGGTGTTTGGCGGCCGGGCGACTCGTTGTTTCTCACGTTTATTCTTGAGGACAAAAAGAAACTGCTACCGGCCAGTCATCCCGTGGTTTTTGAATTGCAAAACCCGCAGGGCCAGGTTGCTACCCGATTGGTGCGCTCTTCTTCTACTAATGGATTCTATTCGTTTGCTACTGCTACTGAGCCAGATGCGCCTACCGGTAACTGGCTGGCCCGCGTGAAAGTAGGTGGTACCGAGTTCACCCAAACGGTGAAAATCGAAACGATAAAACCCAACCGCCTCAAGATTAACCTTGACTTTGGTGTAGACAAACTTACCTCGGAGGAAAACAGCATCAACGGTCGGTTAAAAGTCAACTGGTTGCATGGAGCGCCAGGCAAAAACCTTAAGGCGCAATTCGAGGCTGTGCTTGCAGATGCCGAAACAACATTTGCTGGTTACGAAGGTTACTCCTTTGAAGATCCCCTCGCAACGGAATTCACCTCCGAGACCTACTCCATTCTGGATGATGTAACAGACGACAACGGTGAAGTGGCTGTAAATGCCACGCTCGAAACCGAAGGCAAGCCAGCCGGCATGTTAAATGCTGTTATTCGGGGTAAAGTTTTTGAAGAGAGCGGCAACTTCAGCATCGATCGTTTCAATATTCCATATTATCCGTATTCCGCTTTCACCGGCATTCGCCTTCCGCAAGGCGACAAGGCCCGCGGTATGCTCCTGACCGACACCACCCATCAGGTGGAAATTGTTACCGTAGATGCCAACGGAAGGCCGGTTTCGCATGATGGAATCGAGATGAAGATCTATAAGCTCCAATGGAGTTGGTGGTGGGATAACTCCGGCCAAACCAATTACATGGAAGAGGGCTATACCGAGCCGGTGGCCCAGGGAACAACCCGTACCAGCAATGGCAAAGGCACCTGGAAGTTTAAGATCAAGTACCCGGAATGGGGACGATTTTTGGTTCAGGCCTATGACCCGGTAAGCGGCCACAGCACGGGCAAAATTGTTTATATCGATTGGCCAGGTTGGGCTGGCCGTGCGCGAAAAGAGGCAAGCGGGTCTACTATGCTCTCGTTCAGCGCGGATAAGTCGTTTTACAATGTTGGTGAAAAGGCCCGCGTGGTAATCCCCGGCAGTGGGCAGGGGCGGGCTCTCGTGAGCATTGAGAACGGAAGCGGAGTACTTCAATCAGCCTGGCTTGAGACTCAGGCAGGCGACAACAACTACACATTTGATGTTACCCCCGACATGGCTCCAAATGTTTTTGTGAACGTGTCTCTGCTGCAACCCCATGCTCAAACAACAAACGATTTGCCCATGCGGTTGTACGGTGTGATTCCCGTGCAGGTGGAGGATGCGCAGACCCGCCTCGAACCTGTTTTGTCAATGCCGGATGAGTTAGAGCCCGGTGAGCGCGTTACCGTCAAAGTTTCGGAAAAATCAAGACGCCCAATGACGTATACCCTCGCGGTTGTCGATGAGGGCCTTCTCGATATTACTCGTTTTAAAACTCCCGATGCCTGGACCAATTTCTACGCACGGGAGGCGCTCGGAGTGAAAACCTGGGACATCTATGATGATGTATTGGGGGCATTGGGTGGCCGCCTCGAGCGGCTGCTCGCCATGGGTGGTTCTGACGAGATGAAGGCTCAGGCGGACGAGCCAAAAGCCAACCGATTTAAGCCTGTGGTCGTTTTCTTCGGACCATTCACACTCTCGGGAGGAAGCCAGGAGCACTCCTTTGTTATGCCGCAGTATGTGGGATCGGTAAAAACCATGTTGGTAGCCGGGTTTGAAGGTGCTTATGGAAAGACCGAAAAAGCTACGCCTGTGCGTAAACCACTGATGGTGCTGGCTACACTGCCGCGGGTACTCGGCCCCGAGGAAAAAGTCAAGTTGCCGATAACGTTGTTTGCCCAAGACAAGTCGATCCGCGAAGTAAAGATTGACGTGAAAGTGTCCGGCCCGGTTGAACTACCCAGTGGAAGTACCCGTACTGTAAGCCTGAATGGCGCAAGTGATCTAACCACCGATTTTGACCTGCTGGTTAAGTCGCAAACCGGTATAGGCAGGGTTGAGGTTACTGCAACCTCTGGGAAAAACAAATCGATTACACAAATTGACATTGAGGTTCGCAATCCAAACCCACCGGTCTCCAGTGTGCTGGACGGTGTTGTCGAAGCTGGGCAGAGTTGGTCGCAGAGTATTCCGTTACCCGGCCTGCCCGGCACCAACTCGGCAATGCTTGAAGTATCCTCCTTGCCACCTCTCAACCTCAGTGGCCGCATGCGCTATCTCTTGCAGTACCCGTATGGTTGCGTGGAACAGACTACGTCTTCTGTTTTCCCACAATTGTTTTTGGCCAATATCAAGTCACTTTCACCTGAAGAGAAAAGCATGGTGCAGCGCAATGTCAGGGCAGGCATCGACCGGTTAAAGTCTTTTGCCCATCCCTCGGGTGGATTTGCTTATTGGCCAGGAGAGCAGGAAGCGGACAGTTGGAGCAGTACCTACGCAGGTCATTTCCTGGTTGAGGCCGATCGTCAGGGTTACCTCGTATCAGCCGACTTGCTAAAGAAATGGAAAAAATTCCAGCGCAGAAAGTCAGCAGAGTGGCGCAAGCACAGCGAGTATAGCAGCAGTGAGTTGATTCAGGCTTATCGTTTGTACACGTTGGCTCTGGCTGGCGATGCCGACCTTACCTCGATGAATCGGCTTCGGGAAGCACCGGCACTCCCTTCGGTCGCTTCGTGGATGCTTGCAGCTGCCTACGCAACGGCCGGGCAGGAAGCTGCTGCAAAAGATATCATTGCCCGGCTCTCGCTCACAGTTAAGTCGTATCAGGAGATGGCGTATTCTTACGGTTCAGATGTTCGCGACAAGGCCATCATTCTGGAGACGCTGGTAAAGCTAAATGATCGAACGCGCGCGTTTGAAATAGTAAAAGAGTTGTCAGCTACCCTCAGCAACGAAAACTATTGGATGAGCACCCAGGCAGTAGCGTGGGCTTTTAATTCCATTGCGGCATTTGCGGGACAGGAGCAGCGAGGCGAATTGCGGTTTGCCTATGGGTTTGATGGTAAGGAGACTTCGGCAACTACCGAACTTTCGGTCGCCCAGGTAACCCTGCCTATCGAATCGGCAAAAAATCGTCAATTAAAATTGACAAACGCAGGTAAGGGGCCGCTGTTCGTTCGGGTGATGTCGCAAGGTGTGCCTGCCCGCGGGCAGGAGGAAGATGCAGAGAAAAACCTGAGCCTGACAGTAAACTACACAACCACGGACGGACGCGAGCTGGACCCTTCCCGCCTTGAGCCCGGAAGCGAGTTTGTTGCTGAAGTTACGGTGGTGAATCCGGGTGTTCGGGGTAATTACAAAAACATGGCCCTCGCCCAGATGGTGCCGGCCGGTTGGGAGGTTAATAACCTTCGGTTTGAGGAGGCTGAGAATCGCCTGTCAGGTGATGTGCCTACTTATCAGGATGTTCGCGATGACCGTGTCTTTACCTATTTCGATCTTAAGGCAAATGAACGAAAGACATTCCGCGTGCTACTGACCGCCAGTTATTCCGGTGAATTTTATTTGCCGGCCATCACGTGCGAAGCCATGTACGATGGTTCGGTTTACGCCCGCAAGAAAGGCCAGATGGTGGTAGTGGCGAAAAAGGAAGCACAGTAGGAGATGCCCCAGAGGCGAAACGTGCGAAGCATTTTTGTTGGCCTTCTGCTGGTGGCGGGCGTTGGTTATTATTTTGCCTTGCCCGATCAGCTTTTCTCAGATCCCTATGCCACTGTACTCGAGGACAACGAAGGTCAATTGTTGTCAGCCTCCATTGCTGCAGATGGGCAGTGGCGTTTTCCGGAACTCGACACGGTACCGGTCAAGTTCCGGAAAGCACTTACCCGATTTGAGGACAAGCGATTTGATTCGCATCCGGGCGTTGATGTGTTAGCGCTTGGACGGGCTGTGCGCCAAAACTGGCGCTCCGGCCAGGTTGTTAGTGGCGGAAGCACCCTGACCATGCAGGTTATTCGCCTTTCACGCAAAGACCGACCCCGCACACTTTGGCAGAAGTTGGTGGAAATCGTGCTGGCCACTCGACTTGAGCTTCGGCTTACGAAGGAAGAAATCCTGGGTTTGTATGCTTCACATGCTCCCTTTGGTGGCAACGTGGTTGGCCTCGAAGCTGCCTGTTGGCGGTACCTCGGGCGCGGACCGTCTCAAATCAGTTGGGCCGAAGCGGCTACGCTAGCCGTGTTACCCAATAACCCATCGCTGATTCATCCCGGCCGCAACCGCGACCTGCTGATTAGAAAACGAAACCGACTCCTTACACGGCTTTTTGAGACTGGGGAGATGGATTCGCTTTCGTATGCATTGGCTATTCTCGAACCCGTTCCCGATGCCCCGTTGGCACTGCCTCGCCTGGCACCTCACGTTCTGGATTATGTCAAAAAGCACGGTCGTGAGGGACAACGCGTGACAACACCGATTGACAGGTTTTTGCAAGAACGGGTCGCCCGGCAGGCGAGTGATCACTACGAACGTCTGCGCGCCAATCAAATATACAACGCGGCCGTTCTTGTGCTGGACGTTAACTCAGGGCAGGTGCTTGCCTACGTTGGCAACACGGCCTCAGGCCCGGATCACGGTAATGCCGTGGATATTATTCAGGCCCCCCGAAGCACCGGTAGCATCCTGAAGCCGGTGTTGTACGCAGCCATGCTGGACGAAGGCAAGATGCTGCCCCGCAGTTTGCAACCCGATGTACCCACGTTGATCAACGGCTTTGCACCCGAAAACTTCTCACATCAGTATGATGGCGCTGTTCCGGCTGATGAGGCTTTGATTCGTTCGCTGAATATTCCTGCGGTTCATCAGCTACGCATGTTCCGCTACGAGAAGTTTCACGCACTGCTCACGCGGCTCGGGCTAACCACCCTGACCCGTGAACCCGATCATTATGGACTTTCGCTGGTGTTAGGTGGTGCTGAGGCTTCGCTTTGGGAAGTTACCGGCATGTATACTTCGATGGCGCGCACACTCAATCAATTTTTTCTTTGGCCCGGCCAGGTTCGTTATACTTCTGCAACGTATCACGCTCCCGTTCTTGAGCGGGGCTCACGTCCCGAACCGTTTCACGCTCTCGATAAATCTTCAGCTATCTCGGCCGGTGCGCTCTGGCAGACCTTTGAGGTCATGAAGGAGTTGTATCGGCCAGGTGAGGAGTCAGGCTGGAAGTACTACCACTCGTCACGGACGATTGCCTGGAAAACTGGTACTAGCATTGGGTTTCGCGATGCGTGGGCAGTGGGCATTACACCCCGTTATGTGGTAGGTGTTTGGGTGGGCAATGCAGATGGAGAGGGTAGGCCCGGCCTCACAGGGGCGGAGGCAGCCGCGCCACTATTGTTTGATGTTTTCAGCGCGTTGCCCGCCACCGGCTGGTTTTTAAAACCCCAGCAGGAACTAACAAGGGTCCGGATTTGCCAGCAAAGTGGGGAGTTGGCCGGAGAGTTTTGCGAAGTGGCCACCGAGCAACTGGTGCCCTCGGCAGGTCAGTCATCAACCCGATGCCGGTATCATCAACGGGTTTTTCTTACGGCCGATGGACTGCATCGGGCTCATCGGGATTGCTACCCAGGTGATCAACTGTTGTCGAAGAACTGGTTTGTATTGCCACCCGTGCTGGAGTATTATTACAGGGCCCGACATCTTTCTTACCGGCCCCTTCCCCGTTACCTGGCCGCTTGTGATGGGGCAGCCCCCGTGGCATTCGATCTCGTCTACCCATCGTCAGATACACGTATTATTGTGCCCCGCGAGTTGTCGGGTCGGCTAAATCCGGTGGTGTTCAAAGCCGTGCATTCAGCACCTCGGTCAACTCTATACTGGCATCTGGACGATCGTTTTGTTGGAGCTACCCAGGGCACGCATCAGCTGCCATGCTACCCGTCTGCAGGCCGCCATCAAATCACCATTGTGGATGATAGCGGGCAGTCGTTAACCCGAATTTTTGACGTGTCCACCACCGGCTCTTGAGGGCGCATGTAAGATTTGTTTGATTTTCGTCCAAAAAATACTCGTATATTAACCCCATATTTGTTCTTTGTTAAACAAAATTTGTCTATGAAGTCGGCTATTTTTTCCGCGGGTATACTGCTCGGAGCTGCCCTTGTTTCCTTCAATGCGAAAGCCCAATCAGGGAGCGACCCGTATTACGTAGTAATTGGTGCTTTTTCATCCAGCGAAAACGCAGTAAAAAGAATTTCGTCATCGCGCCAATACAACCTGGCGGGCGTAGCCGAGTTAAACCCCGGTCGCCAGTTGCATTATGTTTATGTAATGAAGACCGATGACCGCGCCAAAGCATTGGTGGAGGCAGAGCGCATCCGAAAGGGTACACGTTTTACAGACACCTGGGTTTACACCGGTTTATTAGGGGAAGCTCCTAAGGTTGTGGTTGCCGAGCCAGAACCAGTCAAAGTTGAACCTGTGCAGGAGGTAAAACCGGAACCGGTTGTAGTGGAACCACCCAAGCCTGTAGCTGTTACGCGAAGCTTCGTATTTGCTATTTCGGATGCGGAATCCAAGAGGCAAGTGCTGGGAGAAGTGCATGTCACCAATGCTACCGACAATGCGAAGATCGGCACCTACCGGGGCAATCAACCCTTCTCATTCACCTACACCGATGACCCCGGCACCTGGTCGATCATGTGTGATGTTACGGGTTATCGCAAATGGGAAAAAGTGGTACCTGCCGGGTCAGCTGTGGCCAACGCCAGCGGGCAATTGGTGATACCGGTTGAGTTGGTTCGCATGCGTACCGGAGAACTCTCGGTGGCCCAGATTTTTTTCTTCAAGGACGCTACCGTAATGCTCCCTGACTCCAAGATGGCCGCCACCGAATTACTCGAGTGGATGCGCGATCATTCGACCACGAAGATCCGGATTCACGGTCACACCAATGGAAATGCGAAAGGAACTATTATATCCATGAAAAAGGGAAGCATGGATTATTTCTCGCTCGATAACACCGAAGAATCTAAGGGTTCTGCCAAGACGTTATCGCAAAAGCGGGCTGAGACATTGAAAAACTACCTCGTCTCCCAGGGAATTGATCACAAGCGCATTGAGATCAAGGCGTGGGGTGGGGACAAACCTCTTTATGAAATTCTTAGCGAACAGGCGGAGGCCAACGTACGCGTTGAGATTGAAATCATTGGCGAGTAAGCGCAATAAGGTTCGCCCAGAACAGCCCCGGATTGGGGCTGTTTTTTTTCTGGCCGGGTCGTTTTGCTTCAGATAACAGGAAAATCACTACCTTCACCAGTCAAGAAAACCGTTTTCACGTGAAAAAACTGCTTTTTGCCATCGCCTTGGTCATCTCAGCCGGGCAACTTTTTGCCCAGGGGGCCGACAATGTCAAGTACTATGTCACCATAGGGGCGTTCCGTATCGAGGATAACGCCAAACGCTTCACCGAGGCGGCTAAAAAGAATAATTATAATGCTGTTTACGCGTTGAACAAGACCAGAGGCCTGCAGTATGTATATGTCCTTGCGACATCTGACAAACGGGAGGCTTTCCGTCTTCAAATTCGCCTGCGCGCCACTACGGAGTATAAAGATGCATGGGTATTTTTGGGCTTGTTAGGTGAGGATGGCGCCATTGAGGAGAAACCAATCGTAGAGGAGAAGCCAATTGAAGAAAAACCAGTCCTTGTACCTGACGTACCCGCAGTCGATTCCGTGAAAATCAAGGCGCAACAGGATTCGATTCGTAAGGCTGCCGAGGCGGCCAAGCCAAAACCTAAACCTCCCGGTAATCCGTTCAAATTTCGTTTGCTAAGTCAAGAGTCAGGTTCAGAAGTGATGGGTGAAGTGCAAGTGCAGGAATCCAGCAATGCAACGCGGTACCAGGCGTTTCCGGCCAACCAGATTGTTTACATCGAAGCCCCCCGCAATCGGGAGGGTACCTACACACTCGTTACGCAGGCTGCAGGTTATAAGCCGGTGAAAACGATCATGAGCTATCGCACACCGGGTGGTACTCAGGGGGCCGAAGGCGAGCATGTGATTGAGCTTCCCTTGCCCAAGGCAAAAAGGGGTGACTACATTGAATTCACCGGTGTGAAGTTCTTTAAGAATTCCTCTGTGCTGGAGCCCGGCTCGCAGAATGAACTGGACGGATTGGTTTCGCTGATGAAGGAAGAGACGGGATTCAAGATCCGCATCCACGGCCACGTAAACGGTAAAATAAGCCGCGATGCCATTCTGATCGGCAAGAGCACGGAATTCTTCAAGCAGGTGCCCGAGAACGAATTGAAGAAAAACACGTCAGCGTCTGAACTGTCAACCGAGCGAGCGGAAATTGTAAAGCGCTACCTGGTGTCGCAAGGCGTGCCGGCCGACCGGATCAAGATAAAAGGTGAGGGCGGTAAAATTCCGTTGTACCCAGAAGGTGGTACTTTGGGCATCTACAACGACCGCGTGGAGATAGAAATCATCAAGCACTAGTCATACGATTTTGGCCAACAAGCGAAACGGCTGCGATAAGCAGCCGTTTTTGTTTTGTTTATTTTTCGGTTGGCTTGTCCGGCATTTAGTTGTTGGTCATCGCCCGCAGTATATCGTGTTGGGTAATGATGTGAGGATGCTCAAGTTCATCGCGCACAAGCACGGCCCGGTTGGATTTGTTCAGCATGGAGCTGAGCACATCCAGGGTACTGTCGAGCGCCACGACCTGCATCGGCTTGTCCATCGCTTCTTCAACTGCCTTATCCTTTACCATGGGATCGACAATAATTCGTTCGATGAGCCCGCTGGTGGTTACACTGCCTACGAACTCCTCGCCATCCAGCACGGGCATTTGATCTACGCCTTCGCGGTTCATGATCTGAATGGCCTCTCCTATAGTTGATTTGCGCGTTACCGTGAACAACTTGTCGTGGCCGTTCCGGGCTTTTATGATTTCGCGGGCGGTGGTGTATGTTCGCTCCTCCAGAAATCCGTGATCCTTCATCCAAAGATCGTTGTATACTTTGGCCAGATAGCGCGTACCGTGGTCCGGTAAAAGAATGACCATAACGTCCCCGGCCTTCAGATGCTGCCGCGCATATTCAAGAGCCCCGTGCACGGCTGAGCCACTGCTCCACCCGACAAACAATCCTTCTTCGCGCGACAACCGCCTGGCCATGATAGCCCCATCTTTGTCGGTTACCTTGATGAACTGATCGATTACCTCAAAGTCAACATTTTTCGGTAAGATGTCTTCGCCAAAGCCTTCCGTCAGATACGGGTAGATTTCATTCTTGTCAAAAATGCCAGTCTCCTTGTACTTCTTAAACACCGAACCGTAGGTGTCGATTCCTATGGCCTTGAGAGCAGGGTTATGTTCCTTCAGATATTTTGCCGTGCCGCACATGCTACCACCTGTGCCGACAGTAGCTACATAGTGCGTTATTTTCCCGCCCGTTTGGGTCCAGATTTCGGGCCCGGTTGTCTCGTAGTGCGCTGCTGCATTGCTTAGGTTGTCGTACTGGTTGGGGTAAAAGGAATTGGGAATTTCCTTATTCAACTTTCGAGCCACGGAGTAGTACGACCGAGGATCTTCAGGCTCCACGTTGGTGGGGCACACCACAACTTCGGCACCTACGGCCCGCAGAATATTTATTTTCTCCTGCGATTGTTTATCAGCCATGGTGAAGATGCACCGATAACCGCGGGAAATGGCGGTCAGCGCCAGGCCCATACCGGTGTTGCCAGACGTTCCTTCAATGATGGTTCCCCCGGGCTTGAGGAGGCCATTCTTCTCGGCATCCAGAATCATCTTCAAAGCCATCCGGTCTTTGGTTGAGTTACCGGGGTTGAAGTATTCAACTTTGGCCAGCACGGTGCCTTGAATGCCCTTGCTCAGTTTGTTGAGCCTGATGATGGGCGTGTTACCAATGGTGTCCACAATCGAATCGAGGATCATAACCGGAATATTTTACGCAAAGGTAAGCGATGTTTGATTCGCAGTCGCGGAAAATTTAGGCTTGACGGCCAGAAAAAACCTGAAAATCACCGCCCTTTGCGATAATCCAGCGAAGGCTTTCGGTCGCCCAGCAGCGCTTTGTATGCGAAGTTGGCACCGCGCATCCGGCTAAGTTCACCTTTCGCTTTTTCCAGAATGGCGGGATTGTTAAAAAGGTCAACTCCTGTCATGGCGATAACCTTCGATGCATTTAACATCCCCTTGAAGCCGATACTCATGCCATCGCACGCCACGGCCTGCCACGAATGGGCAACGGTGCCCGGCACCCAGGTGGCCGTGCCCAGTCCCACGGTTGGAACAACCCAGCTTACGTCACCAACATCGGTGGACGCAGGAAAAAATCCTCCCGTCTGATAGGGTTGAACCTTTGCCGCTTCGGCCAGGTCGGGGGCTGTGTAGGTGAAGGTTGCCTGGATTTTTTTTGCAAAGTCGGTTTCTTCAGCCGAGTATTTCACACCTCCAACACGTTCCAGGTTTTGTTGCATTAGCCGCGCCAGCGGATCGTTTGGCAACAGATTGTACGACCCTGAGATGATTTCAACCTCCACGCGGGTCTCCGTTCCGTTAGCGGCACCCTGAGCACACTTCACTATCCGATCGAACAATTGCTGGACGGTGCGCGCATCCGGGTGGCGAACCATGTATTCCACTTCTGCGTAGTCGGGAACCACGTTGGGGGCCAGGCCGCCTTTGCTGATGACATAGTGAATACGCGACTCTTGCGGCACATGCTCACGCATCAGGTTCACCATGTAGTTCATGGATTCAACACCATCCAAAGCAGAACGACCCACGTGTGGAGCAGCTGCTGAATGGGCCGATCGGCCATAAAAGCGGAAGGTCGCCTGCACAATGGCCAGACAGGATTCCGGACTCGCCTGGTTTTCTGACGAAGGGTGCCAATGCAAAACAGCATCAACGTCTTCGAATAATCCTTCGCGAACCATGTACACTTTAGCGCTGCCGCCCTCTTCAGCTGGGGTTCCAAATAATCTGATCGTTCCCTCGCGCTTGTTTTTCACCAGCCATTCCTTCAGGGCGATGGCTGCGCTGGCGGAGGCTGAGCCAAATAAATTGTGCCCACAGCCGTGCCCGGCTCCACCGGTTTTGATCGGCTGAATGCGGGGCACGCTATCTTGCGACAGGCCGGGCAGGGCATCAAACTCGGCCAGTATGCCAATCACCGGTTTGCCCGATCCATACGATGCTACGAAAGCGGTTGGCATGCCGGCTACCCCTTTCTCAATCCGGAAGCCTTCTTTCTGAAGCATTTCCTGAAGCAGGGCGGTACTTTTTTCTTCCAGAAAACCCAGTTCGGCAAAACTCCAGATGGTGCGGGCCACCTGCCGCATTTCGCCAAAACGGTTGTTGAGCTCTGTATTGACAAAGAGCTTGTCTTTTTCGCCAGTGTTTTTCAGTTCGGGTTGTTGTGCATTTGCACACGTAATGCATGCAAATATTAAAGCGACAAAAAGGGTTACCTTTTTTTCCATGGTAGATATTGATTTGATGTTGTTTGACTTGGGTAAATTGATCGAAAGTTCAATGCCTCCACATTGCCATCTTTAATTATCACATAGGCAAATCCGATCAGCTCTTGATCGTTATAGAACAAAATAGTTCGATCATCAAACAAGTTCCATGACCCGCTCAAAAGATCAACCGAACCCCGACTGGCTGTGAAACTATCAGGCAGAAAGCGAATTGTTGTGAATGGCTTGTTATTCTTCGCGCCTTTTAATTTTATAGTACCATTCTTTTTTGGTTCTTTTCTCGGTCGTGCACCCTTCCAAATCGTTGCTAGCAAGTTTTCATGTATTTGATTGAAGCTCTTGTGCTCACCGATAGATGGAAAGAGTTTTCCGTATTTTTTTCCTTCGTAGGTCAACTCTTGAAATAGCAGCGTATCTCCGCGTTGCCCATAAATTTGAAGTCTTTTGTGCCAGTCACGGAAGCTAAAGCTTGTAACTGTTACACTTTCTTTAAAATAGGAAGTTGTTAAGCATAAAGTTTCGCAACCTGTGTAATGACTGAGTTTTATGAACTTAAAGGAGGTTCCCGGGCAAATTGATGGACTCTCCGAAAATGAAACCCAATAATCCAACCGATCCTCTAGCTGGTAATACCAGTTTTTGGATTCAAACAGCCCATCGTATCCAGCTATGTCAAATTGCCCGTTAAATGCAATGAGTGGTGTGTAAATTAACTTAGTGTTATGGTTTTGGACGTTAAGAACAAGACTATCGTCAGTTTGAAACACAACATCAACTCGAACTGAATCTCCAAAGATGATTGTATTCTCGATTCTTTTAGCCATAAATTGACTGCTTCCATTAAGGAAGAAAGCACTGGTGTCGCTGATTTCAATAACTCCACCGGCAGTTTGCTGGGGTACCTCCAGTTCCTCTAATTGATAGGTGTTTATCCAGCAATTTGGGATTCTCTGCTGAGCCATGCCAAGTTGGGAACAGTGGGTTAAACCCCAAAACAATAAAACCCGAAGCATCATTCGTTTTTGAATATCTCGAACTCCACTCGCCTGTTCAGTTGCCGATCCTCTTCTGTCACCTCGGCCACAATGGGTTTGCTGCTGCCATACCCAATGGCTTCGATGCGATTGCTGTCAATGGCGAATTGATTCATCAGGTATTCTTTTATGGCATCGGCTCGCCCCTGTGAAAGAGTACGGTTTACATCTTCCTTTCCTTGTGAGTCGGTATGCCCGGAAATGCGAAGGCTCATATCGGGGTGATCGATCAGGAAGTTCGCCAGTTTGTCAAGATCCGCGTGCATCATGGGCAGAATGTCGGCTTTCCCGTTTTCAAACTCCAGTGACTTAAAGGCAATCTTGCTTTCGATGGGTTCGGCTATCTTATTCATTTCCCGGTCGCCATCCATAAAGAAGATTTCTTCGATGCGAAAAAAGTCGTCCCCCTGGATAATGAGAAGATAATTTCTTTTGTTGATCAGGCTGAAGTCAAAGGAGCCATCTTCGCGCAGAAATCTCGGGGCCACTTCTACACCTTCATCGAGATCGATTACACTTACGATACCTTGTTGGGGTTTTCCTGCAGGGTCGGTGAGTGTGCCCGAGAGGCGCGCAGTGGCCAGCGGCTGTGCTTCCATCGGTACAGGAAACGAATACAGATCAAGATTTTTCGGGTCTTGTTCTTCCGATCGGGCATAGTACAGGTCATGGGCCTGTGCATCAATCGTAAAATAATACTCGCTGCCGGCCCCGTTCACCAACGGTCCGATATTTTTGGGTTCCTGCCAGGTTCCATTTCTGCGGTAAGCTTTGTAAATGTCAAAGTCTCCGAAGTTGAGCGGCTGACCATTGGATGAAAAGTACAGCACGTTGTATTGATGGTGAAAAAATGGGCTGACTTCGCTTGCCCGCGTATTGATTACCGGTCCGGCATTTTGGGCAGCAGTCCAGTTGCCTTTTCGGTCTTTTACAGTGAAGTAGATGTCGGATTGCCCGAATGACCCGATTCGATTGCTGGCAAAATAAAGTGTATCGCCCCGGTGATTGAGGGAGGGGTGCGAGTCCCACCCCATACTGTTAACTTTAGGTCCCAGATTTTTTACGTCACCCCACACGCTGTCTTTTAATAATTTCGCACTAAACAGGTCGCAGTTGTTTTGCAGGCAGCGGGAAAAGATCAACCATTTTCCGTCCAGACTTAAACAGGCCGAGCCTTCGTTGTGGTGGGTGTTGATCGCGCGCAACTCTTCGGCTGTCGTCCACGCGCCATCAACTTTTACGCTGAAGAAGATATCCTCGTCAAAGGTCTCGGTAAATCTCACCTCGTGCCGGTTTCGCTTGCTGGTAAACAGCAGCAAATAATCTACGTTGCCCATCACCGGGCCATAGTCCTCCTGGGCTGAGTTGATGTCGGAGTTCATCAGTGTAAGCACGGCATGGGGCGGCCGAAGTGTATCAATTTCTTTTCGATATTCTACCAATTGATAGTAGTGGTCGAGCGGCACGTAATGTTTCTTCTTGTCGCGTTCAAGAGAATCGTACCGCCTGGTGAGCCGCTCCACGTTAAGACTGGAATTCAAACTCGTAATGTCAACTCCCTGCTGATGGTGTTTTACGGCCAGCTTGTAAAGTAAGATCGCTTCTCCCTTTGGACCATAGGTTTCCGAAAGCCGGGCGAGCATCCAGATCATGGATACGTTGCGGCTGAAGTTTTGCACGCCAAAGTTCTTGACATACCCGCGCAGCAGGCGATACAGTTCTGGCTGATCATTTGCCTCAAGTGCGGCCGTTATCCGGTCGAATTCCCGGACATCTTCAAAGTAAGCGATCTTGTTAAGGTTTGGGAAAGCGAATATGTCAGACTGGCTGAATTGCGTTAGAGAATCCTGCAGCAGAACCTGGCCCCCGCGCTTGAATTTTTTCTTTTCCTGGGCTAGCACCGCGCTTGATATTGCGGAAACCATCAGGATCAGCAGCAAAAGCTGCGGCCTGTGCCAGATGGAGGAAATACACATTACCTGAAAATTGGTGGAATTTTATCATTTTGGCAAACCTTGGCACCCATATTGAGCCTTTTGCGCTCGGCACAAAAAGAGTTGGGATACCGCGTTTTTTGTGTCAATTTGGCACTCTTTTTATGTTTCAATCATTGTCAATTTCACCGCTGGTGCAGGAAGATTCAGAAGAACTCATCCAACTGATTAACCCCGAGCAAGAGCCGGAACTTAAGCCCGAAGATATTCCGGGCGAGTTGCCGATTCTTCCGATAAAAAATACTGTGCTGTTCCCGGGTGTGGTGATCCCCATCACGGTAACGCGGCAGAAGTCGATCAAGCTGATAAAAACCGCTTACAGTGGCAACCGCATCATTGGCGTGGTGGCTCAGAAAAACAAACAAGCCGAGGAGCCGGGTGTCGAAGACCTCTACCGGTTTGGTACCGTTGCTCGCATCATCAAAATGCTGGTGCTGCCCGATGGCAACACCACGATCATTATTCAGGGTAAAGCCCGCTTTTCGGTTCTGGAGTTTGTAAGCGAAGAACCTTTTCTGCTGGCCCGGTATGAGTTGATGGCCTCGCCATCGCTCGATATGTCCGACAAGGAGGTGGAGGCGCTGATTCAATCGTTGAAAGATTCAGCAAG
>JBKCJM010000065.1:0-4504 GCA_046301755.1 Cyclobacteriaceae bacterium
CTTTGTATAACAAGCTTAACGCCATGGGCACTCGGAATTAAGCTCGGATTGATCAGGCGTCTTCTCTGTCGGGAGCTTGCGTCAGCGGGTTGAAGAGCACGGGGCCGGCGCGATCGCTAGCCCTTAAGGTCGAGTAGCAAGACACATAATTGTCAGGCACCTTTCGAATCAAGAGAACCTTCGATCCCGACGAATCTACTTTTTCTTCCTACTGAATATGTCTGCTGGCCTTTGCTGAGTTGTATTTTCTACACTTAGGGGTGTAAATTCTTCAAGACCAGGCCGCCTGGAGCGAGTTCTTCGAGAAAATGCTGGGAGTTTTGACGGCATGGCATTTGCTCCTCTACGAAGATATGTCTGAGGAGGATTTATGACCTACAAAAATCGAGATTTGGATCGGGTAGACTCTGTATCTGGTCAGCAGGCCCCCAAGGCTAGGGCAGACGCAGGGAGCCAGAGCGTGCAAGAATCATGGGACCATCTAAGGCGAAAACTTGCCCCTCCTATGCATCGAATCACATGCGGTTTGGATACTCAAAAGACGGAGGTCCTCAATAATGGTGACCGCGAGGCGATTAGGTTGGCTATATATGCATTTCGGAGCGATCTAAATAGATTGTCAATGTACCAGCGGTTGGGGTTGTCTCCCGCGATTGCCACAAGTCAGATCCGTAAAACCGCCGAGGTCCTTGAAGAATTCAAACAACATCAATTTGATATTTATATGGAAGTAGTTTTGGAGTCGTTCAACCTTGACGCTCAATCTAGGAAGTTTTTACCTAGCCTCCAATTCCAAGTTCATCGATGCCTAAGAGGCTATCGATGAGCTACCCTCGTACGAATCGTTTGAGCCGGTTCCTGATGACTTCTAAACTCCGCCTCTTATGATTTTGATTTGCCTGCTCCGCGGAACTCAGTCTTGCACCCCAGGCCGCCACTCCGTCGCGAAATTATTCACCTGTGGAGAGCGCAAGTCCGCCGGCCTGAATGGCTTACCCCCATCGCGACGTCGCGTCCGATAGGTAAAGGAGAGCCCCGTGGAGGTTGTGATGGCGAGCGTTCTGCGCGCGCTTTTCACACCTTTGTCTGGACCGTCGGTCGTTAACAAAAGGTCGACAACACAAGGCGAGCTAAGGCCAGCCGCATCGGTGCAAGTTGCATTTTGGAAATTCACCTCAAGGCGCTTTGTTCCAGTCCTCTTCTTTTCATTCCAGGTATCACGAGTCACCGTGAGGCCTACGTTGTCATTCCTGTATATGTCACGTAATTCGGGGACAGTTTTTAGCGAAATCAGCTGGGGTCACTCCATTAAGAGCTTGATGAGGACGAGCTTGGTTATAATAAAGCAAGTACTCAAGGAGCTCAGTTTTGAATTGTTCAGCGGAATCGAAAGTAGCTTCACGACAAAGGTCATCTTCTAGTGTGCGCCAGAATCTCTCTACCTTTCCATTGGTTTGAGGTCGATACGGACGGGTATATCGATGTTGAATACCCAATTCCATAAGCATGCGTTCAAAAGGATGTTGAGCCTTCCTACTAGACTCTTTGGTTCCGACCTCTGGACCGTTATCAGTGAGAGCTTCTTTGAAGCGAATATCGTACCTACTAGCGATGAGGTAAATCAGCTTCAAGAAAATTTTCCTTTAAGCCCAGAACATCTAAGAGGTATGGGTCTTTGAATACATTAAAGGGAACGGAAGATTCACCAGAGAGTTTGTTATTGGCAATCTCACGGCGCTCATATGCTTTGCGTGAAATCTGATGACGGAGTTCTTGAATACTCAGACTTCGCTCCGCTACATCCTGCGCATAATACAGCTTTGCTTCAGTAGTTTTAAGAGGCAGTAGCTCAACTATATGGGACCAGCTCAATTGTGTAGACAGCGTCGACACAATCTCAAAATCACTGAATTGAGAGGAAAACTGCACTCATATGACCGAAACGTTAAATAGTTTAGCCCACTCTAGGTGGGATTGTAAGTACCATGTGGTCTTAGTACCGAAGTATGCTGTCACATCGATGGTCGGATTCATCAAGCGAAAGAGTTCAATAGCGATAGTGCGGCAATTCAGTGGGAAGATCAGAAACTTTACGGGAAAGCACTTTTGAGGAAGAGGGTATGCTGTTTCTACGGTAGGCTTTGAGCTTGAGTCGGTGCAGAAGTGTATCTGCGAACAGGAACAGTCTGGCCAAGAAGGTCGGTCTTATTTAGCAGCCGTCTTTAGGACAGGCTCATGAGAAACGGCCCCACAGAAGAAGCAGCAAAAGCAGCTGTCCCCCTAGTGGAGAAAGCACTTAGCGGCGTGGACGGAATACTCGGTGTGAGCCCGACACAGCTTCCAGACGGGCGGCATGCTGTGCAGATTGACGTGGAGAGGTCGCGGCCAGAACTTGAATGCCAACACTCAAAGGTAGGATCGGTTCCCCTTGTTTGGAACACCGTGGGCGATCTTGCGATGCCGATTATTGTTGAAGTACCGGATAAGTTACTTGCCGTATAACCATCCGATGGAAATGATTGCCTTCCGCTGAAGCTCCAAGCAACATTTCATCGAACCGTTAGCCCGTGTTCCAAGGACCTATTCTATGCGCTTCAGTTTTCTTTGTTCTCTCCTGATCCTTTGCTTCGCGCGTGTAGCGGACGCTGATGATCAGTTAAAGATCGGGGCCGTATTTTCACTTTCCAGTTGGGGCGCCGAGGGAGGAACCGCCGAGCTGAACGGGTTGCGCCTGGCCCAGGAGGATATAAACAAAGCGGGGGGTATCGGCGGTAAGAAGGTTGAGATCGTGGTCGAGGACAATCGGTCGGACCTCAAAGCTACAGCGAGTGCGATTCGAAAAGTCATCGATATAGACGGCGTAGTGGCTATCGTTGGTCCGAACTGGGCAGAGTTCACCGAAGTAGCTGCTCCCATTTCGGAAGGGGCAAAAGTCACGCTTATTTCTCCCACCGGATATAAAGAAGGCTTGTTCGAGGGTAAACGCTTCGCCTTCACTCTTTGGCAGCCGCATCATGTCGCGACCACACCACTCAGCGAGGTCTTCAGGACTCGAGGATACAGAAACGTGGAGGTCCTGCTTAGTGAAAATGCATACCTAGAGGGTATTCTCAATGGCGTGCAGGCGAATCTCCGTGGCACCAATGTGTCAGTATCAGAAGCACACCGATTTGCGGCGGGTCAAAAGGATTACCGGTCTATAATCACAAGGCTCAAAGCAAAACGGCCGGATGCTGTCCTGGTACTACTTCTCGAGAATAGCGATCTCAGTCCTTTCCTCGTGCAAGCAAAGCAATTGAAACTCGGGTTACCCCTCTACACAGCGAATGGTGTCGCATTCGATGCCGAGCTGCTTGCCAACCCCGCAATCGCCGAAGGGATGACCTACTTTGACTATCTAACTCCCGGAGGAGAGCAGTTCTTGAACAGGTATCGTGAACGTTATGGTCGCGAAGCAGGATTTGGCTCCGCGAGAGCATATGACGCTCTGTTCCTCCTCAAGGACGCGATAACACGATGCGGCGCTCGCCGGGACCTGATCCGCAATTGCGTTTCCGATGCCTCCTACGGCGGACTTTCCGGATTGATCTCGTTCGACAATAGCGGTGTGATAAAGACCAAGGAACCAAACACTTATTTGGCCGAAATTCGGGACGGAAAGGTTGCGAGAGTGCCAAACCATCCGAGCTAACAAACGGCTGCACAAGACGGTCGGCCATGATAAGGTGTCTCAGTGGTGTGAATTGGACCAGGTCGCCCGCTGGTGAGCCTCGGCGTTATCTCTTGGGCGTCATGGTCGACATTTACAACAACCCAGAACTCGAATTCCGATTTCCACCGGATTGGGCACAACCAGTGATGGAGTGGGCGTCTCCACGGTTTGAGGCTGTGTTCGTGCTTTTGCACCCCTTTATCAAAGTGCCAACTGAACTACAGCCTTTGATCGAACCATCGCACCGATGGCTTGCCGTAAGCGATGCCAAAGCGCCGGTGATTAGCGATCCGAGTCATGTGCCATGGAAAGAAGTTCAAGTAGCCGTCAGTTTTCCCGACTTGCCTCATTTGCTTGCTAACATAAACGCCAATGCTATTGGATTTTATGATGGCGTCGTTACTGAACACTCGCAGGAGCAACTACTGGCGTACCTTCGCGCGAGGCACCTATTGGCGCCAGAGACTCACTACCTTCCCTCGACTCTGAAGCCACAGATACGCCAATCCCTGGATGGATATGGAATCGGCGCCCCGAAATGGGGTGGCAATACAATTGAGGAGTCTCCCTATGAGCGAGAGAATCTGTTGTATGCCACTCCTTATGAGTGCCCGTATTCATTCATATGTTCGTCAAAAACTGTACTAGAAACTATCGTTCAAGAGTTTGCATTTGATGGATTCTTTGCCGATTCGACAACGCTCTTCGATTGGAAAGCCGGCGCAAAGCATCAAAGAGGATGTAACACCGGTGCTGCCGGAGCGCGCGTCCCAATTGAACCTCCGGAGGAAC
>JBKCJM010000066.1:0-2403 GCA_046301755.1 Cyclobacteriaceae bacterium
GAATCACGTGATCGACAAGATGGGCGGCGGTCTGCGCCATGTGCCGACCGTTGCAGGACGGGCAAACCCCGCGCCCCTTGCACGAGAACGCGATCACGAACCCCTGGCCGCAGCCCGTGCAGAGGGCACGGAACCGGAGAAGGGTGTTGTTTGGCCCACCCATCTAGGAGTGTAATGCGCGACTAAAAGTCCAGCGAATGAAAATCAAGAAAAACCTTCTTGCACACAATACGGAGAGTTAAAGGAGCGCTTTTGTGACAACTTCGCACAGCACTTTCAGCGTATATTTATCGGGAAGGTTAGATTGAACTCTAACGCTTTCCCATTTTTATAAACTCATCTTTTGTAAGGCGATCATCGTGATCGGTATCAAACAATTCAAAACGCTGCTTGAAATCTACCCCTTTGGCAAATCCGGTGGAGAATTCCTCTAAAGTCAGTAGGCCATCTTGATTTTTGTCACGGCCAGCGAAGATCGTTGCGCGATCGTTATTGGATTTGTTGAGATTAAGACCTTCCCCCTTTGAAGGTGCAGACTTCGGTTTTGCTGGCGTTGATGAAGCGGGTGGTTGTTCATCTTGAGGCTTTCCCGTTTTTGCGGCAGCATCTCGCGCGGGGCTTGGTGGTAAGGATTTGGCCCAATCAAGGGCCTTGGTTGTTAGAGCTTGAACAACGTCCGGGTGTTGCTGAGCGACATCGTGTTCCTCGCTTATGTCGCGAGGTATATGGTAAAGTTGCGCACCGGATCCGTCGTGATTAACAAAAAGTTTCCAATCACCATCGCGTACAGCGAGCATCGGTGGCATGTAGCCTTCGCTTCGGCCTTGGACGTTGAAGAGCCATTCCCAGTGTAATGGGCGATTTCGAGGACGTGAATGACCGAGCCAAATATCGCTGACATCCTCCCCATCCGGTTTCAGATTCTCGGGAAGAGTCACTCCAGCCAACTTACAAATCGTCGGTAGAAGATCGACTCCACCGGTCACACTTGTCTCGTCTCGCCGTCCAGCAGGGACATGTCCCGGCCAGCGAACGATTCCAAAGGTTCGAATGCCACCTTCGTACATAGATCGTTTACGTGCGCGAAGCGGTCCTGTATTACCGACACCGGCGTTCGTAGCATTTCCGATTCGATAATCTTCAGCGCCATTATCGCTGGAAAAAAAGATGATTGTATTATCCGCTAGTTGCAATTCCTCAAGAACTGCGAAGAGTCGTCCTAGCTGGGTGTCCAGGTCGGTAAGAGAAGCGTAAAAGACTTGTGATTGACTTTTTAAGTCCTTTGCGTTGGCTAGGTATTTCTGCATCCATGGTCCAAAGGCAGTGTGGTCAGCTTGAGGAGATATCGATTCATATTCTTTCAATTGTTCTGGTGTCGGATTCAATTTCGCGTGCGGTAGCAAGGTCCAAAGATTGACATAGAAGGGGCCATCCTTGTTCTCTCGAATAAACTTGATGGTTTCATCGACGAATAGAGAGGTCGATTTTGCACGGAAATAAGGATCCTCTCCATTCTCCTCCCAATAGTTCTTGTTGCCGGTGGTATGACGGACGAAATCGAAACCGTATGCGTCGGGCGTCGGAGCCCCCTGGCCACCACCGAGGTGCCATTTGCCAACGTGGGCTGTCGCGTATCCTGATTGTTTGAGCAAAGAGGCAAGAGTTGGGGTGTTTGGATCAAGCCAGTCGACCATGTGTCGCTTTTCATTGAGCTCATGACTGGCGAAATGGCCATGGATGAGATGTCGAGCTGGGTAGTGCGAAGTAAGAAATCCGCAGCGGCTTGGAGAGCAGACGGTTGAGGCCACATAGAATTGTCGAAGCCAAGTCCCCTCGGCGGCCAACTTGTCTAGATTCGGAGTTTTTACATAAGGATGACCTGCAAAATGAGCATCGTTCCACCCCTGATCGTCAGTGAGGATGAAGATAACATTTGGCTTCTGTGAGGGCTTTGGTTCCTCGGCCTGAGTCGCCAATTGCAGCATTACCACGAAAAGACCAGAAAGGATCGATTGGAATTTCATGACGAGGTATCCTCATCCAATAAGTTCTTCAATAACTTTGCCGCCGAATTGACTCACCTGCTTATGACGACCGGCATGATAAAACGTCAATTTGTTATCATCCAATCCAAGATATCGTAGAAGGGTGACGTGAAAGTCGCGTACGTGAGCTTTGCCGTCAACCGCCTCCATTCCAAGTTCATCTGTTGCCCCAATCGTGTGACCAGCCTTTAGGATAGCCCGGTCAATGGCACTTCTGCAACGGTCTTCCGGCCGATGAGCGACTCGTGAGCCTCGGGAGCAGCGTTCCGGGCGTGCGGAGCGGGTTTCTCGAAACGCCACGCACCGGCTTTTTTGGCGTTTTTCTCGCCTCGGCGCAGACCGGATCCCAGTCGGCCGT
>JBKCJM010000067.1:0-5505 GCA_046301755.1 Cyclobacteriaceae bacterium
GTCACGAACCGCCCAGATCAGGGGCATGCCCTGCATCACATTGAGCTGGGACTCATGGGGATTCAGAATGGTGATATCCGTGAGATTTCTCCCATGATCGGCGTCGGTCTTGGTTTCTCGGATCTTATGGCGAGTGACACGGGCTTTGAGCCTGATAGCGGGATTAAATATGGCACGTTCAGGCTACGGCAGCGCAAGTCGTCCCAGGCGTTTATTCTGAGCGAGGGCTCTTTGGTTGAGATAGAGTCTTACTCACCATGGAGATCGAACGACCCAAAATACTCCTGGGCCCTGGGTCTGAGCGGTCGCGAGAATGCTTTTCTCAGCTTGACGGAATATCTAGCGGGTGCGGCCGGTGGTATCTCGCTGCGTGGCTCATGGTTTGATGTCCGTATGACCGGGGGCGTTGATCTTGTCAGGGTTATGGGGCGAGGGACGGACAAGTACCGGATTGACGCCGGACCACGTGTGGCGTTGGCCAGAACGGACGGCGCGCTGAAGTCGCTCGTGAGTTTTGAGAAAAAGAGGCCTCTTCACCAGAATCTATGGGTGAAGTTTGGCTCAGGCAAGTTGCCGATGCTATGATAGAGAGCCATTTCAATGGTCTTGAACTCGCTAAAACCGTATGATTTTTTGATGACTGATTTCACCTTGTTGTTTAATCCTTCAACACACCCCTGGGAAATCTGCTTTCTTGCCCGGAAGTAATTGAGAATTTCTGGTTTATAGCGGCGCAGCATACGTGCAATTTTCTTCATCGGTTCAAGTCTGGACTTCATCGTACGCCTGCACCATATTTCTAGAAATTTTTCCGCCCAGCCCGGTGACACGTAATTCCAAAACTGTTGGAAGTCCTCTTTTAGGAGGTAGGCCCTAATGGAGCGGAGATTGTAGCGGAGTAGATCATCGAGTTTGTTGCGTTGTCGGTCGGTAAGATTTTCCTCGCGTTTTAATAGACACCACCGCGAGTGCTTTAGTGTTTCGAGCCCCCGGTCTTTTAAGCTGCGATGCTCATCGGCACGGATTTCGTCGATGGCTTTTGAGAAGTGAGTCATGATATGAAAACGGTCAAGTATATGAAGAGCATTGATAGCGTTGGCGCGAATGATATTTATGTAAGGCTTCCACATATCGGAGCAAATGAACTCAATTTGTGCAGACCTTTCTTTGCCGAGCCAATCGAAGAATTTCTGAAATGTTTCCTCTGTTCGGTCACGACCGATCCACAGTAAACGTCTCCGGCCCTGATCGATTTGATAAACAAGCGTCAGGTATTTGTGACCGTCACGCCACTGAATTTCGTCTACACCAACAGATTTAATGCCGCTTAAGTCCATTCTCTGACGCCCCCATTCTACGGCCATTTCGATTGATCGATAGACAGAGTTCCAGCTAGTAAAGAAACTGACAGCAACATCTGACCAAGACATTTTCTTCGCCCAGTGAGCCAGGTACCACCGAAACGATGTCGTGAGACGGTGCTTACCGTCGGCCCAGGGGATCATTTCCGTCGTAACGCCGCATCTTTTGCAATTGACCCGCCTCATGCAGTAGACGAGGAACACCAAAATGCCCCACATGGGCAAATATTGAAAACGCCTGGCCTCGCCAGTGTCATAAGTCGGACCTTTTCTCCCGCATCCGCCACAATAACCTTGGCTGCCTTTTCGCGGCCTTACAACAACCTCAATGCTGGGCCTATCACCTGAAGTGATAAATCTTTCCGATTCATAAACAAAACCCTTGAGTTTTTCCACGCGATTTAGGATTGATCGTATGTGCATGCCGTGCCTTGTTTTACGGTTAAATATTCCTAGTAAAATATTCATCGCAAAATATTGTAAGGCATGCACGCCTTTATTCACCGCTCTTCGGAACCCCCGCCGGAGGCAAGACCCAACCGCTCCCCATCACCCACAGTCCACATTCAGCAATGCGCGCAGACCGACGTCAGGGTCGGCGTAAGCCGCCGAGCTTAGCGAGGGCAACCTTGACGTGGTCGAGCACAATGCTGAAATGGGCTGGTGATGGGTGAGCTGAACTAGGCCGCTACCGGGATTTCACACCCACAGATTCTGGGGCTGTCTATTACCCACAAAGTTTGTGACGGACAGCAGCAAACGCAGAGTGACGATTGTGCAAGTTACTTGCAGAGATGCTGACGGAAGTTAGCGATGAGTGGATAAAGCCAGACGCTCTTTATTGGAAGCGCACGCTGCTGATCGCAATCGAGCTTTCCCCGCCCCTGTGTTTTCCCGGAGCAAAACCAATTCGCTGCCTTGTAGCAAGTTCCATGAAAACGGTTGTCCTCAACAAAAGTTTCGATCAGGACTGGACGATACGAATAGCGTTCCTGCCAATCACTAGATAGTCGGCGACTGGTTAGTGCCAGCGCGCGCGAGGCAAGGTTTTGGCGTCGAATCCAAGGCAGGACGAGAAATCGTGAATTGTTGACGACAAGATGGAGATTACGTTGTCGCTGCTCAGGACTCCATCCAATGTATTCATCGCGCGGCTTGGTTTTCCAGGCGCTGGCGCTGAAGGAGAGTAGCGACACGACCACGCCATCTGCTCGAACGAGATAGCGGAGCTGAGCGCCGGCCATAAGTTGATAACCAAGATAATGATAGCGTCGCACATACGCATTCCAAAGCAGTGAGTCGCGCTTTTCAGTGACAAGTTCTACTGTCAGGCGAGCGAGGTCGATTTCCGGAATTGTAAGCGGCGGATTCGCGGCATTCTCGATTTCTGGGTGCTCGACGTAGGCGGTTGGTTTGAGCCGTTTAGCCATTGGTAGCTTGAAAAGACCGTCGGTCTGCATTCTGAGGAGGGCGACTCGGCAGCTCATGTCCTTCAAGCCACCGTCCGGGCGACGCCAATTCAATTGTTCGCATACTAACCTGGAAAGCCGATATCGGCTTAGATCAGGTGTTTCTGCAATCATGTTGCGAATGCACTCGATTTCGAATTGTTCGAAGTACCGACCACAGTATTTCAAAATTCAGCTCGCATAGTCATTGCCTAAGACCACTTTGTGAGCACGCAGCATCTCGACATCTTCATAGAGTCGCATGAGCCCGCGCCACATCACGGTGATTCCGGCATCGCCATCTGCCTTGCGTCCAAGATGCCCCCCGAGACTTCCGATCATTTGAACAGCCTCTCGAAGAGTTGGAACTTTGTCTTTTGGAGGTCGAGTTTTCTTGACGCGAATATGAAGTGCCTCGACTTCCTCCTCGGAAAAAACGTCGGTGCTTTGGGCGTCAGGACTAACGCGCGCCAAGTAAGTAATATGCATCAAGCGAAAGGCAATGATGCTGAAGAGGCTTAAGAAACGCTTCAGGCGATCTGCGGTTTCGAGAAGGCAGTCTTCGACCTTGCAGCCAGATTTCAAAACTTTGTGCCAGGTTTCTATTCCCCATCTTTTGGCGTACCAATCGATCTTCTCTGCGGCGTCATCAAAGCTTTTTACGGCGAGATTTGTCAGAAGAACCCAACTGAGCGCCTCGTTGCCCGGTGGTGGAGCTGCTTCGGTCGCCGAGACGGCGTTCACCGTAATTGGTTCTTGCGTAGCGTCTTTTACCTTTGCATGTTTCTGTGGTGGCATGATGTTTACTTCCGCCAAGCGAATTTCGACGATTGCTGTCCGTGCCGGTTTCTTGCCATTACCGGGGATATGCACCTCGCGAGTTCCGATTACCGGAGCGGCAGCGAGCGCCTCGGAAAGGGTGTCACAAGAATCATCACTATCAAGTTTCCGATCATTCTTAGCTCGAATTAGGTAGAGCGCCGAAAGTTCTTCGGCCTCCGCAATAAACTCAAAGAAGTCTGATTCCCGGTCGGCGACCGTGACAATCTTAACTCCTGGCGCACTGCACTCAACGGTTTTACGAAGCGCCAAGAGCCACTTTGAGCTTTCCTTCTCATCAAGCGATGTGCGTTTGATTCGCTCATTTTTCTCCAGCTTGGTCTCGTCGGGAACTTCCTTTCGCGCCCAAATTTGCTGGCTCACGATCCCGAGCGCCACGCCAGACGTTGTGAAGGCAAGCGCGTTATGCATGATAAGTCCGCGGTCGGTACTGCAGTTGCGCTTCCCTATCGGGCCAAGTCCTCGTGTATTGGGATGAGTCCCGTATGATATAAAGACTGTATCTTGAATGACGAGCACCGGACCATCGCATGCCGCCATCCGCTTAACAGTTTCGTTAGTATGTGGCTTGAGAATCTCGGCCGGCTTAGCTTTGGGATTGTTGAAAAGTCGATATGACGCTTTCGTGCTCGCCCACGTTCCGCACGCTTCATTAATCGGTGAAATGGGCGATCTGGCAAGATTTTCCGTTGTCTCAATCAAGCGCCGATCAAGACGTTTGTCGCCAAGATCTACACCACTCAATTCCTGTCGCACCCAGTTAACTGCCTGCGGCCCAGAATTAATGACGGCCTGAACGTCGCTGTACTCGAGATGTAAAGGTCTTCGCATGCCGCTCCTTAGCCTCCGTCACGCACCGCTGTAGTGAAGGCTAACAAGATTTCTGCGTTGTGTCCAGAGTTTTTTGCCGATGCGATACTAAACCGCGTGAAAGGGGGTTACGACTTGTGGGTAATAGACAGATTCTGGGGAAGAACCGTAATTTTTATCAAATGCGATATGACAGTCGGGATGAGGAATCGCGATCTTGTGTGTGCTGACAATATATGGAGAGCTGGGAAGGGCTCGAAGATGGTCCTTTTCGGCCTCGAACATTTCGGCTCGTGATCGTCTGAATATTCGATGCTTTTTCTGATGAAAAATAGCCAGGTGCTCGATCAATACGCGATTTAGCTCGACAAGGCTATTAAAGGTCCGGCCTCTCACCCTAAAATAAAACCAACGCTGAAAAATTTGAATTGT
Organism: Cyclobacteriaceae bacterium; assembly: GCA_046301755.1. Classification (GTDB taxonomy): domain Bacteria; phylum Bacteroidota; class Bacteroidia; order Cytophagales; family Cyclobacteriaceae; genus ELB16-189. The sequence continues at coordinate 4,892 of JBKCJM010000067.1, forward strand.
CCGCTCCACGATGGCTTTGTCTTTAGGCCGAGCGACTCTGGCAGGCACGACAGCGATATCGTAATGGGCCGCGAGTTTTGTATAAGCTGGATTTACGACTGGGCTGTAGCGATGAGCTTTGGTCACAGCGCTCTTTAGATTATCTGGCGACAAAATTTGCGGAGTGCCTCCAAAATACTCAAACATCCGTACATGAGACGACAAAAAATCAGCGGAAGATTGCGTGTGTGTAAACTCAGCGAACGCATAGCGAGAGTGACATAAGACACCGACAAAGAGCTGGGTCTTGATTATTTGCCCAGTAAAGTGGTCGACAATGTCAATACCGTCGCAGTAATCGACTTCAACGCGCTCGCCTGGCGTGAAGACCCTGACGCACGAACTGGCATTATTGGGCATCCTCTTGGATAGTTGTTTCCAAAAACCTGGATATTGAATGTCAATTTTCCCGTATTCTCTAAGCTCCTCCCAAACCACATTAACCGGAACTCCGCGCCTCACGGCCGCAATGACCTCGCCCCAATCCAATTGATCGTGCCATCCAGGTATCTGCGTTTGCAAGATTGGCGCTGCTTTTAAATTGGGCGCCGCACGGTACTTCTTCACCGACCTAC
>JBKCJM010000068.1:0-36732 GCA_046301755.1 Cyclobacteriaceae bacterium
ATTACAGGTGAAACAGGTGCGGGTAAATCTATTCTGCTAGGTGCGCTTTCATTGATTTTGGGCGCCAGATCCGATAGCAATGCGCTGTCTGGGTCAGGTAAAAAATGTGTTATAGAAGCTGAATTCAATCTTAAAGGATACGACCTTAAACCCTTTTTCGATGCCCATGACTTGGATTACGAAGAAATAACAACAATCAGAAGAGAGGTTTCAATAGAGGGAAAATCAAGGGCTTTCGTGAATGACACACCCATCAATCTAACTACTCTAAAGGAAATGGGTTCCCGATTGATTGACATCCATTCTCAACACGAAACGCTGGAGCTGGGCACTCAGACCTTTCAGTTGCAGTTGCTGGATGCCTTTGCCGGCAACGGAAAGATCGCGGACGACTACGAATTGGCATGGGACACTTACCAGAAGGCGCGCAACGAACTGGCAAAATGGGAAGCCGATGCGGCCAAACTCAAAGCTGAAGCTGACTATGTTGATTTCCAGCTGACTGAACTGAAGCAGGCCAGCCTTATTGATGGCGAACAGGAAAAGCTGGAAGAAGAACTGAAGGTGCTCGAGCATACCGAAGAGATCAAACAACGACTAACCGCTGTGCTGGGGCGCCTCTCCGAAGCAGACGATGCTGTGATCAATCGACTGGCGGAAGTTCGGGCCGATCTTTCGGCAATCGCGCCTTACGCGGAAAGCTATCAGCGACTCCTTGACCGGTTCAATGCCGTGCGGCTGGAACTGGCCGATGTGGCCGATGAAGCTGAACAGATAAACGAAAAGGCCGAGTTTGAACCCGCCAGGTTTGAAGAAGTGCAAGGCCGGCTCAGCCTGATTTACCAGTTGCAGAAGAAACACCGGGTTAGCCGGATTGCAGAGTTGCTGCATCTGCAGGAAGCACTAGAGCAACGCGCCTCCGCTACACGTAATCTGGATGATACTCTTGCTCAACTTCGCCAGGCACTGACCATAGCCGAAACCAAAATCGGTGCCGTAGGCGAACAACTCTCCACCAGCCGGACCCGCGTGATGAGCTCACTTACCCGCCAGTTGGGCGAGTTGCTTCATGATTTAGGTATGCCGGATGCGCGTGTCGAAATGCTGCATCAGCGTGTGGAACCAAACGCGCGCGGGCTCGATCAGGTTGACTTGCTGTTCAGTGCCAATAAAGGAGTGGCTCCCCGCCCGCTAAGCCAGGTGGCATCGGGTGGCGAGTTTTCGCGTCTGATGTTTGCCGTTAAGTATGTTATGGCCGAGAAGGCGGCTTTACCCACACTGGTGCTGGATGAGATCGACACCGGGGTGAGCGGTGAGGTTGCATTGAAATTGGGTACATTGATGAAAGCCATGGCGCGCGATCATCAATTGATTGCCATCAGCCATTTGCCCCAGATTGCGGCCAAAGCCGACACGCACTACCTGGTTTTCAAGGACCAGTCCGGCAACAAAGCCACTACGGGCATTCGCCTGCTGGCTGCCGAGGATCGTGTGGAGGAAATTGCAAAAATGATCGGAGGCGCGCGCCCAACCTCGACCGCCCGCGAAAGTGCGCGGGAACTCATGACCATCTGAACGTCCGAAACAGATTCGTTGTTAATAGTTTGGGATTTCTTTAATTTGGTCAGTGCCTTATTAGAGAAATCGGCCCTAAAACTATCGTTTCACTAATTTTTCGAGTGTTATGAATATTTTCGTTGCTCGCCTGAACTTTAAAACCAAGCGCGAAGACCTTCAAAAAGCCTTTGAACAATTTGGCGAAGTGACTTCCGCAAAAATCGTAAAGGATCGCGAATCCGGCCGCTCAAAAGGCTATGGCTTCGTTGAAATGCCCGATGACGAGGCTGGCAAAAAAGCCATTGCCGCCCTGAACGAAACCGAACTGGACGGACGCGTCATTGTGGTAAAACCGGCCAACCCCAAAGAGCCGGGCTCCGGTGGTGGTTCACCGTCAGAGGAGAACGCCTGACGTAATCCAGACAAAATCCCCAGGGCGCTTGAGCGCCCTTTTTTATTGCTTGATGACGGATAAAATTGTGATTAGGATTACCAATTTTGAGTTAAAGCCTCTCTTTGTTTGTAGCTTTCCTGCTCATGACGGAAACAAAAGATAAGTCGCGGTTTCAGGTAATGTCGTTGGCACTCGGGCCTGCCCTGTTTGTTGCGTCCCTGGTTTTCATTCCGGCAGATTTTATCTCACCGGGTGCCTACCGCGTCATTGGTGTAGCCGCCTGGATGATTGCCTGGTGGGTAACCGAGGCTGTGCCGATACCCATCACAGCCATGTTGCCTTTGGTGATGTTTCCTTTTTTAGGAGTAATGAAGATGTCGGAAGCAGCCAGCCCGTACGCTAACCCAATCATATTCCTGTTCATGGGTGGATTTCTGATCGCGATGGCGCTCGAAAAACACCGGCTTCACGAACGCATCGCCCTGAACATCATTCGCATCACGGGTACATCCGGCAACGGTATCATCTTTGGTTTCATGCTCGCCACTGGCTTCCTCAGCATGTGGATCAGTAACACGGCTACAGCTATGATGATGTTGCCGATTGCACTCTCGGTCATCAACTTATTGAAATCACCCGGGGAAAGTACCATGAGCAAGGGCGAACGGAATTTTGCGCTGGGCCTCATGCTCATGGTGGGGTATGCGGCCAGCCTGGGTGGATTGGCTACTATCATCGGCACACCGCCCAATGCCGTTTTTGCGGGCCTGCTCGATGAGTTCTATGGCACCAAACTTCAGTTCGGCAAATGGATGATTGTCGGTGTTCCGGTCGCGATTGCCCTGCTGCTGTCAACCCATGTCATCATTACGCGCATCTTATTTCCAAACGGACTTCAGAATGTGCACGGCTCGGAGCACCTGATCTCCGAAAAACTGCGCGACCTGGGGCCGCTGCGGTCGGGTGAGAAACGGGTAATGGTCATCTTTGCGCTCACCTCACTGTGCTGGATTTTTCAACAGCCGCTGAACCTGCTGGTGGGTCGCGAAATGTTAAACGATACCAACATTGCCATGAGCGGTGGTATTCTGATGTTTATTGTGCCGGCCAATTTGCGCAGAATGGAATTTCTGCTGGACTGGAAAGACACCACGCGCCTGTCGTGGGGCATTTTATTCCTGTTTGGCGGTGGACTTTGCCTGGCGGAAGGCCTGGAAAACGCAGGTATTATCCACTTGCTGGGCACGTGGATTGCCGGCCAAAGCAGCTTTGGCGGATGGCTGGTGTTTGTGTTGATCTTATCGGGCGTACTGCTGTCGGAAGTGATGAGCAACGTGGCACTGGTTCAGATTTTTGTACCGGTGGTGTTCGGCATTGCCGATGGGCTTGGCGTTAATCCGGTTTTACTGGCAATGCCGGTTACGCTTAGCGCCAGTATCGGTTTCATGTTCCCGATTGCAACACCCCCCAACGCCATCGTGTTTAGCAGCGGCTACATCCGCATGAAAGACATGGTGCGGGCCGGTGTATTGCTCGACATTGTATCCATCGGCATCATTCTGCTGGGCTCGCTTACTCTGGTGAAGTGGGTTTACGGCTAAAAAATGTGTCAGCCGGGTGTAACCGGCCAGAGAAGGCGTGCGTCCAAGGGTCAAAACATTACAATTATGAGCGAAGAACAAACGATTATTCCTGTGCTGGGCATCTCCCTGCCGATCATCATCACGTTAGGAGCCTTTATCATGGTGGTGTATCTGCGCAAATACAAAAACATTGAGCGCATGGCCATGATCGACAAAGGCTTGTCGCCCGACCTGTTCCGTGATGCCGAAGCAGCCGGGGGCGGTTCACTGCGGTGGGGCCTCCTGTTGATTGGCAGCGGCCTGGGTTTGTTGATGGGCTATTGGCTGGACTATGCCTTTGACATGGAGGAAGTTGCTTATTTTTCAATGCTCTTCATTTTTGGCGGTGCCGGCCTGTCGGTGGCGTATCTTATTGAAAGCCGGAAAAACAAAGCGGCTTAATCGGGCGTGACCGAACGCGAAGAACATGAACTGATCAGCCGGGTGTTATCCGGTGACGAGCATGCCTACCGTGGCCTGGTAGACAAGTACAAGAGCTATGCCTTCACCATTGCGCTGAAGATATTGGATAACCGGGCCGAGGCCGAGGAGGCTGCCCAGGATGCATTCATCAAAGCGTTTCAGCACCTGCGCACGTTTCAGCGGCAGTCGAGATTCAGCACGTGGCTGTATCGCATCGTGTTCAACACAGCCATCAGCTATCAGCGCAAGCGCAAACCTGCACACCAGGATATTGAAAAGCAGATTCTGTTGACTGCACAGGAAACCGGGTTAGAACTGGAACGGGAAGACAAGCAACGCTTCGTCAAACAAGCCATCCGCCAGTTGAACGATGCCGACCGCATGGCCGTGCAGTTGTACTACCTGCAGGAGTTTTCGCTGGAAGAAGTAGCCGTCACCATGCAGCAGCCCCTGAATACCATAAAAGTGCGCATCCACCGGGCCCGCCAGCGACTGGCCCAGGAACTGATGCATGTATTGAAACAAGAAGCTTTAACTTTATAGCTATGAACGCACCGCAGGATGAACGACTTTGGCAATACCTGGACGGTTTGCTTACCCCGGCCAAAAAAGCTTCGGTGGAACAGGAGCTACAAGCTTCACCGGAACTTGCAAGACGACTCGAGGCCTTGCGGCATGTGACAAACTATTTGCGCTCCGGAAAGTTGGAACAGCCTTCGCGGACCTTCACCGGCAGCGTAATGGATAACCTTCACCGAAAAACAGTAACGAGCGGACTATCGCCCCGCAATGGGCTACTCCTGCTGGCTGGCATTCTGGTGGCCGTTCTGGCTGTTTCTTTCTTGTTGGGCCAGGGTTCGTACGACACCCAAACCTTGGTGCCGCTCGGCCAACTGCCGTCTCCCGGCAACGCAATGCCGGAACTTCCCTCGTTTCAATTCAATGCAAAATGGCTGATCAGCGCACTCATGGTCGTTGCCATGGGGCTCGCTTTTGTGGTGTTGGATCAAACCGTACTGCGGCCACTGTTTCATAGGCGAATAACGGACTAGCTATTCTTGATGCGGACAGCAAGCTTTTACCGTACTGATACGTTTTGCACTTCTTGAGTAGTTCAACAGGCAGTGAATATTAAGAGGGAGTTGCGACACTTGTTGCTATCAACAGCTAACTTTGACAAGTGTATAGCAATAACTTGGAGTCCAACCTGCAGCTTTTTGGCCTAAAGTGGGCTGGAATAGTCATTTTTGTTGTGGTGGGATTTGGCACTTTTGATGCCGCTGGCCAGACTGGCACCATTAAAGGCAAGGTAGTGGACTGTGAGACAAAAACGCCTCTTGCCTTCGCCCATGTGTTTATCAATAACACTTCAAATGGGATCACAACAAACTCATCGGGCCTTTTCCAACTTGATGATGTTGTATCCGGTTCTGTAGAAATCGTAACATCTTTTGTAGGTTACGAAACCGCCCGACTGCAGCTTAGGGTAACGGATCAGAAGACTGTGGAAGTTGAAATCAGCCTTCAGCCGCAACCGGAAGAACTTTCAACAGTTGAAGTTAAGGCATCACGGGACCTGGTATGGGAGCGACAATTGAAGAAGTTCGAAAAGGCACTTTTCGGAGCAAGGTTTGCCCGGTATTGTTCCATCAAAAATCCCTGGGTGTTGGAATTCAAAGACGGAAATCAAGAAAACGCATTTACCGCTACCGCATCACAGCCCCTAGAAATTACAAATTACTTCCTTGGGTACTCTGTTCGGTATTACTTACGGCAGTTTAAAATCACCAATCAGAGTTACCTAATTGAGGGGAACGCCTTTTTCCAATCGCTCCCAAACAACTCCGACTCCACAAAGTGGGCCGCCAACCGGATCGAAATGTTTTACGGATCAGACAGGCATTTTTTTCATTCGATCTTAGCCAATCAACTTGAGCAGTCTGGCTTTCAGACATTTATGGAGAAAAAAGATGCAGTAGATATCAACACCCGATCCGAGCTTTTCTATGAGAATGTAGGAATCAAATTAGTAGCTTTTGACCCAGCAACCAGCATAGCTGCTACAACGCGAGCCTATGAATACTCGATCAAATTGCCGAAGCGTTTAGAGATTCACTATCATGGAAAAACCGGAGTCACCCGATTCTATAAAGACATCACAGGTTCTGTCTCGTGGCTGGAAGTTCAGCGGGGCGAAGTCGTAATCAATCAAAACGGAATCGTTCTTAACCCTGGTGAGATGATTTTTTCAGGAGAGATGGCGGAAAATCGTTTGGGCTCCATGCTGCCTCTGGACTATCTACCCATACCCTCCAAGCGCGTTGCATTTGGTCTGTCCCAAAAGAATCAGCATGAAAATGTTTACCTGCATACGGACAAGCCCTACTATTACCCGGGCGAAACTATTTGGGCAAAAGCATATCTCACAAGTGAGGACAGCGAGTTTCCACCGAGTTCAGTTTTGTATGTTGAATGGATTGACTCAACTCGTACCGTTCTAAAAAGCTATCAAATACCCCTGAATCAAGGTATGGCTAGCATTGGACTTCCCTTACCAGAAGCCACAGCACCGGGCAAATATGCGTTGCGAAGCTACACCCAGTGGATGAGAAACTTTGATGAAAACATCTTTTTTCAAAAGCCGATCCCTGTTTTGCAGTTGCGACAGCGATTACGTGGCCCCGATGTAGAATTGGCTAATGACAGCACACTAATTATTCGAGCGCAAAAAGCAACTTACAAGATGCGTGAAAAAATTGAACTTCAAATCGAGGTACAGGATCGCAGCGGGCTTGCAACCGAGGGACATTTGTCGGTATCGGTCACCGATGTACGCCAAGTGAGCACTATCCTCAACGAACCTACCATTACAGGCATAATTAAGAAACCCTTCTCACAGCCGCTTCATTTCAGTTTTGATCGGCAATACGGCCTTAGCTTGATGGGCCGCTTAACGACACTTAAAGGCAAGCCAATAAAAGGATCGCTAAACGTCATTGCTGGAAAATTCCAGGATTTTTTTGTTGTAGAAACGGATGATTACGGGCGGTTCGACCTTAAAAATCTGCACTTTTTCGACTCTCTCACGTTCGCATTCACTTCGAATGGAAAGAGAGAAATTGGACAACTGGAGCTGATTAGGGGTAACAACCCGGCCATACGGGTATTGCCGGAGTACATCAATTTGAACTTTGAATCCAACCAAACCTTGCAGCGGTACTTGCCACTGAACCTGCCGGACAGCGCGCGGCAACTGAATGAAGTGACGGTGAAGGGATCCCGACCGGCAGAACCAATCTCAGAAGTGCAACACAAGTTTTACGGAAAACCAGATCACACGATAAATGGCAGTGCCCTGACAAACAGTAGCACCACTGATTTGGTTGTTGCCTTACAAGGGAAGGTGCCGGGTTTGATCATTACTCAGGTGGCGGACAAGCGCGGTGGCCTCCATTACCGGTTGCGAATTCGAGGGGAATCCTCCATTCTGTTGAATAAAGAACCGCTTGTGATTATTGACGGGGTGCCCGTTGGGGGCGCAACGCAAGCACTAATGGATCTCGAGGAGTTTGGTGATACTGCGGGTGATCGCTTAAAGGGTATCGATGTCAACCAGGTAGACCGCGTGGAGGTAACCACACGGGTTAACACACTTTATGGAGAAGCAGGCCGCAACGGTGTTATTGCCGTTTATACGAAAGCTGGGAAGCAGAATGGATTCACGTCACAAGCGACTGGAGCAAGGGCGCTTACGGTAATGGGCTACCATCGTTCACCCTCATTCTCTGCACCGGACTATAGTCAGTCAATCGCACAAAACGAAGCTCCCGATTTTCGGTCGACTATTTACTGGAATGCAGAAATAGTGTTGAATGCAACTGGAAAAACTACTCTTTCGTTCTGGTCGGCCGATTTACCCGGGCGATATCGGGTGGTATGCGAAGGACTTTTGACAGATGGAACCCCCGTGCGATCAGTTACCTACATTGAAGTAGTCGCTGATTAGGAAGTAGCCCAGGTTTTGCCAACCTCGGTAAGAGGCACACAACCATGGTAGGCGCCCGGCACGGGCTCATATTGCAACACCTGGGTAGCGCCCGGTTCACTGGTGAAATAGCCCAGCAATGTAAGTTCCTTCACCATCAGAATGAACGGCCGCTTCGCGGAAGGATCTGCCTTAATCATCGCAACCGCCTCGTCATGTTGCTGTTTTACGAACGCCAGCTGATCAGCAGGCTCTCCATACACGAACGAATCGCCAAAAGCCTTACGCGCATCCTCATCAAATTTCTGCAAACCCTGCAGGAACCGATCCTGATCTTCCTTGGCGTAGCATTCATTCACCACCTGATCGATAAATCGCGGTACACCCACGTCCTTAGCCCCGGGTGTATCCGTTTTGGGAAGAAGTATCTCGGCCAATTCGCTCACCACACCGGCTTGCTCCTCCGAAAGGAAAACCGGCTGATAATTTAGTTCGGGGGCTGCTTTGCAGCCTTTCAGAATTCCCATCAGGGCGGGGGCGGAAACCGCGTAGCCCAGTATGAGGGCGGTTCGTTGAATGGCATCTCTTCGGTTCATAGCATCAACAGTAAGTTCGTTTTATGATTTTCAATTCTTAAGCGATCACAGATTTTGCCGTTTCATTTCCTCCACGGCATAGTTCACTGCACGGGCTGTAAAGGCCATGTACGTCAGCGAGGGATTAACACACGCGGCACTGGTCATGAACGAGCCATCGGTAACGAACACGTTTTTGCAGGCGTGCACCTGGTTCCACTTGTTCAATACGCTGGTCTTCGGATCTTTCCCCATGCGGGCAGTGCCCATTTCGTGAATACCCAGCCCAAGCCCACCGGGGTTGTCAAAGGTTTTGACGTTTTTCAAACCAGCTGCTTCCAGCATTTCGGCTGCATCGGCAGCCATGTCCTTCCGCATCTTATAATCGTTCTCTTTGAACTCGGTATCGAACAGCAACGTGGGCAATCCGTACTTATCTTTTTTCTCCCGATTGATGGAAACGCGGTTGCTATGATCAGGCAACACTTCACCAAAGCCAGTCATGCCCATGCGCCATTTGCCTGGCGTGGTCACTACCTCTTTAAGTTCAGCACCGAAACTGAGTTCAGCCACCATGCGGCTCCAGCCCTCGCGGCTGCCGCCACCCTGATACCCGAACCCGCGCAGGTAATCGCGCTTGTCCTTGCCGATGTTGCGGTAGCGCGGAATGTAGAATCCATTTGCTCTTCGGCCGGTGTAGTATTGATCCCCAAAGCCGTCATACTCGCCATTGGCCCCCACACCGAGGTGGTGATCCATAATGTTGCAGCCGAGTTCTCCGCTGTCGTTCCCCAGTCCGTTCGGGAAACGATTCGAAACCGAATTGAGCATGATAAAGGTTGACCCCATGGTAGAGGCGCACAAAAAGATGACGCGCGCATAAAACTCAATTTGCTCTCCGGTCTCGGCATCCAGTACTTTCACACCCGTTGCCTTACCCTTTTTCTCATCGTATATCAACTCATACACGATCGAATTGGGGCGCAACGTCATGTTGCCCGACTTATTGGCGGCCGGCAATGTGCACGCATTGCTACTGAAATAGCCACCATAGGGACAACCGCGGATACACAGGTTTCTGAACTGACAATTGCCTCGCTGCGGGCTATCATTGTGGCTCAACGGACCTGTTAAGTGCGCAGTGCGGCCGATCGTGAGCACACGGCTGAACCGATCCTTGATTGCCTTCTTCAGTTCCTGTTCCAGGCAGTTGAGTTCCATGGGCGGCAGAAACACGCTATCCGGTAGTTGCGGAAGGTTTTCCGGTTGACCGCTCACGCCAATATATTTCTCAACGTATTCGTACCACGGGGCAATTTCATTGTAACGCACGGGCCAATCGATGGCAACGCCCTCTTTCGCGTTTGCCTCAAAATCCATAGGTGACCACCGGTAACTCTGGCGGCCCCACATAATCGAACGACCACCTACGTGGTAGCCACGCATCCAATCGAAACGCTTTCCTTCCTTTTCGGTGTAGGGATTTTCGAGGTCGTTAACGAACCAGTGCTTACTCGACTGTTTGATGGTATACCCGGTCCGGTTTTGCACACCTTGTTGCCGCAGGTCTTCCTGCGTGGGCCTGTCGCCATTGGGGAACTCCCACGGATCTTTGGTGGCCGTAGGGTAATTCGGATGCTCCACGTTTCGGCCGCGCTCCAGCACTAATGTCTTCAGCCCTTTTTCACTTAACTCTTTTGCGGCCCAGCCTCCGCTGATGCCCGTGCCTACGACAATGGCATCGTAGGTGTTCTTTTGTTCTGCGTCTCCCTGAAGGTACATAAAATGATGAGTAGTTAAAGGGGAAAAGGTATAGGATATTTTGTAAATATGGCAACGGTAATAGTCTCAAACGTTTAGAAAAAGGTTAAACGGTTTTAAGGCCCATGATGCGCATTGGTTTATTGTCCGATACACACGGCTACCTCGACCCACTGGTGTTTACCTACTTCCGGGAATGCGATGAAATCTGGCATGCAGGGGATATTGGCGAACCGGGGGTGACCGATGAACTGGAGAAATTTAAACCGGTGCGGGCCGTGTATGGCAACATTGACGACCTGGCGATGCAAACCCGCTACCCCGAAGATCAGCGGTTTGTCTGCGAAGGCCTCTCGGTTTGGATGACCCACATTGGCGGAGCTCCGCCCAACTACAATCCGCAGGTGCGCAAGATTTTAAACGCCAGCCCTCCGGATATCTTCATTTGCGGGCACTCACACATTTTGCGGGTAAAGCGTGACGCGGCCTTGGGCAACATGCTTTACCTCAACCCGGGAGCTGCCGGGAACCACGGCTTCCATCTCGTGAAAACCGTGCTGCGGTTTACCTTAAATCAGGGTAAGGTCGAAAACCTGGAAGCCATTGAACTGGGCAGGCGCGGGAAGGCCTGAATGAAAAAAGCCAACCGGTTTGCGGTTGGCTTTGCCTGATCCGATTACTCGGAAGAATTATTTCTTGCCCTCTTTCTTGGCCTTGAACTCTTCTTTGATTTTTTCAACATCAACGCCTTTGATCACCGGCTTGAAATTTTCAATCTTCAATGAGGTGCGTCTGCGGGCGGCTTTGGCTTTGTCTTTGCGGTTTTTGCGCTTCAAGCGGGTAACTGACATGACTTTCGAATTTTAGGAGCGCAAAAATAACCGGTTAGCGTGGTATTGCAATAGCAGGCCATAAAGAATCTGGCCGAAAAAGGCCTGAAACACAGGAATTTGAACGGTTGCACCCTAAAAATTTGCACCTTTGCCAAACATGGAGAAACCGTCACTTCCTAAAGGCACGCGCGATTTTGGGCCTGCCCAGATGGCCAGGCGGCAGTACCTGATGGAAACCATACGCCAGGTTTTTAAGACCTATGGATTTCTGCCCCTCGAAACGCCCGCCATGGAAAACCTTTCCACCCTTACCGGAAAGTATGGGGATGAGGGCGATCAGTTGCTTTTTAGGATTCTAAACTCGGGAGACTTTCTAGGAGACTTGGTGTCCAAAAGTCTCTATCATGCACTTAGGTCTTCAATTGTGGAGCTAATACGGCAACAAAAAAAAAGGCTTACAATCGAGAATCTAATACAGCAAATAGAGGACACGCGCGACTCGCTTGTTTCAACTTTTGGAGGCAATCTCACTCATCGAGAGTTGGAATTGTTTAAATGTTTATTCAATGAAGAAATCCGTTTTACAGCCAGGAAGATATCCAATATTTGTCAAGATTATTCATCGACCGACCTATTTGAAACTTGGATTGAAAAGCTGCAGTCTGACAGTGAGTTGCCATATCTGAAAGAACAATTCCGCCCAGTAATCACCTTGTCGATTCTTGAACACTTTCGCGACCTAACTACCAACATTTCCGAAAAAGGCCTGCGCTATGATCTCACCGTGCCCTTCGCCCGATACGTGGTGATGAACCGGCATGACATTGCGCTGCCCTTCAAGCGCTACCAGATGCAACCCGTTTGGCGTGCCGACCGCCCCCAGAAAGGACGCTACCGCGAATTCTACCAATGCGATGCTGATGTGGTAGGTACCGATTCGCTGATCTGCGAAGCGGAGATTATTGGAATGATTACCGAGGTATTCGCGGGGCTCAATCTGAAGGATTATACAATCAAGATCAATCATCGCGGAGTGCTGTCGGGGCTGGCCGAGCTGGCAGGTGTATCTGAGAAGGAAACTTCGCTGTTTGTCGCTATTGATAAACTGGAAAAAATCGGGGAAGAAAAAGTGCGCGAGGAGTTACGCGGCCAGGGCTTCTCCGACACCAGCATTTCCACGGTTTTTGGAGTGCTGAATTTTTCAGGCACTGCAGAACAAAAGCTGGCATTCCTCCGCGAAAAATTCGCAGGCACGCAAACCGGCACCAAAGGTATTCAAGACTTGCGGGAGGTATTTGACCTGACGCGCCAATACGGCATGGAGGCCCATCACATCGACTTCGACATCACACTGGCCCGCGGCCTCAGCTATTATACCGGCTGCATTTTTGAAGTGAAGATTCATGGCGTGGCCATCGGCAGTGTGAGTGGTGGAGGGCGATATGATAACCTGACGCAAGCCTTTGGTTCAAAAGAACGATTGAGCGGAGTTGGTATTTCGTTCGGCATCGATCGGATCTACGATGCCCTGGAGGAACTGGCTCTCTTTCCTAAAAGCGCCCAAACCTCCACCCGGGTACTGGTGTGTCATTTTGATGAGGCTTCCCGTACGTACGGTCTGCCGGTTGTGCGGCAGTTGCGCGAAAAAGGCATTGCGGCTGAGATCTACCCCGATATCAGCAAGATCAAAAAACAACTGGAGTATGCCGACCGGAAAAACATTGCTTACGCGATTGTGATAGGTTCGGATGAGATGGCCAGCGGCCAGCTTACCGTGAAGAACCTCGGCACAGGCGAGCAGCAGAAAAAATCACTCAGCGAAATCAGTGCCTGGCTTACCTCATAATGGAGAAAGCGCCCATCACCGACCACAGGATTTCGGCACGCCCGCTCGCGCTGGCAGACCTCAAACCGTTGCTGGCGGATTCGTGGCGGCTACAGCTTTCGGCTGATGCCCGCACGCGGGTAAACAAGTGCCGCTCGTACCTCGATCGCAAGATCAAAGAATCATCGGCACCGCTTTACGGAATCAACACCGGTTTCGGTTCGCTGTATAACAAACACATCCCAACCGACCAACTGGAAAAACTTCAGGACAACCTGGTAAAGTCGCATGCCTGCGGTACCGGTCCCGAAATTCCGCGCGAAATCGCGCGCATCATGTTGTTTCTGAAAATCCAGTCGCTGGCCTATGGCTACTCGGGCGTTCAACTCAGCACCGTAGAGCGCCTGATCGATTTTTTTAACGCCCGCCTGGCACCGCGCATTTATGAAATGGGCTCTCTCGGTGCTTCGGGCGATTTGGCTCCCCTAGCCCACCTGTCATTGCCGCTGATTGGCGAAGGCGAGCTGCAACATGAAAACGGGCAATGGCAGCCGGCAAGAGCTGTACTAAAAAAATTTGGCTGGGAGCCGCTGCACTTCCAGGCGAAAGAAGGACTCGCGTTGCTGAACGGCACGCAGTTTATGAGCGCGTATGGCGTATACTGTTCGTGGCATGCGCAGCGCCTTCTGGCGCTGGCCAACCGCATTGGAGCGCTTTCGCTTGATTGTTTTGACGGCCGCCTCGATGCGTTTGACGAACGCGTGCAGAACATTCGCCCCCAGCCCGGGCAAAAGAAAGTGGCAGCTGACATCCGGCAATGGCTGAAAGGCAGCGCACTGATCGCTCAACCCAAAAAGCATGTTCAGGATCCCTACTCATTTCGGTGCATCCCGCAGGTGCATGGGGCAAGTGCCGATGCGATCGATTACGTAACCGGGGTTTTCCTGCATGAGATCAATGGAGTGAGCGACAACCCCAACATCTTCCCGGACGAAGACGATATTATTTCGGCCGGTAATTTTCACGGGCAACCTTTGGCGCTGGCGTTGGATTTTCTCGCCATTGCGCTGGCCGAACTGGGATCGATATCGGAGCGAAGAACCTATCAACTTATTTCGGGTGCCCGCGACCTACCCCATTACCTGGTGGCCAATCCGGGTATTAACAGTGGTATGATGATCCCCCAGTACACAGCCGCCTCCATGGTAAGCCAGAACAAGCAATTGGCAACTCCCGCCAGCGTAGACTCGATTGTATCATCCAACGGACAAGAGGATCACGTAAGCATGGGCGCCAATGCGGCCACCAAGTGTTACCGGGTCGTGCAAAACCTGTATTCGATACTGGCCATCGAACTGATGACTGCCTCGCAGGCACTGGAATTCCGCAGGCCGATGAAAACCTCGCCCAGGCTCGAGTCGTGGGTGAATACTTTCCGGCAGGTAGTGCCGTTTATGGAGAAGGACCGGCTTCTGCACGATGACATGATCAAAGCCGAAGCCTTTTTAAAAACAAATGACTAGGTGGTGGTGGATGATGGTGGTATTAGCGGGCTCGCTGTTGAGCGTTGAGGCCAATGCACAACCCTACACGAGCCGACTCGGCCGGTTTCAGGTAGCCGAACAAAAAGGATGCGCACCTTTTACGGTTAACCTCACCATTTTGGCAGGCGGCTGCACAGGTGCACAACCCTGTAACATGGATTTTCTGGGCAACGGCACCCAGGTGCAAAACCAATTTACGTTCACGTACACCACACCCGGCACGTATACCCTCAAGGTGTTCTCGCAACTGAATCCCAATCAGGATGACATCGTCATTACCGTAGATCAAAACATCCAGGCCAATTTTGAGTTGTACTCGTGCTCTGGCCGGCAAGTACAGTTGCGTGTAACGGATACCAATTACGATTCCTACTTCATTGATTTTGACGGCAACGGCACCACCGATGCTGCTGTTCCCGCTGGACCCAACCCTACCGCGAGCTTTTTGTATCCGTCAACCGGCACGTTTAATGTGGCGGTCCGGGGCCGCGATATCAATTCGGCTGATAATTGTGCCAACCGCGTGCAGCCCTTTACGGCTATCAATACGCTTGTTCCACCGGCAATAACCACACTTACCGCACAAGACGCCACCACACTCAGGGTAGACTTCAGCGGGGCACCCAACGTTTTGTTCCGCTCCGAAATCGCCACAAACTCCACCAACTTTCAGCAATACCAAAGCTTGTATGCGGTCAGTTCATTGACCATTCCGAACCTGACCGTGGACGACCGCTTTTACTGCATTCGGCTAAATTCGTTTGATCCGTGCACCAGCACCAACACACCGAGTAACATTGTGTGCAGCCATAACTTTGACCTCAGCATTCAAAGCGGGGTAAACCGCCTGACGTGGACCACCGGCAATACCGGCCAGACCGGGGTAAGCATCGCGCGCGACAATCTGCCGTACGTGACCCTGCCGGGCGCACCGGTTGCCTTCAATGACAATGAGCCCAACATCGTGTGCAACACCGACTATTGCTACCGGTTGACTACAAACTATCCGGGTGGCGCACAAAGTATTTCGCTCACCAAGTGCGGACGATCCTTTACCATCACCACGCCACCTGCGATAACCAACACATCCGCAGTAGTTAACGGCTCCGATGCACAACTCGAATGGCAAGTTCCTCCCTCGGTGAACGTGGCCCAGTACCGGGTGCTGCGCGAGACAGCCGGAGCCGGGTTCTCGACCCTGGCAACGGCAACTGTGACCAATTATATCGACAATGGGTACAACTCGAATGCCGGCATCTGTTATCGCATTGATTACACGGATGGTTGTGGTAACGCCAGTAACCCCGGCATAACAACCTGCCCCATTCGCCTGTCGGCTGCCGTATCTCCCGCCAACGAGGTGTCGCTTTCGTGGACGCCTTTTGCCGGCTGGCAAAACGGAGTTAATCGATACGTGGTGTACAAGTTAACACCCGGTGGCGGGGTGATCCAGGTGGTTCCGGTAGGCACGGCCCTTACCTGGACTGACCCGACAACGGACAATACCAACCAACAAGCGATTTACCAGGTGGAGGCAATTGCACAGGAGCCCGGTGTAACCAACTCAGCTTCGAACCGGGTGGAGATTATTAAAAATCTGCAATTGATTCGGCCTACCGCCTTTACCCCAAACGGTGACGGTCTTAACGACACCTTCAGCATTAGCGGCCAGTTCATTCGCGACTTGCAGTTACAGGTATTCGACCGGTGGGGCGGTTTGGTGTACAGTTCGCAGCAGCAGGAACCCTGGGACGGTACCCTCAACGGCAAGCTATTGCCCGAAGGTGCCTACGTGTGGTCGGTACGAATCATCGACTTCATTGGCCGCGAACTCAACTATACGGGCACGGTAGCCCTGCTAAACAAGTAACTTCGCGAAACCGTACTTTTGCCAAATCAACTAACAATACGGCTATGCTGGACATGATGAAGATGATGGGCAAAATGAAGGAAGTGCAAGCCCGCCTGAAAGAAGCCCAGGATAATCTGGTGAACGTACGGGCTTCTGCCGAATCGGGAGCAGGTTTGGTGAAAGCCACGGTCAACGGCCGCAAGCAACTGGTGGCTCTTGATGTTGATCCATCGATTCTGAAACCGGACGACAAAGTACTGCTGCAAGACCTCGTGGTAGCAGCCGTGAACAAGGCGCATGATGAAGCAGAGGTGTTGGCAAAAGAAGAAATCAAAAAAAGCACGGAAGGCCTGCTGCCCAACCTGCCCGGCATGGATTTAAGTAATCTGATGGGATGACCCGTACCGCGGTTGTTATTCTCAACTACAACGGGCGGAATTACCTTGAACAATTTCTGCCTTCCGTAGTCCGCCACTCGGCTGCGGCCGAAGTGGTGGTGATCGACAACGGATCGACCGATGATTCAGTAACGTGGCTCACCCGCCACGCGCCAAGTGTGCGGTGCATTCGACTCAACCAAAATTTGGGATTCAGCGGAGGATACAATGCCGGTTTGCACCAGGTGGAGGCAGACTATGTAGTGCTGCTGAACTCGGATGTGGAAGTAACTGAAAACTGGCTCCAACCACTTTTGACTCACCTCGACAACAACCCCTCGGTGGCGGCCGTGCAGCCGAAGATTAAGTCATTTCACCAAAAAAACCGTTTTGAATATGCCGGAGCAGCCGGAGGTTTTCTGGATGCCTTTGGCTATCCCTATTGCCGCGGACGCATTTTTGACCAGGTCGAAGTAGATAACGACCAATACAACGATAGCCGGCCGGTGATGTGGGGCAGTGGTGCCTGCCTCGTGGTGCGTAGCCAGCTGTATTGGCAGGTGGGCGGATTGGATGAGCATTTCTTTGCCCACATGGAAGAGATTGACTTGTGCTGGCGACTTCACCGGGCAGGTTACCAGGTGTGGTACCAGTCGTCATCGGAGGTCTTTCATGTCGGGGGTGGCACACTCTCGGCAGCGAATCCGCGCAAGACATACCTGAACTTCACCAACAGCCTGGCTATGCTTGTAAAAAACATGCCTTTGATTCCGCTTGCCTGTGCGCTCCTGGCGCGTGTGGTACTTGACGGGGTTGCCGGTTTTCGGTTTTTGTTAGGCGGGGGTGCTGGCCATGCTGCAGCCGTGGCGAAAGCGTATTGGAATTTTCTTAGGAGTCTTCCCCGAACCTGGGGTGACCGTCAACGGATTGCAAAGCGCCTTCCGCTGATGAACGTGCCGCTTCGGCAGGTGCGTTCAATAGCCTGGGCCTTTTTTGGCCTTCGTCAACAAACGTTTTCGCAGGTTAGCCGGGGTCAATAGTCCCAAATGGTGCTCCGTCTGCGCATGTGCCTGCGCATATTCAGAACAAACGCCATGGCCAGGTACACGATAAGGGGAGAACCAAGCGTGAGAAACGAGGAGTAAATGAAAAACAGCCGGATTGACGAGGTGGCCACACCCATTTTTTCCCCCAGGTACGTACACACGCCAAAGGCTCTTTTTTCAAAAAAGTGCTGGATTTGATCGATCATGCCCTTCATACCAAATTCGGTCTCTCCGAAGGCCCGTTCAACCCGATTTTCTGCAAGTTGAACGATAATTACCGGAGGTTTTGCAAATATAGCCTAAACGCCCTGAAAATAAGGTTTCGGACTATCATATTTTTGCGCAGACCATTGCATCAAAATGGCGTTAAACGTAGTTTTGCGGACTCTTTAAAGAAACAATTAATTCCTGATCTCATGAGAAAATTATTCTATGTTCTGGTCGTAGCCGGTGCGTTAACCTTTACGGGTTGTACGCTGCCCCAAATGATCAAGATGGCCAAAGAACAACAACTGAAGGCGGAGCCCAATCCGCTCGAGGTTCACAAAGACACTGTGGTGTTCAATATGTCGGCCAATCTGCCGGTAAAAATGCTGAAGAAGGGCACCGTGTACACGGTTAACTCATTCTACAAATATGGCGACAGTGAGCTGGCCCTGGATCCGATTCCGTTCAAAGCGGAGGATTACCCGAGCAGCAGCACCGAGCAGCCTAAAGTAACCAAGACGTTTACTTTCCCTTACAAAGACGCCTACAAAACAGGCACGGTAGAAGTGGAAGGCGTTGCGGCTAAAGGCACCAAGTCCAAAAAAACCCCCCGCATGACCGTAGCGACCGGTATGATCACCACCTCCAAGTTGGTGCAGAACTCCTACTATGCTGCCTACGCTGGTCATGGATACAACAATCAGGAAGAATTGATCCCGGTGGTAATCCCGGATTTCATCTTTGAGCAAGGCAAGTCTGTTTTGCGCAAGAGTGAGATCGGTGCTGACAAGGGTAAGCAACTGGATGCCTTCATTGCATCGAAGAATGCCACCCGCACGGTAACTATTACGGGTACCCACTCACCGGAAGGGCGTGAGCGTGTGAACACAAAGTTGTCGGAAGAGCGTGCTGCCGCGATTGAGAAGTTCTATCGCGATCAGATGAAGAAGTACGACTACAAAGGCAAAGCCGATAGCATTCGCTTCATCCTGAAGCCTGTGGTTGACGACTGGAATGAGTTCAAGGCCGCCCTCGCTGCTTATACTGGCATCACCGATGACCAGAAGAGCGAATACCTCAACGTCATCAATGGCGGTGGCTCATTTGTTGATCAGCAAAAGGCAATTGAGAAAATCAAGACCTACAAGAAAGTGTTTAAGGAAGTGTATCCGAAGCTACGTACAGCCAAGACGGAGATCCTCACCGTAAAAGACAAGAAGACCGATGCTGAGATTTCAACACTGGCGAAGCAAATCGCACAAGGTGGTAACTTCGATGCGTTGTCATTCGAAGAGCTGATGTATGCGGGCACGCTTACCCCTTCTACCGAAGAGAAAGCAGCTATCTATGAAGCAGCCACTAAGAAAGGAAGCAACTGGAATGCCCACAATAACCTGGGTGCCGCTTATCTGAACATGGCTATGGAAAATCCTTCGCGTGCTGCTGAGTTTGCCGACAAAGCCGCCACTCAACTGGAGATCGCAGCCAAATTGCGCGAAACGTCTGAAGTACACGCCAACCTGGCAACGGTAGCCTTGTGGAAAGGCAATCCGTATAAGGCTTACGCCCACGCCAACAAGGCGCTTAACGGTGCAAGCAATGATGTGTCGCGTGGTGTAAACGGTGTGAAAGGCGCCTGCGAAATTTACATGGCCCGCTACAGCGATGCCGTTCGTTCTACTTCTTCAGCCACAGAAACAGATGTAAACCTCTTCAATAAGGGGTTGGCTCAACTGCTGAACAAGGATGCCGGCAATGCCGCCAATTCGTTTGCTGACGCCAGCCGCAAGAATGCCAACTTCGCATTGGCTTACTACGGTGCTGCCGTAGCCGCTGCTCGCAATGGCAATGGCGATGGCGTGGTTAACAACCTCATCAGCGCAGTAAAAGTTGATCCGAACCTGAAAGAGAAGGCCCTGACTGACCTGGAGTTCGCCAAATTCAATACCACAGATGCGTTCCGCAACGCACTGAAGTAATTCCATCATCGATTTTTGAACAAAAAACCCCTGAATTTCAGGGGTTTTTTGTTTTTGGCAGTTTTGTAGTTAGCAAGGTCAAGCTATTTTTACGGGCTTTATCACCCTTTATGAGAGAAATTCAATTCCGGGAGGCCCTCCGTGAGGCCATGTCAGAAGAAATGCGAAGAGACCCACGGGTATTTCTGATGGGTGAGGAAGTGGCAGAATACAACGGGGCCTATAAAGTGAGCCAGGGCATGCTGGATGAGTTTGGCCCCAAGCGTGTGATTGATACACCCATTGCCGAACTGGGCTTTGCCGGAGTAGGCGTTGGTGCCGCCATCAACGGTCTTCGGCCCATCATTGAATTCATGACCTTCAACTTCTCGCTTGTGGCTATCGACCAGGTGATTAACTCGGCCGCAAAAATACTTTCGATGTCGGGCGGGCAGTACAGTTGCCCCATCGTTTTCCGCGGACCTACGGGCAATGCAGGCCAACTGGGAGCACAACATTCGCAGAACTTTGAAAACTGGTTTGCCAACACACCCGGGCTAAAGGTAGTGGTACCCTTCACCCCGTATGATGCCAAAGGACTTTTGAAAAGTTCGATTCGGGATGAAGATCCGGTGATTTTCATGGAATCAGAATTGATGTATGGTGACAAAGGTGAGGTGCCAGCGGAAGAATACCTGATACCGATTGGCCAGGCTGACGTAAAGCGTGCGGGAACAGACGTTACCATCGTGAGCTTCGGAAAGATCATGAAAGTGGCCCTTGCGGCTGCAGCCGAAATGGAAACGGACGGTATCTCCTGCGAAGTAGTTGATCTGCGCACGGTGCGCCCGATCGACTACGCCACGGTGGTCGAGTCGGTTAAGAAAACCAATCGGTTGGTGATTGTCGAAGAAGCGTGGCCGCTGTCCTCGATTGCCACCGAAATCACATACCACGTTCAAAAGCACGCGTTTGATTACCTGGATGCGCCCATCCAGCGGGTGAACAGTTTTGATGTACCCCTACCCTACGCTCCTACTTTGATTGAAGCCATACTGCCAAACGTGGAGAAGACGGTGCGGGCGATTAAAGCCGTGATGTATCGGGATTAACCCACCAGCAACTTCCAGGCTTCTTCTGTTTTGCCGGCCAGCAAGAGTTCGCGGGCTTGCCTCATGGTCCGGTCGGACGGCACACTCATTGGATTTCCTTCCGGTATCTTTTCGATATTCGCCAATCGAGCAAGTTCATTGGGCGAAAAAATCTTGCTTTTGCGCAGATAGGCCGGCAACTGATCAATGCCGATGCCAACTTTTTCATTCGGCTTCGGTACGGTGAAAATGGCTTCTCCGCTGGCACGACAGTAATAGTCCTGACCCATCCGGGCCACCGCATCCAGTTTGAACGGATCAATCCTCGCCTGCGCATCGAGCACTTCATCTTTCACGTGCATCAACACCACCTCACAGATGACCAGGTTGCCCGCTGCGCCTCCGCTGCCCAACTCAATAACCTGATTCACTTTGCACTCCAGTGCCACCGGAGCCTCACCTACCCGCGGGGGTCGCACGCGCTCCGACTTTACTTCAGTGAGACCGGCCTTCACGAACTCGTTGACACCCTCCGGGTATTCACAACTGGCCAGTGAGGCTTGCTCCACCATGGCAAAATTCACGATGTTGATCACCACTTCCGGTACCTGTTTTACATTTTCGTAGGTGTGCTTGGTGGTGTTATCCCGACCCCTTCTGGCAGGCGAAAACACAACGATGGGCGGATTGGCACTGAAACAATTGAAAAAACTGAACGGACTCAGATTAACCTGACCGCGGGCATCAACCGTGCTGGCAAAGGCAATGGGCCGAGGCACCACTGCGCCCAACAGGTAGCTGTGCATCTTTGGTACCGGGATTTCTTTGGGATCAATGACCATAACCATTCTGATTAACGCGATGACTTCACCCACCAGGGCGAACTAATGATGAACATGAGCAATACAGGAAGAAGGTAAGCGCCATACCGCAACCGCCAGCCGATGTGGCCAAGCGTCCAGGTCTGAAAATCGAGAGCCGTTTTTACCTCGAGAGCAACGAGGGCAAACAAAGTAAAAACGATCAGCCCGTTTCGAACCGCGGCCTTGCGGACTGACCTCAACACTTCGGCCATGATGACAAACAACACCACGACTACCGAGACGGTGGCCAGGGCACGGGGAAACGTTTTTAGGAAGTGAACCTTGTAAATAATCAAACCCAACTTACCCAGCAGGTTAGGTTTGGATACCAACCAGGCATTGATAATTGTTGCCAGAGAAACTCCTGCAAAAAAGAAAGCCTTGCTCATACAGCAGGCAAAATGGTTCCAGCACAATCACCAAAACCAATGCGCACCCCATCTTTTTCTGCATGGCCACGCATGATCACGGTGTCATGATCTTGCAAAAACGTTCGGGTTTGTCCGTGCACATGCAAGGGACGCTGGCCATTCCAGGTTAGCTCCAGTAAAGAACCATACGAGCCCGGTGACGGTCCGCTGATGGTACCGGACGCATACACATCACCCACGTCAATGTTGCAGCCATTGACAGTGTGGTGGGCCAGTTGTTGTGCCATGTTCCAATACATGTACCGGAAGTTGGTGCGGCACACACTTACCTCTTTCTCTTTCTTGGGTTGAAGGAGCACCTCCAGCACGATGTCGAAGTGGTGTTTGCCTTCACAGGCCAGGTACGGTAACACCTGGGGCACCTGCTTGGGGCCTTCGGTACGAAAAGGCTCGAGCGCATCCAGCGTTACAATCCAGGGCGAGAGCGTGGAACCAAAATTCTTTCCTAAAAACGGACCGAGCGGCACATACTCCCACTGTTGAATATCGCGGGCCGACCAATCGTTAAACAGCATGAGGCCAAAGATGTGATCTTCGGCATCGTGCGTAGAGATGGACGAACCCAGTTTCGTTTTGGTACACGTGACAAATGCTACTTCCAGCTCAAAGTCAAGTTTTTGCGAGGGACAGTACACCGGCAATTCCGAATCGGCCGGCTTGATCTGCCCTTTCGGGCGGTGAATGCCCGTGCCCGACACCACAATCGAGGATGCCCGGCCATGATAACCCACCGGCAAGTGCTTCCAGTTGGGCAGCAGGGCGTTTTTCGGATCGCGAAACATGCTGCCGACATTGGTAGCGTGCTCCTCGCTGCTATAAAAATCGGTGTAGTTCGGAATATTCACAGGCAGCAACAACTGCACTTCGTCCATCGGTACCAGCGCAATTTCACGCGCGGCTGCATGGAGTTCATGATTATCGTGCCGCAGTAATTCGGAAACACGGTCGCGCACTTCTCGTCCTTTCCGCCTGCCCAGCGCAAGAAAGTCATTCAAGTATTTTTGGTTGAAAATACCCGACTGCAGACCGAGCCCATCCAGGTAGCCGTGCTCGTGCAGGTACACGAGATCCAGCACATGGTTACCGATGGCCACGCCCGCCACTGCAGACAGGTACTTGGTTTTGAATATGCCAAACGGGAGATTTTGAATGGGGAAATCAGATCCCTTGGGCACGTGCACCCAACTTTTCAGCGATGGATCGTTAGCAGCTAACTTCATTAGTCAAAAGTACTTCCAAAGCCCCGTTTGATCAATTGAAAGGCAAAGTTTTACCTTGCTGCCATGCTGCCTGCTAAGTTCACCCACCGCATGAAATCCAGACTGGGTGAACAATACTCCGAGTTTGAGGACGCGCTGGCGAAACCGGCACCCGTTAGTGTGCGGCTGAACCCAAAGAAAAGCGGACCCTGGGTGACGGGTGAAGACGTGCCGTGGTCTTCGATGGGTCGGTACCTGGCGGCACGCCCGGTGTTTACGCTGGACCCTGCGCTGCATGTAGGCGCTTACTACGTGCAGGAAGCCAGTTCGATGTTCCTTGAGTTCGCCATCCGGCAACATGCGTCTACAGGGCCGCTGGTAGCGCTTGACTTATGTGCCGCGCCCGGAGGTAAATCCACGCACCTGCTTGGTCTGCTACACAAAGAATCACTTTTGGTCAGCAATGAAGTGATCCGCACGCGCGCCTCGGTGCTGGCTGAGAACATCTGCAAGTGGGGTTATCCCAACGCGATTGTAACCCAAAATGACCCGCATGATTTTGCTGGCCTCACCGGCTTCTTTGACCTGATGGTGGTTGACGCACCTTGCTCGGGTGAAGGGCTATTTCGAAAAGATGCACACGCTGCCAGTGAATGGAGCGAAGAACATGTGGAACTATGTTCCCTGCGCCAGCGCAGAATTCTGGCAGACGTATGGCCATCGCTGAAAGAAGACGGCCTGCTGATCTACTGCACCTGTACGTACTCCGAAGCCGAAAATGAACAAACCCTGTTGTGGCTAAAACATGAGCAGCAACTGGAATTCTTACCGCTAAAGCCCCCGCCCGAGTGGGGCGTGGAGGAAGTATACTCACAGGGAGCCGTTGGGTATCGCTTTTACCCTCATCGTGCCAGGGGCGAAGGTTTTTTTCTGGCCGTGATGCGCAAGAAGTCACCCGCGGAGCCCGTGCGTATCCGAGGTCGTCAATCAACGGCTTTGGCTTCGGCCAACATCCGAAGCCGGCTGGACAGTTGGATGCAGCAGCCTGAAAAACTCGTGGTTCATCAACGCGATGACCTGCTGATTGCGTTGCCGGCCGGTTGGCCGACCAGTATCGATCTGATACTTGCCCAACTCAATGTGATTACACGGGGCACTGCGCTGGCGTCAATCAAGCACGACAAGCTGGTGGCTGAACATGCCTGGGCTCTATCCACCGAGCTGAGGCGGGGAACCTTTGACGAGTGCGAGGTCGATGAAGCAACTGCGCTGGCCTTCCTGCGAAAAGAAAATATCCACCTTCCCTCCGATAAAAAGGGCATGGCCCTGGTAACACACCGTCAACTGCCGCTGGGGTGGATCAACCGGCTGGGCAACCGGACGAATAACCTGTATCCGGCCAACTGGCGCATCCGCATGAAGTAGTGCCGGAGCCGGCAAGGGATGGTAAGGGTGAGCCCGCAGGGCGAAGTGCGCAGCACCGAAGCCCTGAACAGCCCGGCCCCTGACGCAAAGCGGTCAGGGGTGCCGCCAAAAAGCAATGCCACTGCCGATTCACCGCGTCTTTTGGCTAAATTTGCGCTCTTTTAATTCACGTCATGTCGCTTTCAACGAAATACAATCCGGCCGAGGTAGAAGACAAGTGGTACCAGTATTGGCTGGATAACGGTTTCTTCCATTCAACGCCTAATGCGGCTAAAGAGCCTTACAGCATTGTCATTCCTCCGCCCAACGTAACGGGCGTGCTGCACATGGGCCATATGCTCAACAACACCATTCAGGATGTGCTGATCCGCAAGGCCCGCATGGAAGGTAAGGAAGCCTGCTGGGTGCCGGGCACCGATCACGCCTCTATCGCCACGGAGGCCCGCGTGGTGGCCATGCTGCGTGAGAAAGGAATTAAGAAATCGGACCTCACGCGCGATGAGTTTTTGACATATGCCTGGGAATGGAAAGAAAAATATGGCGGCATCATTCTGGAGCAACTGAAAAAATTGGGCGCTTCGTGCGATTGGCAGCGAACATCCTTCACGATGGACCCCGGCTACTACCAGGCGGTGATCCTCGTGTTTGTCGACCTCTACAACAAAGGCTACATCTACCGCGGGCTGCGGATGATCAACTGGGACTGCGAAGCGCGCACCGCGCTGAGCAACGAAGAGGTAATGTATAAGGAAGAGGGTGAAAAATCGATTCTTTATTCGGTGAAGTATCGGGTAAAGGACACCGCGGATGAATGGGTGTTGATCGCTACGCAACGACCGGAAACGATCATGGGTGACACCGCGATTGCGGTGAACCCTGGTGACGAACGCTATCGCCATCTGATTGGCAAGAAGGTGTTGGTACCGTTTATCAATCGTGAGATACCGGTAATTGCCGATGACTACGTTGATAAATCTTTTGGAACGGGTTGCCTGAAGGTGACACCGGCCCACGATGTGAACGACTATGAAATTGGCTTGCGGCACAGCCTGCCGGTGATTGACACCATCAACGATGATGGCACGCTCAACGCGCAATGTGAGATCGCTAAGTTTATCGGTAAAGATCGGTTTGCCGTGCGCAAGGAAATGGTGAGAGACCTGCGCGAAGCGGGGTTACTGGTAAAGGAGGAGGAGTTTGTAACGCGTATCGGCCGGAGCGAGCGCACCAATACCGTGGTGGAGCCAAAACTGTCGCTGCAGTGGTTTGTGAAGATGAAAGAGATTTCGCGCAGGGCATACCGGGCCGTGGAAGACGATGAGATCCGGCTGCACCCCGCCAAGTTCAAGAACACGTACCGCCACTGGATGGAAAATGTGCGCGATTGGTGCATTTCGCGGCAGCTGTGGTGGGGCCACCGCATACCGGCTTATTACTACGGCACGGGCGAACATGATTTTGTTGTGGCGGAGTCGGTTGCAGAAGCCGTAAAGATGGCATCGGCAAAGAGCGGAAAACCGTTAACGGAAAAAGACCTGCGGCAGGATGAAGACGTGCTCGACACCTGGGCTTCAAGCTGGCTGTGGCCCGAGGCTGTTTTCAACGGCTTTGATGACCACTGCTTTGACAAGAGCACCGGAAAGATCAACAGCAAATTGAATCCTACGTTACACTACTACTACCCGACCAAGGTGCTCGTCACGGCTCCGGAGATTCTCTTCTTCTGGGTGGCACGCATGATCATTGCCGGATACGAATACCTGGATGAAAAACCGTTTGAGGATGTTTACCTCACGGGCATTGTGCGCGACAAGCTGGGCCGCAAGATGAGCAAATCGCTGGGCAACAGCCCCGATCCGCTCGACCTGATTAAAACGTACGGAGCTGATGGCGTGCGCACCGGCATGTTGTTTAGCTCACCGGCCGGCAACGACCTGCTGTTTGATGAAAAGCTTTGTGAGCAGGGCCGGAACTTCGCCAACAAAGTGTGGAACGCATTCCGACTGGTAAAGGGTTGGACCGCTGAGCCTCTCGCGCAACCGGAAGAAAATAAAGTGGCAACAGCCTGGTTTGAGTCGAGACTGAATCAGGGCATTGCCGAGTTGAACGATCACTTTGCGAAGTACCGCATGAGCGATGCCCTCATGAGTGTTTATAAACTCATTTGGGATGACTTCTGCTCGTGGTACCTCGAGATGATCAAGCCCGAGTACGGCAAACCCATTGATGCTGCAACCTACGCGCGCACGGTGGAGTTTTTTGAAGCGGTTTTGAAACTGCTGCATCCATTCATGCCATTTATCACCGAAGAGTTGTGGACGGAATTACGCGAACGTAAACCCGGAGACAACATCATTGTGGCATCGTGGCCAGCGGCTGGAGCAGTGAAGCCGGAGCTGTTGGAGGAAGCCAGTCACGCGTTTACCATTGTCAGCGAAGTACGCAACGTCCGCAGCAGCAAAGGTCTTTCGCCCCGCGAAGCTCTGCCGTTATCAGTAAAAGATGGAAGCGTGGCGATCATCAATGCGTTCTGGCCCGTGATTAAAAAACTCGGAAACCTGAGCGAAGTAAGCCCGGTTCGGGAGAAGGTGGCCAATGCCACGAGCTTCCTGGTGAAATCATCGGAGTTCTACATTGTGCTGAACGGCAAGGTTGACGCGGCCCGCGAGCGCGAGACCCTGACGAAAGAACTGGAATACCAGCGCGGGTTCCTGGCTTCCTGCGAAAAGAAACTGACCAATGAACGGTTTGTGGCGGGCGCCCCGCCCCAAGTGCTGGAAAACGAGCGTAAGAAAAAAGCGGACGCAGAGGCAAAGATCAAAGCGTTAGAAGAGCAGTTGAAGGGAATGAGATAAGGGATGCTGGATGCTGGATGCTGGATACTGGATGCTGGATACTAGATGCTGGATACTAGATGCTGGATACTGGATGCTGGATACTGGATACTAGATGCTGGATGCCGGGAACTAGTATCTAGTATCTAGTATCTAGTATCTAGTATCTAGAAAAACCTCATACCCTTGCCGCCAGCAAAAGTTCAATATTCCTGAACTTAATGCCAAACTTACGGGCGACTGATTCATTAGTAAGGTTGCCCTTGTAGGTATACACGCCCTTCATAAACCATTTGTGCCCGAAAATCATTTCCTCTACCCCGCCCTCCTCGGCTGCGCGCAAGATGGTGGGTGTAAAAATATTACTCAGGGCTGTGGCAGCGGTGTGGGCCACGCGGCTTGCCACGTTAGGTACGCAGTAGTGGATTACTCCGTGCTTGCGGTAGGTAGGCTTGTCGTGGGTGGTCATCTCAGAAGTTGCGATACAGCCTCCCTGGTCAATGCTCAAATCAATAATCAGTGAATCCGGCTTCATATTGCTCACCATTTCTTCACTCACCACGTGGCGTACTTTTCCTTTTTCTGCACGCAGAGCGCCAATCACTACATCGGCATCCTTCAGGCTTTCGGCCAGCATACCCGAGTCAATGGTAGCTGTCGATAGCGGAGAGCCCAGCGCGTGTTTGAGTCGCCTTAATTTATAGAGATGATTGTCGAACACCTGAATCTGCGCACCTAAGCTCATGGCAGCCCGCGCGGCATATTCGGCCACAGTACCCGCCCCAATGATGACCACTTTCGTGGGTGGCACACCCGTGATGCCGCCAAAGATAATTCCCCGTCCATTTCGCGAAGTGCTCAGGTACTCGGCCGCAATCAGAATGACGGTACTACCGGCTATCTCACTCATGGCGCGGATGATGGGCATGCCGCCTGCTTTGTCTTCAATGAATTCGTATGCCAGAGCCGTCACCCGCTTTTTAATCAGGCCATCGATATACGGTTGCTCGAGATGCCCCACCTGGAGGGCAGAAATCAACGTTTGGCCCGGCTTGAAGTACTCCAGTTCATCGTGAGTGGGCGGTTCGATCTTTAGAATAATCTCGGCTTTGTACACTTCAGAGGGAGAGTACACAATCTTCGCCCCAGCTTCGCTATACTGTTTATCGGTGAACTTACTGCCCTCGCCCGCCTTGGTTTCGATCCAAACCTCGTGGCCGTTATTGACCAGCAACGCAACGGCATCGGGGGTGAGGCTGATGCGGTTTTCCTGGTACGCGATCTCGCGGGGCAAACCAATGGAAAAAGACTTCTTACCGGTCTTCACCTTCACCATCTGTTCTTGCGGTGAAAGGCTGCTCTTGGCTAGCGCTTCGAAACCGGATTTCCTGGAGTTACTCATGTTGTTCAAAAAAAATCTGTCTGCCGTCCTGCTGGTTGCCTGCTGTGAAGGCCAACCTCACCCGGAAATGCCGGGGAGGAATCAGGGTGGGCACCCGCTGGGGCCATTCAACCAGGCAAAGCTCACCTGAATCAAAATATTCCTCGGCTCCCATGTCGTAGGCTTCTTCTTCTTTCTTCAAGCGGTAAAAATCAAAATGGTACACGCGCCTTCCCTCGGCCGTGGTGTACTCATTGACTAATGAAAACGTAGGGCTGCTCACCCGCTGCTTCACACCGAGCACCTCCCCCAGCGCTTTGATCAGGGTGGTTTTACCTGCACCCATTTCGCCTTGCACCAGCCAAACCGTCCAGCCTTTACCCTCTTTCCACAATTCGCGGGCAACTTCCGTCATCTGGTTTACCCCGATGCAAAACTCACCCTGCAGTTGCACCCGGTGCTCAGGCATTCTTCGAAGATAGCAAAACAAAAGGAATAACCATCTCTTCCAGGCTTACGCCTCCGTGCTGAAACGTGTCTTTGTAGAAGTTCACGTAGTAGTTGTAGTTGTTCGGGTAGGCAAAAAACTGATCTTCGATGGCAAACACATAGCTGGTCGACACATTCTGCTTGGGCAGAAAGAACCGCTCGGGCCGGCTTGCCTGAAACACCTTGTCACCTTCAAATCCGAGGTTCTTGCCCTGCTTGTATCTTAAATTCGAATTTACGTTGCGGTCACCAATGATCTTAAACGGGCGCTTCACCCGAATGGTACCATGGTCGGTAGTAATGATCAGCCGCACCTTACGCTCGGCAATTTTCTTCAGTATGTCGAACAAAGGCGAATGGACAAACCAACTTCGGGTGATGGATCGGTACGCAGCCTCATCTGGTGCCAGCTCGCGGATCATGGCCATATCGGTGCGGGCGTGCGACAGCATATCAACGAAATTATACACGATCACATTCAGGTCGTTCGTGAACAGGTTGTTCACCGAATCGGCCAAGTCGCGCCCCTCTTCCAGTTGCTTGATCTTGTGGTACGAGAATTTGAAGTTCAGGTTATTCCTGCGGATCTGCTTTTCAAGGAACTCCGCCTCAAAGTTATTTTTCGATTCATCTTCATCCTCGCCTACCCAAAGCTCGGGGTGTTGCTTAACCATCTCGGACGGAAGCAGGCCCGAAAAAATGGCATTGCGCGCATAGGCTGTAGTCGTGGGCAGAATGGAGTAGTAGGTCTCCTCGCCATCGACCACAAAGTAGTCGCTTAACTCCGGCTCAATGACCTTCCACTGATCGTATCGAAGATTGTCAATCACAATCAGAAATACAGGCTGGTCCTTTTTGATCTCCGGAAAAACCTTTCGCTTCATCAGTTGATGCGACAACATGGGCTTCTCCACTTTGGGGTCATTGAGCCACGATTCGTAGTTGCGCTTAATAAAGCGGCAGAAGTTGGTATTGGCTTCCACTTTCTGCATCTCCAGCACCTCGGCCATCTGGTTGTCGCCTTCGGCCATCTGCAATTCCCAAAACACCAGCTTTCTGTACATGTCGGCCCACTCTGCATAATTCAGGTCGCCCAGAAACGCCATGCTGATTTTCTGGAACTCCTGCTGATAGTTCATACTGGTTTTCTCTTGCACCAGACGCTTATTGTCGAGAATTTTTTTGATACTGAGCAGAATCTGACTGGGGTTTATCGGCTTGATCAGGTAATCGTCAATTTTTGCACCGATCGCTTCTTCCATGATTTGCTCTTCTTCATTCTTGGTGATCATAACCACCGGCAGGTTCGGCTTTTGGTTCTTGATGAGGTTGAGCGCTTCGAGCCCGGAAATGCCTGGCATATTTTCATCAAGAAATACAACGTCAAAGTTGCGATCCTCGCACATCTCGACTGCCTCGGAACCATTATTGACCGGTGTGATGTCGTACCCGCGCTGCTGCAGGAACAGGATGTGCGGCTTGAGCAGATCTATCTCATCATCGGCCCACAAAATGCTGTATCTTTGCATACGTCAAAGTTAAGCAATAAATCAGCCAGGGGTTTATCTGAATCGCGTGGAGAAAAAGAAAATCATCAATGATCCGGTTTACGGATTCATCACCTTCCGGAGCGACCTGGTTTTTGATCTTCTTGAGCACCCCTACTTTCAACGGCTTCGGCATATTCGCCAGATCGGGCTCAGCGAAATGGTGTACCCGGGCGCTACACACTCGCGCTTCCATCACGCCCTGGGTGCCATGCATCTCATGGGCTTGGTGCTGGACAATTTGAGAACCAAGGGCGTAGGCATCAGCCAGCAGGAGTTCGAGGCCGCCCAGGCCGCGATTCTTCTCCACGATATCGGCCACGGCCCTTTTTCACACGCCCTCGAGGAAACACTTTTGCCCGGCCTTCATCACGAGTCGCTCTCGTACCTCTTCATGCAGGACCTTAACCGGAACATGGGCGGCCGGTTGGACCTGGCCATGAAAATCTTCCGAAACAGTTATTCGCGCAAATTTTTCCATCAGTTGGTCAGCAGCCAACTCGACATCGACCGGCTGGACTATCTCCAACGTGATTCTTTCTACTCCGGTGTTGTGGAAGGAACCATCGGAGTCGATCGTATTGTGTCGATGCTGGATGTGGAAGACGATCAACTGGTGGTGGAAGAAAAAGGGATTTACAGCATCGAAAACTTTCTGCACGCACGGAGGCTGATGTACTGGCAGCTATACCTGCACAAGACGGCCGTCAGTGCCGAACGCATGATGGTAAACCTGATTAAAAGAGCCCAATACCTGTCGCAGTCGGGACAGGCACTCCCTGCCTCGGCTTCCCTGGGTACGTTCCTGTCGCGCACGTATACGCTGGAAGATTTCAAAACACAACGCGAGCTCCTGCAACAATTTGGCGAGTTGGATGATCGCGATATCTGGGGAGGGCTTAAGGTATGGCAGGATCACCGCGATCCGATCTTGAGCGAATTGAGTTCAGCCTTACTTCACCGCCAGCTTTTTCAGATCAAACTATCGCAGGCGCCCATCAGCAAGTCGATGGTCGAAAAAGTAAAACGGGCCGTAGGCAAAAGCCGCCAGCTGCTCCAACGCGAGGCGCGCTATCTGTTTTCGCACGGCACCGTCACGAACGAAGCCTACGTAGCCGAGCGACAAGGCATTGCCATTAAGATGAAGGATGGGCGCATTTTGGATATCGCCCAGGCTTCCGATTTACCCAGCATCAAAGCCATCAGCAAAATCGTGAAGAAAAACTACCTATGCTGGCCCAAAAATGTATCTTTGTAGGGTGGTGAAGGCCCAAGCGCCCCAGCCAACCTACTGACACACGGAATGGAATTCACGCTTCAGCAAATAGCCCTCATGTTGGGCGGTGAACTGCGCGGTAACGGCCAGCAGAAGGTGAACATGTTGGGCAAAATCCAGGACGCCAGGGCCGGACAAATTGCCTTCCTCGCCAACCCCAAGTACGAACAATACATTTACACCACGCAAGCCAGCGCAGTCATCGTTAGCCGCGATTTTCAGGCCAAGAAGGATGTTTCAACCTCGCTTATCCTGGTGGATGATCCGTATCTGAGTTTCACGGTGCTGCTGGAAGAGTACCACAAGATGCTGAGCTTCCAGAAAACGGGTGTTGAGCAGCCAAGCTTTACGGGCAGCAGTTTTAAGGCGGGAAAAAATCTCTATCAGGGTGCGTTCTCCTACATCGGGCAGAATGTGACGGTGGGCGACAACGTAAAAATTTACCCCCACGTTTTCATTGGCGACAACGTGCTGATTGGCGACAACACCATTCTTCATCCCAACGTCAAGATTTATTCCGGCACCCGCATCGGCAATCAGTGCGAAATTCACGCAGGCACTGTTATTGGCAGCGATGGTTTCGGATTTGCACCGCAAGAGGATGGCAGTTATAAAACCATTCCGCAATTGGGTAATGTGATTATTGAAGATCATGTGTCAATAGGCGCGAATACTGTGATTGACTGTGCCACCATGATGGGCGATGCAACCGTAATTCGCAAAGGCGTTAAATTGGACAACCTGATCCAGATCGCCCATAACGTAGAAGTAGGTAAGAACACCGTGATTGCCGCGCAGGCCGGTATCTCCGGATCGAGCAAGATTGGCGAGAACTCCATGATTGCCGGGCAGGTGGGTATTGCCGGGCACCTGGTGATTGCGAACAACACATCGATTGGCGCACAGGCCGGCATCTCAAAATCAGTGAAAGAGGAAGGCCAGCGATTGCTGGGTTATCCTGCCATTGATATCAAGGAGTACTTCCGCTGTTATGCCGTATTCAAACGTTTGCCGGATATCAACGACCGGTTGCGGGAGCTGGAAAAGCGGGTAGGCAAGACCGAATCGGTCGAATCCAACGGCCACCCGTAATTCGCCTAACGTTTTGATTTCGGGCTAATTGGGTTAAATTTGCGGACTTTTTGCCGCAATGCTGCAATACAAGCAACAAACCATTAAAAAGTCGGTGAGCATTTCGGGTGTGGGGCTCCACACCGGGGTGCAAACCACCATGACGTTTCTTCCTGCCAAGCCGAACCACGGCTACAAATTTCAGCGTATCGACTTGCCCGGCTCTCCCATCATCGATGCAAACTGCGACCTGGTGGTAGATGTATCGCGTGGTACCACGATCGAACAAAACGGTGGGCGCGTAAGTACCATTGAGCACACGCTGGCCGCACTGGTGGGTTTGGAAATCGATAATGTTCTGATTCAGATTGATGGCCCCGAAGCGCCCATCATGGACGGCAGCTCAATCCAGTTTGTGAACGTATTGAAAGAGGCCGGGACCGAAGAGCAGAACGCCTTGCGCGACTTTTTTGAAGTTCAGGACTCCATCTTCTACCGCGATTCTTCACGCAACGTGGAGATTGCCGCTCTCCCGCTGGACGATTACCGCGTTACGGTAATGATCGACTACAACTCACCGGTACTGGGTAGCCAGCACGCTTCGATTACCAATATCGGTCAGTTCGAAAAAGAAATTGCCAGCTGCCGCACATTTTGTTTTCTGCACGAACTGGAGATGCTGTACAAGCATAACCTGATTAAAGGAGGCGACCTGAACAACGCGATCGTCATTGTGGACCGCGTGGTGGAACCGCACGAACTGGACAACATTGCGCAGATGCTGGGTAAGCCCAAAGTTGAAGTAAAAAAAGAAGGCATTCTCAATAACATTGAGTTGCGCTACAACAACGAACCCGCCCGCCACAAACTGCTTGACATTATCGGTGACCTGGCGCTGGCTGGCCGTCCGTTGAAAGCTCAGATTCTCGCAGCCCGGCCGGGGCATGCTGCGAACGTGGCGTTCGCGAAAAAGTTAAAAAAGGCCATGATTGAGTCCGATAAAAAGGGCGTGCCGCGGTATAACCCCGCGTTGCCTCCGGTGATGGACATCAATCAGATTCGCAACATTCTTCCTCACCGCTACCCGTTCCTGCTGATTGACAAAATCATCTATCTGGACAAGGAAAGCGTGGCCGGGGTGAAAAACGTAACGATGAATGAACCGTTCTTCCAGGGACATTTCCCCGGAAATCCGGTTTTCCCGGGAGTACTGCAGGTAGAAGCGATGGCCCAGATTGGAGGCATATTGGTGTTAAACACCGTGCCCGATCCCGAGAACTACTGGACGTATTTCCTCGGCATTGATGAAATGAAATTCCGCAAAATGGTTTTGCCGGGCGACACGCTGGTTATCCAGTGCGACCTGATGGCTCCCATTAAACGCGGAATCGCCAAAATGTATGGCCGTGCCTACGTAGGCAACACGTTGGTGTGCGAGGGCACCATGACGGCCAGTATCGTACGCAAAGACTCATGAGCAAGTATCCGTTAGCGAATGTTCACCCCGAGGCCATTATCGGTCAAAACGTGGTCATCGAACCATTTGCCACCGTTCAAAAAGATGTGGTCATTGGTGATGGTTGTTGGATTGGACCCAACGCCATTTTGTGGGATGGTACACGCCTCGGAAAAAACGTGAAGATTTACCCGGGCGCCTCCGTCTCATCCGTTCCGCAAGACCTAAAATTTGCCGGAGAAAAAACCGAAACCTTTATTGGCGATAATACCGTCATCCGCGAGTATGTAACGATTAGCCGCGGTACCACCGACAAGATGAAGACCATGATCGGCAAGAATTGCCTGCTCATGGCCTATGTACACGTGGCGCACGATTGTATGATCGGCAATCAATGTATTTTGGTTAACACTGTGCAGGTAGCCGGACATGTTACCATAGACGACTGGGCGATTATCGGGGGCGCCAGCGCGCTTCATCAGTTTGTAAAGGTAGGGGCTCACGTGATGGTATCCGGAGGGTCGTTGGTGCGTAAAGATGTGCCTCCATTTACCAAAGCGGCCCGCGAGCCGCTCACCTATAGCGGTATCAATTCGGTTGGCCTTCGCAGGCGCGGATTCACCTCCGAGAAGATTTCAGAGATTCAGGAGATTTATCGATACATTTTCTTGAAAGGCCTGAACAACTCCAAGGCCCTCGACCTGGTAGAGGCCGAATTGCCGGCCAGCCAGGAGCGCGATCACATTGTTAATTTTATCCGCTCGTCCGAGCGGGGCATTCTCAAAGGTTTTACCGCCAGCGCATCGGTTGAGGAATGACCATCACCGCCACCGGTTTGGGTAAACGATTCCAACGCGAGTGGATTTTCCGCAAACTGGATTACTCCTTTGGCCCTGGTGTTCACGCCATTGTGGGGCCTAATGGCTCAGGCAAGTCCACTCTGTTGCATGTGTTGTGGGGGCAAATGCCGCCCAGCGAAGGAAAGCTGCGGTTTGAAAACGAGGGCCAGGAAATTCCGGCAGAGTCCATTTATCAGCATCTCGCATTGGCAGCCCCCTACGTGGATTTGCCCGATCAGTTTACGGTGGCCGAAATGATTCAATTTCATTTCAGGTTTAAAGATGCCCGCCTGGGGGTTTCGGTTGAAGATTGGCTGACTATTCTCGAACTCGGGCACGCCCGCAACCTGTTTGTTCGCGACTTATCCTCCGGTATGAAACAACGGCTGAAACTTGGCCTGGCAATGGTCTCGAGGAGCTCACTGCTGTTTTTGGATGAACCCACCACCAACTTTGACCAGGCAGCCCGCGGCTGGTACCACCGAATGTTTAATGCTTTGCCCGATGGGCTTACAGTCTTCGTAGCAACCAATATTGCGGAAGACTACCCGTCAACCGCCAAAATCCTCGATATCCGGTCATTTAGCCGGGGTTACTAGTTCGAGCAGGCGGGAATTCAGTTGTGTTTACCACAAAAAAAACCCGCAGATTTTTTGAAAACTGTGTTTTTTGGTACTTTTAACAACCTAATACGACCCAAATGAAGTTTTTAAAGGCCGTTCTGTCTTTTGCAGCCATTGCCACGCTGGCACTTTTCTCGAATTGCGGAGATGATCCGTCAGAACCACCCATTCAAGATCAGCAGTTGGCCAAACTAACTAAGACCTGGAAAGTCCAGAGCGTATTCAAGGACAATCCTACTTCTGGAGAT